>NZ_VRYE01000059.1 GCF_008041835.1 Ectopseudomonas mendocina
GGACGGCGTCACTAAACTCTGGAAGGGGAAGGACGCGCGCATCGCGCAAATCCGTGCCTAGTGGCAGTGATTGCACGTAACAGAAAATGGGAGCCCGCAGGCTAATGCCAGTCAGTTAAGCCGTTGCACTCGATCTTTGTAGGAGCCGGCTTGCCGGCGATCCGCCATAAAAAGCATCGCCAGCAAGCTGGCTCCTACGAAAAACGCCCCTCTACTGCAAGTAGGAGGGGGTGGTGACGAACTTATCTGATCAGCATTAGCCCGATGGGCGGCTTTGTCGTTCATGGCGCTCTCGTAGCCCGTAGCCCGCTCTCGTAGCCCATATACGGATGCAATCCGGGGAGGGTGTGTTGCAATCCCCCGGATTGCATCGGGGCTACGGCTACATCGGGGGCTTACAGACGCTTGGCGTCGATGATCAGCACTGGCTCGCGCGGTACGTTCTGGTGCATGCCGCGGTTGCCGGTGGGTACCTGGGCGATCTTGTCCACCACGTCCATGCCACGGGTCACCTTGCCGAACACGGCGTAACCGAAGTCACGCGAGCTGTGGTCGAGGAAAGCGTTGTCCTTGTGGTTGATGAAGAACTGGCTGGTGGCCGAGTCGCGTACCTGGGTGCGAGCCATGGCCAGGGTGCCACGGACGTTGTGCAGGCCATTGTCGGCCTCGTTCTTGATCGGCGCGTTGGTGTCCTTCTGGCGCATGTCGGCATCGAAACCACCGCCTTGGACCATGAAGCCAGGAATCACCCGGTGGAACTGGGTGCCGTTGTAGAAGCCACTGTCGACGTACTTGAGGAAGTTCTGCGTGCTGATCGGCGCCTTGTCGGCGGCCAGCTCCACTTCCACTTCGCCGAGGCTGGTGGTCAGCAACACCTTGGGGTTTTCCGCGGCGAGCAGACTGGTCGACAGCAGCAGGGCGCCGGTGGTGAGAACGAGTTGCTTGAGCATGATGGTCAGTTTTCCTTGTTGGCAGTTTCGCCGAGAAAGGCGAGCAGGGCGTTATTAAAGCGTTCCGGTTGATCCAGTGGTGTGGCGTGGCGCGAGTTTTCGATTATCAGCAGGCGCGCGTTGGGCATTTCTGCCACGTATTCGCGCTTGCGTTCAACGGGCGTGTAGTCGCGGTCGGCGGTGATCACCAGGGTAGGACAGGTGATGCGATCGAGGCGTTCCCGCACGCCCCAGCCGATGATCGCGTCGAGGCTGGCGAGGTAGGCGCGTTTGTCGTTCTGCGGCCAGCGTTCTTCGATCTTGCGCCGCAATTCTGCCTGCTCGGGCTTGGGGAACAGCAACTTGCCCAGCGCCTTGCCGATGGTGTCCAGGCTGAGCAGGCGCGACAGCGTCCAGCGCTTGCCGATTTCCAGCCATTCGCGCGCGTTTCTGGCTTTCACTTCGGGGCCGCTGTTGACGATGGTCAGGCTGCGCAACAGTTCGGGGCGGTCGACGCCAAGCTGGAAGCCGATCATGCCGCCCATGGAAATGCCCACCAGATGCACCGGTGGCAGTTGCAGGTGTTCGATCAGTGCGACCACGTCATCGGCGAAGTCGGCGATGCGGTAAGGTCCGCGCGGCTTGTCCGAACGGCCGTGGCCACGAACGTCCAGTGCCAGCACCCGGTAATGCCGGGCTAGCAGCGGAATCTGGTATTCCCAGTCGCGCGTGCTCGAGCCCAGGCCATGCACCAGCAGCAGCGGCTGTCCATGACCATAGTCCTCGTAGTGCAGCTGACAGCCATCGTTGTCGAAGTAGGGCATGCGCGGGGTCTCAATGGTTTGGCGAGGGTGCCGCAAAGGCTGCATCCAGAGGCGTCGCGTCGAAATTCTTGATTAGCTCGATGAGAATCTGCGTGGCCGGGCCGAGGACACGGTCCTTGTTGCTGTAGAGGAAGAAGCGTGGCTTGCGGATGCCACCCTGTGCCAGCGGCAGAGGTTTGAGCAGGCCTTCCTGCAGCTCGCGGACGATCAGGTGGCGCGGCAGCCAGGCAAAGCCCAGGCCGCTGCTGACGAAGGTACGCGCGGTCGGCAGGCTGCCAACCGTCCAGCGCTGTTCGGCGCCCAGCCAGCCGGCATCACGCGGCTGCAGGCGGCCGCTGTCACGGGTGACCACTTGCATCTGGCCTTCCAGATCCTGAAAGCTCAATTCGCGTTGCAAGCGGTGCAGTGGGTGTTCCGGGTTGGCGACGGCAACGAACTCCACTTCGCCCAGCTCGATACCCAGATGGCCGGTGATGTTCAGCGTGCTGATGGCCAGATCGGCAGTGCCTTCGAGCAGCACCTCCTCGACCCCGGACAACACTTCTTCACGCAGGCGCACGCGGCAACCCCGGCTTTGCGGCATGAAGGCGGTGAGGGCGCGGACGATGGTTGCGGTGGGATAGGCTGCATCCACCACCAGGCGTACCTCGGCTTCCCAGCCCTGCTCCATGTGGTGCGCAAGGTCTTCCAGTTGACTGGCCTGCTTGACCAGTTGCCGCGAACGGCGCAGCAGCACGTCGCCGGCCTCGGTAAGCACGGCCTTGCGACCGTCGATACGCAACAGCGGTACGCCGAGCTGTTCCTGCATGCGCGCGACGGTATAGCTGACCGAGGACTGCGAACGGTGCAACACGTCGGCGGCCTGGGCGAAACCGCCCTGATCCACGACAGCTTGCAGCGTGCGCCATTGATCCAGGGTTACGCGAGGAGCTTTCATTGCATCATCCTGCCTGAGTCGGCTGTTATCGCCGACGATCTCCACCTACACTGGCGATCCCACGTTGGAGAGCACCGATGAAAAAAATAATCTGCTTGCTGTTCGCCTGTCTGCCGCTGGCTGCCCATGCCTACCCCATCGAGGTAGAAAAACAGTTCAATGGTGCCGAGGTCTCGGCCAGCACACAGGTAATCGATCACAACATGTCGGCGCTGATGCTCTACAACTACGGGCAGAGCGAGGCCGAATGCACGGCTGTGTTTCGCAATGGCCCCGAGGCACCACGTACCCGGCGTACCGTGTTGGCGCCTGGCGCCAGCAACAACATGACGGTCAAGTTCACCCGGAGCGTGATTCGCCTGCGGGTCAACCTGACCTGCAACCTGAGGTGATGAAAGCCTAGACGCGGCAGGTCTATAAATCAATTTAATCGATATATGTAAGCGGATATTTGCGCTTTTTAATCGAAATCTGAGTCTCTACTCTGTGCTCCATCGACTCTCAACTCTCTCGATGGAGCCTCAGACATGTCCCGTGTTCTCGTTATCGAAAGCAGCGCCCGCCAGCAAGGTTCGGTTTCCCGCGAGCTGACCCGGCAGTTCATCGGTAATTGGCAAGCCGCACACCCGGCAGACCAGATCCAGATTCGCGATCTGGCAGTCGAGCCGGTTCCGCACCTTGATGCCACCCTGCTGGGTGGCTGGATGACCCCGAGCGAGCAGCAGAACGATGCCGAGAAGGCTGCCCTGGCCCGCTCCAATCAACTCACCGATGAGTTGCTGGCTGCCGATGTGCTGGTGCTGGCTGCGCCGATGTACAACTTCGCCATCCCCAGCACGCTGAAGGCCTGGCTGGATCATGTGCTGCGCGCCGGCGTCACCTTCAAGTACACCGAAACCGGCCCGCAGGGCCTGCTGACCGGCAAGCGTGCCTTCGTGCTGACCGCGCGTGGCGGTATCTACGCCGGCAGCGGTCTGGATCATCAGGAACCCTACCTGCGCCAGGCGCTGGCTTTCATTGGTATCCATGACGTGCAGTTCATCCATGCCGAAGGCCTGAACCTGGGCGCCGAGTTCAGTGAAAAAGGCCTGGCCCAGGCCAAGGCCAGGCTGGCTGAAGTGGCCTGACGCTCCCCCGACGCTCCTGAGCGCCCGCTAGCGGGCGTGCTATACCGGTCGTTCCGTGAGGGAACGGCCGGTTTTTTTTATGGGGCTGGACAGCGCCTACCCTGGCGTATGGATTGTCCGGCGCAGGGGAACGCGCTAAGGTCGCCGCCTTCCTTCGGAGGTGGCTGTGCGATATCTGCTGATAGTGACCCTGCTGTGGGCGTTTTCCTTCAGCCTGATCGGCGAGTACCTGGCCGGTCATGTCGACAGCTATTTTGCGGTGCTGACGCGGATCGTCATTGCCGGCTTGCTGTTCGTGCCGCTGACCCGCTGGCGTGGCCATGCCCCGGCATTCGTGCGCGGCATGCTGCTGATCGGCGCGCTGCAGTTCGGCATCACTTACGTGTGCCTGTACCTGAGCTTCTCGGTGCTGACCGTGCCGGAGGTGCTGTTGTTCACCATTCTCACGCCACTGCACGTGACGCTGATCGAGGATGCGCTGAACCGCAGGTTCAATCCCTGGGCGCTGGTGGCTGCAGTGGTGGCGGTGCTGGGCGCCGGGATCATCCGCTATGACGGTATCAGCAGCGGCTTTTTATTCGGCTTCCTGCTGCTGCAGGTGGCCAACTTCACCTTCGCCGCCGGTCAGGTGCTGTACAAGCACCTGTTGCTCAAGCATCCCTCGAGCGAGCCGCAGTACCGGCGTTTCGGCTTCTTCTATCTGGGGGCGCTGCTGATTGCCCTGCCTGCGTTCCTGTTGCTGGGCAATAGTGAACGCCTGCCTGGCACTCCGTTGCAGTGGGGGGTGCTGCTCTGGCTTGGCGTGGTGGCTTCGGGGGTGGGGCTGTACTGGTGGAACAAGGGCGCCAGCCTGGTCGATGGTGGCACCCTGGCGGTGATGAACAATGCATTGGTGCCGGCTGGCCTGCTGGTCAACCTGCTGATCTGGAATCACGATGCCGACTGGCTGCGTCTGGCGCTTGGCGGTGCGGTGATCGCAGCTTCGCTGCCGCTGGTTCGTCTGGGGCGTGAGCGCCGCATGCCGGCCGAGGTGCACTGATGCAACTGTCCGGGCGGGGTGTGGCGCTATCGGTTGGCGCTTCGATGCTGTTTGCCCTGCTGCCGGGCTATGTGCAGTGGCTGACGCCTCTCGATGGCGTGCAGATATTCGCTCAGCGCGTGCTCTGGTCGATTCCCCTGGTCTTGCTGTTGGTACTGCTGGCGCGGCAGACCAGCTTGCTGCGCGAGAGCTTCGTGCGTCTGCGTCGCGAGCCGCTGTTGTTGGCCGCCTGCCCGCTGGCAGCGGCGCTGATCGGCGTGCAGTGGGGGCTGTTTCTCTGGGCACCATTGGCCGGGCACATGCTGGAAGTGTCCATGGGCTACTTCCTGCTGCCGTTGGCCATGGTGCTGACCGGCCGACTGTTCTACGGCGAGCGCCTGCGCCCGCTGCAGCAGTTGGCGGTGACCTGCGCCATGCTCGGCGTGCTGCACGAGTTGTGGCGTACCCAGGCGTTTTCCTGGCTGACGCTGGCGACTGCCTTGGGCTACCCGCCTTATATGATGCTGCGTCGCTGGATGCGCCTGGATGCGTTATCCGGTTTCGTGCTGGAGATGCTGGTGCTGGCACCGTTGGCGATCTGGCTGATCATCGCGTACGGGCCGGTGGGGGCGTTCAGCGATCGTCCCCTGCTGTGGCTGCTGGTACCGGTGATGGCGTTGATCGGCACCCTGGCGTTCGCCGCTTACATGGCATCGAGCCGGTTGTTGCCCTTGGGGCTGTTCGGCATTCTCAGTTACGTCGAGCCGGTGCTGTTGTTCGCCGTGGCGCTACTGGTGCTGGGCGAGCGCTTCGACAGCGGGCAATGGCTGACCTATCTACCGATCTGGGGGGCTGTGCTGCTGGTCGGCTGGGACAGCGCTCGGCTGCTGCGCAAGCAGCAGCGCGAGAGCATCAGGCCACGTTGATACGCGGCGCGGGGATCTGCGTCCGCATATTGGCCTGCTTCTGCACCCGATAATGCACCTGCAGGGTGCCACTGTTGAAGCGGCGTTGGTCGCTCAGGGTCAGGCTACGTTCCATGCCCGTGGCCAGCAGCGGGATGCCGGCGCCGAGCAGGTGCGGCACCAGGTTGATCACCACTTCGTCGATCAGCCCGGCGGTGTAGCAGTTACCCGCCAGCAGGCTGCCACCGACCAGCCAGATACGCTGGAAGCCGGCTTCGTTCAATGCCGCCACGGCTTGAGCAGGCGTGCAGTGGGTCAGCTGGATTTCATCTGCGGCGCGCGGCAGGGCGAGGCGAGTCAGCACCACACAGGGTTTGCCGGGGTAGGGCCATGGGCCGCCGCGCTTGAGGAGGGCCTCGTAAGTGCCTCGGCCCATCAGCAGTGCGTTGATGCCGGAGTAGAAGTACTGAAAGGCATATTCTTCATCGGCCTGGCGTAGCGAGTCGAACCAGTCGATGCGCCCATCGGGGCGAGCGATGTAGCCATCGAGGCTCGAAGTGACGTGATAGATCAGTGACGGGTTCATCATTGCACCTCGGGCAGGCCATCTGAAAATTAGGGTGGCGCCGCCGAGGCAAGTTCGTCGTGCGCCGTACCGCCTGTCGGCAGGCGCTCAGTCCAGGACATTACGCAGTATTTCGTAGACGATCCCGGTTGCGATGGCGACCAGCACCACGTCACGGCCGACCTGCTTCCATTCGTAGCCTTCGTAGTAAGGCAGGCGTGATGCCAGGCGGCTGTCGAAATTCTTGGCGATACCCGGCGGTAGCGGTTTGCCGCGTGCCAGGTTCTTGGCGATGCCCGGTGGCAGAGAAGCGCTCGGGCCGATCAACTGGCGATTGTCGCCAAGGATGATACGCACCTGGCCGATATCCACGCGCGGGCCGCGCAGGTCGATCTGTACGCCATCATGCGCGTGACCCGGCTTGCCCTTGCCGGGCGGCGGGTTGGCCAGCACTGGCGCCGAGGCCAGCAGAATGCACAGGCTGATGCAGAGGGTCGCTTGGTTTTGGTTGGGCATGGCTCGACTCCTGGTTTGCCGATGCGCTTTGGATATCAGAAGTGCCGGTGCGGTTCCTGCCTGCTGCTGCCGGATGGCACCAGCAGATGGCCGATCGTCGGCCTCTGAATATGCCTTGGATGCAAAGAAATTCGGCCCCGGCGCCGGAAACCGTTAGGCTATGCACCGTTTTGTCGATTTCTCCGAGGTAGTGCCCCGTGTTTGCCCAATTCGCCCTGCATGAACGCCTGCTCAAAGCCGTGGCCGAGCTTAATTTCGTCGAGCCCACCCCGGTGCAGGCGGCAGCGATTCCGCCCGCGCTGGAAGGCAAAGACCTGCGGGTGATCGCCCAGACCGGCAGCGGCAAGACTGCCGCGTTCGTCCTACCGCTGCTCAATCGCCTGCTCGGCGACGGCAATTCCAAACAACGCCTGAGCATTCGTGCATTGATCCTACTGCCGACCCGTGAGCTGGCCCAGCAGACGCTCAAGGAAGTCGAGCGCTTTGCCCAGTTCACCTTCCTTAAGGCCGGCCTGGTGACCGGTGGCGAGGATTTCAAGGTGCAGGCGGCGATGATGCGCAAGATCGACATCCTCATCGGCACGCCCGGCCGTCTGATCGAGCATGCCAATGCCGGCAACCTGCCTCTGGAGGAGGTTGAAATGCTGGTGTTCGATGAGGCCGACCGCATGCTCGACATGGGCTTTGCCGAAGACGCCCAGCGTCTGGCCGAGGCCTGCGGCCCGCACCAGACCCTGCTGTTCTCCGCCACCACCGGCGGTAACGGCCTGCGTGAGATGGTCGCCAAGGTGCTCAAGGATCCGCAGCACCTGATGCTCAACAGCGTCAGCCAGCTCAATGAAGGTACCCGTCAGCAGATCATCACGGCTGACCACAACTACCACAAGGAACAGCTGGTTGACTGGCTTCTGGCCAATGAAACCTATGACAAGGCCATCGTCTTCACCAACACCCGGGTACAGGCCGACCGTCTCTACGGCAAATTGGTCGCCGCCGGGGTCAAGACCTTCGTGCTGCATGGCGAGAAGGACCAGAAGGACCGCAAGCTGGCCATCGACCGCCTGCGCCAGGGCGCGGTCAAGGTGCTGGTGGCCACCGATGTGGCCGCGCGTGGCCTGGATGTGGAAGGGCTGGATCTGGTGATCAACTTCGACATGCCGCGTTCCGGCGACGAATACGTGCACCGTATCGGTCGTACCGGTCGTGCCGGTGGTGAAGGCCTGGCGGTATCGCTGATCTGTCACACCGACTGGAACCTGATGTCGAGCATCGAGCGCTACCTCAAGCAGCGTTTCGAACGTCGCACCATCAAGGAGCTGAAAGGCGTCTACCAGGGGCCGAAGAACCTCAAGGCGTCCGGCAAGGCCGCTGGCAGCAAGAAGAAAAAGACCGAGAAGAAAGATCCGAAGAAAGCCACCGCCGCCAAGCGCAAGAGCGGCCCACGCCCGGCTGGCAAGCCTTCAGTGCTGGTCAGCGCCGATGGCAGCGCGCCGCTCAAGCGCAAGAAGCCGGCGGCGGAGTAAGGGGCAGGGTGGACGATGCTTCATTCGTCCACCGCGCTGCCATCCCTGGGGGCAAGCACATCGGCTACGCGTGCGAGCCACCTGCACGTCTCAGTGCAACAAACCTGTGCGGTTGTCCAATGCAGGGCGGGAGTCTCCCGCCCTGTATCTACCCCGGCGAACCCGCCTTGGCTGATGTGGCCCCGGGCATGCATGCAGAGCGTCACCCGCGAGCCGTATGATCGATCACCTTCCGGCCGTCCAGCAGTCTTTGCTGAACAGACGACGCTGCCAGTGCTTCTAGTGTGAGCGGGTCTCGGTCAGCAGCGGCTTTTGCAATTCGCTGGCCCAGGCCAGCAGCGGTACGTGTACCTCAGGCTGCCAGATACGCTTGAACAGCAAGGCCAGGTGTTCGGACTCGCCGCGACTGAAGGGCAGGCGGTCGATGCGCTCATGCACCTGCCATTGACCCTCTTTCCTCTGCGCAAAATCGAAGCGGAAGGGATGAAAACCGGTCATGCCCAAGCGCAGGTCGATGACCACCAGGCGATCACCGATCTGGTCATAGCGCAGCACACCGCCACTGAACCACTCCAGGCGTTGATGCATGGGGGCGTCAGCCAGGTGCTCACGCAGATGAGTGCCGCGCGGCAAGCGTTGCAGTTGCGGTGGCTCGTCATCGAACCAGCCAACCAGGGCTTCGTGATAGTGCTCGCCATCGAGCACGATGACGCGCCACAGCAGCGTGTTGAGCGGTGTCGGTGTGGTGAACAGCTGTTCGGCCTGGATGCCCTGACGCGCCAGCTCGCGTTCCACACGCTGCTCGGCCATGAATTTGCCAGCCAGACTGAACCCTATGTACAGCGTCGAAACCGCCAGTGCTACGGCCGGTACGCGCCAGCTCTGCTCGCGCAGGCCGGTAAACAGGCTGATCAGCACTGCTGCGATCAGCGGCACGGTGTACAGCGGGTCGATGATGAACAGGCTGGACCAGGCCGTCGGCGTCGGCATCAATGGCCAGAACAGTTGGGTGCCATAACTGGTGAAGGCATCAAGCAGGGTGTGGGTGACCAGTATCAGCCACAGTGTGAGTAACAGGCGGCTGGTCGAGTAACCGGGATGCGGTCGAAAGCGCCTGATCAGCCAGGTCAGCAGCAGGGCAAAGCCGCTGAGAACGAACAGCGAGTGGCTGAAACCGCGATGGTAGGTCATGTTGGCCACGGCATCGCCGTATTCCATGACCACATCCAGGTCGGGAACGGTGGCGAGCAT
Organism: Ectopseudomonas mendocina; assembly: GCF_008041835.1. GTDB lineage: Bacteria > Pseudomonadota > Gammaproteobacteria > Pseudomonadales > Pseudomonadaceae > Aquipseudomonas. The sequence goes on from NZ_VRYE01000059.1 coordinate 9,596, forward strand.
CGCGCCGTAGAGCAGCGCCTTGCGTCCCTGCCAGCGGCCGAGCAAGGCGCCCTGGATGCTGGCGCCAAGTACGGCTTGGGTTATAGAGTCCATCGAATGCTTCCGAAAAAGACAGGCCGCTACGTTAGCCGAGCCACCGCGCGAATGCCGTGGGGAAATTTCAAGCAAAGATTACAGCTGCGGCAGGTATGCTGATGGTTATACCTATTCAGAAAGCATGGCCATGCTGATCGTCTCCAACAGTGTTCACCTGCCCGATGAGGAAATCGAGTTGACTGCCATCCGCGCCCAGGGCGCGGGCGGGCAGAACGTCAACAAGGTGTCCAGTGCCGTGCACCTGCGTTTCGACAGCCAGGCCTCGTCGCTGCCGCCGTTTTACAAGGAACGCCTGCTGGCGCTTTCCGACAGCCGTATCACGGCAGGCGGGGTGGTGGTGATCAAGGCGCAGCAGTATCGCACCCAGGAGCAGAATCGTGACGACGCCCTCGAGCGCCTTGCCGAGTTGATCCGCAGCGCCGGCAAGGTGGAAAAGAAACGCCGCCCGACCAAGCCGACTCTCGGCTCGAAAAAGCGTCGCCTGGATGGCAAGAGCAAGCGCGGAGCGATCAAGGCGGGGCGGGGCAAGGTGGATTTCTAGGGGATAACGGCGGCACCCTATCCACGAGCCGCCAGATAAGCCTGGTAATCGGGAATACGGTACTCGTGCTGCTGTTCCAGCAGGCTGCTGCTGAGCAGGTAGTCGGCGCTGCTTTCGTTGCACGCTACCGGGATGTTCCATACCGCCGCTACACGCAGCAGTGCCTTGATATCCGGGTCGTGTGGCTGCGGCTCGAACGGGTCCCAGAAGAACACCAGCATGTCCACGCGCTGCTCGGCAATGCGTGCGCCGATTTGCTGGTCGCCGCCCAGCGGGCCGCTGATCATGCTCTCCACCGGCAGATCCAGGCGTTTGCTCAAGAGTAGGCCGGTGGTGCCGGTGGCCACCAGTTCATGGCGCGCCAGCTTGTCGCGTTGACGTTCGCACCAGTCCAGCAGGAAACCCTTGCAGTGATCATGCGCCACCAGTGCGATGCGCTTGCGTGCCGGCAGTTGGGCACGGGTAAAGCTGATACGGCTCATCGAGCCTCCTGTTCAATTCAAGCGGGCCAGGACCAGGCAGTTGTCCAGCATACGGTTGGAGAAGCCCCACTCATTGTCATACCAGGCCATGACCTTGAGCAGCTTGCCGCTGACCTTGGTGTGGTTGGCGTCGAAGATCGATGACAACGGGTTGTGGTTGAAGTCGCAGGACACCAGCGGCAGAGCGTTGTAACCGAGAACCGGGGATCGCTCGCTGGCGGCCTTGAGCAGGGCATTGACTTCCTCGGCAGTGGTTTCGCGCTTGACCTGCACGGTCAGATCGACCAGCGACACGTTGATCACCGGCACCCGCACGGCCATACCGGTAAGCTTGCCGGCCAGCTCCGGCAGTACCAGGCCGACCGCTTCGGCGGCGCCGGTTTTGGTCGGGATCATCGATTGGGTCGCCGAGCGTGCGCGGTACGGGTCGCTGTGGTACACATCGGACAGGTTCTGGTCGTTGGTGTAGGCGTGGATGGTGGTCATCAGGCCTTGCTCGATGCCCAATTCGCGTTGCAGCACCTGGGCCACCGGCGCCAGGCAGTTGGTGGTGCAGGAGGCGTTGGAGATGATCTGCATGTCAGGCGTCAGTACCTGCTCGTTGACGCCATACACCACGGTGGCGTCGGCACCCTTGGCGGGCGCGGAGATCAAGACCTTGCGCGCGCCGGCGGTGAGGTGCGCGGCGGCCTTGTCGCGCTCGGTGAACAGCCCGGTGCATTCCAGCACCACATCGACCTGATGGGTTTTCCACGGCAGCTCGGCCGGGTTGCGAATGGCGCTGACGGCGATGCGGTCACCCTTGATCCACAAGCTTTCGCCGTCCACTTTAACTTCTTCAGGGAAATGGCCGTGGACGCTGTCATATTGCAACAGGTGGGCATTGATCGCGCTGTCGCCCAGGTCGTTGATCGCCACGACCTGCAGGTGCTGGCGATATTGCTGGGTGTAGAGTGCGCGTAGCACGTTGCGGCCGATGCGGCCGAAGCCATTGATGGCGATGCGTAGTGTCATGGTGAGGGTCTCGTCAATTTGTTGTTGTAATTACAAGATTATTCCCATTGCTCTAGAAATCAAGCCCATTGAGTGGCAGTATTTTGTTGTAAATACAAATAATCGCTAGTCGCTAGCCTGGAGATTCCCCATGCATCCCCGCGTTGTTGAAGTGACCGAACGTCTTGTCCAGCGCAGCCGCGCCACGCGCCAGCGCTACCTGGAGATGATCCGTGCCGCCGCCAGCGAAGGCCCGCAGCGGGGCAAGCTGCAGTGCGCCAACTTCGCCCATGGCGTGGCTGGCTGCAGCGGTCACGACAAGCAGACCCTGCGCCTGATGGATGCGGCCAACGTGGCCATCGTGTCTGCCTACAACGACATGTTGTCGGCCCATCAGCCCTACGAGACCTTTCCCGAGCAGATCAAACAGGCGCTGCGTGAGCTGGGCTCAGTGGGGCAGTTCGCCGGTGGCGTACCGGCCATGTGCGATGGTGTGACCCAGGGTGAGCCGGGCATGGAGATTGGGATCGCCAGTCGCGAGGTGATCGCCATGTCCACCGCTGTGGCGCTGTCGCACAACATGTTCGATGCGGCGCTGTATCTGGGCGTGTGCGACAAGATCGTGCCAGGGCTGATGATGGGCGCGCTGCGTTTCGGTCATCTGCCGTCGATATTCGTGCCGGCCGGGCCGATGACCTCGGGGCTGTCCAACAAGGAGAAGGCCGACGTGCGTCAGCGTTACGCCGAGGGCAAGGCGACCCGCGACGAGCTGCTGGCGGCGGAAATGGCCGCCTACCACGGGCCAGGTACCTGCACCTTCTATGGCACCGCCAATACCAACCAGCTACTGATGGAGGTGATGGGCCTGCACCTGCCAGGCGCTTCCTTCATCAATCCGGGCACGCCGCTGCGTGATGCGCTGACCCGTGAAGCTGCGCAGCAGGTCACCCGCCTGACCAAGCAGAGCGGGAGTTTCATGCCCATCGGCGAGATCGTCGACGAGCGTTGCCTGGTCAACTCCATCGTTGCCCTGCATGCCACTGGTGGCTCCACCAACCATACCCTGCATATGCCGGCCATCGCTCGCGCCGCCGGCATTCTGCTGACCTGGCAGGACATGGCCGACCTCTCCGAAGTGGTGCCGACCCTGGCGCACGTCTACCCAAATGGTAAGGCCGACATCAACCACTTCCAGGCCGCAGGCGGCATGGCTTTCCTGATTCGTGAGCTACTCGACGCCGGCTTGCTGCATGAAGAGGTCAACACCGTGGCCGGGCGCGGCCTGTCACGCTACACCCGTGAGCCCTTCCTCGAGGGCGGCAAGCTGGTCTGGCGCGACGGGCCGAGCGAAAGTCTGGAGGAAAGCGTGCTGCGCCCCGTGGCGCGGCCGTTCTCGGCAGAAGGCGGCCTGCGCCTGATGCAGGGCAACCTGGGGCGTGGGGTGATGAAGGTGTCCGCGGTGGCCCCCGAGCATCAGGTGGTGGAAGCGCCAGCGCTGGTGTTCGAGGATCAGTTGGAGCTGGTCGAAGCCTTCAAGGCCGGCAAGCTGGAGCGCGATTTCGTCGCCGTGGTGCGTTTTCAGGGGCCGCGCAGCAACGGCATGCCGGAGCTGCACAAGATGACGCCTTACCTGGGTGTGCTGCAGGATCGCGGCTTCAAGGTGGCACTGGTCACCGACGGGCGCATGTCCGGCGCCTCGGGCAAGATCCCGGCAGCCATTCATGTCTGCCCGGAGGCTTTCGATGGCGGGCCGCTGGCGCGGGTGCGTGACGGCGATCTGATACGCCTCGATGGTACGACGGGAGCATTGCTGCTGCAGATCGACGAGGCGGAATTCGCCGCGCGCGAGCCGGCTGGCCGACCTGCACCAGCCAGTGGCTGCGGCCGCGAGTTGTTCGCCTTCATGCGCCACAACTTCAGCACGGCGGAGCAGGGCGCCAGTGCCTTTACCGAGAGTCTCGAGTCGCTGGTTTGAGGCAGGCGCCTGTTGCCCGGATTGCATCCGGCTACTTGCCAGACGCCGGCAAGGCCTGCAAAGCCGCTCTTCGTAGGAGCCCCGCCTCGGGGCGAAGCTTTATCCAAGCGTGCCCCGTCCTGATTCGCGCGGGGCGCCGCTCCTACAGACCTGCGTCCTGCTTCAGATACCCTGCGGAATCTCTTCGCCGCCCAGTGCGCTGAACAGCTCGGGCAGGAACTCTACCAGGGTCATCATCATCAGGATGAAGCTGGCGTCCTGCTGGGCCAGGGCGTCGTCACCGCCGTCCTGTTCGGCCTGCTCCTGCAGCACATCCTCGAAGCGCAGGCGCTTGATGGTCAGCTTGTCATCGAGCACGAACGACAGCTTGTCCTGCCAGGCCAGCGACAGTTGAGTAACCTGTTTGCCGGTGGACAGGTGCAGCTGGATTTCCTCGCTGGTCAGATCCTGGCGCTTGCAGCGCACCACGCCGCCGTCTTCGTGGGTGTCACGCAGCTCGCACTCGTCGAGGACGAAGAAGCCTTCGGCAGCGCTCTGGTTCTTCAGCCAGTCGGTGAGGGTGGCGGTCGGCGCGATCTTCACCGACAGCGGGCGCACCGGCAGCGAGCCGATGGCTTCACGCAGGGTGGAGAGCAGGTCTTCAGCCTTCTTGGCGCTGGCGCTGTCGACCAGGATCAGGCCCTGCTTCGGCGCGATGGCGGCGAAGGTGCCGGATTTGCGGATAAAGGCGCGCGGCAGGAAGGCCTGGACGATCTCGTCTTTGATCTGGTCGCGCTCTTTCTTGTACACCTTGCGCATCTGCGTGTTTTCGATCTCGTCGACCTTCTCCTTCAGCGCATCACGCACCACCGAACCGGGCAGGATGCGTTCTTCCTTGCGTGCGCCGATCAGCAGGAAGTCGCCGCTGACATGCACCAGTGGCGCATCGGCGCCCTTGCCGAAGGGGGCGGTGAAACCGTAGGTGGTCAGTTCCTGGCTGGCGCAGGGACGGGCCGGTTTACTGGCCAGTGCGGTCTCCAGCGCTTCGGCGTCGAAAGGAATGTCCTGGGTGAGACGGTAGACCAGCAGGTTACGAAACCACATGAGCGGGTGATTCTCCATTGATGATGAAGTCGCGGATTGGCGCCATCCTTGAACTCTCCCGTTGGGGAAAGCTGGCGCGCAGCGACGGATGAAGGTGGCGGGCCAATAACGCTGACCGCCGGCACAGAACACGCATTATTCTCCGCTGGCGTGTCCAGGCCAACCCTGACAACGAGTCTGCGAGGAAATTCGCCGGTCGTAGCTAAGTTCTTGCTGCGGCGGTAAATTTTTTTGCGAAGAGGGCTTGCCAAGGCTCGCCTCGCTCTCTAGAATGCGCCCCACTTCGAGAGTGAATGGGGTGGTTAGCTCAGCCGGGAGAGCATCTGCCTTACAAGCAGAGGGTCGGCGGTTCGATCCCGTCACCACCCACCAATCTCGCAGTTACGCGCAGCGGTAGTTCAGTCGGTTAGAATACCGGCCTGTCACGCCGGGGGTCGCGGGTTCGAGTCCCGTCCGCTGCGCCATTCTTCTCCTCGCTTCATCCCCTCCTGTGACAATGCTTCGGCTCTCGCCGAAATCTTCGAAAAATTCCTTTGCCTGCTTGAACTTATGCACGCTGCATGGCTCCTATGCCGTAGCCAGTGATCGCGGCGTACTGCTAAGCTCGCGCTTTCACACGACGGCCTTCGGGCGCATCTACAAGGAACAAGCATGAAACAGCATCGTTTGGCGGCAGCGGTTGCCCTGGTGGGCCTGGTGCTTGCCGGTTGCGACTCGCAAACCAGCGAAGTCGAACTCAAGAGCCCGGCGCAGAAAGCCTCCTACGGCATTGGCCTGAACATGGGGCGTAGCCTGTCTGAAGAGGGCATGGACGATCTGGACTCCAAGGCCGTCGCTCAGGGCATCGAAGACGCGCTGGCGAAGAAGGAGCCGCGCATCAAGGATGAAGACATGATCGAAGCCTTCTCCTTCCTGCAGAACCGTGCCGAAGAACGTATGACGGCACTGAACAAGGAAGCGGCCGAAGCCGGCAAGAAATTCCTCGAAGAGAACGGCAAGCGTGAAGGTGTCGTCACCACCGACTCCGGCCTGCAATACGAAGTGATCAAGAAGGCCGATGGCCCTCAGCCCACGGAAAGTGACGTGGTGACCGTGCACTACGAAGGCAAGCTGACCGACGGCTCTGTGTTCGACAGCTCCGTCGCTCGCGGCAGCCCCATCGATCTGCCGGTTGGTGGTGTGATCCCGGGTTGGGTCGAGGGTCTGCAACTGATGCACGTGGGTGAGAAGTACAAACTGTACATCCCCAGTGAACTGGCTTACGGCGAACAGAGCCCGTCCCCGGCCATTCCGGCCAACTCGGTGCTGGTGTTCGACCTGGAGCTGATCGGTATCAAGGATCAGGCCGCCGAGCCGTCCGAACAGTAACACTCGCTGCCCGCTGACAACGCCCCGTCTTGACGGGGCGTTGTCGTTTCTGGGGCGCTCAGCCGCTACGAGGCGCCCTGAGTGTTACGCTTATGCACATCATGCAAAGGGTTCCTAACAAGCCCGTGCAAAACTTGCAAGCCCCTTGTTTGTAATATGCAACTTGTTGATTTTATTGAATTTTATATGCTGTATAAAAAATATCCGATCTAACCCAAGGCCCCATGCCACGGGGCTTTGGTAGGCTTGTCGAAAGTCTTTGCACAGAGTTATCCACAGGTTCTGTGGGTAAGCGGGGCAAGCCCAGAAAACGCCTGGCTTGCCGAGGAGAGCGAATGAAAACACCCTGGAAATTGCTCCGCTACCTGCCGCAGGCTGCTCGTTTTCTGCGTGAAGGTCGGCTGCCGGAGCTGTTGCATGCGCTGCGTGACAAGCGTACCCCTCAAGGGCAGCGCTTCGCCGTATTCAGGGATGACCTGCAACTGCTTCGCGCCCTTAGCCTGGCCTGGTTCAAGGGCGAGTACCGGCAGATCAGCCGGCAGGCGTTGTTGACCATCGTGGCGGCGTTGCTCTATGTCATCGCGCCGCTCGATGCCATTCCCGACTGGCTGGTTGGCCTTGGCTTCATCGACGATCTGGCTGTGCTGGCCTGGGTCATGCGCACCTGGCATGGCGAGCTGGAGGCCTTCAGGGCCTGGCGCGAGGCACAGAGCCCCGAGCGCCTGGCGCTGATCGAGCAGTTGCCTGTGGCGCAAAGGGTAGAAACGCAACGCAACTGATGTCGGCGCTTCTGCGAATCGCCTCTCAAGCAGGCAGGATGGCGCGCGCAGCACCAGCCTGGCGCTGATATCTTGGTCGCAGGTTTGCGCCTCAGTCGTCGGGTGCCTGTTAAGATGGCCATTTGCAAGGAAGGGGTCGAGGTCGTCGGCCCTGCTTTCCAACGGAGAGATTCATGACTGTGCAAATCATTGCCCGTGATGGCGAGCCAGAGTACGCGGTGTTGCCCTGGGCCGATTATCAGGCTCTGTTGCGCGCTGCCGGGCGCGAACCGGTGGTCGCGCAAGCCAGCGCTGCTGAGCCAGTGGCAGAGCAGCAGCGGCCCGGACTCGATCAGTTGCGCAGGCTGCGTGAGGCCAAGGGCCTGACGGCAGAGAGCCTGGCGCGCAGCGTCGGCATCAGCCCGCATTACCTGGCGATGATCGAGAGCGGCGAACGCCAGCCCGATGCCGCGATCATGCGTTCGCTGGCGTGGCAACTGGGGTTGGAGGGCTGGTCTTGAGCGTGCGTATCAGCCGCCAGCATTGGCAGGCCTTATTGACCGAGCTGGACGATGCGCGCCGTCAGCGCCACCTGCTCACCTACCGGGCGTTGATCGAGCGGCTCGACCTGCCAACACCAGCTATGCAAACCCTCACCGCTGCTCTGGAGCATTTGGCCGCGCTGGATGCGCGTGCCGAGCGTCCGCTGCGCAGCGCACTGGTCATCAGCCAGGGCGCCAGTCGCCTGCCACGTACAGGATTCTTCGACTGCGTGACCCATCTCGGGCGCTTTAGCGGGGCCTGCGATGGCGTGGCAGCGGCATCCTGGCATGCCTCGGAGGTCGCTCGAGTGTTCGAGTTCGATTATCCAGCCGATGTCTAGATGGCTCTGGATGTTGCGCGCACGCCTTGGCTACTGGCTGGCACGGCGTCTTTTTCACTGGCCTGCGGCATTGCGTCAGCCGCGTCTGTGGCAGTGGATGCAGGGGCAGTACGGACGTATGGCCAACCTGGGCGATGTGCCGGCGCAGAGTTTCTATGGCCATATTCTGCTGTTTCGCGGCCAGGGGCTTGGCGCGCGTGAGGAGGGGCTGAGGCTGTTGCGCCTGGCGGCCAATGGCGGCGACGGCAAGGCTGCCTATCAGTTGGGCGTGCAGGCGCTGCAGGCTGATACGCGTCAGGCGGCAGATGCCATGCAGGCCGTGCGTTGGTGGGAGATGGCGCTGGCGGCTGGCCATCCGCTGGCCGCTCGTCGCCTCAGCCAGCTATATCGTGAGGGCGCGCCCGGCCTGGAGGCTGATGCGCAGGCTGCCGAACGCTATGCCGGCATGGCTGATTCAGGCCGCTGAGCCTGCGAGGATATGCAGGCTGTAACCGGGCACGGCTTTGGCCTGACGCTTGGCTTCGGAAGCCATTTCGGCCAGGCGTGAGGCATCGAGCTGCGCGCAATCTTCAGCGTTCACATGCACCACGCCGATCGACAGTGACAACAGCGCATATTCCTGGCGCTGGCCGTGGCGGTTGTGGGCAATGAAGCAGCCGGCTTGCAGGTGTTCATCGCGGTAGAAGCGCCGACACTGATTCTGGAAATCCTCGAACAGCCTGCCAAGCTTGTCGCGCCAGTCCTTCGAGCCCAGTACCAGCATGAAATCGTCACCGCCGATATGCCCGACGAAGTCGCGCGCCGGGTCGATCCGCTCGTTCAGGCATTGCGCCAGGCACAGCAGCACTTCGTCGCCCTTGGCGTAGCCGTAGAGATCGTTGAAGGGCTTGAAGCTGTCGATGTCGACGTAACACACTGCCGCTTCACGTTGCTGTTGCAGCAAGCGGCTCAGGCATTGCTGAATCGGTACGTTACCTGGCAGCAGAGTCAGTGGGTTGGCGTGGCGTGCCTGCTGCAGCTTCTGCTCGGTGATCAGCTTGAGTACGTCGATCACCCGGCCCAGGCCCAGATAGCGGCCGTGCTGGATGATGATGAAGTCTTCCTCGATACGCTGGCGGGCGCGGCTGGTGAGCAGGCGGCTGACCTTTTGCAACGATTGGGTCAGCTCCACGGCGAGAAAGTCCTGACTCATCAGTCGGCTGATGGGTTTGCGTGCGAACAGATCAGTGGCGAAGGGTTTGAGCAGCGCCTCGGACAGCGAGTGGCGATGAACGATACCGACCGGCTGGTGTTGGTTGTCCAGTACGGCCAGTGAATTGAGATTGGCCTGGGCGCGAAAGACCTCCAACACCTCGGCGATGGCAGTGTGCTGCTCGACGGCGATCTGTTCATTGAGCAGGGCGCTGAGGTCGTGACTGTCTTCGTTGAGGGGGGACTGGTTACCTGATACCCGAGGCAGCAACTGACGGGCGTCGCGCGGCGGCTTTTCCTGCGGCCGACTGAGCAGATAGCCCTGCACCAAATCGACACCCATCTCCGCCAGCACCGCCAGCTCTTCGGGCAGCTCGATGCCTTCGGCGATTACCTGGGCGCGCGAGGCTTCGGCCATTTTCAGGATGGAGCCGACGAACTCGCGTTTGACCGCATCCTGGTGAATGCCGTCGATGAAATGACGATCGATCTTCACGTAGTCCGGGCGCAGTTCCGACCACAGACGCAGGCTGGAGTAGCCGGCACCCAGATCATCCAGGGCGATGGAAAAGCCCATGGCACGATAGTGGTGCAGCGCGTTGTCGAGCAGGGCGAAGTCTTCGGTGGGCGATTGTTCGGTGAGCTCGATCACCACCTGGCTGGGCGGGATGCCGAAGGTTTGCAGCAGCTTCAGGGTGCGTCCGGGCTGGTGGCTGGGGTCGAGTAGCGACTCCGGCGAGACGTTGAGAAACAGCTTGCCTTCCAGGCCCAGATCACTGAAGCCTCTGCAGGCGCTCTTGCGGCAGGCCATTTCCAGCTCGCTGAGGCGACCCGCATGGCGAGCCACGGCGAACAGCGTCAACGGCGAGTGCAGCGGGCTGTTGGACGGGCCGCGAGTCAGTGCCTCGTAGCCGAGAATGCGCTGTTCGGACAGCGAGACGATAGGCTGGAACAGGCTGCTGAGGTCGCCGTGAGCGAGGATGTTGCCCAGTGCGCTCAACTGCTCGGTGACGGTCATGGTGGTCTCGATCTGGCGGAAACGAAAGGGCCGGTGCTTGACCGGCCCTTGCATTTCACGACAGTTCGATGACGTTTTGATGACGTTGGTTGAAGTGTCTCAATGCAGCGCCAGCGAGGGGTTCAGGCCCAGGTAGTCGAGCAGGATGCGTCCGCTCTCTGCCAGGTAGGCGTCGTCTTCCGGCGTGCTCTTGTCATCGGCAAGTGGCAGCGCGTCTTCGTCTTCCTTTTCCAGTTCCTTGAGCGGCTCTTCGCCCTTGGCCTGGCGGCGGTTGTTTTCCAGAGCCAGCTGCTTGGCCTCGACTTCGGCCTGACGTGCCCGGCGGGTCTGCTCGTTGAGGCTGACGGTGGTTTCGGCCATCAGCTTCTTGGCCAGGGTCAGGCGGTCACGGGTGAAGACGAAGTCCGGATCCTGGGCGGTACGTTGCTCATGGCGCGCCTTGAGCTCGCTCAGGAACGGCTTGATCGGGTCCAGCTCGGGTTTGATCGCCGGGGGGATGCTGTCCCAGGGCAGAGCAGCGGGCAGTGCGCTTTCGCCAATGTCCTTGGTGTCCATGACATCCGGGTAGGTGATGTCCGGGATCACGCCCTGGTGCTGAGTGCTCTGGCCGGACACGCGATAGAACTTGGCCAGGGTCAGTTTCAGCTCGCCGTGATTGAGCGGCTGGATGGTTTGCACCGTGCCCTTGCCGAAGGTCTGGCCACCGAGAATCAGTGCGCGGTGATAATCCTGCATGGCGCCGGCGAAAATTTCCGAGGCCGAGGCGGACAGGCGGTTGACCAGCACGGCCAGCGGGCCGCTGTAGTAAACGCCCTTGTTCTCGTCGGCGAGCACGTCGACACGGCCGTCGGCATTGCGTACCAGCACGGTCGGGCCCTGTTCGATGAACAGGCTGGTCAGTTCGGTGGCTTCCTGCAGCGAGCCACCACCGTTGTTGCGCAGGTCGATGACCACGCCGTCGACCTTCTCGGCCTGCAACTCGTCGAGCAGGCGTTTGACGTCACGGGTGGTGCTCTTGTAGTTCGGGTCACCCGCGCGGAAGGCCTTGAAATCAAGGTAGAAGGCCGGCAGCTCGATGACGCCGAGCTTGTAATCGCGGCCTTCGTGCTTGAGTTCCAGTACCTTCTTCTTGGCGGCTTGCTCTTCCAGTTTCACCGCTTCACGGGTGATGGTGACCACCTTGCTGGTCTGGTCGCTGGGCGGATTGCTGGCCGGAATCACTTCCAGGCGCACGGTGGAACCTTTCGGGCCGCGAATCAGCTTGACCACTTCATCCAGGCGCCAGCCGATCACATCGACCATTTCATCATTGCCCTGGGCGACGCCGACGATCTTGTCTGCCGGAGCGATCTGCTTGCTCTTTTCGGCCGGGCCGGCAGGCACCAGGCGCACCACTTTGACGTACTCGTTGTCGCTTTGCAGGACGGCGCCGATGCCTTCGAGCGACAGGCTCATGTTGATGTCGAAGTTTTCCGCGTTGTCCGGTGACAGATAGGTGGTGTGCGGATCGTAGGTGGTAGCGAAGGCGTTGATGTAGGCCTGGAACGCATCCTCGCCACGGGTCTGCTTGAGGCGCGCCAACTGGTTCTTGTAGCGCTTGGTGAGCAGCTCCTGGATGTCCTTGGTTTCCTTGCCGGCAATCTTCAGGCGCAGCACTTCGTCCTTGACGCGTTTGCGCCAGAGTTCATCGAGCTCGGCGCGATCCTTGGCCCATGGGGCTTTCTCGCGATCGATCTGCAACTCTTCATCGATGGTGAAATCGATCTTGTCGACGCCTTTACCCAGCTCGGCCAGGGCGAAGTTCAGGCGCTCTTCCAGGCGGGTCAGGTGACGACGATAGATGGCGAAGCCTGGCTCGAGGTCACCGCTTTTCAGCAGGTCATCGAACTTGGTGCGCCACTGGTTGAATTCGGCGATGTCGGCCGCAGTAAAATAGCTACGGGACGGATCGAGCAACTTCAAGTAGTTGTCGTAGATCTGAATCGAACGCTCATCATTGAGCGGCGGCTTGTTGTAGTGGTGGCGGCGCAGCAGCTCCACTACGTTGAGGCTGGCAATCACCTGCTCGCGATCCGGCTGCAGATAGTCCCAGCTGGTCACTGTGGTGGTCTTGGCCGCCAGCGGCAGGGCACTGAGGCCGAGTACGAGGGCGAGGGCGGTGCTTGCTAGGGAGCGCTTCATGCTGATTCGACGTAGTGGCAGGTGATAACGCATATTAGGCCGTATTTGAGGGCGCCAGGTTCCGTTGGCGCTAGGCAAAAGCCCAGCGGTCAGCGCTGGGCTCGGTTCACTTGCACTATGGAGGCAGCATGAAGGCATTGCAAGGCGTCGAAGGGCGTGCAGAGTGGGTGGAGCAACCGGCGCAAACCTGTGACGCAGGGCAGATCCGCGTGAAGGTGGCGGCCGCTGGGCTTAACCGGGCCGATCTGTTGCAGCGTGCCGGGCTCTATCCGCCGCCACCGGGTGCCAGCCAGGCGCTGGGCCTGGAGTGCTCCGGGGTGATTGTCGAAGTGGGTGCCGGCAGCGCCTGGCAGGTGGGCGATCGTGTCTGCTGCCTGCTCGCCGGTGGTGGTATGGCCGAGGAGGTGGTGCTTGATGCACGTCACGCCATGCCGGTGCCTGAGGGTTTGACCCTGCTTGAGGCTGCCGTGGTGCCGGAGGTGTACGCCACGGCCTGGCTCAATCTGTTCCAGCTCGGCGCTCTGCGCCCCGGGGAAAAAGTCCTGCTGCATGCTGGCGCCAGTGGCGTCGGTTCGGCTGCCATCCAGCTGTGCAAGGCATTCGGCAGCCCGTGCTGGGTCAGCGTCGGCTCTGCCGAGCGATTGGCCTACTGCGAAGCGCTCGGTGCCCAGGGCGGCGCCCTGCGCGGCGAAGATCTGCAGAGCCTGCGCGATTTCGGCCCTTTCGATGTGATCCTCGATCCGGTGGGCGGGCAGTACGCGGCGCTCAACCTGGAGTTGCTGGCGCGTGACGGTCGCTGGATCAACATCGGCCTGATGGGCGGGCGCGAGGCCACCCTGGACCTGGCCCAGGTGCTGGGCAAGCGCGTTCAACTGATCGGCTCGACCCTGCGCAATCGCGACGATCAGTTCAAGGCCGACCTCTTGCGTGATCTGCAGCAACAGGTCTGGCCGTTGTTCGCCGAAGGGCGTCTGAAGCCGCAACTTGAGCGCAGTTTTGCGATCGAAGACAGTGCGGCGGCGTTCGAGACACTCGCAGGTAACCAAGTCGCGGGTAAACTTGCGCTGCTGATTGACCCCAGCCTGGCCTGAGCCAGTGCTGCAGCCCGCGCCTGGCGTGGGCTGTGCTATCGATTGGTGCATTCAATCGATATCATGCTCGTAATCAATAAGCTTTTTTCCGTTAGGTAGCTAATATAGCGACAGTAGATTTCAACCCTCACACAAACCTCAGAAGGAGTCAGAGATGTCCCTCATCAATACTCAAGTACAGCCGTTCAAGGTCAACGCTTTCCACGCTGGCGAGTTCATCGAAGTCACCGAGCAGTCCCTGAAGGGCAAGTGGTCCGTGCTGATCTTCATGCCGGCTGCCTTCACCTTCAACTGCCCGACCGAAATCGAAGACGCTGCCAACAACTACGCCGAGTTCCAGAAAGCCGGTGCCGAGGTCTACATCGTGACCACCGACACCCACTTCTCGCACAAGGTATGGCACGAAACTTCGCCGGCCGTTGGCAAGGCTCAGTTCCCGCTGATCGGCGATCCGACCCATCAGCTGACCCGTGCCTTCGACGTCCACATCGACGAAGAAGGTCTGGCCCTGCGCGGCACCTTCGTGATCAACCCGGAAGGCGTGATCAAGACCGTGGAAATTCACTCCAACGAGATCGCCCGCGACGTCGGCGAGACCCTGCGCAAGTTGAAGGCCGCCCAGTACACCGCCGCTCACCCGGGTGAAGTCTGCCCGGCCAAGTGGAAGGAAGGCGAGAAGACCCTGGCTCCTTCGCTGGATCTGGTTGGCAAGATCTAAATTTGCCGACTTCCTTTCCCCTGTCTCAGGTCGGAAAGGATCAACTCTGCGCTGTTTGGGCCAGTAACCGGCCCTTGTGGTGCCCGATGCCCGGGCGCGATCCGTCCGGGCATTTTATTGCCCGAATTTTCGTATTTGAGGAATTTACGCCATGTTGGACGCCAATCTTAAAGCCCAGTTGAAGGCCTACCTGGAAAAGGTCACCCAGCCGTTCGAGATCGTCGCGTCCCTCGATGACGGCGAAAAATCCCAGGAACTGCTCGGGCTGCTGCAAGACATCGTCGGCCTGACCGACAAGATCACTCTCAAGACCGACGGCAACGATACCCGCCGTCCGTCCTTCGCCCTGAATCGTCCGGGCGAAGACACCGGCGTTGCCTTCGCCGGTATCCCCATGGGCCACGAATTCACCTCGCTGGTGCTGGCACTGCTGCAGGTGGGCGGTCACCCGTCCAAGCTCGACGCCGAGACTATCGAGCAGATCAAGAGCATCGAAGGCAAGTTCGAGTTCGAGACCTACTTCTCGCTGTCCTGCCAGAACTGCCCGGACGTGGTCCAGGCGCTGAATCTGATGGCCGTGCTCAACCCCAATATCCGCAACGTCTCCATCGACGGTGCGCTGTTCCAGGAAGAGGTCGAGCGCCGCCAGATCATGGCCGTGCCGAGCATCTACCTCAACGGTGAGGTCTTCGCCTCCGGCCGCATGGACGTGAAGCAGATCCTCGCCAAGATCGATACCGGCGCCGCCAATCGCGATGCCGAGAAAATGAGTGCGAAGGAAGCTTTCGACGTGCTGGTGGTCGGCGGTGGCCCGGCCGGCGCTGCGGCGGCCATCTACGCCGCACGCAAGGGCATTCGTACCGGTCTTGCCGCCGAGCGCTTCGGGGGTCAGGTGCTGGACACCATGGCCATTGAGAACTTCATCTCGGTGAAGGAAACCGAAGGCCCGAAACTGGTGCGCGCCCTGGAAGAGCACGTCAAGGAATACGAAGTCGACGTGATGAACCTGCAGCGTGCCTCGGCTCTGGTGCCGGCCAGCAGCGAAGGTGGGCTGCATGAGGTGAAGTTCGACAACGGTGCGTCGCTCAAGGCCAAGACCGTGATCCTCTCCACCGGCGCGCGCTGGCGCGAGATGGGTGTACCTGGCGAGCAGGAATACAAAGCCAAGGGTGTGTGCTTCTGCCCGCACTGCGACGGCCCGCTGTTTAAGGGCAAGCGTGTGGCGGTGATCGGCGGTGGTAACTCCGGCGTTGAAGCCGCGATTGACCTGGCCGGTATCGTCAGCCATGTGACCCTGCTGGAGTTCGCCGACACCCTGCGTGCCGACGCCGTGCTGCAGAAGAAGCTGGCCAGCCTGGCCAACGTCACCGTGATCAAGAGCGCGCAGACCACTGAGGTCAAGGGCGACGGTCAGAAGGTCACCGGTCTGGTGTACAAGGATCGCACCACCGAAGAACTGCACACCGTCGAGCTGGAAGGCATCTTCGTACAGATCGGCCTGCTGCCCAACAGCGACTGGCTCAAGGGTACGCTCGAACTCAACCGCTTCGGCGAGATCATCGTCGACAGCAAGGGCGCAACCAACATTCCTGGCGTCTTTGCAGCGGGCGACGTGACCACTGTGCCGTACAAGCAGATCGTCATCGCCATTGGCGAAGGCTCGAAGGCTTCGCTGAGTGCTTTCGATCACCTGATCCGTCATAGCTGATCGGCTGCGGTAGAAATGAAAAGGCCACCCCTCGGGGCAATGCCGATCAGATAAGCTTGCCAAAGCGGTCTTTCGTAGGAGCCCCGCCCCGGGGCGAAGCTTTTCAATCGCGTATCGCCCTGGTTCGCGGCGGGGCGCCGCTCCTACCCATTGGCAGCGTCGACGCTTAACTGACTGGCATTACCCCTCGGGGTGGCCTTTTTTGTGGCCGCTGCTCATCCATCTACGGTGAGCGGCTTGCGTAGGGGGCGCCGCGCGCACCAATACTTAGATGCCGCGGCATAGGTGCGCACGGCGCACCCTACAGGAGGGCCCCTCAGCGCTTCAGGCCACCCAGGGTCAGCGGCATCTGGCGGTTCACATCCTTGTACAGCAGGTAGCGGAAGCGGCTCGGGCCGCCGGCGTAGCAGGCCTGCGGGCAGAAGGCGCGCAGCCACATGAAGTCGCCGGCTTCCACTTCGACCCAGTCCTGGTTCAGGCGGTACACCGCCTTGCCTTCGAGCACGTACAGGCCGTGTTCCATGACGTGGGTTTCGGCGAAGGGGATCACGCCGCCCGGCTCGAAATTGACGATGTTGACGTGCATGTCATGGCGCATGTCGCTGATCTCGACGAAGCGCGTGGTGCTCCAGCGGCCTTCGGTGCCGGGCATGACGATCGGCTCGATGTCCTGCTCGTGGGTGACGAAGGCTTCCGGGTAGGGCACGCCGTCAACGGCCTGATAAGCCTTGCGCAACCAGTGGAAGCGTACCGCCTCGCTGCCATTGTTGCGCAGCGACCAATCGCTTTGTGGCGGGATAAAGGCGTAGCTGCCGGGACGCAGGGCGTGCTGGGCGCCGTTGAGGCTCAGGTCGCAGGTACCTTCGACCACAAAGATTACGCCTTCGGCGGTCGGGTCCAGCTCGGGCTTGTCGCTGCCGCCGTTCGGGCCGACTTCGACGATGTACTGCGAGAAGGTTTCGGCGAAGCCGGTCAGCGGGCGGGCGATGACCCACATGCGCATGTTGTCCCAGAACGGCAGGTGGCTGGTGACGATGTCACGCATTACACCTTTGGGGATCACGGCGTAGGCTTCGGTGAACATGGCGCGGTCGGTTAGCAGTTGTTCCTGACCTGGATGACCGCCATGCGGTGCGTAGTAGTAGGGCGATTTGCTCATCGAGAGATTGCCTCGGTGGGTGGATGGCGCTGGGAACGATCCCGGCGCGGAAAATTGGCTCCCATGCACTATAGGAATTCACGGATGGATTCAGAAATTAAATAGTAGAATGCCTATCAGTGGATTTCATGATAGGTATGCGACATGCTCGATCCGGTGCTGTTACGCAGTTTTCTCGCCGTGGTGCAGACCGGCGGTTTTACCCGCGCTGCGGCCAGCCTGCATCTGACCCAGTCCACGGTCAGCCAGCAGGTGCGGCGCTTGGAAGAGCAGCTCGGCGCCGAGCTGCTCGACCGCAGCGGCCGCTACGTGGTGACCACCACCGAGGGCGAGCGCCTGCTGGGGTATGCCAACCGCATCGTCGCACTGATGGACGAGGCGATGCTCGCTCTGGGGCAGAGCGCGGTGGAGGGCGAGATACGCCTCGGCGTGCCGGACGATTTCGCCGCCAACAGCCTGACGCCCTATCTGGCCGATTTCGCCGACGCGCATCCGGGGATTCGCCTGGAGATCACCAGCGGCCTCAGCCACGATGTCTGGCGCGCGTTCAACGCCGGCGAGCTGGACCTGGCGCTGATCAAGCAACGCGCCGGCAGCGCCAAGGGCCTGGCCAGCTGGGCCGAACCGCTGGCCTGGCTCGACAGCCGCGCGCGCCCGGTGCTGGCGCGCAACCCGGTGCCGCTGGCGGTGTTCCCGCCCAACGGCCTGTACCGCCTAGAGATGACCCACGCGCTGGATGCCATAGGCAAACCCTGGCGCATCGCCTATGTCAGCAGCAGTCTGCCCGGGGTCAGCGCCGCGGCCGAGGGCGGCCTCGGCCTGACCCTGCTGCCGCGCCGGCTGATCACCGCCGCGCACCGCGAACTGGGCGAGGCCGAAGGCTTTGCCGCAGTGGCGCCGGTGGAGGTGGCCCTGCACGCGCGCAACCAGTTGCCCGGCTATGCGCGGGAACTGGCGGCGGCGTTGATCGAGGCTTGCGAAGGGATCATGAGTCGGTAAGGGGGCTGTGCGCACCAGATTTTCGCCGTCCATTACCGCCAGCTTAGAATCGGCCAGCCGGCCTGTTCGGCATGGGCGCGCAGGGTTGGGTCAGGATTGACGGTGAAAGGCTTGTCCACCAACTGCAGCAGCGGCAGATCATTGCGGGAATCGGAATAGAAGCTGGCGCCAGCCAGGCTTTCGCCCTGTTCGATCAGCCAGCTTTCCAGGCGGATCACCTTGCCTTCACGGTAGGTCAGCACGCCCTCGGTTCGCCCGGTATAGAAGCCGTGCTGCAGCTCTAGGTCGATGGCCAATACCTCGTCGATGCCGAAGCGCTCGGCGATGGCGCTGACCAGGAAATGCGCCGAGGCCGAGATCACCAGCAGGCGGTCACCGGCAGCGCGGTGCGCGGCCAGAGTGCGGCTGGCGTCGCTGTAGAAGATCGGTTCGATAACGTCTTCGACGAAGGGCTCGACCACATGGGCAACCTCCTCGGGCGTGCGGCCGACCAGCGGCGACAGGGTAAAGGCCATGTAGTCCTCCATGGCTAGGGTGCCGGCGGCGTACTGGCGCATCAGCTCCTGCTCGTGGGCGATGAAGGATTCACCATCGGCCCATCCGAGCTTGACCATTTCCTGCGTCCAGAGGCTGGCGCAATCACCGTGGATCAGGGTTTCGTCGAGGTCGAAGATCGCCAGAGCCATCACGCCACCTCCCGGATCGCATCGGCGCCAATGGCCAGGCTGACGCTTTGGCCATCGTGGTGCAGGTCGGCAGCGGAGCGGTTGAGCACATCCACGAGCAGCTCCACGCCACGGGCCTCGACGCGGTAGCGGATGACGTTGCCGAGCAGGCTGTGACTGACAATGGTGCCCTCGATCCCCTGAGCCGCGATCTGGATGGCCTCCGGGCGAATCGCCACGCGGCTGTTGACCGGGCGCAGCAGCAAGCGGCTGGCGGCATCGGCGTCGAGCAGGTTGTAGTTGCCGATAAAGCCAGCGGCGAAGGCATCGGCCGGTGCGGTGTAGAGGGTTTCGGCATCGCCGCTCTGGACGATGTTACCGCCGTTCATCAGCACGATGCGATCGCTCAAGACCAGCGCCTCTTCCTGATCGTGGGTGACGAAAATGGTGGTCAGGCCCAGCTCGCGCTGGATCGCGCGGATCTGTTCGCGCAGGTGCTTGCGGATGCGCGCATCCAGGGCCGACAGCGGCTCATCGAGCAGCAGCAGGCGCGGGCGAGTGACCAGCGAACGGGCCAGGGCCACGCGCTGGCACTGGCCGCCGGAGAGCTGCTGCGGGTAACGATTGGCGTAGTCGTTGAGCTCCACCAGCTCCAGCACCTCGGCGACACGCTTGCTGGCCTCGGCGGCTGGGACTTTCTGCATGCGCAGGCCGAAGACGACGTTCTGTTGCACAGTCATATTGGGGAACAGCGCGTAGCTCTGGAACACCATGCCGATGCCGCGCTTTTGCGGCGCAACGGGTACCAGGTCCTCGCCGCCCAGCAGGATCTGCCCGCCGTCGACCGCCGTCAGGCCAGCGATGCAGCGCAGCAGGGTGGACTTGCCGCAGCCGGAGGGGCCGAGCAGGGTGATGAACTGACCCTGGCCGATCTCGATATTGATGTCGGTGAAGATGGGCGTTGCGCCGTAGCTTTTATGCAGGCCGCGGATATTCAGGTAACTCATGATTTGTCCTTGTTCAGACGGTTGGCTGCCCAGGTCATCAGCAGCACGAACATGAAATAGGAGATCACCAAGGCGCTGGTGAAGTGGCCGCTGTCGTTACGCATGTTGTACAGGTACACCTGCAGCGTCTCGTAGCGGCTGCCGACCAGCAGGTTGGCGAAGACGAATTCGCCGAACAGGAAGCTGAAGGACAGGAACACCGAAACCATCAAACCTTTGCGCAGGTTCGGCAGCACCACCATGAATGCGGCGCGCCAGGTGCTGGCGCCGAGCAGGTGGGCGGCGTCCATCAGGTCGCGCAGGTTGATCGCCTGCAGGTTGTTGCTGATGGCGCGGTACATGAAGGGCAGGGCGATGGTGAAGTAGCAGCCGATCAGTATCCATGGCGTACCGAGGATCGGCAGCGGGCCGGACGCGAACAGCTGCATCAGGCCGACCGAGGACACCACCGGCGGAATGGCGAACGGCAGCAGGATCAGCACGTTCATCACCGCGTCCAGTTTGGGGAAGTGGTAGTTGACCACGAACAGCAGCGGCAGGATCAGCAGCAATGACAACGCCAGCGCGCCAAAGCACACCAGCAGCGAGCGGCCGAAGGCGGCCAGAAAGCGCGCATCGCTCCACAGCGCCACGTACCACTTGAAGGTAAAGCCGCTGGGCAGGATGGTCGCCGACCAACTGGTGGATAGCGAATACACCAGGGTGCCGAGCAGTGGCAGCAGCAGGATCAGAAACAGCAGGTAGACCACCAGTTGGTGGAACAGCGGCGAGCGTTTTTCAGCGGGCGACATGGTAGCTCCGGCGCAGCAGCCATTGGTGGACGATGGTGATCAGGGTCATCAGGCCGACCAGCACCATCGCCAGTGCGCTGGCCATGTTCGGATCGAGGAAGATGTCGCCGGAGACCATCGCCGCGATACGGATCGGCAGGATGTTGAAATTGCCGGTGGTCAGCGCATACACCGTGGCGTAGGCGCCCAGGGCGTTGGCCAGGAGGATGACGAAGGTGCCGAGCAGCGCCGGGGTCAGCACCGGCAGGCCGATATGGCGCCAGAACTGCCAGGTGCTGGCGCCGAGCAGTTCGGCCGACTCGCGCCAGTCTTCGCGCAGGGTGTCGAATGCCGGGTAGAGCAGCAGCACGCCGAGGGGAATCTGGAAGTAGGTGTAAAGGACGATCAGGCCGGTCTTGGAATAGAGGTTGAAGTCCTCGATCACGCCCATCTGCTTGAGCAGGATGGTCAGCGCGCCGTTGAAACCGAGCAGGATGATGAAGGCGAAGGCCAGCGGCACCCCGGAGAAGTTGCTGGTCATGTTGGAAAACGCCATGACGAAGTCGCGCAGGCGGCTACTGACCTGGCGCAGCGAATAGCTGCCGATGATGGCGATGATGATGCCGAACAGGCTCGACCAGAAGGCCACCTCCAGGCTGTGGCGCATGGCCTGACGATAGAACGCCGAAGAAAACGCCTGCTGGAAATTACCCAGACCCCAGCCATCGGCAGTGTTCAGGCTGTTGCTCGCCACCCACATCAGCGGCGCGATCTGGAAGGCGAGGAAGAACAGGGCGAAGGGCACCAAGCACAACAGCGCCCAACCCTTGCTGGAAATGGTGGGCTTCATGCAAGCAGCTCCCTGCACCAGGGTTTGTCGTGGGCCACGCCGAGCAGCTGGCAGATGGTGCCGCATAACTCGGTTTGTTGCGGGCGGGCTGCAGGATCGAGGCTGAACGCGCTGCCGAGAACGATCAGCGGCACTTCGCGCTCTTCCGCCAGCAGGCCATTGTGGCTGCGGTCGTTGTTCATTCCGTGATCGGCCGTTACCAGGATCTGGTAACCGGCGTCGAGCCAGGGCTGGATGTATTCGGCCAGCAGCACATCGGCCATGCGCGCGGCATTGCGGTACTGCGAACTGTCGAGGCCGTGCTTGTGGCCGGCGTCGTCGATGTTCATCGGGTGTACCAGCAGCAGGTTGGGGCTATGGCGCTGACGCAGGCTGTCGGCATCGGCGAACAGGTGCGAGTCCGGGTAATGGTCGGCGTAATAGAAGTGGCCGTGTTGAATCGGCAGGGCTTCATCGCTGGTATGGCGATCGCGGGCCGCCTGGAACGGGGCGCGGTTATACAGCTCGCTGACCCAGTGATAGGCCGCTGCGGCGGTGGTCAGGCCGGCATCACGGGCGTAGTGAAAGACGCTGCGCTGATTCGACAGGCGCACCACATCGTTATTGACGATGCCGCTGTCGATGGGCGCCACGCCGGTGAGGATGCATTCGTAAAGCGGGCGGGACAGTGCCGGCAACGCGCAATCGAGATTGTACAGCGCGGCGCGCCCGGCCTGGCAATAAGCCAACAGGTGGCCCAGCGCATGCTGGGCCACCTGATAGCTCAGGCCATCCAGTACCACCAGGATGACGTTGTGCTTCATCGGTTTCTCTCTTTCGCGCGTAGCCCGGATGCAATCCGGGGAAATTGCTGTCATGCCGTTCACATAAGAAACGGTTGAACGCGATCAGTCCCCTCGCCCCTCTGGGGAGAGGGTTAGGGAGAGGGGAAAACTGGCTGTTTCGCGGTGCTTTCAGCCCTCTCCCCCAACCCCTCTCCCATAAATGGGAGAGGGGAGCTGATCGCGTACGTAATTTCCGAGAACGCTCCGTACGGCGTCAGTTCATATGCAGGATCACGTGCTCCTGCCACAGGCGCGGCAGGGCCTTGGAGGTGGCCTCCCAGGCAGCGGCATCCTTGATCGGCTGGACCTTGGCGTATTGCTCCTGCGGCAGCAGTTTGGCCTGCACCTCGGCCGGCAGTTCGATGTGCTCGGCGCGGATCGGGCGGGCGTTGCCCTTGGCCAGGTTGATCTGCCCGGCATCGCTCAAGATGTATTCGCGGGTCAGCTTGGCGGCGTTGGGGTTCTTCGCCCACTTGTTGATGATGGTGGTATAGCCGGAGATCACCGAACCGTCGGACGGGATCAGCACCTCGAAGCGCTCGGGGTCGATCTGGTCACGGTAGGATAGGCCGTTGAAGTCCCAGACGATGCCGACTTCCACTTCACCCTTTTCCAGCGTCTGGATGGTCGGGTTGGCCAGCGACAGGCGTCGCTGCTTGGCCAGCTCACCGTAGAAATCCAGCGCCGGCTGCACGTTGCTCTCGTTGCCGCCCATGGCGATGGCAGCCGCCAGTACACCGTTGACCGCTTGCGCAGCGGTGCTCACGTCCCCGGCTGAGACCTTGTAGGTGCCGGTCTTGAGGTCGGCCCAGGAACGCGGAATGTCCTTGACCAGTTGCTTGTTGACGATAAAGGCGATGGAGCCGGTGTAGGCCAGCATCCAATGGCCGTCCTGGTCCTTGGCCCAATCCGGAATCTGCGCCCAGGTGCTCGGTTTGTACGGCTGGGTTACGCCTTGCTGTACGGCGATGGGGCCGAAGGCGGCGCCGACGTCACCGATATCGGCGGTGGCGTTTTCCTTTTCGGCGGCGAACTTGGCGATTTCCTGCGCCGAGCTCATGTCAGTGTCCTGATGCTTGAGACCGTAGAGGCGCGCCAGATCCGCCCAGGTGTCTTTCCAGTTGGCCCAGCTGTCGGGCATACCCACGCTATTCACCGCGCCTTCGGCGCGTGCAGCCTTTTCCAGTGCCTGCAAGTCGGTGCCTTCGGCCATGGCGGAAGTCGCCAGGGCGATGGCCGAACCCATCAGTGAAGCCAGCAGCAGTTGTTTCATTGGAAACTCCTTTGCAGTGAGAGTGTTGGTCTAGATCAGCAATACCCGAGCCAATCTAAGCGCCTTCGGTGACAGTTTTATGTCCGGCCATGGCTGGCAGATGTCTAGGTGCAGTCAGCTGGCGCGCTCATCAAGCGTAGACCATGGATAAGTGGCTGATTTCGCGGGCCGTGAGTGGATGTGACGGTGGCATGCGGCGTGCTTGCAGCATGGCTGTCATCTATCAGTCATCTAGACTGCCTAGTCTTGTAACCCGTCTGAGCAAGTGACTTTTGCCCTGTCATGGGGCTGGACTAGTCCAAAAGGGGAAATTTTGATGCGCGAAGAAGCGCCACGGGCCGTCACCATCATCTGCCGCGCGTTGCAGGAGCAGATCGACCGGGGCCTGTTGCCCTCCGGCAGCAAGTTGCCGGCCGAGCGCAAGCTCAGTGAGTTGTTCGATACCACGCGCATCACCCTGCGCGAGGCGCTCGGCCAGTTGGAGGCGCAGGGGCTGGTCTATCGCGAGGAGCGCCGGGGCTGGTTCGTTTCGCCGCAGCGGGTGGTCTACAACCCGCTGGTGCGTACTCACTTTCATGCCATGGTTGCCGAGCAGGGGCGTGTGCCGGCGACCGAGGTGCTGAGTGCGCGCCTGCTGCCGGCCAGTGCGCAGATCTGTCAGGTGCTGGAGCTGCCGGCACTGTCGAGCGTCTATCAGGTGTGCCGTGCGCGGCGTATTGACGGGCGTCTGGTGCTGTATGTCGAGCACTACCTCAACCCGGCCTACTTTCCCGGCATTCTCGAGTTCGACCTGACGCGCTCGCTGACCGACCTGTATGCCAGTGAATACGGTATTCGTTATGGTCGGGTGCGCTTCGAGATGGTGCCCACCGCCTTGCACGCCGAGGCCGCGGCCTGCCTCAAGGTGGCGGCGGGCAGCCCGGCGCTGCGCATCACCCGGGTCAATCGTGACCAGCATGGGCGCATCATCGACGGTGATCTGGAGTTCTGGCGCCACGACGCCATTCACGTCAGCGTCGAGGTGCCGGAGTAGCGGGTTGTGTCCGTGCCGTTGCCATCAGCAGATTATTGGCGACCCAGTGCCAGGCAGGACGGCTCGTAGTTCTGCTGGCAGGCACTCTGGTACAGGCGTTGGGCCTGGTCGGGGTCGCGTGGTACGCCGCCTTCGCCGCGACGGTAGAGGTTACCCAGCACATGCTGGGCCATCGGGTTGCCGGCAGCGGCAGACTGGTTGAGGTACTTGAGCATGTTCTGCTGGTTGGCCAGTTCCGGCGCATCACGGCCGGTGTAGAGGTAGGCCAGGCTGACGGCCGCCATGGCGTGACCCTTGTCGGCAGCCTGCTTCCACCAGTATTCGGCCTGTTTGAGGTTCTTTTCCGGCTGGCCGACGAAATAACTGCTACCGAGCTGGAACTGGCTGTCCAGATCGCCGCGTTGGGCCTGCTGGCGCAGTTGCTCCTGTTCATTATGGGTGACGGGTTGTTCGACCTGCGGCTGTTCTGTCGGCGCGGCTGCGTCAGGTTCACGCCCGGCACAGCCGGCCAGCAGCGCCAGGGCGAGCAGGGCGGTGGTGACGTGACGCAGGTTGAATGGGCTGGGCATGGCAGAGGGCTCCGTAGGCGATAAACAGGTGAGTCGCTATTAGGCTCACCTTGACGACCTTAGTTCGTTCTGGCCGATCAGTCTGTCGTTGGCGGCTTCACAGGCGCGCCATGAGCTGCAATCCTGAGCGCTGATTTCGCTTATGGGGCAGTCATGAAGATCAGTGCGGATTTCGACAGTGGCAACATCCAGGTCATCGACGCCAGTGACCCGCAGCGCGTGCTGCTGGCCATGCGCCCGGACCTCAACAGCCATCATTTCCAGTGGTTTCACTTTCAGGTCGATGAACTGCAGCCTGGCCGGGGTTATGGCTTCTGTCTGAGCAATGCCGGGCAATCGGCCTACAACCGCGCCTGGGACGGTTACCAGGCCGTGGCCAGCTACGACCAGCAGGAGTGGTTCCGCGTGCCGACCCGTTTCGAGGACGGACAGTTGCATTTCCAGTTACAGGCCGAGCAGGCGAGCGTGCGCTTCGCCTATTTCGAGCCCTACCCGCGAGCGCGCCATGAGCGCCTGATCGCCACGGCGCTGGAGCGCGGCGCCGAACTGGTGGCCAGCGGCAGAAGCCTGGAGGGCCGCGATATCCAGCTCCTGCGCATCGGCGGCCATGCCGGTGCTGCACGCAAGCTGTGGATCATCGCCCAGCAGCACCCCGGCGAACACATGGCCGAATGGTTCATGGAGGGGGTGATCGATCGTCTGCAGAATCCGCAGGATGCCGAGATGGCCGCATTATTGGAACAGGCCGAATTCTATCTGGTGCCGAACATGAACCCGGACGGTGCCTATCGCGGTCACCTGCGCACCAACCATGCCGGGCAGGACCTCAATCGCGCCTGGCAGTCGGCCAGCTCCGAGCGCAGCCCGGAAGTGCTGTTCGTGCTGCAACACATGCAGCGTATCGGCGTCGACCTGTTCCTTGATATCCACGGCGACGAGGAAATCCCCCATGTGTTCAGCGCCGGCTGCGAGGGCAACCCCGGTTACAGTCCACGGTTGGCCGCGCTGGAAGAGGACTTCCGTAGCCGCCTGGTGGGTATCGGCGCCGAGTTTCAGACCCGCTTCGGCTACCCGCGTGACGAGCCGGGCCAGGCCAATATGACCCTGGCCTGCAACGCCGTTGGCCAGGCTTTCGACTGCCTGTCGTTTACCATCGAGATGCCGTTCAAGGACCACGACGACAACCCGCAGCCGCGCACCGGCTGGAACGGCGCGCGTTCACAGAAGCTGGGGCAGGATGTGTTGAGCGTGCTGGCGCAGATGGTCGCGACCCTGAGGTAGGCAGTACCGCTTCGTCACGCAACAAGTCGCACCTTGCGAGTCATGCAGTGGTACAGCGCCCATCCCGCGAAGGCAGCGGGGGAGACCGACAAAAAGTTCTTCGCATATTTTGGGGAAAGTGCGGGTTGACACCGGACTGGCAAGTTTGTGTGCGTACTGCCTGATGACTTAGCACTATCCATTACCGCGTGTACTGAGCGTTTGGGTTGCGCCCCTTACGGGCGCCACACCTTTCTTGCTTGCCCAAGAAAGGTGTGCCAAAGAAGGGCACCCCGACATTCGGGTTTCGCTACGCGAAACTTCCCTTGCTCCGGCGCTGCTCCGGTGGCCGGCTTACATGGGCCATCCCTGGCCCATTAAGCCTTTCGCCGCATCCATGCGGCTCCCCCCCTGCGCAACACCTCCACTCGGCCTCCTGAAGGGGACCAGGTCGCGAGCTTGCGACATCTCTGGAAGATCAAAGTCGGTAGTGTTTGGATTTTGCTCATGAGGCGCGATCTCAAAGACGACGCCCAAGTCCCCTTCAGGAGGCCGAGTGAAATCACCGTGGAAGGGGTTGAGCGACATGGATGTCGCGAGAGCCACGATGGGCCAAGGACGGCCCTTCGTGGCGTGCCCCTGGAGCGGTGATGGAGCGAGGGAACCCCGGCGCAGCCGGGGCCGTATGCAGGGGTGTGTTTCTTTGCTTACTTTCTTTGCACAAGCAAAGAAAGTGAGTCGCCCGTAAGGGGCGAAACCTATCAGGCCAGACAACACGCTAAGGGATAGTGCCAAGTCATCGACAGCTAACACGTAATTGCCAGTCCGGTGTCAAGCGTATCTTCCCCGCGATAACGCGAAAAACCCAAAAAAAGCCCGTCACGAGGACGGGCATAAAGTGCCGTTAACACACAGGAGTCAATAGGACGCAGTGATGCGTCCGCTACCACAGAAGAGACAGCGGATAGTTGATGATCAGGCGGTTCTCGTGAAGATCCTGACCCGCGTCGCGACGCACATCGGAGTTACGCCAGCGAATGCTCAGGTTCTTCAGGTTGCCTTCCTGAATGGTGTAGGCCAGCTCGGATTCGCGGCCCCACTCTTCGGAATTTTTACGACCATTGATGGTGGCGTTATCGCCGCTGACGTAACGGTTCATCAGGGTCAGGCCCGGAATGCCGAGGCCAGCGAAGTTGTAGTCGTGGCGAATCTGCCAGGAGCGTTCTTCCAGGTTGTCGTAGCTGTTGGTGAAGCCGTCGTTGACCAGCGTGCCGCCGCTGGCGCCATCGATACGCATGAACTTGGTATCACCGCTGAGCTTTTGGTAGGCAACCATGAAGCTGTTGTTTCCGGTCTTGGCAGTGAGTGCACCCTGATAGACCTTGTTGTCCAGGTTGCCGGCCTTGGCCGCGCCTTCTTCCTTGCCGGCGACATAGCCCAGGTTGGCACCCAGTACCCAGTCACCGACCGCTTGGCTGTGGGTCAGCTGCACGTAGCTCTGCTGGTAGACGTCTTCCAGGCGCGCGTGCCAGACACCGCGGGCGCTTGGGCAGGTTTCATCCGGCTGCGGGCATGGAGCCACGGAGCGGATGCAATCCGGGCGCTTTGGCCAGCGCCGCGGATTTCACTGAGGTTGCGGGGGCGAACCTGTAGGTGGGTGGAAACCGCCAGCCTCATGTAGCCGTGGCGGCTGGCTTTGAAATGACGCGCAGCATGGCGCGGGTCAGCCGTGCCATGCCGAGGGTCAGCCGCGATAATAACGCTGCGGCACGAATGGAGTCTTGGCCACTTTCATCGCCACGCGCTTACCGCGCACCACGGCCCAGACGTCGCTGTCGATAGCGGTATGGCTGGCATTGACGTAACCCATCGCGACCGGTGCACCGAGAGTCGGACCGAAGCCGCCGCTGCTTACCTGGCCAATTACGCTGCCGTCGGCATCAACGATTTCCGCACCTTCACGTACCGGCACGCGTTCCTGCGGCAGCAGGCCAACGCGCTTGCGCGCCACGCCTTTCTGCTGCTGCTCGAACACGCGCTCGGCGCCCGGGAAGTTGCCGGCACGCTCGCCATCGGCGCGGCGTACCTTGGAGATGGCCCACAGCAGGCTGGCTTCGATCGGCGTGGTGGCACTGCTCATGTCGTGGCCATAGAGGCACAGGCCGGCTTCCAGGCGCAGCGAGTCACGCGCGCCGAGGCCGATGGCTTCGACTTCCGCTTCGGCCAGCAGGCTGCGCGCCAGGGCTTCGGCCTGATCGACGGCGACGGAAATCTCGAAACCGTCTTCGCCGGTGTAGCCGCTGCGGCTGACGATGCACTCGCTGCCCAGCAGGCGCACGCGGGCCACCTGCATGAAGGTCATCTTGCTCACTTCCGGGGCCAGGCGGGCCAATACGTCGGCCGCTTTCGGGCCTTGCAGGGCGAGCAGGGCGCGCTCCTCGAACAGGCTCTCGATCTGGCACTGCTCGCCGATGTGCTTCTGCAGGTGGGCCAGGTCCTGATCCTTGCAGGCGGCGTTGACCACCAGATACAGGGTGTCGTCACCCAGGTTGGCGACCATCAGGTCGTCGAGGATGCCGCCCTGAGCATCGGTGAACATGGCGTAGCGCTGCATGCCCAGCGGCAGGTCGATGATGTCCACCGGCACCAGGCTTTCCAGGGCGCGCGCGGCGTGCTCGCCACGCAGCAGGATCTGGCCCATGTGCGAGACGTCGAACAGGCCGGCGGCCTCACGGGTGTGCAGGTGTTCCTTCATCACGCCCAGCGGGTACTGCACGGGCATGTCATAGCCGGCGAAGGGCACCATGCGTGCACCGAGTTCGATGTGCAGGGCGTGCAGGGGCGTCTTGGCGAGAGTTTCAGTGGTCATGTCGGTTTCCTGTTGGGTGCGCCGCGCGCACCGGTTGGGGCCGCCGCGCGGCCCGTGGTAAGTCGGGTATCAGTCAGCGTAGACCGGGAAGGTGGCGCACAGGTCGGCGACCTGGCCGCGCACGCGCTCGATCACGGCCGGGTTTTCCAGGTCGTCGAGGATGTCGCAGATCCAGCCGGCCAAGGTGCGGCATTCGCCTTCCTTGAAGCCGCGAGTGGTCACCGCCGGAGTACCGATGCGGATGCCGGAGGTGACGAACGGCGACTGCGGGTCGTTCGGCACGGCGTTCTTGTTCACGGTGATGTGAGCGTCGCCCAGCGCCGCGTCGGCCGCTTTGCCGGTCAGGCCCTGTTTGACCAGACTGATCAGCATCAGGTGGTTGTCGGTACCGCCGGAGACCACGTCATAGCCGCGCTCGACGAATACCGCCGCCATGGCGCGGGCGTTGTCGATCACTTGCTGCTGGTAGGTCTTGAAGCCTGGCTCCAGTGCTTCCTTGAAGCACACCGCCTTGGCCGCGATCACGTGCATCAGCGGGCCGCCCTGGGCGCCGGGGAAGACGGCGGAGTTGAGCTTTTTCTCGATCTCCTCGTTCTTGCGCGCCAGGATCAGGCCGCCACGCGGGCCGCGCAGGGTCTTGTGGGTGGTGGTGGTGACCACGTCGGCGAAGGGAATCGGGTTCGGATACAGGCCAGCGGCAACCAGACCGGCAACGTGTGCCATGTCGACGAACAGCAGTGCACCCACCTTGTCGGCGATGGCGCGGAAGCGGGGGAAGTCCAGCACACGCGAGTAGGCCGAGAAACCGGCAACGATCATCTTCGGCTTGTGTTCGACGGCCAGGCGCTCGACCTCGGCGTAATCGATCAGGCCGTTCTCGTCGATACCGTACTGCACCGCGTTGTACAGCTTGCCCGAGGACGACACCTTGGCGCCGTGGGTCAGGTGGCCGCCGTGTGCCAGGCTCATGCCGAGGATGGTGTCGCCCGCGTTGAGCAGCGCCAGGTAAACAGCAGCGTTGGCGGACGAACCGGAGTGCGGCTGGACGTTGGCGTAGTCGGCGCCGAACAGCTGCTTGGCTCGTTCGATGGCCAGCGCCTCGACCTTGTCCACATGCTCGCAACCACCGTAGTAGCGCTTGCCCGGATAGCCTTCGGCGTACTTGTTGGTCAGGCCGCTGCCTTGCGCCTGCATGACGCGCTGGCTGCAGTAGTTCTCCGAGGCGATCAGCTCGATATGGTCTTCCTGGCGCTGTTCTTCGGCCTGGATCGCCGCGAGCAGGGCATCGTCATAACCCTGGAGTTGGTCGTGCTTGCTGAACATGGTGAGGCCCTCTTTATCGTTTTTCTCGGGATGAAGTCAGCCCGCCCCGATGAAGGGGGAGCCGAAAGAAACGGGTTGGATGTAGCCCGGATGCAATCCGGGAGCTTTTGACAGCTTCCCCGGATTTTCATCTGATGGGCTACGGGGCGGTGCTTACGCGTCCTGATACGCCTCGATGGACGGGCAGGCGCAGACCAGGTTGCGGTCGCCGTAAACGTTGTCCACACGGCCGACCGGCGGCCAGTACTTGGCCTCGATCAGGCTCGCCAGCGGGTACACGGCCTGCTCGCGGCTGTAGGCGTGGTGCCATTCGCCAACCAGCTCCAGCGCGGTGTGCGGGGCGTTCTTCAGCGGGTTGTCGTCTTTATCCAGACGGCCTTGCTCGACCGCGCGGATTTCTTCGCGGATGGCGATCATGGCGTCGCAGAAGCGATCCAGCTCTTCCTTGGACTCGCTCTCGGTCGGCTCGATCATCAGGGTGCCGGCCACCGGGAAGGACATGGTCGGGGCGTGGAAGCCGAAGTCGATCAGGCGCTTGGCCACGTCGTCGACGCTGATGCCGCTGCTGTCCTTGAGCGGACGGATGTCGAGGATGCACTCGTGCGCCACCAGGCCGCCTTCGCCGGAGTACAGCACCGGGTAGTGCTCTTCCAGACGACGGGCGATGTAGTTGGCGTTGAGAATGGCCATCTGCGACGCGCGCTTGAGGCCGTTGCCGCCCATCATGGTGATGTACATCCAGGTGATCGGCAGGATGCTGGCGCTGCCGAACGGCGCGGCGCTGACTGCACCTTCCTTGCGTGCCATGTGGCCATGGCCCGGCAGGAACGGCGCCAGGTGCGATTTGACGCCGATCGGGCCGACGCCCGGGCCGCCACCGCCGTGCGGGATGCAGAAGGTCTTGTGCAGGTTCAGGTGCGAGACGTCGCCGCCGAACTGACCCGGGGCGCACAGACCAACCATGGCGTTCATGTTGGCGCCGTCGATGTACACCTGGCCGCCGTTGTCGTGGATGATCTGGCAGATCTCGCGGATGCCTTCCTCGAACACACCGTGGGTGGACGGGTAGGTGATCATGATCGCAGCCAGGCGATCCTTGTGCTCTTCGGCCTTGGCCTTGAGATCGGCGATGTCGACGTTGCCGCGTGCGTCACAGGCGGTCACCACCACGCGCATGCCGGCCATGGAGGCGGTCGCCGGGTTGGTACCGTGGGCCGATTGCGGGATCAGGCAGATGTCGCGCTGATCGTCGCCACGGCTCAGGTGATAGGCACGGATGGCCAGCAGGCCGGCGTACTCGCCCTGGGAACCGGCGTTGGGCTGCAGCGACACGGCGTCGTAGCCGGTGGCGGCGCAAAGCATGGCTTCCAGCTCAGTGGTCAGCTGGGTGTAACCCGCAGCCTGCTCGACCGGCGCGAAGGGGTGCAGGTTGCCGAATTCCGGCCAGGTGACCGGGATCATTTCGCTGGCGGCGTTGAGCTTCATGGTGCAGGAGCCCAGCGGGATCATGCTGCGATCCAGAGCCAGGTCCTTGTCAGCCAGCTTGCGCAGGTAGCGCATCAGCTCGGTTTCGCTGTGGTAGCGGTTGAACACTTCGTGCTGCAGGATCGCCGACTGGCGCAGCAGGCCTTCTGGCAGGCGGCTGGCGATCTGTGCGGCCAGGTCGGCGACGGCAGGGGCAGACTGATCGCCGGCGAAGAGTGCCAGCAGCGCCTCGACGGCGGCCTGGTCGGTGGTTTCGTCCAGCGACAGACCCAGACGCTCGGCGTCGATCTCGCGCAGGTTGATGCCGGCAGCACGGGCCTTGGCATGCAGCTCGGCGGTCTTGGCGCCGGTCTTGATGCTCAGGGTGTCGAAGAAGTGCTGCTGCTCAACGCTGTGGCCCAGCTTGGTCAGGCCCAGGGCGAGGATGGCGGTGAAGCTGTGTACGCGCTGCGCGATGGCGGTCAGGCCTTTCGGGCCGTGGTACACGGCGTACATGCTGGCGATGTTGGCCAGCAGCACCTGCGCGGTACAGATGTTACTGGTGGCCTTCTCGCGGCGGATGTGCTGCTCGCGGGTCTGCATGGCCAGGCGCAGGGCCGGTTTGCCGAAACGGTCCACCGACATGCCGACCAGACGGCCCGGCATGTCGCGCTTGAACGCGTCGCGGGTGGCGAAGTAGGCAGCGTGCGGACCACCGAAGCCCAGCGGTACACCGAAACGCTGGGCGCTGCCCAGGGCCACGTCGGCGCCGAACTCGCCCGGTGGGGTGAGCAGGGTCAGGGCCAGCAGGTCGGCAGCCACGGCCACCAGGGCGTTGGCGGCGTGGAAGCGCTCGACCAGGGCACGGTAGTCGAAGATGTCACCGTTGCTCGCCGGGTACTGCAGCAGCGCACCGAAGTAGGCGCTGGCGTCAGTGATGGCAGCTTCGTCGCCGACTTCGATGTCGATGCCCAGCGGCTCGGCACGGGTGCGCAGTACGTCGAGGGTCTGCGGGTGGCAGTGCTGGGACACGAAGAAGGTGTTGGCAGCCTTGTTCTTCGACAGACGCTTGCAGAAGGTCATGGCCTCGGCGGCAGCGGTGGCTTCATCCAGCAGCGATGCGTTGGCGATCTGCATGCCGGTAAGGTCGCTGATCAGGGTCTGGAAGTTCAGCAGCGCTTCCAGGCGGCCCTGGGAAATCTCCGGCTGGTACGGGGTGTAGGCGGTGTACCAGGCCGGGTTTTCCAGCAGGTTGCGCAGGATCGGGCTCGGCGTGTGAGTGCCGTAGTAACCCTGGCCGATGTAGTTCTTGAACTGCTGGTTCTTCGCGGCGATGGCCTTGATCTTGGCCAGGGCGTCGGCTTCCGACAGGCCCGGCTGCTCGCCGAGGATGCTGGTGCCCTTGATGGACTCGGGGATCACTGCATTGGTCAGCGCGTCGACCGAGTCATAGCCCAGCAGTTCGAGCATGGCTGCGGTGTCGGCATCGCGCGGGCCGATGTGGCGGGCGATGAATTCGTTCTGGGTGTCGAGCTTGGTCATGGCGGTCACTCAGGCGTCGGCGTTGGCGTTCAACAGACGATCATAGCCGGCCTTGTCCAGCAGGTCGGCCAGCACGGCGTTGTCGGTCAGGCGCATGCGGAAGAACCAGGCCTTGTCCAGCGGCGATTCGTTGACCAGCTCCGGGCTGCCTTCCAGATCACCGTTGATCTCGACGATTTCGCCATCGAGCGGCATGACGATATTGCTGGCGGCCTTCACCGACTCCAGTACGGCCACTTCCTCGCCCTGGGCATAGGCCTTCACTTCCGGCAGTTGTACGTAGACCACGTCGCCGAGCGCGTCTTGGGCGTAATGGGTGATGCCGACGGTAACCAGACCATCGTTGTCCAGACGCAGCCATTCGTGATCGGCGGTGAAACGCAACTCGCTCATGTGAACTCCTCAAGGGCAAAGGTGGCCTGTTTCTGTGGCAGGCAACGGGTAACCCGCAGTGTGGCGGGTTGACTGTAGGTGCCAGAGCAAGCTTGATGCCACCGTTATTAATTTCAATAAAATCAATTACTTAGATGTTTTCATGAGGGCTGATGAAAGCTCTGTGGAACGATATCGTTCCGAAAGTCGGCGTCGTTTCTGGCAAAGTCGAGGTCGCACCAGCGGGAATGGGGCTTTGCTTATGTTGTTACGAAATCGTTACGGTGGAATGATTTGGCTACAGGTGGGCTGTTAGCCACGCTCTGCCTGGCGTGTAGCCCGGATGTAATCCGGAAAGATCGTGCCGGCAGCCCCGGGATTCGGCAGGGTGGCGTGTGGGAGACGCTTCAGCGGCGATTTGTCCAGGCTGTCGTGGCTAAAGCCCCACAGCGGGTGGATGAAGCTTTTGATATCCGCCGGGCGATCCTGCAGGTTGTGCCAATGTTCTATGGCTGTGCTGGTGGGCTAAAGCCCACCCTACGAACGAGGTGCCTAGCGCGTAGGGTGGGTTAGTGGCGCTGGGCAGCGGGCGTGCTGACACCTCGGTGGTGGTGCGCCGCGTACCCACCGGGCGATCTTCCGTGTTGCGCCAATGGTGGGTTACGGCGCGGCGAACCCAGTATGTTCATCGGGATGTATGACAGGCGCCTAACCCACCCTACGCGGCGGCAGGCATTAGCAGGCCGTTGAAAAACTACCTGCGTTGGCAATGCTGCGTTAAAAACGGCCTCGCGTGCGAGCCCAGTCAAAATGCTCATTTACAACGCGTAAACTGCGCTTTTTCGGCCGTTTTTGCCTTGCTTTGCCTGCCTCGCCTACGTTTTTCAACGGCCTGTTAGAGCTTGCCGATGCCGTACTTGCGCAGGCGCTTGGCGATGGCGGTGTGCGAGGTGCCGAGGCGGGTGGCCAGCAGGCGGCTGGAGGGGTGGCTGGCGTAGAGCTTTTCCAGCAGCGCCTTCTCGTATTCGTCCATGGCCTGTTCCAGGCTGGCGACTTCCCCTTCCACCCTCGGCGCCACTTCGGTGCCGGCGATATCCAGGTCGTCCATTTCCACCCAGTTGCTGTCGCAGATGGCGGCCGCGCGGAAGATCACGTTCTGCAACTGGCGCACGTTCCCCGGCCAGCGCCCGGCGAGCAGGGCGGGGAAGGTGGTCGGCGCCAGGCGGCAGGGCAGGCGCTGGATCTGCGCACAGGCCTGGGCCATGAAGTGCTGGGCCAGCAGCAGGATGTCCTGGCCGCGCTCGCGTAGCGGCGGCACTTCCAGATTGAGCACGTTGAGCCGGTAGAACAGGTCTTCGCGGAAGCTGCCTTCGGCCACCATCTTTTCAAGATCACGATGGGTGGCGCTGAGGATGCGCACGTCCACCTTCACCTCGCGATCGCCACCGACGCGGCGGAAGCTGCCATCGCTCAAAAAACGCAGCAGCTTGGCCTGCAGGTAGGGCGACATCTCGCCGATCTCGTCGAGAAACACCGTACCCTGGTTGGCCAACTCCAGCAGCCCCGGCTTACCGCCACGCTGGGCGCCGGTGAAGGCGCCGGGGGCGTAGCCGAACAGCTCGCTCTCGGCCAGGTTTTCCGGCAGGGCGGCGCAGTTAAGCGCCAGGAAGGGCGCGGTGCGGCGCACGCTGACGGTATGGCAGGCACGCGCCACCAGCTCCTTGCCTGTACCGGTTTCGCCGTGGATCAAGAGCGGCGCGTCCAGCGACGCCACGCGCAGGGCGCGGGCCTTGAGGGCGCGAATTGGTGCGGACTCGCCGAGCAGCGAATCGAAGCCCTCGGCATGGTCGTGATGCAGTGCCGCCAGGCGCTGGCCCATGCGGCTGGGCGCGTAAAGGGTGAGCAGGCCACCGGTCAGGCGCCCGTCTTCGGTGATCGGCTGGGCGTCGAGCAGCAGTGGCTGGCCGGCGAAATGCACCTCGCGCAGCGGCTGATGAAAACCGGCGGCGAGCAGCGAGCGTTGCAGCGTGTCGTCGGAGAACAGCGCGGCGATGCTCAGCCCCTCGGGCGGGCGCTCGCAGATGTCGATCAGCGCCGGGTTGGCCAGCAGCACGGTGGCGCGATCATCCACTGCCAGCACCGGGTCGGGCATGGCCGCCAGCAGGGCGTCGAGCTGCAGGCGGCGGCGCTGACCGGGCAGAATGTCCACCACCTCCACGCTCTGCACGCCGTGCACCTGCAGCAGCGCGCCGCGCAGCTCCTCGAGCACCTCGGCGCTCAGGGTCGGCGCGTCGATATAGACGTTTGGCGGTACCATCTCCACCGCATCGAGGTTCAGATTACGCCCGCCGAGCAGCGCCAGGACTTCCTGGGTGATGCCGACGCGGTCGATGAAGCTGACGTGGATGCGCATAGATGAAGGTCGAAATGGGCGAACAGGCCGCGATTATGCCTGCTCTGCCGCGCATGAGGAAAAGGGCAACACCGTGAGTACAGAAAAACCGAGCCGCGCCGATTATCACCGTGAGCACCAGGCTCGCGCCGAAGCCGAGGCCCAGCGCCTGTTGGCGCGCAAGGCCGAGCTGCAGGGGCGCTGGCTACCCTGGGTGGCGCAGGAGTTGTACCAGCTCAGCCCGCCGGAGTTCGCCAACATGGTGCGGCGCGAGTTGCAGCGCCTGGCGTAGCCCGGACGCAATCCGCGGACTGCTTGGAATATGCCAAAGCGGTCGCGGCTGAAGCCCCTCACACAGATGCGGGAAACTTGTGGGAGGGGCTTCAGCCGCGACCCTACGCACGCTTGCGCGCGCAGCGGCTCATATCCACCTTGCCCACATAGGGGTTGCCCCAGCCCATCACGCAGGCCACCTGCTGGTTGCGCTGCTGCTCCCAGACCTTGGGCGGGTAGGCCTTGCTCCAGGCCTCGTAGAGTTGCCGATCCTGTTTCGACAGGCGCAGCTTGTAGCGGTCGGACATGTAGAAATAGGTGCGCGCGATCATCCCGCGGATGGCCGGGCGCGGCATCACCTTGCGCGCCTTGAAGTCCACCACCGTCTCGCACTGTCCGTACTGGTGCGGCTTCTGCGGCAGCCAGGCGAAGCTGTAGTTGCTGCGGTCGCCATTCACCTCGCCGATGCTCGGCACCAGGTTGTGCAGGTCGGCCTCGGCCTTGCGGAACTGCGCATCGTTGGCCGTGCAGTTCTTGCGTCCGCCTTTTTGCCAGCACTGGCGCTGATGGCCGATCACCCAGGCAGGGACACATGCTCCCACTCGATGCGTTGGGCGCGATTGGCGTTCTTGCGCGGCGTGTAACCACAGGAACGTAGGTCGACCCGATTGCCGCTGTACTTGCAGCCGCAATAGAACTCGGTGGATTGCTGCGCATACAACGGCCAGGCCAGGCGCTTGGCCTCGGCGAAACTGGCGGGTGCGGCGTGCAGGGAAAGGGCTGTGAAACAGCAGAGCAGGGGCAGTAAGCATCGAATCATGGGGCGGCAGGGTAGCCGTCACCGCTGCCGATGTGAAGATGGAAAATTTATGTTTTTTCAAAGGCTTATATGGTGGCAAAGCGCCCTCCTCACGTGAGGCGGGCACCACGCATCGAGCCTTGTTGGAGCCGAGGCGGTGCTGGTCTGCACGCTGTAGCCACGGTCGCGGCTGAACTGCGGCATCAGCGATGGCGGCAAGCATGCCCAGTAGGAGAATCGGCATTTCGTTACTCAGGGAAGGCAAGAGCCCGGCAGACGCCGGTAGTTGCGGGCCAGCGCCACTCAGCGATGGCCCGCATACGCGTAATGCTGTTCACATAAGAAACGGTCGAGCGCGATTAGTCCCCTCGCCCCTCAGGGAGAGGGTTAGGGAGAGGGGGAAACTGGCAGTTTCGCGGGGTTTCGGCCCCTCTCCCCAACCCCCCCATAAATGGGAGAGGGGAGTCAATGCCTGCGACCTTAAGTGAACAGCATTACCGCATACGCGGGCTTTTCAGGCGTTCCTCAACTGAATCTCGGCAAGCGCTGATCCTGCTCGCCGTCCTCTGTCTCGGTCTGCTGCGGCAGACCGGCGACCTTGATGACCGGCATCCGCTCGCCCACGAGGCGCAGGTCGCGACGGGGCAGGGCGAAGCGCACATCCAGCTCGCGCAGGGCATCGAGCAGCTGCAGGTTGATCTCCTGCTGAATATCCATGTACTGGTTGTAGTCCGAGCTCTGCACGATATAAACCACCTCGAAGGTCAGCTGACTTTCGTCGAAACCGAGAAAGTGTGCGCGGTCGAATCTGGCCTTGGGCGTGGCGCGGATGATGTCGCCGACGCGCTCGGCCACCTGGCGAACCTTGTCGCTCGGCGTGTCGTAGTTGACGCCGAACTTGAAGACAATACGGCGGGTATTCATGCGCTTGTAGTTATGCACGATCTGCCGCAGCAAGTCGGCGTTGGCACACACCACCTGCTCGCCGCTGAGGCTGCGGATGCGCGTGGTCTTCAGGCCGATATGCTCGATGGTCCCGGCCACCTCGCCGAACACCACGAAGTCGCCGATCTCGAAGGGCTTGTCGACACCGATCGACAGTGAGGCGAACACATCACTGAGCACCGTCTGCACCGCCAGTGCCACGGCGATACCGCCGACACCCAGGCTGGCCACCAGCGCGGTGATATCCACACCGAGATTGGCCAGGATCGACAGCAGCATCACCGACCACACCACGATCAGGATCATGATGCTGATGATGGTGGTCATCACCGGGTTGTAGCTGCCGCTCTTCTTCATCACCAGGCTGCGTGACCACAGACGTACGCCGGTATCGACCCACAGCGCCACTTGCAAGGCCAGGGCGACGAACCAGGTATGGCTCAGCGCGCTCTGCCAGCTGCCGGGCAGCTCCGGCAGGCGCAAGGCCAGCAA
This sequence comes from Ectopseudomonas mendocina, assembly GCF_008041835.1. Classification (GTDB taxonomy): domain Bacteria; phylum Pseudomonadota; class Gammaproteobacteria; order Pseudomonadales; family Pseudomonadaceae; genus Aquipseudomonas. Next base: position 48,562 of record NZ_VRYE01000059.1, read on the forward strand.
CAGAGAAAAGGCCAGCAGCAACACGCGGCTGGTACGGCCGATCACAACCGCCACGAAGTGCGGCCAACTGCCGTCCTGATCCTTCGACCAGGCCATCAGCCGCTTGTGCAGCGTGCCGACCACCGCACGCAACACGCTGTAGATCAGCGCCGTAGCGACCACAACAATCGCAATGTTGAGCCAGAGATCGCGGTCAAGCCAGATGTTCCACTGTTCCATCGTCAAGGGCCTCCAGAAGGGACGTATAGGTTTCTGGTGGTGTTGAGGAGCAGAAGTTCCGGGGAAAGGGCGAGTGGTCCCGGTTTTGGCGCGTCGGGTGAGGCGGCCTTAGCTCGGGCGGCCTTTTCAAAAAGCGTAGAGCCGGGCATCACGCTGCCTGGATTTGCCCGAGCTAACAGCGCAAGAAGTCACGGGCCTCTTCGTGTCTGCGATTACTCGATCGGTTTGTTTGCCTGATAGATGTCATGCGGAAGCATGACGGTATCGACGGCAGCGTCCACAGGCAGTGAAAAGATCGTCAGTACTGGGCAAACGACCGATAACCAGCACCAGGCCGTGGCTGGAAAGTAGCCGCGATTGACTTCGTCAGAACCGAACAGCACGCCGAAGTCGTACGCAACGCCTGTGTAGTAATCGGGGCCGTAATAACTGCCATTTCGCCCGAACAGCGTGCCGCAACCCGCGAGCGCACTCATCAGAACGGCCAGCGCGAAGATTCGATAGAGACGTTTGAGCATGGAACATCCTTTCCAACAGAGGCCACCCTGGCCGCGTCGCAGGGTACGCACCTCAGCGTCACGTCACAACTCAAGGTGGAGGATGTGGCGAGGTTCACCCAGCAGAAACGAAAAAGCCCCGTCAGTGATGACGGGGCTTTTGCTTGGCTGTCTGGAGCGGGTGATGGGAATCGAACCCACGGCTCTAGCTTGGGAAGCTAGGGTATTACCATTATACGACACCCGCAGCGGGTGCCTTTATACCGGAACCTGCGGCGAAAATGAAGGGCGAACCGGAACCCGTCGTGCAGCCGGTTCGCCTCTGCGTCCGTTCATACGGCGATGGCCTGCAGTTCCTGAAGCTCGCCGCGATTGGGCAGTTGCAGGCGTTTGCTGGGGGCGCTGAAGAAGTCCAGCAGGACGCGTTGGGTCTGCAGCCAGGCGGCCTTGTGTTCCATGTCGAGGAAGTGGCCAGCGTCGTCGATCACGGCGAACTGGGCATGGTCGATGTGCTGAGCGAACAGGCAGGCGTCTTCCACCGAGGTGTATTCGTCGCGGTCGCCGTTGACGAACAGCAGCGGAATTTCGATGGCCTGCAGGCATTCCATGCGGCAATGCGCCTCCATGTTCAGCACCTGTTTGATATGCGCGTACATCTGCCGGTATTCGTGCTCGTCGAGGGTGCTGACGTGCTTGTGGTTGAAGCGCTTGAACAGCGACGGCAGGTGTTTGCCGATGGTGCTGTTGACCAGCAGAGCGATGTTGTCGCGATCCACGGCGTTCAAGAAGCGCAGGCCCTTGTGCAGGTAGTCGAGCATCGGCACGTTGAGGATCGGCGAGAAGGAGCAGATCGCTGCCTTTTCCAGCGTGGCCGGGCGCTGGGCCAGGGCGAGCATGGAGGCGACGCCGCCCCAGGAGAAGGACATCAGGTAATTGGCGCCGTAGTGGTCGATCAGCTTGAGCAGGATGGCCGCTTCGTCTTCCTTGCTGATGGGCGTGAAGTCGCTGTTGTGCGGCTTCGATTGACCGGCATAGGGCAGGTCGAAGGCCACCACGTTGAACTGTGGTTGCAGGTACTTGACCGTTTGCGCGAACGAGGCGGTGGTCGCCAGGGAGCCATTGACCAGGATGATGGTCTTGCTTGCTGCCGGGTTACCGTAGAACTCCGTGTGTACCTTGTGCTTCCTGTTGATCTCGACGACTGTGGTTTCTGGCCTCATGTCGTTTCCTCCTGGCGCAAGTGAACAAGGCGAGCGGGCGGCCGTTCGCATTTGATTGAGCAGTCAGAAAAGCGCCTGAGCGTGACAGCTTCATGTCAGGCAGGGGATTTTTATAAGTATTTGAATTTCAAGCAGTTAGGATCGAAACAGGCGAGCGCTCCAGGCCTTATTGAAGACGCTGGAGAGGGCGGTGTTACCAGGCAGGAATCCAGACGGCGCAGGGCGCCAGTAACTGAAATAAGGTGTAGCTGTCTCGTAGTGACCAATTGGTCATCTCAAGACTTGTGACTCGATTCAAGCAGCTGACTTGCAGCCACGCAAGGCCGGGTCACATCTTTATCGCGGTTTAGGTCTACCGTTGGTCGGGTCGTGAAAGTTGGGCTGGGAAGATCAGACGCTTGCGACTTCCGCAGCCGTCAGAGCGCGGTACTGACCTGGCGCGAGCTGCGGGTCGAGGACGATCTCGCCCATGCGTTCGCGGTGTAGGGCGACGACGCGGTTGCGGAAGTGGCCGAACATGCGCTTGACCTGATGGTAGCGGCCCTCGAACAGGGTCAGCCGGGCTTCGTGGCTGTTCAGCACCTCGAGCGGGGCGGGCAGGGTGGTGAGGTTCTCGAAGGCGAAGTACAGGCCACGGGCGAAGACCTCGGCGTACTCATCGGTGATCGGCTGCTCGGTGGTGACGTGGTAGACCTTGGGCTTGCGCTCTTGCGGCTGGGTGATGCGCCGCGACCAGCGTCCGTCGTTGGTGATCAGCAGCAGGCCGCTGGTGTTGAGATCGAGGCGTCCGGCCAGGTGCAGGTCGTGCTTGTCCGGCTCGTTCAGCAGGTCGAGCACGGTGCGGTGTTCTTCGTGTTCGGTGGCGCTGACCACGCCGACCGGCTTGTGCAGCATCCAGTAACGCGCGCTGCGCCCGGCCTGCAGCAGTTCGTCGTCCAGCTCCACGCGCTGGAAGTCGCGGATATCGAAGCGCGGATCAATGATCACTTCGCCGTCCACACGCAGGCGCCCGGCGCTGATCAGCAGGCGGCTGTCCTGGCGGCTGAAACGCGGGAAGTTGCTGAGGAAGCGATCCAGGCGCATGGCTCAGTGGTGCTCGTCGAGTTTGGCGGCTGCCACCAAGCCGGCGCAGGCCGGGCACAGGCAGGCGCGATCAAGCTGTTTGGGCGTCAGGCGCTGCAGTGCGGCGGGGTCGATCTTCGCGTCGAAGCACCAGCAGGGTTCATCGCTGCGGCCTGCCGCGATGCTGCACTGGTTGCTCTTGCCGCATAACGGGCAGCGCTCGGTGTCCATCAATGCTCTTCGCAGACGCGGTCGCGACCGGCCTGTTTGGCCCGGTACAGGGCGCGGTCGGTGCGGCCGAGCAGGTCATGCAGCGCTTCGCCCGGCTGCCATTGGCTGAGGCCGAGGCTGACGGTGACCTGCAGTGTTTCACCGCCTACCGGGTAGCGCTGCTCGGCGCAGTGCTGGCGCAGTTTTTCGGCCAGCTCGTGGGCGGCGTGTCGGTCGGTGTTCTTCAGCAGCAGGATGAATTCCTCGCCGCCCCAGCGGCAGAGAATGTCGGACTGGCGCAGCGCCGCGCGCAACTGCTCGGCGAAGCGACGCAGCACCTCGTCGCCGGCCAGGTGGCCGTGGCGGTCGTTGATCTGCTTGAAGTTGTCCAGATCCAGCAGCATTGCACACAGCGGGCTGCTGTCGCGCTGCGCCTCCTGCAGGGCCTGCTCCACATGAAGTTCGAAGCCGCGGCGGTTGGGCAGGTCGGTGAGGCTGTCGGTGGTGGCCAGGGCGGCGATGCGCTGCTGGTAGCGACGGATCACCAGGCTCACCAGGGTCAGTACGATGGCGGTGACCAGCAGGCAGATCAGCAGGTTGAGGTAGAGGCTGTGGCGAACGCCAGCCAGCGCGCCTTCCTCGTGCTTGTCGACGAACAGGAACCACTCGAGTTCGGGGATGTAGCGTACGTTGAGAAAGTGGCTGCGCTGGTGTTCGTCGTAGCGATAGTCGCCGCTTTTCGGTTGCGGCAGCACGGCCAGCAGTTTTTCCAGGCCGGGTACTTCGCTCAACGGCTGGCCGCGACGGGCGCCCATGGGGCCGCCCTCGACACCGGTCAGCACAAGATGGCCGTTGCGATCGGTAAAAAAGATGTTGCGGTCGTAGCGCCGCTGGTAGTCGTCCACCAGCTTGACCACTGCATCCACAGTGAGGCCGACGCCGGCCACGCCGATAAAGCGTTCCTGGTAGTCGAACACCTTGTAGTTGATGAAGAAGGTCAGCTGGTCGGCGTTGGCCATGTCCGGATCGACGCTGATCTCGTAGGGCTCCTCCATGTTGCGCACGCGGAAGTACCAGTCATCGCGCGGCTCATCTTCCTGCACCTGCTTGAGCACGCCCTTGGCCTGGTAGTAGGTGCGCGTGCGCTCGGAGATGAAGAAGGCGGTGAAGGTGCCGTAGTGATCCTGAATCTCGCGCAGGTAGCGGGTGACTGGCTCGGGGTTCTGCTCGCCGGCCAGCGCCCAGTCGCGCAGGAAGGTGTCGCGCGACATCATCGAGGCGATCTGCGTCGGGCGGATCAGGTCCTTCTGGATTTCGGAATAGATGGTGTCCGAGGTCAGCGGCAGCTCGGTGTCGACGATGTTCTGGCGAATGCTGTCGCGCGACGCGTAGTAGCTCAGCAGCGAGGTGGTGAGAAAGCCGCTGCCGAGCAGAAACAGGAGCAGTAACACCAACGAGGTTTGCGTGTGCCGTTTGGGGCGCAGGGACATGGGTGAATCCGGCGGCGGGCAGATGGCGTGATGCTAGCGTGCTGAGCGGGGCTAGCGCTAGTTGTGATCACTGTTGCGGTTAGGGTAGCCCTGATGCAGTGCGGGGGCTGGTTGATGGTTTTCCCTACTGATGGCCCGGAGCGTTCAGTGTCGATTGTAGGAGCGGATTTATCCGCGATCCGCTGCGGCTGCGAGCGAATGGCTTGCCAGTGCTGTTCGTCGCCTAGTGATGTAGTCCACCCGGCGGCACGGAACGGGCGTATGCGCGGTGTGTCTTACCAAACAGCTGAACGTGCTGCGCCTCGTGCCGTCACCCGTCCAGCGGATATTGGAAATTTGAGGAGTATTCCAGATGCGTGGTTTGACCGTGATGGCATTGGCCTTTTTGCTGGGAGGCTGCAGCTTCAGTGCGCCGGGCGTGCACGCGCGCGTCGGCGATCCCGACGTGATTCGTGTCGACCTGGGTGGGCACGGCTATTCCAACGGTGGTTCCTTCTGCCCACCAGGACACCGCATGAAGGGCAGCTGCTGATGAAAGCCCTATTTGCGCTGTTGCTGGCGACGAGCCTGACGTTTGGTCTGTCCGGGTGCAGCCTCAGATTGCCGGGTATCGGTGTTGATATCGGCGATACTGGTGGCCCGCCCCATTGCCCGCCAGGGCAGGCCAAGAAAGGCCGCTGCTGATCCGGCGCCGGGCGCGCTGCCCGGCTTCTCTTCCGAGGCGCTGACCGCTCCTCCCGCTTCCCCCTGCGGAGGCCTGCATGTCCAACAAACTTTTCCTCGCCGCCCTGCTGTTCATCTCGCTCAGCGGTTGTGCCGTTAATGACTACGACCGTGGCTATCACAGCGGCCATGCCTACCGTTACCACGACGGCTACCGGCGTGATCACTACGCGCCGCCTGTCTATGGGGCGCCGCGCTACTATTACGAGGATCGCCGTCAACACTACTACCCAGCACCTCCGCGCTATGTGCCGGCGCCGCCGCCACGTCATCACTACGGTCACGACCGACGTCACCGTGATGGCTACAAACGCTACGACCAGCCGCGGTATGACCACCGTCGCAATCATGGCCTGCGAGAACATCAAGGCAGGCAGATGCAGCGCGGCTGGGACACTGGCCGCAGCACGCAGCAGCGCTTCTCCAACGGGCGCAGCCACAACCAGCAGCGCGGCATCGGCGAGCGTCGCCGCTAAGCCTTCCCTCGCTCGGCCGCGTGCCCGGCACGCGGCGTCTGTTCATCCATCTGACGAATCGCTTCGACCATGGCCTGCGCCGCTGGCGACAGGCTGTGGCCGGCGCGGCTGACCAGGCCATAGGCCGAATGCTGATGCAGGCCTTGCGGTTGTAGCGGCAGCAGGGCGAGCTGGCCGCTGTGAAGTTCGTCGGCGATCACGTCCCATGGCGCCATGCTCAGCACATCGCTGCCGGCCACCAGGCGCTTGAGCACCAGAAAATTGTCGCATTGCACACTCAACGGCTGCGCGCGTCCGCTGGCCTCGCCCAGGCTGCGTTCGACCACTTGCGGCAGCTGTGTGCCGGCCAGCGGGAAATCGAGCAGATCGCGTAGCTTTAGATTGCGGCGCTGCAGCAGCGGGTGCGACGGGCGGCAGAACAGCACACCTTGGTGCACGCACAGTGGTTCGATGTGTAGCTGAGCATCGCCTTGCAGCTCGCGGATATCGGCGACGAACAGTTCGATGGTCGAATCCAGCAGGCTGTCGCGCAGCTCCAGCCAGTTGGCGATATCCAGTTTCACCAGCACCCGCGGGTAGCGTTGCAGCAACTGCCCCAGCGCCTGCGGGATGAGCCTTGCGGCGGGGTACGGTCCGGCGCCGAGGCGCAGCTCGCCGGCCTCCAGATTGCCCAGCTGGTTGACCGCATTGCTCAGTGCCAGGCTACTGGCGAGCAGGCGGCGCGCGTGCTCCAGCACCAGTTGGCCATGGGCGGTGAGGCTGACGCCGCGACTGTGGCGATCCACCAGGGTGCAACCCAGTTGGCTTTCCAGCGCCTGGATGCTGCGGCTCAGTGCCGGCTGGCTGAGATGTACGGCAGCGGCGGCGCGGGCGAAATGCTCGTGTTCAGCGAGTGCGACGAAGTGGCGAAGCTGGCGGAGATCGTTCATGCGCTTCCTGCATTAACTGCTCTATTCGAATGCATTGGAATTATCAGGCGGCCTTTGCCAACCTGCCAGCATTCCAACAACAAGACAGTCCAATTGCCATGAGCTCCTTCTCTCGTTTCAGCGGCCTGCTGCTGGCCGCCACCCTGCCGTTGAGCGCCTATGCCGAGCTGCCGGCCGAGCGCATCGAACCCAGCATCAACGCCGAACTGGCGGCTCACACCCAGGTATTCGCCCAACAGGTCTATCGCATCGCCGACAACGTCTATTCGGCGGTTGGCTGGCAACTGGGCAACGTGGTGATGATCGAGGCGCCACAGGGGCTGATCATCGTCGACACCGGTGAGTCGGTCAGCGAGTCGCGCGAGATCATGGCCGAGTTCCGCAAGCTCACCGACAAGCCGGTCAAGGCGGTGGTCTACACCCACTTCCATCCGGATCACATCAATGGCGTGCAGGCGTTCGTCAGCCGCGAGCAGGTGGAGCGCGGCGAGGTGCAGATCTACGCCCACGAAACCCTGCTGCAGAACGTGGTGGCGCAGGGCGCGCTGGTCGGGCCGATTCTCGGCGTGCGCTCGGCGTACAGCTTCGGTTCGTTCCTGCCGGCCAGCGACCAGGAGGGCATGAACGGTGGCATCGGCCCGCTGGTCAAGCCGGAGCCATCGTCCTTCATTGCCCCGACCGAAACCTTCGGCGACCGCCTGGACACCAACATCGCCGGCCTCGACGTGCAGTTTCTGCACGTACCCAGCGAGGCGCCGGATGAGATCATTCTTTACCTGCCGGACAACCGCGTGCTGATCAGCGCGGAGGTCGATCAGGGGCCGACCCTGCCGAACATTCACACGCTGCGCGGCACCAGGTTCCGCGACCCGGTGCAGTGGGTCGAGAGCCTGGACAAGTTGCGCGCCTATCAGGCCGAGTACATGGTGCCGCTGCATGGCCGGCCCGTCAGCGGCCAGGACAAGGTGGAGGAGGTGCTGCGCATGACCCGCGATGGCATCGCCTATATCCATGACCAGACCGTACGCTGGATGAACAAGGGCCTCACGCCAGACGAGCTGGCGGAGAAGGTCAAACTGCCGCCGCACTTGGTTGGCTATACGCCCTACCTGCGCGAGTACTACGGCACGGTGAAGCACAGCGTGCGGCAGATCTACAATGGTTACCTGGGCTGGTTCCAGGGTGACCCGGTGGCCCTCGACCCGACGCCGCCACGGCAGCAGGCAGAGCGTTTGATCGCCCTGGCCGGCGGTCGCGACAAGCTGTTGCTGGAGGCTGGCAACGCCTACCTCAAGGGTGACTACCAGTGGGCCGCCGAGTTGGCTGGCTACGCCATTCGCGTCGATCACGAAGACCAGCTGGCGCGCGAGATCAAGGCCCGCAGCTTTCGCAAACTGGGCTATGCCAGCATGAACATCAACTGGCGCAACTGGTACCTGATGAGCGCCATGGAGCTGGAGGGCAAACTCGACGGCGACGTCATTCGCCAGCGCTCGGCGGAGATGCGCAAGGTCTTCCTCTCGCCGGATATGGTGCGCAGCTTCACCCCGCAGAGCTTCCTGCAGAACTGGGTGACTCGTATCGACCCTGAGAAGTCCGGCGATGTGGAACTGACCCTGGGCTTCAGCTTCCCCGATGTCGATGAGCAGTGGGCGCTTGAGGTGCGACGTGGTGTAGCCCAATTGCACAAGGGGATTCCCGAGGGCACCGCTCTGCGCCTGAGCATGGACAAGAGTTTCATGGATACCCTGGTGACCGGCGAAGGCGGCCTGGTCAAGGGTGCACTGCTCGGCGACGTGAAGGTCGACGGCAGCCTGCTGGAAATTCGCCGCTTCCTCAACTGCTTCGACTTCAGCGAGGAAGCGTTCGGGCTGACCCTGCGCTAGCAGCCTGTCGGAC
>NZ_VRYE01000006.1 GCF_008041835.1 Ectopseudomonas mendocina
AATGACTGAACAGCGGCTGAATCCGCTCGAATTCAGGAAATTCAGGGCACCAACAGGTTAAAAACGCTCAAAGAGTGGGCAATTCGCTTTGTCTTTGTCGCGCTCTGTCCATTTATGAATTCAAGTCCGCAAGGCTGCTAGGGGTTTGCCCTGCGCGGTGGGGCTTCAGACGATGACGCTGTACCTGAATCGAGCGCAACCTGCCTGAGTGCAGGTTGCGGCTGATTCACGGCTGCGTGACGGGTCAGACTTCCACATGGCCGAACAGCTCCTGGGAGAAGCGCACGCGCTCTTCGGCAGTCTCCTGAATGCCCTTGGCTTTCAGTTCTTCCAGGCGAGCCTCCACCGCATGGGCGCGATGGGTCAGGCCGCAGTCGTTGGCGATCTGGATGTTCAGGCCGGGGCGGGCGTTGAGTTCGAGAATCAACGGGCCTTTGTCCTGATCCAGCACCATGTCCACGCCAATGTAGCCCAGACCGCACAGCTCGTAGCAGCCGGCGGCGAGCTTCATGAAACCATCCCAGTTCGGCAGTTGCACACCGTCCACTGCGTTGGTGGTGTCCGGGTGTTTGCTGATCTTGTTGTTCAGCCAGGTGCCGCGCAGGGTTACGCCGGTGGCCAGATCCACACCCACGCCGATAGCGCCCTGGTGCAGGTTGGCCTTGCCGTTGGACTGACGGGTCGGCAGGCGCAGCATGGCCATCACCGGATACCCCATGAGCACGATGATGCGGATGTCCGGTACGCCTTCGTAGCTGATGCTCTTGAAGATGGTGTCCGGGGTCACGCGATACTCGATCAGCGCGCGGTCGCGGTGGCCGCCAAGCGAGTACAAGCCGGAAAGGATGCTGGAAATCTGCTGTTCCAGCTCCTCGTGGCTGACGATCTTGCCGGATACCGTCTTGAAGCGGTCTTCGAAGCGGTCGGCGATGACCATGATGCCGTCACCGCCGGCGCCCTGCGCCGGCTTGATGACGAAATCGGTGCGCCCGGCGATGATCTCGTCGAGCTTGTCGATGCCTTTCTCGGTTTCGATGATGCCGTACAGCTCCGGCACATCGATGCCAGCCTCGATGGCCCGCTCCTTGGTGATGATCTTGTCGTCGACGATGGGGTACAGGTGCCGTTTGTTGTACTTCAGCACGTAGTCCGCATTGCGTCGGTTGATGCCCATGATGCCTTTGGCTTCAAGGGCCTTCCACGTCTTGATCAGGCCGAACATGGTCTTAGTCCTTGAGGAAGGCTTTGAAACGGAACAGTTCGGTCAGGCGGTAGCCGCGGTAACGACCCATCGCCAGCATGAAACCCACCAGGATCAACAGGATCGCCGGGAAGGTGAACACGAAGTACACCAGTTGCGGAACGCTCATCAGCAGGTGGGCGATGGTGGCGGCGAACAGGGTGCCGATGGCGACCTTGAAGGCATGGCTGCCGCCGCGCTCTTCCCAGGTGATCGACAGGCGTTCGATGGTCATGGTCAGAATCACCATCGGGAACAGCGCCACCGACAGACCACGCTCCAGGCCCAGTTTGTGGCTGAACAGGCTGATGGCGGCGATCAGCACCACGACGAAGGTCAGCACCACCGACAGGCGCGGCAGCATCTGCAGCTTCAGGTGTTCGAGGTACGAGCGTAATGACAGGCCGAGTGCAGTGATCACGGTAAACAAAAAGATACCGAAGCCCAGCTGGGTTTCGCGGAAGGCCAGAGCGATCAGCACCGGGGTAAAGGTGCCCAGCGTCTGCAAGCCACCGAGGTTGCGCAGGATCAGGATGACCAGCACGCCAATCGGGATCATCACCATGACCATGAAGGTCTGCTGGGTCTGCAGCGGCAGGCCGTACAGCGAGTATTCGAGGAAGCTGGCGTCGGTGTTCTCGTCCGTCAGCTTGGCCAGGCGAATGGCGTTCATCTCGCTGTTGTTCAGGCTGAAGCTGACGGTGGCCTGGCGACCGCCTTCGAGGCTGACCAGTTCGCCGTCGCCGATCCACCAGATCAGACGATCGGCCGGCAGGCCCTGCTCACCGGTTTCCGGGTTGAAATACAGCCACTTCTTACCGTTGAAGCTGCGCAGCCAGAGCTCCGGCGACTGCGCCACCTCGGCTTGCAGGCGAATGGTGTGCACGCGCTCCATCGGCACGTGGGCGATGGACAGCAGCAGATCGACGGCCTTGGCCTTGTTGGCGGTGGAGGCATCGCCACCGAGCAGCAGCTTGACGTTGTCATCATTGACGTTGTTGACGCGCTTGATGGTCTCGCTGATGAAGGTCTCGACATCCGCCGAGTGCTGGCGGATCGGCGCCAGCAGGGCTTCGGCGGCAATCTTCTCGGGGCCTTCGACCGGGATGCTGTCGCGGAAAATCGGGCCTTTAGCAGGCGTCTGCTCGCCGCTGTAACGCTTGGTCAGAACCAGTCGGTAATAGAGGGTCTGCTTGCCATTGGCACGGCGTGCCGACCAGGTGACGCGGCGGTTGCCATCGACACGGTTGACGCTGACGCCGTAATTGTTGGAGATGAAGCTCTCGTTGAGGCTGACGTAGTCCTGGTTCAGCGGCGGGATGAACATCTGCAGCTTCACCGGCTCACGCGGCGTCGCCTGGAATTCGACCTTGGCGTCGATGTTCCACAAATCGTCGGTCTCATCCTCGGTCACCGGAATGCCGAGAATGAAGATTTGGTATGCCGTAATCAGAACGCCCAGGGCCACCAGGAGGGTGATCAGGACTTTCAGATGCAGGTTCAGAGAGCGCATGGGAATTACTCGCCAGGGGTTGCGTCATTGGTGCAGTCGGGTTTGCCGGCTGCATATTTAAGGCTTGGATCGACTATGGCTTCGAAGTGCTTGAGCGCTTCGGAGCCGATCAGAAGCGGATATTGGAATGCGCTTCTGTCGGTCAAGTTCACTTCGATCGTGCGCAGGGTCTGCCCCATGCACAGTTCAAGGTCGATTACCGGGCGTGCCGTGTAGGTCTTGCCTTCATCGGGATCGTAGTCGCCGGCGCGGCGCTTGATCTTGCTGATGCGCGCCAGTGGGCGTTCGATGGTGCGCTCATGGGCGTCGTCGATGGCCAGCACGAAACGCACCCAGGTCTCTCCATCGCGCTTGAAGCGCTTGATGTCGCGCGCGCTGAGCGAAGCGGTCTTGGCGCCGGTATCGAGTTTGGCGGCGACCTGCAGATCCAGTTCTTCTATGTAGATGTATTCGTTGAGGCCATAGACCGACTTGCCCATGGCCAGAGCCGGGCAGGACAGGGTCAGCAGGCAGAGCAACAAGGAGAAGGGTTTCAGTCTCATGTGTCCTTGAGAGGGGATTGCCAGAGGCGGGTGGGCGACAGCGTCTGCCAGCATCCTGCCATATAAGTAACTGCCTGGCAGTCTAGCAGGCATGGCAAAAGGCGGTAGTCGAGCACGAATGGGCGGATTCTAACATGGGGATTTTCCGTGCTGACAGAAGGTTATGTAGCTTTCTGCATGTAAGGTCGCGGCTTGTTCGTATGGGTCGCCTCAAAATATTGTCGACAATACTTTGGTCTGCTTTGACGCTTTGTTCTTTTGGGCGTAGTTTTACTGGCACTGAAGCATGTCGGTGTCGACAATCATGTTGGTCGAATCAGCTACCCCCACAAATCCTCAGGTGGATTCGGAAACCCTTTCCGAGCATGTTTTCCGCCTGATTCAGGCCGCCATCGTCAAAGGCGAGATCGCGCCCGGCAGCAAGATCTCCGAACCGGAACTGGCGCGTACCTACGGCATCAGCCGGGGGCCGCTGCGCGAGGCGATCCATCGCCTGGAGGGGCAGAAACTGCTGGTGCGCATACCCCATGTGGGCGCCCGGGTGGTCTCGCTCAGCCATGCCGAGCTGATCGAGTTGTACGAAATCCGCGAGTCGCTCGAAGGCATGGCCTGTCATCTGGCTGCCGAGCGCATGACCCAGCAGGAGATCGACGAGCTGCGCCGGGTGTTGGAGCTGCATGAGCAGGACGCCGCCTTCAAGGCCGGCGTCGGCTATTACCAGCAGGAAGGCGATTTCGATTTCCACTACCGGATCATTCAGGGCAGCGGTAATCGCACCCTGGCCACATTGCTCTGCGACGAGCTGTACCAGTTGGTGCGTATGTACCGCCTGCAGTTTTCCGCCACGCCCAACCGGCCGCACCAGGCCTTCGCCGAACACCACCGCATTCTCGATGCCATTGCCGACCGTGACGGCGAGCTGGCCGAACTGCTGATGCGCCGTCACATCGGTGCGTCCAAGCGCAATATCGAGCGCCATTATCAGAACGCGCTCGCCACTTCATCCAAGACCCGAGGTGATTCATGACCCAGCTTTCCGCCGGCCAGCGCTTCCGCCAGGCCCTCGCTGAAGAGAAACCGCTGCAGGTAATCGGCGCGATCAACGCCAACCATGCGCTGCTGGCCAAGCGTGCGGGCTTCCGTGCCATCTACCTGTCCGGTGGTGGTGTCGCAGCCGGCTCGCTCGGCCTGCCTGATCTGGGCATCAACACCCTGGATGACGTGCTGACTGACGTGCGCCGCATCACCGACGTCTGCGATCTGCCGCTGCTGGTGGACATCGACACCGGCTTCGGCCCGTCGGCCTTCAACATCGAGCGCACCATCAAGAACCTGATCAAGGCCGGCGCTGCCGCCGCGCATATCGAAGACCAGGTCGGCGCCAAGCGTTGCGGTCATCGCCCGGGCAAGGAGATCGTCTCCACCGAGGAGATGTGCGACCGCGTCAAGGCTGCCGCTGATGCCAAGACCGACCCGGACTTCTTCCTCATCGCCCGCACCGATGCGATCCAGGCTGAAGGTGTCGACGCCGCCATCGAGCGTTGCCTGCGCTATGTCGAGGCCGGCGCCGATGCAATCTTCGCCGAGGCGGCCTACGACCTGCCGACCTACAAGCGTTTCGTCGAGGCGCTGAAGGTGCCGGTGTTGGCCAATATCACCGAATTTGGCGCCACGCCGCTGTTCACCCGCGACGAACTGGCTTCGGTTGGCGTGGCCATCCAGCTGTATCCGTTGTCGGCCTTCCGCGCGGCGAACAAGGCGGCGGAAAGTGTCTACACCTCGATCCGCCAGAACGGCCACCAGAAGGACGTGATCGAGCTGATGCAGACCCGCGCCGAACTCTATGACCGCATCGGTTACCACGCCTTCGAGCAGAAGCTCGACGCGCTGTTCGCCGCCGGCAAGAAGTAATCAGGGTAGGGTGGGCTTTAGCCCACCACATCAGCGTCGCTGGTGGGCTTCATCGGATCACCTTCCGGCCCGCCATACAGCGCAACAGAACAAAAAGAGTCGAGGAGATAACCATGAGTGCCACCGAAACCACCCCTGGCTTCAAACCGAAAAAATCCGTCGCCCTCAGCGGCACCGCCGCCGGCAACACTGCGCTGTGCACCGTCGGCCGCACCGGTAACGACCTGCACTACCGTGGCTATGACGTGCTGGATTTCGCCAACCGCTGCGAGTTCGAGGAAATTGCCCACCTGCTGGTACACGGCAAGCTGCCCAACGTCGCCGAGCTGGCCGGCTACAAGGCCAAGCTGAAAGCGCTGCGCGGCCTGCCGGCTGGGGTGAAGGCCGCACTGGAGCAACTGCCGCCCTCGGCGCACCCGATGGACGTGATGCGCACCGCCGTGTCCGTACTCGGCTGCCTGGCGCCGGAGAAGGACGACCACAATCATCCGGGCGCCCGTGATATAGCCGACAAGCTGATGGCCTCCCTCGGTTCGGCGCTGCTGTACTGGTATCACTACAGCCACAACGGCAAGCGCATCGAGGTGGATACCGACGACGACTCCATCGGCGGCCACTTCCTGCATCTGCTGCATGGCGAGAAACCGCGCGAGTCCTGGGTGCGCGCCATGCACACCTCGCTGAACCTGTATGCCGAGCACGAATTCAACGCTTCGACCTTCACCTCGCGGGTGATCGCCGGTACCGGTTCCGACCTCTTCTCCTGTATTGCCGGCGCCATCGGCGCGCTGCGCGGGCCGAAACACGGCGGCGCCAACGAGGTGGCCTTCGAGGTGCAGAAGCGCTACGACAGCCCGGACGAGGCCGAGGCCGATATCCGAGAGCGGGTAGGGCGCAAGGAAGTGGTGATCGGCTTCGGTCACCCGGTCTACACCGTGAGCGACCCGCGCAACAAGGTGATCAAGGAAGTGGCCCGCGAGCTGTCCGTGGAGCAGGGCAACACCAAGATGTTCGACATCGCCGAGCGTCTGGAAACCATCATGTGGGACATCAAGAAGATGTTCCCCAACCTCGACTGGTTCAGCGCCGTGAGCTACCACATGATGGGTGTGCCCACCGCCATGTTCACCCCGCTGTTCGTCATCGCCCGCACCGCCGGCTGGTCGGCGCACGTTATCGAGCAGCGTATCGACGGCAAGATCATCCGTCCGAGCGCCAACTACACAGGCCCCGAAGACCTGCAGTTCGTGCCGCTCAAGGATCGTAAATAAGATGAATGACACCGTGAATAGCCAATACCGCAAGCGCCTGCCCGGTACCGCGCTGGATTACTTCGACGCCCGTGAGGCGGTCGAGGCGATTCACGCTGGTGCCTGGGACAAGCTGCCCTACACCTCGCGCGTACTCGCCGAGCAACTGGTGCGCCGCTGCGATCCGCAGGATCTGAGCGCCTCGTTGGAGCAACTGGTCTACCGCAAGCGCGACCTGGATTTTCCCTGGTACCCGGCGCGCGTGGTCTGCCACGACATCCTTGGCCAGACCGCGCTGGTCGACCTGGCCGGCCTGCGTGATGCCATCGCCGAGCAGGGCGGTGATCCGTCCAAGGTCAACCCGGTGGTGCCGACCCAGTTGATCGTCGACCACTCGCTGGCCGTGGAAGCGCCGGGCTTCGACCCGGACGCCTTCGAGAAGAACCGCACCATCGAGGATCGTCGCAACGAGGATCGCTTCCACTTCATCGACTGGACGAAAACCGCGTTCAAGAACGTCGACGTGATCCCGGCCGGCAATGGCATCATGCACCAGATCAACCTGGAGAAAATGAGCCCGGTGATCCAGGCGCGCGGCGGCATTGCCTTCCCCGACACCTGCGTCGGCACCGACTCGCACACCCCGCACGTGGACGCCCTGGGCGTGATCGCCATTGGCGTCGGCGGCCTGGAGGCCGAGACGGTGATGCTCGGTCATCCCTCGATGATGCGCCTGCCGGATATCGTCGGCGTCGAGCTGAGCGGCAAGCGTCAGCCCGGCATTACTGCCACCGATATCGTCCTGGCGCTGACCGAGTTCCTGCGCAAGGAGCGGGTGGTGGGTGCCTATGTCGAGTTCTTCGGCGAGGGCGCGGACAGCCTGTCCATTGGCGATCGCGCCACGATCTCCAACATGTGCCCGGAATACGGCGCCACCGCCTCGATGTTTTATATCGACGGCCAGACCATCGATTACCTCAAGCTTACTGGCCGCGAGCCGGAGCAGGTGGCGCTGGTGGAAACCTACGCCAAGACTCTCGGCCTGTGGAGCGATGCGCTGAAAACCGCCGAGTACGAGCGCGTGCTGCGTTTCGATCTGGGCAGCGTGGTGCGCAATATGGCCGGCCCGAGCAACCCGCATCGCCGCCTGCCCACTTCGGCGTTGGCCGAGCGTGGCATCGCCGACGAAGCCAAGCTGCAAGCCGGCAAGGGTGAGGAAGCCCAGGGGCTGATGCCCGATGGCGCGGTGATCATCGCCGCCATCACCAGTTGCACCAACACCTCCAACCCGCGCAACGTCATCGCCGCCGGTCTAGTGGCGAAGAAGGCCAACGCGCTGGGCCTGGTGCGCAAGCCCTGGGTGAAAACGTCGTTCGCGCCAGGCTCCAAGGTCGCCAAGCTGTACCTGGAAGAGGCCGGTCTGCTGCCGGAACTGGAGAAACTCGGCTTCGGCATCGTTGCCTACGCCTGCACCACCTGCAATGGCATGTCCGGCGCGCTCGATCCGAAGATTCAGAAAGAAATCATCGACCGTGACCTGTACGCCACCGCTGTGCTCTCGGGTAACCGCAACTTCGACGGGCGCATCCATCCCTATGCCAAGCAGGCCTTTCTCGCTTCGCCGCCGCTGGTGGTGGCCTATGCGATTGCCGGCACCGTGCGCTTCGATATCGAGCAGGACGCGCTGGGCACCGATGCCCAGGGCAACCCGATCACGCTGAAGGATTTGTGGCCGAGCGATGAGGAAATCGACGCCATCGTCGCCGCGAGCGTGAAGCCCGAGCAGTTCAAGCAGATCTATATCCCGATGTTCGACCTAGGCAGCGTGCAGGAGGCCGAGAGCCCGCTGTACGACTGGCGGCCGATGAGTACCTATATCCGCCGCCCTCCGTACTGGGAAGGCGCCCTGGCCGGCGAGCGCACGCTCAAGGGAATGCGGCCGCTGGCGATCCTGCCGGACAACATCACCACCGATCACTTGTCGCCGTCCAACGCTATCCTGGCCGACTCGGCCGCCGGTGAGTACCTGGCGAAAATGGGCCTGCCAGAGGAGGACTTCAACTCCTACGCCACCCACCGTGGCGACCACCTCACCGCGCAGCGCGCCACCTTCGCCAACCCACAACTGGTCAACGAGATGGTCGTGGTTAACGGTGAAGTGAAGAAGGGCTCGCTGGCCCGCGTCGAGCCGGAAGGGCAGGTGATGCGCATGTGGGAAGCCATCGAAACCTACATGAACCGCAAGCAGAACCTGATCATCGTCGCCGGTGCCGACTACGGCCAGGGTTCGTCCCGTGACTGGGCGGCCAAGGGCGTGCGTCTGGCGGGTGTTGAGGTGATCGTCGCCGAGGGCTTCGAGCGCATTCACCGCACCAACCTGGTGGGTATGGGCGTGCTGCCGGTGGAATTCAAACCGGGCACCACGCGCCTGACCCTGGGTCTGGATGGCACCGAGACCTACGATATCGAGGGTGATATCTCGCCGCGCTGCGACCTGACCCTGGTGGTCAATCGCCGTAACGGCGAGACGCTCAAGGTGCCGGTGACCTGCCGTCTGGATACCGCTGCCGATGTCAGCGTGTACCAGGCCGGCGGCGTGCTGCAGCGCTTTGCCAAGGACTTCCTCGAAGGCGCGGTAGCGTGATGACGCGGCCTGCTCCCTCTCCCATTTATGGGGGATGGCTGGGGAGAGGGTGGTGCAGGCGGCTCGATGTTGTCTGATAGGCCCTCTCGCCCGGTCCCTCTCCCGCAAGCGGGAGAGGGAGGCAAGCGCGTAGCCCGGATGAAATCCGGGAAAACCAGCACCATCATTCCCGGATTGCATCCGGGCTACTCAGGACTACACCCATGGCTCATCTGCCTCAAGTAAAAATCCCCGCCACCTATATGCGTGGCGGCACCAGCAAGGGCGTGTTCTTTCGTCTGCAGGATCTGCCCGAGCGCTGCCAGGTGCCGGGCGAGGCGCGCGACAAGCTGTTCATGCGCGTGATCGGCAGCCCCGATCCGTACTCGGCGCATATCGACGGCATGGGCGGCGCCACCTCGAGCACCTCCAAGTGCGTGATCCTGTCGAAAAGCAGCCAGCCCGATCACGATGTCGACTACCTCTATGGTCAGGTCTCCATCGACAAGGCTTTCGTCGACTGGAGCGGCAACTGCGGCAATCTCTCGGCCGCAGCTGGTGCCTTCGCCATCCATGCCGGCTTGGTCGATCCGGCGCGTATTCCCGAGAATGGCACCTGCGTAGTGCGTATCTGGCAGGCCAATATCCAGAAAACCATCATCGCCCATGTACCGGTCACGGGTGGCCAGGTGCAGGAAACCGGTGACTTCGAGCTGGACGGGGTGACCTTCCCGGCAGCGGAGATCGTGCTGGAGTTCCTCGACCCGTCCGACGATGGCGAAGAGGGTGGCTCGATGTTTCCCACCGGCAATCTGGTCGATGACCTCGAAGTACCGGGCATTGGTAGCTTCAAGGCGACCATGATCACGGCTGGTATCCCGACGATCTTCGTCAATGCCGAGGACATCGGCTACCAGGGCACCGAGCTGCGTGAGGCTATCAACGGTGATCCGACGCAATTGGCGCGCTTCGAGCAGATCCGCATTGCCGGCGCGCTGCGCATGGGCCTGATCAAAGCGGCGGAAGAGGCTGCGACACGTCAGCACACCCCGAAGATCGCCTTTGTCAGCCCACCCAAGGACTACCTCACCTCTAGCGGCAAGCAGGTGAAAGCGGGTGATGTCGATCTGCTGGTACGCGCGCTGTCCATGGGCAAGTTGCACCACGCGATGATGGGCACCTGCGCGGTGGCCATCGGCACGGCGGCGGCGATTCCCGGCACCCTGGTCAACCTGGCGGCCGGTGGCGGCGAGCGCGAGGCGGTACGTTTCGGCCATCCGTCCGGCACCCTGCGTGTCGGCGCGCAGGCCAAGATGGTCGATGGTCAGTGGGCGGTGACCAAGGCCGTGATGAGCCGTAGCGCGCGCATCCTGATGGAAGGCTGGGTACGCGTACCCGCTGAAGGCTACTAGGCCCTGAATGAGAAAAGGCTCGAAGTATCGAGCCTTTTCCCTTTGTAAACATGTGCTTGCAGCGGTTATTTGAGGCGCCTTTCAACACCTTTTTCTACCAGGATCTTGGCGGAGATTTCCTCCACCGAGAAATGCGTGGAGTTGATGAAGGCGATGTTTTCGCGGCGGAACAGGTTCTCCACCTCGCGCACTTCGAACTCGCACTGGGCGTAGCTGGCGTAGCGGCTGTTGGGCTTGCGTTCGTGGCGGATGGCGGTGAGGCGATCCGGGTCGATGGTCAGGCCGAACAGCTTTTCGCGGTACTTCTTCAGCGAATCGGGAAGCTGCAGGCGCTCCATGTCGTCTTCGGTAAGTGGATAGTTGGCGGCACGGATGCCGTACTGCATGGCCATGTACAGACAGGTAGGTGTCTTGCCGCAGCGCGACACGCCGACCAGGATCAGATCGGCCTTGTCGTAATAGTGGGTGCGCGCGCCATCATCGTTGTCGAGGGCGAAGTTCACCGCCTCGATGCGCTCCATATAGTTGGAGTGCTGGCCGATGGAGTGTGACTTGCCGACCGAGTAGGAGGAGTGCGAGCTCAACTCCTGTTCCAGCGGCGAGAGAAAGGTCGAGAAGATGTCGATCATGAAGCCATTGGCGGTATCGAGAATGGCTCGAATATCGCGATTGACGATGGTGTCGAAGATGATCGGACGTACGCCGTCCCTTTCAGCGGCGGCATCGATTTGTTGTACCATGGCGCGCGCTTTATCGACGCTGTCGATATAAGGGCGCGTGAGTTTGGTGAACTGAATGTTCTCGAACTGCGCGAGCAGACTCTGACCCAGGGTTTCGGCGGTGATGCCGGTGCCGTCGGAGATGAAGAAAGCGGTTCGTTTCATTTGCGCCAAAGGCCTTAAGCTGAGTTCGATTCTTGGCTATGATAGGCCGCGTTTTTCGCCGGGGCCTACGGGTTCTGGCATTGTTACTTATTCAAGGGCAAGGCCACAATCTTGCGGCAGAGCGCCGCCGGATCATCCAGCCCCCCAGGAATTTGTGCAAAGGCTTGCGAGCTGGAGCCTGCTTTTAATGCAGCAGGGCGAAGCGCAATTGGCTTTACGCAAATTCTGAGCTTTTCCAACATCTTAGTGGAGAGATCACCTTGGTAGAGTACGTAGTTTCCCTCGATAAGCTCGGCAATCACGATGTTGAGCATGTGGGGGGCAAGAACGCATCCCTCGGCGAGATGATCAGCAACCTGGCCGGCGCCGGCGTTTCGGTTCCCGGCGGTTTCGCCACTACGGCTCAGGCCTATCGCGATTTTCTCGAGCAGAGCGGCCTGAATGCGCAGATCCACGCAGCGCTCGACGCCCTGGATGTCGATGACGTCAATGCCCTGGCCAAGACCGGCGCGCAGATTCGCCAATGGGTGATGGACGCCGAGTTCCCCGCCGAGCTGGACAAGCAGATTCGTGAAGCCTTCGCCACCATGAGCGCTGGCAACGACAACATGGCCGTGGCCGTGCGTTCTTCTGCTACCGCCGAAGACCTGCCGGATGCTTCCTTCGCCGGCCAGCAGGAAACCTTCCTCAACATCCGTGGCGTGGACAACGTGATCCGCGCCGCCAAGGAAGTCTTCGCCTCGCTGTTCAACGACCGCGCCATCGCCTACCGCGTGCACCAGGGCTTCGATCACAAGCTGGTCGCCCTGTCTGCCGGTGTGCAGCGCATGGTGCGTTCGGAAACCGGCACCGCCGGCGTTATGTTCACCCTGGACACCGAGTCCGGCTTCCGTGACGTGGTGTTCATTACCGGCGCCTATGGTCTCGGCGAGACCGTGGTGCAGGGCGCGGTCAACCCCGACGAGTTCTACGTGCATAAGCCGACTCTGGAAGCCGGCCGCCCGGCCATTCTGCGTCGTAACCTGGGCAGCAAGGCGATCAAGATGGTCTACGGCGACGAAGCCAAGGCCGGTCGTTCGGTCAAGACAGTCGAGGTCGACCGTGCCGATCGCGCGCGCTTCTGCATCACCGACGCCGAGGTCAGCGAGCTGGCCAAGCAGGCGCTGATTATTGAGAAACACTACGGCCGCCCGATGGACATCGAGTGGGCCAAGGACGGTGACGACGGCAAGCTGTACATCGTCCAGGCGCGTCCGGAAACCGTGAAAAGCCGCGCCAGCGCCACCGTGATGGAGCGCTACCTGCTTAAAGAGAAGGGCACCGTTCTGGTGGAAGGTCGCGCCATCGGTCAGCGCATCGGCGCCGGCAAGGTGCGGGTGATCCACGATGTGTCCGAAATGGACAAGGTGCAGCCGGGCGACGTGCTGGTCTCCGACATGACCGACCCGGATTGGGAACCGGTGATGAAGCGCGCCAGCGCCATCGTCACCAACCGTGGCGGCCGTACCTGTCACGCGGCGATCATTGCCCGTGAGCTGGGTATTCCGGCCGTGGTTGGTTGCGGCAATGCTACCAGCGTGCTGAAGGATGGCCAGGGTGTGACCGTTTCCTGCGCCGAGGGCGATACCGGCTTCATCTTCGAGGGTGAGCTGGGCTTCGACATCCGCAAGAACTCGGTCGATGCCATGCCGGATCTGCCGTTCAAGATCATGATGAACGTCGGCAACCCGGATCGCGCCTTCGACTTCGCCCAACTGCCGAACGAAGGTGTGGGCCTGGCCCGTCTGGAATTCATCATCAACCGCATGATCGGCGTGCACCCCAAGGCGCTGCTGAACTTCGCCAGCCTGCCGCCGGAGATCAAGGACAGCGTCGAGAAGCGCATCGCCGGCTATGGCGACCCGGTCGACTTCTACGTCGAGAAGCTGGTCGAGGGCATCAGCACCCTGGCCGCTGCCTTCTGGCCGAAGAAGGTCATTGTGCGCCTGTCGGACTTCAAGTCCAACGAATACGCCAACCTGATTGGCGGCAAGCTGTATGAGCCGGAAGAAGAGAACCCGATGCTGGGCTTCCGTGGCGCTTCGCGCTACATCAGCGAATCCTTCCGCGACTGCTTCGAGCTTGAGTGCCGTGCGCTGAAGAAGGTGCGGGGCGAGATGGGCCTGACCAACGTCGAGATCATGGTGCCGTTCGTGCGTACCCTGGGCGAGGCGTCGCAAGTGGTCGAGCTGCTGGCCAGCAATGGCCTGGCGCGCGGTCAGGATGGCCTGAAGGTCATCATGATGTGCGAACTGCCGTCCAACGCGCTGCTGGCTGAAGAGTTCCTCGAGTTCTTCGATGGCTTCTCCATCGGTTCCAACGACCTGACCCAGCTGACCCTGGGCCTGGATCGTGACTCCGGCATCGTCGCCCACCTGTTCGATGAGCGTAACCCTGCGGTGAAGAAGCTGCTGGCCAATGCCATCGCTGCCTGCAACAAGGCCGGCAAGTACATCGGCATCTGCGGTCAGGGCCCTTCGGATCACCCGGATCTGGCCAAGTGGCTGATGGAGCAGGGCATCGAGAGCGTTTCGCTGAACCCCGATTCGGTCCTCGACACCTGGTTCTTCCTGGCCGAGGCGCAGCCTGCCTGAGAGCAGTAGCTGACGCGGAAAGAGGGCGGGTTGATCCCGCCTTTTTTCTGGGTAGTCACCCCGAAGCCGTCGCCAGCGATTTGAACGTCGCTCCGACGGTTTTTTATGGGTTTCGTTCTTCTTTGTGGCACAGCGCCATTGCGGTTTTCCGATCCATGCAAAGCAGTAGTGAGCTTTTCCCCGTCGCGCTGATCAGTGCCGAGCTACGCGGCGATCTCAGTGAAGACGTCTATCGTCTGAAGCCCAACAACAGTCCGGATTCCAGTGTAGAGCTGGCGTTGACGCGAGTAGGCTTGGCGGGTGTCGAAGGTGCGCGCGGCGTGCCTGTGGTGCTGCTGCATGGCAGTTTTTCCAACCGACGTTTCTGGTACTCGCCCAAGGGCATCGGCCTTGGCGCCTATCTGGCGCGTGCGGGGTTTGACGTGTGGATCGCCGAAATGCGCGGCCACGGCCTTTCACCGCGCAATGAAGGCTATCGCGACAACAGCGTGGCGCAGTACGTGCACTACGACGTGCCGGCCATCGCCGATTTCCTATTCGAGCAGACCGGGCAGGCCGCACACTGGATTGGCCACTCGCTGGGCGGAGTGATCCTGGCGGCTGCGTTGGGTGGTGGTTATCTCGATCAGCCGCGTGCCAGCTCGGTTGCGTTGTTCGGCACTCAGGTCAGCCGCAGCTACTGGCCGCTGAAGATACCTCCGATAGAGTGGGGCGCGCGTCTACTGCTGCGCGCCTTTCCTTATCTGTCCGGCCGTCGCCTGAAGCGCGGCCCTGAAGATGAACCTATCGGGCTAGCGCTGGAAGCACTACGCTGGCTCAGGCTGTTCGGGCGATTCGGTGATGGGCGGAAGGACTGGTGGGCAGGCCTCGCTGAGGTGAGCGTACCGCTTATGGCCGTGGCAGCTGCTGCCGATTTCGATGATCCTGCTTGGGCCTGTCGCAAGCTTCTGGAGCAATGCAGTAGCGCGCCGAGGCACTTTCTACTGTTGGGTAAGGAGAAAGGCTTCAGCAGCGATTTCGGGCACATTGAAATGTTGGTCAGCAAAGAGGCGCAGCGCGAAGTTTGGCCGCTGACCGAATACTGGCTGCAATACCTGCGACTGCCTGTAGAGTTCACCGAGCAGGCCGCCGTTGCGGGTGTCTGAGCTATCGTAACGTTTCTTCGGCGAGTGCTTGGCGGTAAGATGTGACGCATCGTTTGGTAGTGGTCATTTCCTGATCTTCCACTTGCCTGTCGTTCATTCATTGTCGAAAGGAGTTCTGCCATGCACTACATCACCCCTGATCTGTGCGATGCCTATCCGGAGTTGGTTCAGGTCGTCGAGCCGATGTTCGCCAACTACGGTGGCCGTGATTCCTTTGGTGGCCAAATCGTCACCATCAAGTGCCATGAAGACAACTCGCTGGTGAAGGAGCAGGTCGATCTGCCAGGCCAGGGGAAAGTACTGGTCGTCGATGGCGGCGGCTCGCTGCGTCGGGCGCTGCTGGGTGACATGCTGGCCGAAAAAGCGGCCAAAAATGGCTGGGAGGGCATCCTGGTCTACGGCTGTATCCGTGATGTTGATGTCATCGCGCAGACCAATCTGGGTGTGCAGGCGCTGGCCAGTCACCCGATGAAAACCGACAAGCGCGGCATCGGTGATCTGAACGTGCCGGTTACCTTCGGCGGCGTGACCTTCAAGCCGGGCGACTACCTGTACGCCGACAACAACGGTGTGATCGTCTCTCCGCAAGCCCTGAAAATGCCGGAATAACCCGATGGTGGATCAGGACTCGGCACTGCTGCATGCCTTCGTGCTCGATGGCCGTGGTGGTGCGCGCAGCATCAGCCGCGAGCAACTGGATGGCCTGCAACTGAGCGAGCAGGAAAGCCTGTGGCTGCACTGGGATCGTAGTCAGGCCCCGGCGCAGCACTGGTTGCGCGAGCACAGTGGCCTGGATGAGTTCAGCTGTGATCTGCTACTGGAAGAGAACACCCGGCCACGCTTGTTGCCGTTGCCGCGTGATGAACTACTGCTGTTTCTGCGGGGTATCAATCGCAACCCGGGCGCCGAGCCGGAAGACATGGTCTCGGTGCGCATCTTTGCCGATGCTCGTCGGGTAATTTCCCTGCGCCTACGGCCGCTGCTGGCGACCGATGCGCTGATTGCCGATCTGCTGGCGGGCAAGGGGCCACGCACGTCCTCCGAGCTGCTGCTGGAGCTGGCGCGGCACCTGACCAACCGCGTCGATGACCTGATCGCCGAGTTGAGTGATCAGCTCGATGTCGAAGAGGATCGTCTGGACGCTGACGAGCGCTATCGTCCCGATCACAGCCTGATGTTGCAGCTGCGCCGCCGCGCCGCCGGGCTACGGCGTTTCCTGGCGCCGCAGCGTGATCTGTATGCGCAGATGATGCGCAGTCGCCAGCCCTGGTTCGTCGAGGATGACGATGATTACTGGAACGAACTGCATAACCGGCTGACGCGCTATCTCGAAGAACTCGAATTGTTGCGCGAGCGCGTCAGCCTGGTACTCGAAGCTGAGAATCAGCGCCTTGCAGAGCGGATGAACCGCATCATGTACCGTTTTACCGTAATCGCCGGCATGTTCCTGCCGCTGACCTTTCTTACGGGCCTGCTGGGCATCAATGTTGGCGGCATTCCTGGCGCCGAAAGCCCGCTCGGTTTCTTTATCGCCTGTGGCCTGATGATCCTTTTGGCGCTGGGCCAACTGCTACTTTTCCGCCGCTGGCGCTGGTTGTGATGTGTGACTCATCCGCCGGCTACTGCGTCTAGCCGTGACATCCCGTGAGGTGCGCATGCACGATCCATTCGAAGAATCTTTACGCGATTTGCTCAAGGCCGCGCCGTCCAGCCATGACGAAGATGCCTGTCTGCACCGGGTTCTCAAGACCGCCAACCGCCAGGTCGGAGCGGGTGACCTGTTCAGCCTGGTCGGTCACTGGGCGCAGGCGCTGATGATCGCCCTGAACAACGGTTCGGCGCATGTCGCGCCGGTTTCGCGCCGTACCCAATCCTCTGCTTCTGTTGACAAGGCTGACTGAAATGGAACTCGATCCCTGGACCCAAAGCCTGATCTCCGCGATGATCGCACTGTGGAGTAAGGTTGCTGGCTTCATCCCCAATCTGTTCGTGGCGCTGGTGCTGGTATTGCTTGGCTTCGTCGTGGCCAAGTTGCTCGACACGCTGCTGTCCAAGCTGCTCGGTAAGGTCGGACTGGACCGTCTGATGACCGGTACCGGCCTGACCAAGCTGCTGGCGCGCGTCGGCATTCATGCGTCGGTATCGACCCTGATCGGCAAGATCGTTTACTGGTTCGTGCTGCTGATCTTCCTGGTATCTGCCGCTGAATCGCTCGGCCTGCAACGTGTCTCCGCGACCCTCGACGTGCTGGCGCTGTATCTGCCCAAGGTGTTCGGCGCGGCGCTGGTACTGCTGGCAGGCGTGCTCCTGGCGCAACTGGTCAGCAGCCTGGTGCGTGGCGCCGCCGAAGGTGTGGGCCTCGAGTATGCCAATGGCCTGGGGCGCGTTGCGCAGGGCCTGGTGATCATCATCAGCATCTCCGTGGCCATCGGTCAGCTGGAAATCAAGACCGACCTGCTCAACAACGTCATCGCCATCGTGCTGATTTCCGTCGGCCTGGCGGTGGCATTGGCGCTGGGGCTGGGCAGCCGGGATATCGCCAGCCAGATTCTGGCCGGCATCTATGTGCGCGAGTTGTATCAGGTCGGGCAACATGTGCAGGTGGGTGAGGTCGAAGGGCAGATCGAAGAGATCGGCACAGTGAAAACCACCCTGTTGACCGATACCGGTGAGCTGGTATCGGTGGCCAATCGCGTCATGCTCGAGCAACGCGTGAACAGTCGCTGACGCCAATCTGTTATTTTATGCAGCTGCCCGGCAGGTGTGACCTGCCGGGCACTTTTCGTCCTGACTGTCGGCCCGACTCGTTTTGAACAAAGCTCAAGCCCTGCCAACGCGCTACGACCCCCGCGAGCTCACCGATGAGGAGCTGGTGGCGCGCGCCCATGACGAGCTGTTTCATATCACCCGTGCGTATGAAGAGCTGATGCGGCGTTACCAGCGAACATTATTTAACGTTTGCGCACGTTACTTGGGGAACGACAGGGACGCTGATGATGTCTGTCAGGAGGTGATGCTCAAGGTTCTCTATGGCCTGAAGAGCTTTGAGGGTAAGTCCAAGTTCAAGACTTGGCTCTATAGCATCACCTACAACGAATGCATTACTCAGTATCGAAAAGAGCGGCGCAAGCGTCGATTGATTGACGCCTTGAGTTTGGATCCGCTCGAAGAAGCTTCCGACGAGAAGACACCCAAAGTCGAGGAGCGAGGCGGTTTGGATCGCTGGTTGGTGCACGTCAACCCGATAGACCGTGAAATTCTGGTGCTACGTTTTGTCGCAGAGCTCGAGTTTCAAGAGATTGCCGACATCATGCACATGGGCTTGAGCGCAACGAAAATGCGCTACAAGCGCGCTTTGGATCGGTTGCGGGACAAATTTTCGGAAACTTCCGAAACTTAGTTCAGCTTGCCGACCACTAAGGGAGGGCGAAACCTGCTAAAATCGCCGCCAAGTTGCCGACTGAAGTTAACGGCGACTTATTAACCACCAAGATGGGGATTTAACGGATGAAAGTAAAAAACACCTTGGGCGTAGTCATTGGCTCTCTCGTTGCCGCAACCTCCTTCGGCGCGCTGGCGCAAGGTCAAGGCGCTGTCGAGGTGGAGGGCTTCGTCAATCGCTACTTCACTGACTCTCAGCGTGGCTATGCCCACGATGAAGGCAACCTGTTCGGTGGCAGCATCGGCTACTACCTGACCGACGACGTCGAGCTGGCGCTGTCCTACGGCGAGTACCACGACATTCGTGGCGAGCGTAACCTCGGCAACAAGGACATCAAAGGCAGCCTGACCGACCTGAAGGCCATCTACCACTTCGGTCAGCCGGGTGTAGGTCTGCGTCCTTACGTCTCCGCAGGTTTCGGTCATCAGAGCATCAGCAACACTACTAGCGGCGGCCGTAACCACTCGACTCTGGCCATTGCAGGCGCTGGTGCCAAGTACTACTTCACCGAGATGTTCTACGCCCGTGCCGGCGTCGACGCTCTGTACAACATCGACCAGGGCGACACCGAGTGGCAAGCTGGCGTGGGTGTTGGTCTGAACTTCGGTGGCGGCAGCAAGCCGGCTCCGGCTCCGGCTCCGGTCGTAGCTGCTGCACCCGAGCCGATGCCAGAGCCTGCTCCGGAGCCGGCTCTGGAAACCGTTCGCGTTGAACTGGACGTCAAGTTCGACTTCGACAAAGACCGCGTCAAAGAAGAAAGCTACGGTGACATCAAGAACCTGGCTGACTTCATGAACCAGTATCCGCAGACCACCACCACCGTTGAAGGTCACACTGACTCCGTCGGTTCTGACGCCTACAACCAGGGTCTGTCCGAGCGTCGTGCCAACGCTGTACGTAACGTGCTGGTCAACCAGTACGGTGTAGACGGCAGCCGCGTGAACGCTGTTGGTTACGGCAAAACTCGCCCGGTAGCCGACAACGCCACCGACGCCGGCCGCGCCATCAACCGTCGCGTTGAAGCTGAAGTAGAAGCCCAGATCCAGCAGTAATGCTTCTGGTGCTGTAAGGAGAAACCCGGCCTCGGCCGGGTTTCTTTTTTCTGGGATAAAAGCCCGCAATGGGCAATGCCAGCCACACCGCGTCGATTTACCCAGGTGTTGGAGCTGCGCCTCGCAGCGAATCGCAGGCAATGACTGCGTAGCGCTCAGGCATGCAGACGCTGGGGCATGCTGAGCGAGCTGCTGGCGCGGACGACTTCGCCGATCACCAGAATAGCCGGGCTCTTCAGGGCGAATGCTGCTGCGTCAAGCTGCATGGCCGCGAGGCTGCTGCGGCATTCGCGTTGCTCGGGTAACGAGGCGTTCTCGATCATCGCTACCGGCATTTCGCCGCGCATACCGCCGGCGAGCAACCCGATCTGGATGTCCGCCAGCTTGGCGACGCCCATATAGACCACCAATGTGGTGCCGCTCTGGGCCAGAGCCGCCCAGTTCAGGCTGCTGTCGTCCTGGGTGTGCGCGGTGACCAGCGTCACGCCACGCGCCACACCGCGCAGGGTCAGGGGTATGCCGCAGTGTGTGGCACCGGCCAGACCGGCGGTGATGCCGTTGACCATCTCCACCTCGATGCCATGCTCGTTGAGCCAGTCGGCTTCCTCGCTGCCACGACCGAAGATGCATGGGTCGCCGCCTTTCAGGCGCACCACGCATTTGCCCTGGCGCGCGTAGCGCAGCATCAGGCGATGGATAAACGCTTGCGGAGTCGAGCGACAGCCGCCGCGCTTGCCAACCGAGACGATACGCGCGCCGGGGCAGTGCTCGAGCACGGCCGGGTTGACCAGATCGTCGATCATCACCACATCGGCCTGATTCAGCGCCTTGACCGCCTTGAGCGTCAGCAGCTCGGGATCACCAGGGCCAGCACCTACCAGCCAGACTTTTGCGCTCATGTTCACCACCTCTCTCGTGTCACGTGCCGGCGTTTGCCGCTGGTTCCCACGCTCCGGCGTGGAAAGGATTCAGGGGACGCTCTGCGTCCCATGAGACGCGGAGCGTCTCGGCCTGCATACCCACGCAGAGCGTGGGTACGATCAATTCATGCGTTCACTGCAGTGGGCTGTTGGGCCAGCAGGCGTTTGATTTCGGGTACGCAGGAGCCACAACTGGTGCCGCACTTGAGTTCCTGCTTGAGGCCATCCAGATCCAGGCCGCGGGCAATGCCGGCGTGCACAGCGCCTTCGCTGACGTTCAGGCAGTTGCACAGGGTCTTGCCGCGCGTGTTGACGGCTGCGTTGCCCGGCGGCGCGGAGACCGGGGCGAGCAGCCAGCGGCGCAGGTCGGCGTCGGCCTGGCCGTCCAGCCACAGGCTTCTGAGCCATTCGCTGGCGGCGGTTTCGCCGGCCAGGCGGATGCTGACGATGCGGCCGTCCTCGATGCGCACGCGCTTGCCCACCGCGCGGCGCGGGTCGTCGTAGGCCAGCACTGGACCCTGGTTCAGGCGCAGCAGGCGATCGATCTGCGCCAGGAGCTCAGGCTGCGGCGCCACGGCACTGGCGGCGCGGATCAGCAGGGCGGGGCGTTCGCGGCCGGTGGGGGTGAGGCTGGCGTAGGCGAACTCCTCGAACAGCGGGCGTAGCGCTTCGAAACGGCTCTGTACCTCGCCTTCGACCAGGGCGAACAGCTGCCAGGGCAGCTCGACCTTGTCCACCTCGACGCCGGCATGCTTGAGCTCCGGCTGCTTTGACAACGGGTCGAATGCCGGCTGGGTCAGCACGTTGGTGCCCAGGCCCTTGAGGAAGCGGTCGCCCCAGTGCATCGGCAGCCAGGCCTGACCGGGGCGCACCGACTCGTCCGGCTGTACCGGCAGGATCAGGCTGCCGCGGCGGCTGCGCAACCTGACCAGGTCGCCGTCCTGCAGGCGGCGGCGACGCAGCTCATCCGGGTGCAGGCCGAGTACCGCGGCCTCGACATGGCCGAACAGGCGCGCGGCGGTGCCGGTGCGGCTCATGCCGTGCCACTGGTCGCGCAGGCGGCCGGTGTTGAGAGTCAGGGAGAACCGCGCATCGCGCTTTTCCTTCGGCGCGCGGTACGGGTCGGCATGAAATTGCGCTCGCCCGCTGGCGGTAGGGAAGCGGCCGTCGGCATACAGCCGCGCGGTGCCCTGGCGCGCGCCAGGCGCAAATGGCCATTGTTGGGGGCCTTGGTTATCCAGCAGCGCGTAGCTCAGCCCCGAGAGGTCAAGGTCGCGCTGGGCGGTCAGGTGCTTGTATTCCTCGAACAGCGCTTCGCTGTCGGCGAAATCGAACAGGCTGGGCAGGCCGGGCCGCAGCAGCGTTTCCAGGCGACGGGCAAAGTCGCAGGTGATCGACCAATCGGGCCGCGCCTCTGCGGGCGCTGACACGGCGCGGCGTACATGGCTGACGCGGCGTTCGGAGTTGGTCACCGTGCCTTCCTTCTCGCCCCAGCTGGCGGCGGGCAGCAGCAGGTCGGCGTAGCGGCAGGTCTCGGTGGTGAAGAAGGCTTCCTGCACCACGACGAAGGGACAGGCGGCCAGGGCCTCGTGCACCTTGTTCTGGTTCGGCAGCGACTGCGCCGGGTTGGTGCAGGCGATCCACAGCGCCTTGATACGGCCGTCGTGCACCGCATCGAACAGCTCGATGGCGGACAGCCCGGGCGTCTCCGGCAGGGCGTCGACGCCCCAGTAGGCGGCGACTTCGGCGCGGTGCTCGGCATTGCCCGCCTCGCGGTGGCCAGGCAGCAGGTTGCTCAGGCTGCCGGTTTCGCGGCCGCCCATGGCATTGGGCTGGCCGGTCAGCGAGAAGGGGCCGGCGCCGGGCTTGCCGATTTGCCCGGTGGCCAGGTGCAGGTTGATCAGCGCGCTGTTCTTCGCGCTGCCGGACGAGGACTGGTTGAGCCCCATGCACCACAGCGAAAGGAAGGAGGGCGCGCGGCCGATCAGTTCGGCGCAACGCTGCAGCGCGTCGAGGCTGATGCCGCAGATATCGGCGGTGGCCGCCGGGCTGTAGTCGCGCACCAGGTTCTTCAGCGCCTCGAAGCCTTCGGTGTGGGCGTCGATATAGCGGCGGTCGATCCAGCCTTCCCACAGCAGGATATGCAGGATGCCGTGAAACAGCGCCACGTCGGTGCCGGGCAGGATCGCCAGGTGCAGGTCGGCCAGCTCGCAGGTGTCGGTGCGCCGCGGATCGATGACGATGATCTGCATCTCGGGGCGGCGAGCCTTGGCTTCTTCCAGGCGGCGGAACAGCACCGGGTGGGCGTAGGCCATGTTGGAGCCGGCGATCAGCAGGCAGTCGCTCTGCTCGATGTCCTCATAGCTGCAGGGCGGGGCGTCGGCGCCGAGGCTGCGCTTGTAGCCGACCACCGCGCTGGACATGCACAGGCGCGAGTTGGAATCGATGTTGTGGGTGCCGACCAGGGCGCGCGCGAGCTTGTTGAAGGCGTAGTAATCCTCGGTCAGCAACTGGCCGGAGATATAAAAGGCCACGCTGTCCGGGCCGTGTTCGCGGATGGTCTCGGCGAACACCGCCGCGGCGTGATCCAGGGCGCTGCCCCAGTCCGTGCGTGAACGTGCCAGGCCCTTGCCCAAGCGCAACTCGGGGTAGAGGGCACGGGCGTCGAGGTCGCCGGTCAGGTGCAGGGTCGAGCCTTTGCTGCACAGCTTGCCGAAGTTGGCCGGGTGGCTGGGATCGCCGGCGACGCCGAGGATCTTCTCGCCGTCGTGCTCGATCAGCACGCCGCAGCCCACGCCGCAGTAGCAGCAGGTGGAGGCGGTGATTTGGCTTTGGGTAGTCATGGTGCTCGACTCCGTGGTTTGCGGCTTGCTGTAGGCGCCAGGGGGCGCTGAGTTCTTGCTGGCGATCCAGGCCGCGAAAAGCATCGCCAGCAAGCTGGCTCCTACAGTTCTATGAGCACTTTTCGGCCTGGTTCAGGGCCAGTAGCACACGGCCGCTTTCCACCTTGGCGTGGTGCCGGTGAGCGCAGCCCACATCCGGCGCCACGGCCTCGCCGGACTCCAGCTCGATCTGCCAGTTGTGCAGCGGGCAGGCCACGCGCTTGCCGTAGATCAAGCCCTGGGACAGCGGCCCGCCCTTGTGCGGGCAGCGGTCGTCGAGGGCGAATACTTCATCGTTACTGGTGCGGAAGATGGCGATATCGCCTTTCGGCCCGGCGACGATGCGCGAGCCGAGCACGTTGATCTCTTCCAGAGCGCAGATATCCAGCCAGTTCATACGGTGGCCTCCTCGATTTGCACGACCTTGATGGTGTCGAACTCTTTCTTCAGTTGCGGCGTCTCGATGCGCTCCTTCCACGGGTCCTGCTCGAACGACAGGGCGTAGTGCAGGCGTGCGGCCAGGGCCTTGCGGTTGGCCTCGTCCTCCAGCACCGCCTTCTTGATGTGTTCCATGCCGACGCGCTGCAGGTAGTGCACGGTGCGCTCGAGGTAGAAGGCCTCCTCGCGGTACAGCTGGAGGAAGGCGGCGTTGTATTCGCGCACTTCTTCGGCGGTTTTCACCTTGACGAAGAACTCGGCCACCTCGGTCTTGATCCCACCGTTGCCGCCGATGTACATCTCGAAACCGGAATCCACGCCGATGATGCCGACGTCCTTGATGCCGGCCTCGGCGCAGTTGCGCGGGCAGCCGGAGACCGCCAGCTTGACCTTGTGCGGCGACCACATGTTGAACAGGTCGTGCTCCAGGTCGATGCCCAGCTGAGTGGAGTTCTGCGTGCCGAAGCGGCAGAACTCGCTGCCGACGCAGGTCTTCACCGTGCGGATGGACTTGCCGTAGGCGTGGCCGGAGGGCATGTCCAGATCCTTCCACACCGCTGGCAGGTCGTCCTTCTTGATGCCGAGCAGGTCGATGCGCTGGCCGCCGGTGACCTTGACCATGGGCACGTTGTACTTGTCGGCCACATCGGCGATGCGGCGCAGCTCGGAGGGATTGGTCACGCCGCCCCACATACGCGGAACAACGGAATACGTCCCGTCCTTCTGGATATTGGCGTGGGCGCGTTCGTTGATCAGGCGCGACTGCGGGTCGTCCTTGGCCTCGCCCGGCCAGGTGGAGATCAGGTAGTAGTTCAGCGCCGGGCGGCAGGTGGCGCAGCCGTTGGGCGTACTCCAGTTGAGAAAGGCCATGGTCTGCGCCATGGAGGTCAGGTGCTGTTCACGGATGGCCTTACGGATCTGCCCGTGGTTGAAGTCGCTACAGCCGCAGATGGCCTTCTCGCTCTTGGGCTTGACGTCCGCCGCGCCGCCGACTGTGCTGATCAGGATCTGCTCGACTAAACCGACACAGGAGCCGCAGGAGCTGCCGGCCTTGGTCTGTTTCTTCACGTCATCCACTGAAAACAGACCGTTTTCCTGGATGGCCTTGACGATGGTGCCCTTGCACACGCCGTTGCAGCCGCAAATTTCCATGCTGTCGGGCATGTTGGCGGTCTTGTCGGCGCCCTGGTGGCCGACGTCGCCGATGGCGCCTTCGCCGAACATCAGGTGGTCGCGGATCTCGCTGACGTTGTGGTTCTCGCGGATCTGGCGGAAATACCAACCGCCGTCGGCGGTGTCGCCGTACAGGCAGGCGCCGACCAGCACGTCGTCCTTGATCACCAGCTTCTTGTACACGCCGCCGATGGGGTCGGAGAGGGTGATAGTCTCGGTACCTTCGCCACCCATGAATTCGCCGGCGGAGAACAGATCGATACCGGTGACCTTGAGCTTGGTCGAGGTCACCGAGCCCTGGTAACGAGAGAAACCGAGCTGAGCCAGGTGGTTGGCGCAGACCTTGGCCTGCTCGAACAGCGGTGCTACCAGACCGTAGGCGATGCCGCGGTGGCTGGCGCATTCGCCGATGGCGTAGATGCGCGGGTCATAGGTCTGCATGGTGTCGTTGACCAGGATGCCGCGGTTGCAGGCGATGCCGGCGCTCTCGGCCAGTTCGGTGTTGGGACGGATACCGGCGGCCATCACCACCAGGTCGGCGGGAATCACCTCGCCGTCCTTGAATTTCACCGCGCAGACACGGCCTTCGCCGTTGTCCAGCAGTTCCGCGGTGTGCTTGGGCAGGAGGAACTTCAGGCCGCGGTCTTCCAGGGACTTCTGCAGCAACTCGCCAGCGGTGCGATCCAGCTGGCGCTCCAGCAGCCAGTCGCCGAGGTGCACCACGGTGACGTCCATGCCGCGCAGCTTGAGGCCGTTGGCCGCCTCCAGGCCGAGCAGGCCGCCGCCGATGACCACCGCGTGCTTGTGGGTCTTGGCGGTGTCCATCATGGTCTGGGTGTCGGCGATGTCGCGGTAGCCGATCACACCCTGCAGATCCTTGCCCGGAATCGGCAGGATGAAGGGGTTGGAGCCGGTGGCGATCAGCAGACGGTCGTACTCGGCCTCGCTGCCGTCGTCGGCGATCACCAGGCGCTTCTTGCGGTCGATCTTGACCACCTTGCGCCCGAGCAGCAGTTTGATGCCGTTATCGGCGTACCAGTTGAGATCGTTGAGCACGATCTCCTCGAAGGTTTGCTCGCCGGCCAGCACCGGGGAGAGCAGGATGCGGTTGTAGTTGGGGTGCGGTTCGGCGCCGAACACGGTGATGTCGTAGAGATCGGGGGCGAGCTTGAGCAGCTCTTCGAGGGTGCGCACACCCGCCATGCCGTTGCCGATCATCACCAGCTTGAGTTTTTGCATGCCGGCCATCTCCTGAGTCATTGATCACGGAAAAAAGTGGCCGCCATGAATGGCAGGCCAAAAAAACAAAAAAGGCGTCCCGCTAGTCACCTAGCGAGGACGCCTTTGTCCAGGTCCCGTTCTATCGGGAAGTGCAGCCTTCTTCGTTGAAGGTCGCGCTTTATGTGTTTGCTGCCAGTAACAATGCAGCGCTTGTGCCAACTTTCTCGGAACCCTGTTTTCCCGGCTTTTCAGCAACTTGGCGGTGTGTGGTGACTGGGTTTGTGCACCTTTGCGAGGCGTTTTGCGCTGCTTTGGTGCGACCTGGGCTATTTGAACAGCAGCAGCGCCAGCAGCAGGTTAAGCAGCAGCGACACCAGCGCCACCGTGCGCCACACCAGTAGCGGCTCGCGCTCCAGCAGCGGCCGGGGACGGTTGTTCAGCGACTGACGCTCGCCGCTTTCCAGGGCCAGCAGCCACTCCTCGGCGGTTTCGAAGCGCTGCGCCGGGGCGGTGGCCACCGCACGATTCAGGACCTCGTCGGCCCAGGCCGGCAGATCCGGGCGATAGCGGCTGGCCGGCGTTGGCTGGCCGAAGCGTGGGTGCTGAAAGGCCTCGACCTCGCCGTATGGATAGTTACCGGTGAGCAGGTGATAGAGGGTCACGCCGGCGGCGTAGAGATCCTGCTGGGCGCTGGGCGGCGTGCCGGCGAAGGCTTCCGGGGCGATATAGCTGGGCGTGCCCGGCAGGCTGTGGGCCTCGTCGCGGGTCAGGCCCGGGCAGTAGGCCAGGCCGAAGTCGAGCACGCGCAGCTCGCCGTCGTCGCCGAGCAGCAGGTTTTCCGGCTTGATATCGCGGTGGATGATATTGCGCCGGTGCAGCAGGCCGAGTGCCTTGATCAGGCGCGGCGCCAGGTCCTGCCAGTCGGCCAGGCTCAGCGGGCCGTGCTGCTGCAGGCGTGCGGCCAGGGTCTGGCCGGCATATTCGCGCTGCACGTAATACAGGTGCTGGCGCTGCGGCAGGGCGTGCAGCTCGGGGAAGTGGCGACCGGCGACGCGGCGCAGGAACCATTCTTCCTGCAGCAGTGCCGGGCCGGCCTGCTCCTCGCTGGCGCGGCTGGCCGGCAGGGTCTTGAGCAGCCAGGGCTGGTCATCCGCGTTGTGCACTCGATAGATCAGCGACTGGCGCGATTCGCCGAGCAGCCCTTCGACTCGCCAGCCCTCGAATTCCTGGCCTTCACGCAGGCGCGGCGGCAGCGGCCAATGTTCGAGCTGGGCCAGGGTGTCGGCCAGCGCCGCTTCTGGGAGCTGCTCGATGTGCACCAGCAGGGCGCTGGCGTTGTCCTGGCTACCGGCGTGGTGCGCCTCGTCGACCAGTGCCTGGCAGATCGCTTCGGCGTCATCGTCTCGTTGCAGCAACTCGCCGATGCGCTTGTCGTTGAGGCAGGCCCAGACACCGTCGCTGACCAGCAGGAAACGGTCGCCGGCCTGCAGCTCGCCGTCGCGGTAGTCCACCACCAGGTGTTGATCCAGGCCCATGGCACGCTTGAGCACGTGCTGCATGCCCGGCTGTTCCCACACATGGTCTTCGGTCAGGCGCTGTAGCTGGCCGCTCCGCCACAGGTAGGCGCGGCTGTCGCCGATATGCGCCAGGGTATAGCGGCGGCCGCGCAGCACCAGGGCGGTGAGGGTGGTCATCAGCGGCTGGCCGCCGCCGTTGGCCTGCAGCCAGCGGTTATGTGCGACCAGCAGGCGATCCAGGCTGTGCTGCACCGGCCAGGTTTCCGGGGTGGAGTAGTAATCCAGGGCCAGCGCCTGCAGGGTCGCGCGTGCGGCCAGGCCGCCGTCGGCGCACTGGCTGACGCCATCGGCCAGACCGAGCAGGTAGCCCTTGCTGGCGGCCAGGGCTGGCCCTGGCGTAACCACACGCAGGGCGTCCTGGTTCTCACTACGCGGGCCGGTGACGCTGGTTTCGCCGATGCTCAGTTGCAGGGCCATGATGCGGTTTCCGTAGATCGTTGGATCGTAGGGGGTGCCGTGCGCACCAGGCTCGACGCAAATCTCTGGTACGCGCGGGGCACCCTACGGAGTGTGACCGGTCGTCGAGAACGTGCTCACACCCGTGCGGCGGTCACTGCGGCGCTGCCCCAGGTGGTGCGCCAGCGCTGCTTGACCCCGTGCAGGCCGATCCAGGCCAGCACGCCGAGGCTGGCGAACAGCCACAGGCCGAGCTGGTAGTCGCCGGTGTGCTGCTTGATGGTGCCCAGACCGGCGGCGAGGAAGAAGCCGCCGATGCCGCCGGCCATGCCGATCAACCCAGTCATCACGCCGATTTCCCTGCGAAAGCGCTGCGGCACCAGCTGGAACACCGCGCCGTTGCCGGCACCGAGGCCGAGCATGGCGGCGACGAAAAACGCCAGGGCGGCGGTCGCGCTGGGCAGGTTGAAACCCACCACGGTGATGCACAGCGAGGCGATGCTGTACATCATCAGCAGTGTACGAATGCCGCCGATGCGGTCGGCCAGGGCGCCGCCGAGCGGGCGCAGCAGGCTGCCGGCGCAGACGCAGGCGGCGGTGTAGTAACCGGCGGTCACCGGGTTCAGCCCGTACTGGTCGCTGAAGTAGCCGGGCAGGGCGCTGGCCAGGCCGATGAAGCCGCCGAAGGTGACGCTGTAGAAGAACATGAACCACCAGCTGTCGCGATCGCCGAGGGCCTTGAGGTAGTCGCCGAAGGCCTTGGGCTTGGGCCGCTCCGGCGCATTCTTGGCCACCAGGGCGAAGATCACCAGGGTCGCCAGCAGCGGGATCAGCGCCCAGCCGAACACGTTCTGCCAGCCGGACAACGCGGCCAGGCCGGGGGCGAACAGCGCTGCCAGCACGGTGCCAGAGTTACCGGCGCCGGCGATGCCCATGGCCTTGCCCTGGTGCTGCGGCGGGTACCACTGCGAGGCCAGCGGCAGGGCCACGGCGAACGCCGCGCCGGCAAAGCCGAGGAACAGGCCGAGCAGCAGCGCCTGCTCGTAGCTGCCGATGCCGATCTGCCAGGCGCAGAACAGCGCGATAATCACCACCACCTGGCCGAGCAGGCCGGCGGTCTTCGGTGACAGGCGGTCGCAGAGAAAGCCCATCAGCAGGCGCAGCACGGCGCCGGCGAGAATCGGCGTGGCCACCATCAGGCCGCGTTGCTGGGCGTTGAGGTCGAGGTCGGTAGCGATCTGCACCGCCAGTGGGCCGAGCAGGTACCAGACCATGAAGCTCAGGTCGAAATAGAGGAAGGCGGCAAACAGGGTGGGGGCGTGGCCGGCTTTCCAGAAACTTGTATTCATCGATCACCTCATCAGCGAGAAGGAGCCCGGCCAGGCGCGGCGAACCGTGGTCGTGGACACGGCGGCCGCGCCTGCCGGGAAGGCCGTGCACTTGTGGTGCAGAGCCCCGCGGCCGAAGCCACAGCAGGTTTGCGCGATTGCGGTACAGGCTCGGATCGCGATGCCTGCGCCGGCCCCGGTCACTGGGGCGAACACGAAAAAAACGCCGCTTCACCACAGGCCATGAAGGCCGGGTGAGGCGACGTCGTTGTCGTGAGGGAGGTGGCCGCCGTTGGCTACCTGGTGCGAGGGAACAAGCAAGAGCCGAGCCAACCGGGCAGAGGCGCTGGGATCAGGCGTTACGCACTTTCAGTACGCGCAGTACTGCCGTAAAACGAGGCGCTTGCGCCGTCTATGCCCCCGAATGGGGCGATCGCTGCGTGCTGAGAGTGGCTTGAGACTGGACGCTGGAAAGTTGGCTAACGCTGGTTGCGTGAGTGGGCAGCGGCGCGGTCAGCAGGGCGAGTGCCAGCAGATTGCTGAGCAGCCCCGCCTGACGGGCACGGCGGTAGGTGTCGGTCATCCTCGATCCCCCCTTTTTCTGTTCTGACCTAGGCGTAGCAGACGAATGCCAATGTGTCACGTTATTAGCAGCAATAACTGTGCAGGGTTTGCCAGGCATCTGCTCGCCCATAGCCCTGAAGCGTCGGGATCGCTGGCTCAGTCGAGCCGATTGACCTTGGGGAACTTGGCGCTGAAGGCTTCCGGCATCGGCACCACTTTCGACTGCAGATAGTCGAAGAACACGAATCCGGACTTGGCCATGGCAACGAGGGCGCCGTCAGCCGGACGGGTGATGCGGAAGGTGATGTCACCGCCATATCGGTTGAAATCCATCACGCCGACCTCGAACAGCAGCTGGTCGCGGGCATGGGCCTCAGCGCGGTAGGTGGTGGCCAGGTCGGTGACGATGATTCCAGTGCCTTTACAGTCGGTTTCGCGGATGCCGAACTCGAAGAGGAAACGTGCACGAGCCTCGGAAATCATCGAGATCATCGAGTCATTGCCCAAGTGGTTGGCACCGTTGATGTCGGTCACCCGCACCGTCAGTTGCGTGCGGTAGTAATACTGGTCTTCGGGAAAATCGAGGGTCAGGCGCGCCATGGTCGAGTCATCGCAAAAGGAAGGCGATGATTGTAAGCCGCCTCATGCCTCAGCGGTGCAGGCTGTTGAGGTGAAAGAAGGTGACGCGGCCGCCTTCGTCGTCCTCGCCGTAATTGTCCTGAATGTAGGCGCCGGCCTTGAAGTACAGGTACTGGTCACGCCAACTGCTGCTCAGTTGGTGGTAGAAGGAGCCGGTATCACCCTCGCTGCTGCTGACACTGACACCAAGGCGCCCGCTGGGTGTAATACGCAGGCCGTAACCGAAGCGTTCGCCCAGTTGCACGTTTTCCGCCAGCAGGATGTTCTGCACGGCAGTGTCGCCTGGCTGGTCGCACAGCAGCAGTTCCAGGCGGCCGACGCCACGGCGGTAGTGGTATTGCAGCTTGACCAGCGGATCATTCTGACTACCCGGCACATCGGTGCTGTGGATCTGGCCGATGACCACCTTGTTGAGGCTGGGTACCTGATCGATCCGCAGCACGGCACTGAGATAGTTGTCCGCACTGTCGTGCAGCCAGTTGCCGAGGCTGCCATCGCGGCGGGGTTCGCGCAGTTCGCTGCATGGATAGTGGGCATCGGCCGTGGTGGAGCCGGTCACGGGCACCCAGAAGGTCACGCTGCCGTCGGCATTGCGCCGAAGGTAGCGGCTTGCATAGCCGCTACCTTCGGCGCTCGGTGGTGATAGTGGCCGGTGTCGGTTCGGTGGGAATCGACAGATTCCAGGTGGTGAGGTCGAGCATGTGATTCTCTGCTTGTCGGTTGAGGACAACGATTGGTCCCCGTGACACGCCAGAGGTTCAATCGCTCCAGCCCGCAGGCCAGAGCGGTTGTCACCGCTCAGGCAGCGGGGCGCTGCTGGCGCTGGTAGAGAAACTCCAGCACCGCGGTGCGATAGGCGTGGTATTGCGGATCATTGGCCAGTGCCAGGCGATCACGCGGGCGTGGCAGTTCAATGTCGAGAATTTCACCGACGGTGGCTGCCGGGCCGTTGGTCATCATCACAATGCGATCGGACAGCAGCACGGCCTCGTCGACGTCATGGGTGACCATCACCACGGTGCTCTGGGTCTGCCCGACGATGCGCAGCAGCTCGTCCTGCAGATGTGCACGGGTCAGGGCATCGAGGGCGCCGAACGGCTCGTCCATCAGCAGCACCTTGGGCTCCATGGCCAGGGCACGGGCGATGCCGACGCGCTGCTTCATGCCGCCAGAGATCTCGTTGGGATGCTTGTGCATGGCATGGCTGAGGCCGACCATATTCAGCGCCTGCTCGGTGCGAGCCTTGAGCTGGGCCTTGCTTTCGCGCGCGCCGAAGACCTTTTCCACGGCCAGGTGGACGTTGCCGAAGCAGGTCATCCAGGGCAGCAGGCTGTGGTTCTGGAACACCACGGCGCGTTCAGGGCCGGGGCCGTCGATCTCGCGGCCATTGCAGATCAGCCCGCCCTCGTTGGCATCGAGCAGGCCGGCGATCAGGTTGAGCACGGTGGATTTGCCGCAGCCGGAGTGGCCGATCAACGCCACGAACTCGCCACGGGCGATGCTCAGGTTGACGTCTGCCAGCGCCTGGAAGCGGCCTTTCTTGGTGTCGAAGTGCTTGCTGACAGCGGTCAGCTCCACGAATTTGTCCATCGGAGTTCTCCCGTTCTTGCACTGTCAAGAATTCATTTAAAACAACTACTTGTAATCTGTTATTGAACTGATTTGTAAGCTTGCGTAGCCCAATGAGATGGAGTCCTCCCTCCTACGGCGTCATTGCGCCAGACTGAAGGTTACGAAACAAACAATCCCGGAGGGGGAGCCCGCATGCAACTTAAAGGCATAGGCGTGGATGTGGCAAGGAAGGTTTTTCAAGTTCATGGTTTCGACAGACATGGGGCGTTCAA
>NZ_VRYE01000060.1 GCF_008041835.1 Ectopseudomonas mendocina
CGTTTTTACACAGCCTGGGCCGCATGCTGTCCTTTGATACCGGCAGGGCCCCACAGCCAGCAAAGGTTATGGGATGCCCAACTGCCTGGAATATCCGACGCTTTCGACATGGCGCAGTGCAGGTTGCCCATCGCTCCAGCATCAGAACCTTCAAATCCCAGCCAGTAACCCAGGAAACCAAGGTCTAGCTCACTTCCAATATGTGCTAGCGGCGTGCCCACAAAGAACGACCATAGCCATCGAGTTTTGAAGCTGAATACCTTGGTTGGGTATCGGGCTTAAAAAAACAGATTCTATAATCGCCCTATAATCACTTTATAGTTGCCTATAAAGCTTATTCTAGAGCGCTACGGTAGCCTGCAAGGTGAGTAGAGTACTATGTAGCGCCTCGTCACTGCTGAAAGCAGGTGTTGCACGACACGCCCCCCCCCCTAAGCTGTCGTTGGAAGTACAGGCAACGAGATTGATAGCTGGGCGTTTGCGTTGGTAATTTTGAAGACGTTCACGACGGCCGGCAGCTTGGGGCAAAGTAACCACGGCGCTGCTGTCTGAGCCTTCTTCCGCGCTCGGCTTAGATTTCAGACGGCTGTGGCAGAAGGCTCGAAGGGTCGCAGGCGAGTTCCCCTGCGATGCGATAAAGCTTCTCGACGGTGATATTGACCTCGCCACGCTCGATGCGACCTACGTAGCTGCGGTCGAGACTGCACGCCAGCGCCAGTGCATCCTGGGAAATCCGGCAGGCCTTCCTCTGCATTCGGATGCGTTCCCCTAACGCCTTCGCCAACTTATCCATAACCGTCTCAATTCAATTTGAGGCGGCAATATCATGCGTTTGCGGACGTACAGGCCACGGATTATAATCCGCATTTTCGCGCTATTTCTTCTGGTGCCCTCAATGAAATCGGCCTCGTTTATCTTCGACAGGCGCCTGTATGAGCTGCTTCAGGAGCCAGGGCGTACATCGTTTACGACCCGCGAACTACGCGATGCCTATGCCGTTCGCTTGAGTGGCACACAATTCCGTATCGCCGATGTGCGCCGCTATGTGTATGAACAGATTCGCCGATTAGTGCGCGCGGGCTGGGCTTCACCGGACGAGGACCGCCGTGTTCGAGGGCAGGTCTACCACCTGCAGCCGATTCCGACACATCTGCAACTCGAACTGATCGACAACGGTTTTGAGAACAGCCTGATGGCTGCCGGAGTGCCCGAGCCAGGCACTGCGGTACGCGATGTGGAAGCTTTGCCGCTTAAGTCGTCAGCCAACGCGGATTTGCAGTTGGAAGCGCTCCACAAGGAAATCCGCTTGGACTTTCTCACTTCAATGGGCGAAGCGGAGCGATTCAAGCTGCTTCTGGACGAAATGCCGCATTTACGGGACAAGCTTGAAGGCGATTACCTGGAAGCCAGGGATCGCAGTTCTCGCCTCTTGGGGCATCTGCGCGCCATAGAAAAAACCCTCAAAACGCTCGCTGCAGCACGATGAGCAGCTCGCTACGGAGCTGGCAGAACAGCTGCATCACTCGGGCATTGGAGCACTTTACCGTCACGCCGCACTTCTTCTGCCAGGCGACGCCGGGAGCTGGAAAGACGCGCATGGCTGCAGAACTGGCCAGCCGATTACTTGAGCAGGACAGAATTGATTTGGTGCTGTGCTTTGCGCCGTCCTGCCAGGTCGTGGAGGGTTTTCGTTCGACCTTTGCGGCTGTGCTAGGCAGGCGTCTCGACGGCCAGATAGGTGCCGTGGGCGCGGCTTATACCTATCAGGCCATGGAATACCGTGATGAGGGATTCTGGCAGCTTCTTGATGACTACCGGGTATTCGTGGTCTTCGATGAGATCCACCATTGCGCCGGCCACGATCCGCTGCTCAGCAATTCCTGGGGGCAGCAGATACTGCATCGGATACAGGATCGGGCTGCCTTCACGTTGGCCCTGTCTGGCACGCCCTGGCGTTCGGACGATAAGGCCATCGCATTGGCTCGTTACTCATCGCCCGAGGGGCATTTGATCTGTGATTACCGTTATGGCTTGAAAGATGCCATTGCCGACGACGTGTGCCGATCACCTCGCATAGTGTTGCTCGACAATCAAAAGGTGAAGCTTACGGAAGCGCTTGGCGCGGATAGCTCCGTGAGGCTGTTTGCCAGCATCGCCAAGCTTTTAGGGGAATCACCTGTCACCTATGAGGAACTTCTGCGTCATGACGAGGTGATCAATCCAATCCTCGATCTTGGCTGCAGCAAGCTGAACGAGCTACGCCAGATCAAACCTGATGCCGCTGGTTTGGTGGTGGCTACCGACATCGAACACGCCCAGCAAATTGCACTGGCTCTAGAAGCAATGGGTGAAGAGTGCCGCATCGTGACCAACAAAACCCCGGATGCGCAGCAGGTGATCAATGCATTCCGGAGCAGCGCCTGCCGCTGGATTGTGGCCGTCGGAATGATCAGCGAAGGTACCGACATTCCCCGCCTGCAAGTGTGCTGCTACCTCAGCCGTATCCGCACCGAGCTGCATTACCGGCAAGTGCTGGGGAGAGTGCTGCGGCGCACAGGTGAGTCCGACGACCAGGCATGGCTATTCATGTTGGCCGAGCCAACGCTTCAGGGCTTTGCGGAGCGAATTTCGGATGACTTGCCAGATGACCTGGCAGTTTTGAGCGATGTGCCGATGCCTGGTTTTACTCCAGGCTCCGGGCCTGAGCCGATGGGTACTTTGGGTCATGTCGAAGGTTTCGACGGTGCGGGGTTAGATGGTGCAGAACCGGGTATTGGATCGCAGCCTACGAACATCATTTCGCTGGGTGGCTATGCAATTGAGCCCGCTTACCAGGTCAGCTTTTCCCAGCATTATCGGCAGCAGCTACTGGCTTGTTTTTGATGCTCAGCCAGTCGAGGCTGATCCAATGATGTTGGTGTTCATGAATCCATAACCGGCCGGCGTCGT
The DNA here is from genome assembly GCF_008041835.1 of Ectopseudomonas mendocina. Lineage (GTDB taxonomy): Bacteria > Pseudomonadota > Gammaproteobacteria > Pseudomonadales > Pseudomonadaceae > Aquipseudomonas. The sequence continues at coordinate 2,950 of NZ_VRYE01000060.1, forward strand.
GTGGAACGTAATCGTGAGGTGTGCATGGAGATTAAGTCGCAGGCATTGGTCGATGTCGTTGAGGATGTGATCTGCGACGTGTGCCACTCTGGCACGCGAGTTCCCGGCTATGGCCTCCAACACGGCAAGCTTGAAGCCCAATGGGGATATGGCTCGCAACATGACGGGGAGCACTACCGGGTGCATCTCTGCGAGCCCTGTTTCTTCAGGGGGCTGAGTGGATTGCGTCGGGAGCGCATGGTCAATGGTATGTTCGATGATGATCAGCCATTTGCTTCCGAAGATTTTGGTCTGGTCAGCAAAGACAACTACTGGGGAAAGAACTGATTGTAGGGTTGAATATCCATCAGCCGCACCACGTCGAATCGCGGGCAAATGAGGAGTAAGCGCGTGGCTTCCCCGTTCTGGTCTCGTAAATTGGAATAACTGAATAAGGAGGTAGCCACTTTGACCCTTCCGCATGAAAGAACCCGGAGTGTCGTCAAGACTGAAGCTTTTCTCCGCGACCTCTCTCGTAACACCGAACTACCTGATGACATTCGCAGCTATGCGAAAAGCCTGCTCAGACACTACCCGTCCGCCGATCAAGTTTTCTCGCTGGGGCGCCTCGAAGATTGCCTGGTAAACGACGCTCAGGATGATGAATATCGGCGAAGGGTTATTGCGTTCCATCAGCCGCTTTTCAGCTCGTCGCTAGACTTCACGCTATAAGCGTGAACGCCACGATGCTCAGCACTGATAAAGTCCAATCGGTATCCGTCCAGGTTGCGCAACGAGTCAAGCGCCTACCTAAAGGGCAGCCGTTCAGTATTAGACGTTTCAAAGGGTTTGGAACGAAAAACGCCATATCCAAAGCAATAGCTCGAATGGTCAACCGGGGCGAGCTCGAACGGGTGTATCGCGGGATTTATATGCGCCCGAAACCCGGACGTTACATTGCCAGGGCTCGCCCCAATCCGTGGACATTGCTTAGCCTGATTACCAGGCAGAAGCGTTTGTATCTGCAGATCCATGGTGCAAATGCTGTAAGGAGGTTTGGGCTCAGTACACAGATGCCACTCATTCCTGTCTATTACACCAATGGGTCCAGCCGCTCAATATTCATAGGTAAGGCTGAAATCCGGCTGATACACGCGGCACCGATGGTCATGCAGCATGCCGGCACTGAGGTAGGTACGGCTATCAGTGCATTGTTTTATCTCGGCGGTTGCAGGAGCTGAGTGCAACACGGTTATTGAATTGAAGCCGGAGCATCATGCCGCATTGCCATGGAATTTTGCATGACCTCTCCCATCACCTCGATGGGGCATTTGAAGTCGAAGCGCTTGCGCGGTCGCATGTTCAGTTGCAGCGCAATGGCGTCCAGCTTCTCCTGGCTATGTACCGACAGGTCTGTGCCCTTGGGCAAGTACTGGCGAATCAGGCCGTTGATGTTTTCGTTGCTGCCGCGCTGCCAGGGGCTGTGCGGGTCGCAGAAGTAGATCGCCACGCCGGTTCTTTGGGTGATCTCGGCGTGTCGCGCCATCTCCCGGCCCTGGTCGTAAGTCATGCTCTTGCGCATCTCCAGCGGCATGCTATTGAGCGCGGCGCTGAAGCCTTCCAGTGCCGAAGTCGCCGTCGCGTCGTTCATCTTCACCAACATCAGGTAGCCACTGGTGCGTTCCACCAGCGTACCGACGGACGAGGCGTTGGCCTTACCCTTGATGAGGTCGCCTTCCCAATGCCCCGGCATCAGCCTGTCTTCAATCTCCGGCGGGCGCACATGAATACTGACCATCTCGGGGATCTGGCCGCGCCGATCCACGCCACCAGAGCGCGGCCGGCGCGTCGTCTTGCCTTGGCGCAGACAGATGATCAGCTCCTTACGCAGCTCACCCACTGGCAGGGCATAGATCGCGTTGTAGATCGTCTCGCGACAGACGTAGGCATCTCGCAGGTTGGGTATGTTCATGCTGCGCAGCTTGCCGGCAATCTGCTCGGGAGACAAACGCTCACGCAGCATATGGGTCACCAGTTCGAAGCGCTCGCTACCCGGCAACAGTTTTCGCATCGGTCGACAAACCTGGCGGCGGGCCTGCATTTGCTGCTGGGCCAGGCGGGCCGAGTAGCCACCGCAAGCACCTCGGTTACGGCGCAGCTCACGGCTGATGGTCGAAGGGGATCGGTTGATCAAGCAGGCAATCCTGCGCAGGCTGAAGCCTTGGGTACGACCGATTTGAATGGTGGCGCGCTCTTCAACGCTGAGTTCGGTATAAGACATAGGGGCAGCACCGTACCGGAAAGGTCAGGTGTTGCACTCAGTTTTTGCCGCCGCCCTCGGTAAAGACGGCGTCACACCAGAGTGCATTGCAGCAATTCAAGCGCAGCTAAAGACCGATGATTTCACAAGACTTATGTTGTGCAAAATGCCGGGATGGATGCGTAAGGCACTGGTAACGCTCTGACTCATTGCCAGGCCCTGGAACCCAAATAGTGACCTAGAAGCCCTCCCCACCCATTTTCTTGAGTACATCCTGCCAACGTGAAAGCTTTTTGGTGTCCCCGGCACGCTTGACGCCATCGGCCTTGAACAAATACACGCCCTCCGCATTGAAGGCATACACCGGCAGTAAATCGTTACGCTGACTGGCCGGACGGATCTGATTGATCAGGTTGTCCAGCACCAAGGGTTCGGCACTGCTGCTGGCATAATAGGTCACGACCATATGCGCCTGATTTAGGCGCAACGCTTTGACGTAGGTGATGCGCAATTTGTCTGCGGGAACCTGCAGTTGGCGCAAGCTGAAGTACTTGGCCAAGGAGTAATCCTCGCAGTCGGCCTTACCCTTTATCAGCGCTTCGACCGGTGTGGCCCAGTAATCCTGCTCACCCCAGATCTTGATGTCGTCAACAAACTGCAATACCCGATTGAAATGGCGATTGACGGCGTGCAACTTGTCCATCTCGCCGAGCCCCTGGCTTTGCAGTAGCAGCGCTTGCCAATCCAGAATGCGTTGGCGTGCATCCCCCAATGGACCATGGCGCACTTCTGCACGGCGGATGATTTCCTGGAAGTCCCAACCTGGCTGACGATTAGCCCAGGATGGTCCGAAAAGAACAGCACTTAAACCACAGCCCAATAGCTGCAAGACGGTACGCCGGCTGTATGCCTTGGCTGCGGAGTCTTTGGCACCAGGCATCGGTTCCTGTCCTCCGCATACTGCTGCGCTAGCACAGCAGGCCGTTAAGGTAACGATGAGCCAGGGGATCGCGGCTGCTCTGGAACAGGTCCTGGGTGGGCCCACTCTCCAGCACACAGCCGCAGCCATCACGCACCCAGCACACCGCAACGTGGTCTGCCAGGCGCCTTGCCTGGGCCAGGTTGTGGGTCACCATCAACAACGTGTAGCGCCCCTTGAGGCTATCGATCAGCGCCTCAACCGTGGCGCTGGCCATCGGGTCCAGAGCGCTGCAGGGTTCATCCAGCAACAGCACACTCGGCTGCAAGGCCAGGGCACGGGCGAAGCATAGGCGTTGCTGTTGACCGCCAGACAGTCCCAGTGCCGGCTTATCCAGCCTATCGCGCACTTCATTCCATAATCCCGTGGCCTGCAGGGCCTGCTCAAGACGCTCTTCCAGTACGGCATTGTTGCGCACCCCATGCTCGCGCAAGGCAAAGCGGATATTTTCGGCAATGCTCAAGGGAAAAGGATTTGGCTGCTGGAACACCATGCCGATCTGGCGGCGCAAGGCTTGTACATCTTCGGCTTCGCTCAATACATCCCGACCGTCGATCAGTACACGCCCGCTGACCCGCGCACCCGGCACCAGGTCACTCATGCGATTGACCGCCGACAGCAGGCTGCTCTTGCCGCAGCCACTGGGACCGACCAGGGCCATCAGCTCCCCGGGGGCGACTGCCAATGAGGCGCCTTGCAGCGCGACCTGACCGGCGTAGTGCACGCTGAGGTTTTCAATCTGGATGGAAGGTGGCACGTGCATGACTTATCTCGCAAAGGCTGCCGGCCGACGCCCCAGGCGCCACGCCAGCAATTGAATGATCAGGGCCAGGCCCAGCAGCACCAGAGCCGTAGCCGCAGATGCCGGGCTGCCACCGGAGACGTTCATGGCTAGGTCGTAGATATGCACGGCCAGGGTACGCCCCGAGTCGAATACACTTTCAGGCCAGCGCATCACATAACCGGCGGTAAACAGCAGCACGGCCGTTTCCGCCAGGGCACGCCCCGCACTCAGTACCAGAGCAGCCGCGATACCTGGAGCGGAAAAGGGCAACAGGATGCGCCGCAGGTAACCGACGCGGGAAATCGCCAAGCTGGCAGCAGCTTGTCGATAGCTGTGCGGACAGTCGCGCAGGGCCTGCTCGCAGCCCCGAATAAACAGTGGCAAAACCATGCAGGCCAGGGTGCAACCACCGGCCAGCAGGGAGTAGCCCCAGCCCAGTTCGACTACGAACACGCGGTGCCCAAACAGGCCAAACACCACCGAGGGCACGGCGCCCAGCCCATCGAGGGCCCACTGCAGCGCCAGATTGGCACGGCTGTCCGGGCGCAGCTGCTCCACCAGAAACAGTGCGGTGCCCAGGCCCAGTGGCACGGCAATGGCCAAACAGATCAGCAGCACCCAGAGCGTGGAGAGAATGATCGGGCCAATCCCCCCGCTCCGCCCTGCCTGCTCGGGCGCAGTACTGAGGAAGCTCAGATCCAGATGGCTGAAACCCTCGGCGAAAAGGGTCAGCAGCAGGCTCAGCGGCGCCAGAGCCAGCAGCAGAGCCAGGCTCGCCAGGGCATAACCGCGCCAACGCTCCTGCCGATTCATGTGCGAGCTCCATAGAGGCGGGCCAAGCCCATCAGCAGCAGCGCCAATACCAACAACACCCAGCCACTGAGGTATAACGCCTGCAGGTGAGGACCGGTGGCATAGCTCATCTCCAGGGCGATATTGGCCGTCAGGGTACGCACCGGGTCGAAGATTGACCCCGGCCATTGCACCACATTGCCGGCCACCATCAGCACCGCCATGGTTTCACCCAGGGCGCGCCCCAGTTGCAGCAGGATGGACGGCCATAGCCGTGGCCAGGCAGCAGGCAGCAGCACCCGGCGAATCGCCGACCAGTGAGACACACCCAGACACAGGGCGGCCGGCAGATGGCGGCGAGCGCTTTCACGCAGGATCACATCGGCCTGCACCATCAGCAGCGGCAGAATCATCAAGCCAAGAACGAGTCCTGCCGTGAGCAGACTGGCGCCCGGTGGAAACCAGTTGTTAAGCAGTGGCACCAGTACCACCAACCCCCAGAGCCCATAGACCACGGAGGGAATGCTGGCCATAAGGCCAAGCAGCGCCGAGTAGGCACTGGCCAGCGGCCTGGGTGCGTAGAAGATCAGCCAGATGCTGACCAACAGGCCGGCCGGCACTGCCAGCAACAGGGCCAGCACGCTGCTAAGCAAACTGGCTGCCAGCATGGCCTGCAAGCCGAATAAGCCCTTGCTCGGCTGCCAGCTGTTACCAAGCAGATTGCCGGGGTCCTGCAGCAGTGGCCAGCTGGCCTGGGTCAGAAACACTAGTATCAGTAACAAGATCACCGCCGCAGCCAAGGCACACAGCAGGCTGAGCGAGCGCAGCAGACTGTCGGCGCTATCGCGTCGGAACAAAGGCGTGCTGTTGGACAAGGTCGGTCACCTCGCTGGATTGGGCAAAGTCCAATAGCGCCCGGGTGTTGGCATCCGGCTCGCCGCGCACCACCAGGTTGAGGGTGCGGCTCAATGGGTAGTGACCATCACGCACGGCCTGACTCGATGCCGTTTGTCCATCCAGGGCCAGCAGCTTAATGGGCACGCCCTGCCCCGCTTCATACTCGGCGCTGCCGATCGACACATAACCAATGGCCAAAGGATTACCCGCCACAGACTTGATGCCTTGCTGGTTGTCACCTATGACCAGGTCCGGCCGCACATCGCCGTTGTCGAGGTGGAAATGCTGCAGAAACAACTCCAGGGTCGAACGCCCTTCTGCCTTGTGTACCTTGACCACCGAGCCTGACGGGCCATCAAGCGCTGACCAGTCACTGACCTTGCCGGTGTAGATATCGACCACCTGCTCGCCCGTGATCTGGGTCAGGGGGTTGCTGGCGTGCACGATCAGGGCAATGCCATCGTCGGCGATGGGATAGGCCTGCAGTTCTTGTTCCGCACTTGTCAGGGCACGCGAGGCCATGCCGATCGAGGCCAGGCCATGGCGCACATCCTGAATGCCGCGTGAGGTACCGCCCGATTGCACGTCCACGTGGATATCAGGGTTCAACGCCTCAAAACGCTTGCCGATGTCCGCCATCAATGGGGCGATGGTGCTTGAGCCCGAGACACTGATGGTCTGCTTCTGCTCCGGTGAGCAGGCACTGAGTAGCAATACAGAGCAGGCAACGGCACACAACTTCCGAGTCAGCATTCCCTTCTCCTCAGCAGCAGCTGGCTGCAGTGCCGGGCGCAGCGCCCTGATCGAACGGCAGACCACCGCCACAGCCCTCGAACAAACCGAAGTGCCGGCTGAAGTCGCCGATAAACTCGAAATGCGCGGCAAAGCGGCTGTCCTTGAGCATGCGCCAGGTGTTGCCACACACCGGGAACACCCGGCCTGTTTCGATGCGGTGGTGTTTATCCAGCACAAAGGCAGTGGGCGCACCGGCAATGCTGCCACGATAGATCACGGCCTGGCCGTAGTCCTCGCAGGCCGGCTCCAGACCATCGAGCTTGAACAGCCGGTAGGTGGCGGAAAAGAAACGTGCGTCACCCAGTTTTGCCGCCAGAGCCGGGTCAGTAATCTCGATGGGCTGATCCTCTACTAGGCGTGGGTCGGCAAAGCCATGCCGGCGGGCCAGGTTCTCGAAGTCATTCCAGTACAGGGCGCCGCCCAGGCACTCACCGTACAACACCTCATCCTGGCGCAGCTCGTCAGCCAGACGACGATCCGCGTACACATCGGAGAAGTACAACTCGCCGCCCGGCTTGAGCAGGCGATAGGCCTCGCGCAACACGCTGTCCTTGTCGGGTGACAGATTGATCACGCAGTTGGGCACGATCACATCGAAGCTGGCGTCGGCCAGGTCCAATGCCGCCAGGTCCTCGATATAGCCGTGGCGAAATTCCACATTGGCGTAGCCGAACTGCGCGGCGTGGTAATCCAGATGGGCATTGGCCACCGCCAGCTGCTCGGCGGTCATGTCCACGCCGAGCACGGAGCCCTCGGCCCCGACCAGTTGCGCCAGGACATAACAATCGCGGCCCGAGCCGCTGCCCAGATCAAGCACCCGGCAGCCCTCCAGCAGGGCCGGTGCGACCAGACCGCAGCCGTAATAACGGGCGCTGACTTCGTGATGAACCTTTGCCAGCAGTGGCTTGAGCCAGTTCGGCATGCTGCTGGGATCACAGCAGGCACTGGTTTTCAGATCGCCGCTGTTCTGCAGGACTTTGCCGTAATAGTTTTGTACCGACTCGTGCATGGAAAACCTCTTTTCGGGATGTCGATTGGCGAACAGTGCGCGCCGACAAACAGGATCGATTACTGAGATGTCACTTAACTACTAGATAAAAACAAAAGCGCTTTGTTACAGCTCAATAGCGCTGGCAAAGAGCCAAGAAAAAGATAAAAAAAGGGGGCCATGGCCGACACAGCCCCCAAGACGGGGAGGAAAGGAGCAACCCCTATTTTTCACTCCACGACGAGTGAAACCTTAAAGCAGGCTAAGCGGGTACTCGACGATCAAACGAACATCGTCGGCGTCCCCGTCAATCTGGTTGGAAGAACCACGGTGCACGGCATGCCGAACGCGCAGGGAGAGATCCTTGGCCGGGCCGCTCTGCACGATGTACTTGGCTTCCAGGTTACGTTCCCAATGTTTTTCGTTACGGGCATCGGCATCGAAGAAGCCACCACGGTCGTCCGCATCGGTGCTGTCGATATCGCTGCCACGCACATAGCGCGCCATCAAGGTCAGGCCCGGCACGCCATAGCTAGCCATGTCCAGGTCATAACGCAGTTGCCAGGAGCGTTCGCCCGGAGCGTTGAAGTCGGAGTACTGCACCGAGTTGGCCAGGTAAATGCCATCGAAACCGATGTAATCGAAACCGGCGTCATCGTCGATCTGCTGATAGGCCAGGGTCACTGCATGGGCCCCCCAGGCGTATTTGCTGGCCAGCGACCAGTCGGTGTTGCCGATCTCACCGGCCAGCGCGCGGCCACGGTCGTTGGTGCGATAGACATTCAGATCAAAGCCCAGCGAGCGTTCGCTACCTAGCAGCCTGTTGAAATTCGCCTACGCCCTGTCTGGCTTTGCGGCGTAAGGTTTACGATATCGGCTCCAATCTGCCGGGAACCCCGATTTCCATGCGTGGCGCCGATATCACTCAGGAATCCTTGTTCACTGTCGCCAAGCTCGATGACTTCGTGCCAGCGACTCACCCCCTGCGCGCCATCCGCAAGCTGGCAGACACCGCTCTGCAGCGGATGAGCGCCCTGTTCGACACCTTGTATGCCGACACCGGCCGCGCCTCGATCGCCCCCGAGAAGCTGATGCGGGCGCAGTTGCTGCAGTTGTTCTACTCGCTGCGCAGCGAGCGGATGCTGATGGAACAGCTGGGCTACAACCTGCTGTTCCGCTGGTTCGTCGGCCTGGCCATTGATGATCCGGTGTGGGATCACTCGGTCTTCTCGAAGAATCGTGACCGCCTCAATGCCCAGGCAGTGGCCGCCGAGTTTCTGAACGAGGTGGTGCGCCTGGCGGAGAAGCAGGGGCTGATCTCGGATGAGCACTTCTCGGTTGACGGCACATTGCTGCAAGCCTGGGCCTCTCAGAAGAGTTTCCGTCCCAAGGACGATACGCCAGACGACCCGGGCCCCGGCCCGCGCAATGCCCAGCCGGACTTCAAGGGGCACAAGCGCAGCAACGACACCCACGCCTCGACCAGCGATCCGGATGCCCGGCTGTACCGCAAGAGCCACAACACCGGCGCGCAGCTGAGTTACATGGGGCATGTGCTGATGGAACACCGCAGTGGCCTGGTGCGCAGTGCTCATGTGACTCTGGCCGGTGGCCATGGCGAACGCGAAGCCGCGCTGGCGATGCTGAGCAAGCTGGGTGGTCGCCGTCGACGCACCCTGGCCGCGGACAAGGCTTACGACACGGCAGACTTCGTGGCCGCCTGTCGTGCCCTCGGCGTGACACCCCATGTTGCGCAGAACACCAATGGTCGGCGCAGCGCCATCGATGGCCGTACCACGCGCCACGCCGGCTATGGTCTGAGCCTGAAGATTCGCGCCTGGATCGAAACCCACTTCGGCTGGCTCAAGGCGGCGGCCGGGCTGCGCCAGGTGAAGCAACGCGGACTTGAGCGTGTCGACGCGCTGTTCCAGCTGGCCATGGCGGCAAGCAACCTGGTGCGCCTGCCGAAGCTGCTGGCTACAGGCTCAATGGCATGAGCGCGTTGACGGGGAAGGTGCGCCCGGCACCTGTGAAATCGGGCTACTTCACCTGCTCGACGCCCTGAGCAAGAGCGCGTGGCCGCGAGCACTGCCGCTACAACGCAGTGCTCGCAGTCATCACAGCGAATTTCAACAGGCTGCTAGGTCGAGGGTATAGGCCAGCCCCGCGTAATAGCGCCGCCAGGTGTCTTCGACTTGAGAGCCATACAGGCTGAGGGAAAGACTTTCCGCTGGCGCATAGGTCAGGCCCGCCCAACTGATCGAATCCCCCACGTCGCCGGCATACTGAATAAGCAACTCATCATCCGAATTGCTGCTGTTGAACGCATTCATGGCCGTAATGTGGCCAGCGTCCAGGCTCACGCCCTCGATTTCCTCGCTGCTTAAGAAAAAGCCTGTGGCGGTTTCCGGTAACAGGCGAGCATCGCCGGTTCCAACTACCGGGTTGGCGAATTGCTGCTCACCGAATTTGAGCACGGTGTTTGACACCCGCAGCTTGACCACCCCGCCTGCCTCGCTCCAGTCCCGCTCGGGCTCGCCATCGCTGCCGATGGGTGCCAGCAAGGTCCCGGTGCGGCCACCGCCGCCATCGAGACGGATACCGAGAAAGCCATAGGCATCCACACCGAAGCCAACCGTACCCTGGGTAAAGCCGGATTCGTAGAAACCCATGATCCCGTAGGCGGCCTCCTCGCGGTAACCGTTTTCCTGACCGGGTTTGTTTGCATTGGTACCGGCGCCATTGAAGCCGCCGTTGCGGAAATCACGGTTGAAATAAAAGGCGCGATTGAGCAGGTTGAAACTGCTGTCCTGGATAAAACCCTGCGCCTCCGATTGCTGACTGGCCAGGGCCGTTTGGCTGAAGGCTGCTGCCACAGCCAGGCCGCACATACTGAGTGTAAAGCGGTGCATTGGATACCCCTCTTGCGTAGGCGATGCGCCACCTGTGAGTAGCGCTTGTTGTTGTGCCAATGCCAGCCACATCTTGCTGACCTACTTCGAGTCGATATCCAGTGCTTTGTTACAACTCAGTATTTTTTGCTCAGCACCCATTTGTCTTCATCGCGATAGGCAATCAGTAACAGGCTGGCCGCGAAGATGATCAACGAGGGATAGAACAGCGCGTTGCTGCCTTCGAATACCCAGCTCCAGGGGTCGATAACCGACTGCATCACCGCCAGCAGCGACGCACCGTTGAGCACGACCTGCAGCGGATATACCCAGCGCCGGGCAAAGCCGACAACCACCGCCAGGCCGACCAGCATCTGCAACACGCCCGCTATACGCATCGCGCCCTCGGCCGCGAGAAAGCCGAAGTAGAACTTGTTGGCCACCGCCATACCGTGCTCGACATTGAACACCTTGTCCGCGCCCCAGATCACCAATAGCCAACCAAGCGAAATGCGCAGCAACAGCAGGGTCCAGTTTTTCATGCAATGTCTCCTTTAACGGCCGACCTTCAAGCCGGCATAGGGTTAGCCCAACCCACATGGTTGAGCAGTGGTGGGGATTACGGCGTGCCGTGGTGGCGGTCGATAAAGCGCCGATCAAGACGGTCTTTCCAGCGTCCCAGCAAGGCGCCCTCTGCCGTCATGCCAGACCAACTGAGTAGGGCACCACCTTGGCCGTCGGCCAATAGCGCCAGAGCGCGACGTTGTGGTTGAAAGCGCGTCAGTGGCTGGCCGGACAGTGCGGCACCCAAATTGGCCGCCAATACAGGGCCCTGGCGTACGGCATAGACACCGCTACGGGGAGTTGCTGTCAGGCTGGCACAGTCACCGGCGGCAAATACATGGGGGTGTGAAAGGCTCTGCAATGTCTGACCGACGCGCACGAACCCGTGCTCGTCGCAGTCCAGGCCAGACAGGCCAACCCAGGGTAAAGCGCTGGCGCCAGTGGCCAGAATCACCCGGATACCGCACCAGACAAGCCGATCTCCCGCAACCAAGGCATCGCCATGAATTGAGTCGACGGCCACGCCCTCCTCGACCCTGACTCCGGCATCTGCCAGATGACGCAAGGCACGCTGGCGCAGCGCAAGGGGATGGCCGGCCAAAACCCTGGCGCTACTCAACAAGGTCAGCTGTGGCACCTGGGACGCCACAGCCAACGCCAGCTCTACCCCCGCAGCGCCGCCGCCCAGAATGGCTAATGCCTGGGGAGCCTGTTGCCAGCGTTGCCAGCCCTGCAGAAAGCTGTCGAATGGCTTGACCGGCAGGATATCCAGCAAGCTCTCACCCACTTGCGGCGCCTTGGGTATGGAGCCGAGATTGAGTGACAGCCAGGTGGCCGAATACTGCCTGCCATCAGCCAGTTCGACGCACCTGGCGGACGAATCCAACCTTTCGACCTGTCCCTGCAGCAGCTCGACACCGGCAGCAGCGCAGAGAGCCTGCAGAGGTATGCGGCATTGTTCGGCGCGGTGACGGCCGGTCAGCAGGCCTGGCAACATGCCCGAGTACCAGGCATATGGCCCCGGACTGATCAGGCCGATGCGCCCTTTGGGTCGTTGGCCACTCATCCACAAGCGCAGCACGCCTAGATGGGCGTGGCCCGCCCCCGCAAGCAACAGGTCGAATTGACCGTTCAAAGCGCTTTCTCGCTCACCTTGAGCTCAGCTTGAACGTCGGTTTTGCTCGTGCCAAGGCGCCAGTGATGGAAACGTGCCACCCAGTTCAATACCCCCTGCGGGGCATGGGCACGCTTCCATTCGCCAGCCACATACTTGTTGGCTTCGGCCATGGTTGGGTAGATATGAATGGTGCCGAGCACCTTGTTCAGGCCATAGCCCTGCTTCATCGCCGCCACGTACTCGGCAATCAGCTCACCGGCATGTTCGCCGACAATGGTCACACCCAGAATGCGGTCCTTGCCAGGTTCGGTCAGCACCTTGATATAGCCATGGGCGGCTTCGTCGGCGATGGCGCGGTCCAGATCGTCAATGCCAAAGCGGCTGACCTCATAGGCGATGCCCTGCTCTTTGGCGTCCTGTTCGTTGAGCCCGACACGTGCCACTTCCGGGTCGGTAAAGGTGGCCCAGGGGATCACCCGGTAGTCCACCTTGAAGCGCTTGAAGGTGCCGAACAGACCATTGACCGCGGCAAACCAGGCCTGGTGCGCCGAGGTGTGAGTGAACTGATAAGGGCCGGTGACATCGCCCACGGCGAAGATATTGGGGAAGCGCGTGGCCAGGTATTCATCAACCTCCAGGGTGCCATTGGGACGCACGGCCAGCTGCAGCTCTTCGGCGCCGAAACCCTTGACGTTGGCCACCCGGCCCAGGGCCAGCAGCACCTGATCGAAAGCGATGCGCACTTCGCTGTCGTCGGTCAGGTTGAGACAGACCAGTTGCCGCTGACCCTCGACCACTTCAAAGCGCACGGCCTTGTGCCGCAAGCGCAGATCCACGCCATCCTGGCGCAGGCTGGCCATCACCGCCTCGCTGGCCTCCGGGTCTTCACGCACCAGCAGGCGCTCGGCCATTTCCACCTGGGTTACCGCGCTGCCCAACCGCTGGAAGGCCTGAGCCAGCTCGCAACCAATCGGCCCGCCGCCCAGTACCAGCAGGCGCTTGGGTTGCTCGCGCAGATTCCAGACGTTATCCGAGGTCAGCGGCTCGACCTGCTCGATGCCCGGAATCTTCGGCACCAGTGGCCGCGCGCCAGTGGCGATCACGATGGAGCGGGTCCTTAGCGTCTGGCCATTAGCCTCCACTGTCCACGGCGAAGTGATCTTCGCTTCACCCTCGATCACTTCTACGCCCAGGCCGGTGTAGCGCTCAACCGAGTCATGGGGTTCGACATCCGCCACCACTCGCTGCACGCGCTGCATCACCGCGGCGAAGTCCACCTCGGCCTCGATCGGTTTGAAGCCGAGCTTTTCGGCCTTCTTCATTTCATTGGCCAACTTGGCCGAGCGCAACAACGCCTTGGACGGCACGCAGCCGGTATTCAGGCAGTCGCCGCCCATCTTGTGTTTCTCGATCAGCGTGACCTTGGCCTTCACGGCGGCGGCGATATAGGCCGACACCAGGCCGCCGGAACCGGCGCCTATCACCACCAGGTTACGGTCGAAAACCTTAGGCCTGACCCAGCCGGCGTAGACCTTGCGTGCCTTGACCCACTCCAACAGCTTGCGAGCGATCAAAGGGAACAACCCGAGCAGCACGAAGGCACCGAGCAGTCCCGGCGAGAGAATGCCGGACAGCGAGTCCAGTTGGCCGAGCTCGCGCCCTGCATTCACGAAAACCACGGTGCCGGGTAGCATGCCCAACTGGCTGACCCACCAGTAGGTACGCACCGGCAGCTTGGTCAGGCCCATGGCCAGGTTGATCAGGAAGAAGGGGAATACCGGCACCAGACGCAGCGCGAAAAGATAGAAGGCCCCTTCTCGCGCAATGCCTTGGTCGATGCCGGTGAGGCGCTGGCCGAATCTTGCTTGCACCCAGTCGCGCAGCAGGAAACGGCTGCTGAGCATGGCCAAAGTGGCGCCCAGGGTCGAGGCGAACGACACCAGGATGAAGCCCTGCAGCAATCCGAATAGCGCACCGGCCAGCAGAGTCATCAGGGCAGCGCCCGGCAAAGACAGTGCGGTCACCGCGACATAGGCCATGAAGAACAACCCGGCAGCCAGCAACGGATGCGCCGCGACCTGTGAATTCAGGGCGGTCTGTTGTGCCTTGAGGGAAGCGAGATTGAGATACTGGCCGATATCAAAGACGAAGAAGCCCCCCAACAGAACCAGGATCAGGCCCAGTAGAGCGAGTTTGCGGCTATTCATGGTTCTGCGCCTCCAGCGCGATAAGGGGGTGGCAAAGGTTGAAACCGCTCTGCAGGGCAGCGCTACGACGATCTAGAGTCTGGCCAAGAATGCGCGGGCGATAGGAAAGCGCAGCGGGACTTTGGGCAGGCCACTGGCGGTCAAAATCGGCAAGAAAGGCGTCGTGGTCATAGCAGAGCGGCAGTGCCTCGATGAACAGGCCATCGCGCTGGCAACGGTAAAGTGCCCCAGGGTGCCGGGTGCTGGCGATACGGCTGATCAAGCCGTAACACCCATCGCTGAAATTAGGCAGGCCGGCAGCGCCGTTATTGATCAAAGCACCGTGTTCAAGACTGGTCGCCACTGACGAGCACGTGTGACTGGTGGCCAGGACACGGACCCTCGCGCTCCTCATCCAGGCGTTCAGCTGCCGCTGCCTTGCAATGTCACGTAAGGATTCACGCGAGCAGTCCCAGCCGGCCAACGATTGCTCATCACCATGGCTGATCGCTATGCGTTGCCCGTTCACTATGACGAGTGCCGTGCAGGGCCTGACGGCCAAAGCCTCCGCCATCCCAGGCAGACCTTGAACGGTCTGACGCAGTGTTTGCTGTATCGCGTTGGAACGCTCGACCACTGCATCATCGACGGCCATCGGGTAGGCACATCCACAGCCAGCCCCGCTGTCATCCTGGCGCCCCAGTTCGGTCTCGACATTGCCGCGCAGAGGCAGGTGCAACCTCAGCTCCTGCTCGATGTATTGGAAGATTTCAGGATCACGGTCGAACCAATGCGCATCGCCATTGAACACCACCCTCGCCTGCGGTTCGGCTGCGAGCAATGCGCTCAATGCACTCAGCGCCTGGCGGTTGCCATACAGTCCCCCAACCACGTAGAGGGCGTCGCACTCGAACAGGGGTTCACCGCCAAAAGCATCGGGAGCCAGACGATAGTCCAGCGGGCAGTCACGACCGGCGCGCATCAATTCCGACCTCGCTGAGTGCCGAACAGCCAGCCAGGCAGGATATAGCCGAGCACGCAAAGCCCCAGGCCATAGAGATTGGTACCCAGCAGCAGCGCGTACTTGCCGTCGCCAATGGCCCAGCCCTGAGGAATCCACCCCAGAGTCAGCGCAACCCCCAGGCCAAGACCGGTCCAGAAGCTCAGATGGAAACCCAGGCGAGTCGGAGCGACCAGGCCATGCAGGACGAACACCGGAGCCAGGCCAATGACCATCGTGCCACTGATCGTGGTGGCCTTGAGGATATCGGTACCGGCGATCATCGGTAGATTGCCGAGCAATCCGAACGCCATCATCACCGCCATTCCAACCCCGATGGCCTTCTGCCCCAGGTCACGTCCGGCCAGCTTCGGCAGCTCACGGCCCGCTAGCTTGGCCAGGCTGGAGAAAGTCGAGTCAAGGGTGGAACCGGCAGCGGAAACCATCACCACAGTCATCACCAACAGCGCCCCGATGCCCAGGCTCTTGGCCAACGCGGCAGGCACGTTGTCCGAGGCAGGCAGACCGGTGAGCTGGGCATGCACACCGATCAGACTGAAGGCCAGGATGGCAATGAAACCCAGCACCCCGGCGACCAGAAAAGAGCGACGCATGGTCTTTTCTTCACTAATAAAACCGCGGTCGGTCAGCACCGGGTCATGAAAGCCATAACTGAAGATTTGCAGACCGGCGACCAAGAGCAGATCGACCCCGGCATTCAAAGCCCAATGGCTGGTGCTGGCCAGCTCGGCAGGTGAGTGTTGCGGCAACACCAGGCCAAGCACCCACACCAGCGCGATCACAAAAATAGCCGCCTGCGCTGCGTCGGTGAGGATTGAACTGCGCAGACCACCGCGGAGGCTGTAAGCAAGCGTAACCGCCGTGAACAGCAGTGCAGCAGCAATGAACTCGAAGCTGCCGGAGTCACCGTAATAGCCGCCGACGACTGCGGTGTTGCTCCATACTTCGTTGAACAGGCGAATCAGAATGGCGGCAGAGAACGCCAGAGCCGCGCCACGGCCGTAGTGGCTGCTGAGAAAACTGACCAGACCAGTGGCCGCATATCGTCTGCGCAGACGATAGATGACGAAACCGGTCAGAGGGATGGACAGCCAGTACATGGCATAGGCCAGCCCACCGACCAGGCCATAGCTGGCGCCCAGGTTCGCGGCATTGGTCACCGACTTGGCAAAGATCCAGCTGATGAAGATGCTGGATGTGATGAGCCAGGGCGCTGCACTGCGCCCCTGGCTGTCCTCACCGTTGAAGAAGCCGCCCAGCGTGACCGCACGAGGCGACAGGAGCACCATCAGCGCGCCATAAACCACCAGAAAACCCCAGAAAAAAAAGCCGACAGTGCTATTCATTTCCATGCTCGCTCCCTATTCCCCAAGCGCGCCACCGCAGCTGGACCCTTGTCCAGCAGTGCAGGCATAGCAGTGGTCACGAGTCATGATGGGATTGCCCTCAAGGCTTGCCGCCTGTAGCAGATCCCGCAGATGGGCGCGCTCACGCCCAATCAAACCCGGCATGACCATCGGTAGATCGAGCATCTGATTGAAATCGCAGTCATAGAGGTAGCCTTGCCAGTCGACGCTGACCAGACTTCTGCACATGACCACTCCGAGGTTCTCCGGACGATAGCTATCGCGCAGCAGCTGCATGTAGGCACTGAACGTACCCTTGCTGACCAGCGTGCTGCCGAAACGGGCGATCGGTTGATTGGTGATGGTCAGCAGGTGGTTGAAGACGATGCCGAAATCCTCGGCGAGGTGGGACGTGTAATCCGCCTCGAGTTGAGCTTGCGGGGGCGGCAGGCTAGGTCCTTGCGGGTTATAGACCAGGTTGAGGATGAGCCCACTTCCCTCTTGTCCGTAGCCGAGTCGGTTGAGCAGGCGCAAACCTTCGATGCTCGCATCGAATACGCCATCACCACGCTGCCTATCGACGTTGCCCCGTGAGTAACAGGGTAAGGACGCGGTGACCTCCACGCCCTGCTCGGCGAGAAAGCGAGCCAGCCCTTCATAGCCAGGCTCGCTCAGGATTGTCAGGTTGCAGCGGTCTATGACCCTCAGGCCTTCACGCCGTGCATGGCTGACAACTTCACGAAAGCGCGGATGCATCTCCGGAGCGCCTCCCGTCAGGTCCAACGTCTGCACCGAGTGAGCGTCGATTACCTGATGCAGCAAAACCAGACTCTCGTCGGTCATGGCCTCTTTTCGGGTTGGCCCGGCATTGACGTGGCAGTGCAGGCAGCGCTGGTTGCACTGATAAGTCAGATTGACTTGCAGCGCCTCCAGTTGGCCTCGTGTGATTGCCGGGAAGCTCAGCGCATTTAGCAGGGGTAAAGTGGCATGCATGATGGTTCAGGCTCTTGAAGGTATTGCTCTTTTGAGACGCGAGGTGCCTATTCGTTACGTTTGCAATTCTCGCCACTACGTCATTGAAAGAGTTCAGGCAACCGGTTCGCGATCTCACCAAAGCTTTCAAGTGTGATACTGGGCCGCGTGTCCCACGGATCGAACAGGTTTTCGGGATGGCGGCGCAACCAAGCAGTCTGCAGGCCAGCATGGGCGGCACCGAGCACATCAAAAGGATTGCTTGATACCAGACACAACTGCCCTGTGGGCACGCCACAGCTGTGCAGAAGATGGGCATAGACGGCCGGGTCAGGCTTGAATGAGCGTACTTCCTCGACACTCACCACGGCATCGAAGTAGTGGCGAATCCCGGCACTTTCCAGCAGCCGCTCAACGGCAGCACGACTGCCATTGGAGAAGGCGAACTGGCGTATGCCTTGCTCCTGCAAGGCGCTCAGAACTCCAGGCACATCAGCGAATGCATCAAGGACAGCATAGGCCTGCATGGCTTGCTCAGCCTGCTCTTCCGTGATCTCGACCTCATGTTCGTGGCAGGCGTATGAAAGTGCCTGCCGCGTGCACACTGAGAAGTCACAGTAGTCACGCATCAGTCCCCGACGAAAGCTGTACTCCAATTGTTTCTGTCGCCATGTTCGTGAGATCAGCGACGCCTTGTCGCCGACCAGCTCAGTCAGCCGAGCCAACACGGCCTGGGTATCGATCAAGGTTCCGTAAATATCGTAGGCAACAACGCTTTTCATGGATGCTCCTTTTTGCCTGGCCGCCACATTTCGGACTGAAAAGTCCAAAATATGGCAAAAAAAATCAGCGCAAGTTCGCCATCACCAGCTCGATCACTGTAAGCAGATCTTTCTGTGCAATACCGGACTTTGCCTGGGTGCGCAGCCCACTCATAGCACAGTGCATATAGAGAGCCAGGACAGCAGGAGGCTGACTAGTCGACTGCTCGCCGCGGGCCTGGGCCAGCTCGAAGGCCAGTTCGAATACCTGGCGAAAGCGCCGTGTAGCAAGTTCGATCAGTGGCTGCACCACGGGGTCGCCGGTGGAAAACTCGTTGGCCACATTGACCAGCATGCAGCCGCGCGGTTTGTTCTGTTGCGCGTCGTCAAGCACAGGCAACAAGCAGTCACGGATGAAAGCCAGCGGCGACTCGGCCAGTTCGAGACGCTCGCGCATCTGCTTGGCACGGCTGTCGAAATAGCGGGTGAAGGCGGCTTCGAACAGGTTCTGCTTGTTGCCGAAACTCTCGTACAGGCTGCTCTTGGACAACCCGGTGGCCAGAAGCAGGTCCTGCAAGCTGGTGGCCTCATAGCCCTGACTCCAGAAAAGCTGCATGGCATTTTCCAGCACTTGGTCAGGGTCGAATGTTCTTGGGCGTCCGCGATTCATAGGTCGCATTATGGACCGATCATTATTTAATTCAACACTCACACCCTTGAAGCTGTAACAAAACCTCCCCGGTCGCATCCGAACTCCAGCTTCAGCCACTACAGATGCTGATTGGCTCGACGAGGAGGCAATGCAGATTGACATTCGAACCAATCAGTCCAAAATCAATTACCCCTGTATTGCCTTGTTCTGCCGCCTGCTGAAGGTGACAAGCAAGGCAGCACAGATTTAAAGACCAAACAGTCCAGATAAAGAGGAACAATGCCATGCTCAGCGAATACCCCCTTACCCTGCCCGCCCTCAGCCTCGAGACCAGCACACCCCGCGGTGCCGAGGTGCTGCAGAAGGCCAAGGCGCAGGTCGGTTTTATCCCCAATATGTACGCCAACATGGTCCATTCGCCGGGGCTACTGGAGACCTATCTGGATGGCTACGCGGCCTTTCGCACGGAGTCCGGCTTTACTCCGGCCGAACAGGAAGTGATCTTTCTGGTCATCAGCCGCGAGAACGGCTGCGAGTATTGCGTCTCGGCCCACAGCTTTCTGGCCGACATGAAATCAGGCCTTGCTGCAGATGTGACCAACGCTATCCGTGACGGTAATCCGATCGCCGACGCCAAGCTCGCCGCCCTCGCCGAGTTCACCCGCACCCTCTTCCACACTCGTGGGCTGCCGACGAAGGCCGCTGTCGAAGCCTTCCTGGGGGCTGGTTACAGCGAGCGGCAGATTCTGGAGATTGTCCTGGCCCTGGCGGTGAAAACCCTCAGCAACTACGCCAACCACCTGTTCCATACGCCCCTGGACGAAATGTTCAGTGGGCGTGCCTGGACGCAGAAATAGCCAGCATTTAGCTAGACAGGCAGGATTTTCAGCTAATCAGGCCATAGGCGAAAGTCATCATCTGGAAAGAGGCCTCAGCGGTGCAGTTAAGGTCGTCCTTGCAGAGATGCGAATTGATTCGAGATAACTTGATGCCTGACCAGTATTAATTCTTGCTCCTGAGCTCAGCGCCTCCGGAGGCAGCGCCGAGAACAGCATAGCATTGGAAACTTAACAGGATGATCAATCACTCGCACAGCATAGAAACTGCTCTCCGGCTCCCTGTGATGGCGAGTGATTTGATCTATTTTTTCTGATTTAAATTCAACGTGGCGGCAGCGCCTTCGCAAGCGCTTCAATGTCCTTCACCACATAGTCAGAAGAAGCAACTAATGGATATAGCGACTGACCTGGACGCGACACAAACGCGGTACGCAGGCCAGCGCGCTTTGCTCCCGCAATATCCCAGCCATGAGCAGCAACCAACAGTGCATCTTCTGGCGCTACACCACGCTGCTTTGAGGCCCACTTGTAAACCGCAAGATTAGGCTTGTAGCTCTCAAGCGACTCGCTGCTTAGGTAATCGCTGATCAGGTCATCCAATCCGGCGAACAGCATCTGCGCCTGTACCGCCCTACGCGATGAATTAGTTAGCGCCACCAGGGTATAGCCCTTATCCCTGAGTATCTGCAGCCCAGGACGGACATCTGCATGAGCGGGTAAGCGAGTGATCGGCTCGACGACAGCGGCACGCGCCGCAGCCTCGGTCAAGTTGATACCGTGCGCTTGAGCGACCATCATCAAAGCCGCCGTCCCTACACTACCGAAGTCGTGATATTGCTCAATCGAGGTTTCGACCAATGAGTAGTGCAACATAGTAGAGAACCATAGGCTGAGCAGATCAGGTCGCCCTCCTAACGCCTGGCCAACAGAAACACGCATAGGCTCCAGATTGAGCAGGGTTTCGTTGATATCAAGAAAAATAACCGCAGGGGCTTTAGTGCCAGCAAAAGCATTGGCTTGGGCCAAGCCACTGACAAGTAGCGCGACTGCTAACAAGGTATTGACAAGGGCTCTGCGCATAAGCGTATTTGATTCCATAAACAGTTTTCAATCTAATGTGTAGCGCAACAACTTGCGCGATTAATTGTCTGAGCAACCGCCGCCATGCACCTGATATTGCAGGTAATGAACATTACCCTCAGAGTCTTCATACGTCATGATCGAGGACGTCACGCCACAGATATGGCTGGTGTCGCTTATGTTTATTACTCGCTTGATATCCAGCTTCATACCGTACCGGTAGACGGTTATTTCTTGCGCAGCAACCTGGGCGGAGAACAGCAGACTGGCCGCAATCGAGATAGCAACATGCAATAAACGCATGGGAATTTACCTTTCATTGAGATGAGGGAAGCCACGGTGCGAACCAAGGCTCGCACCGCATGAGGAAATAAAGGGACTTAGAAGGTATGTAACAGGTTGAATGGTGAGGTGGATGTCACCTGAGCCAAACCAACTGCATGTACCTGATCGTAGGCGGCCTCGGCAACGAGCACGCCGTCCTGCTGCCACAGGTAGATGGACAAACCATTTTTGCTCAACTTCTGGGCTTGGGCATCCTGGCGCGATAACGATACTGACCCAAAGCGCTGTGGGTCATAGCTGGTTTGATACTGAGTAATTCGCCGACCTGCTTCATCTATGAAAATAATCTGAGTGGCAAGCGCGCCAAGCAACGTGCAATAGCGCGCGCCCTTGAGTGAGGCACTCGTGGCAGTAGGCCGCACGTCTTGCACCATAAAGTCCAGACGATCCATGGCTGTGCGCAATTGCTCAACCGAGGAAGCCTGCACATCCAGCTTATTGATCCGCACATGGTTGATGAATACCTCTTCACTGATGCGTAAACGCAGCTCGGCCAATGCCTGATTGGGCTGAAGCTGAGTACTCAGCAAGGGCGTGATTACAGCGACCAGCACCAGGCAACAAGCAATCGCGGCAAGTCGCATCCGGCTGAATCTCTGCTGTGGCGCACGCTTGAGTCGGCGCTGCAAACGCTCATATTGCAGATCGTCGAGCGCTGGCTGCCTAAGTAAGTCAGCAAACTGCGAGCGGAGTGGATCAGGATTGCTCATATGCATCTCCCAAGGAGCCAGCCTGCGGCTGGGCCATGCTATTAACCTTTTGACGCATGCGGTGCAGTCGCGACAGGATGGAGCCACGCGGTTGACCGAGTTGCAACGCGATCTCGCTCGCTGACATTTCTTCAGCGGCCCAGAGGAACATCACCTCACGCTCGCCAGGGCTGAAGGTTTGCCAAACCGACTGCAACCTACGCTCATCGATCAAGCTACGCTCGAGACAGGCTTCTGTACCCGGAAATTCATCCGGAAACTCCAACGACTCGAAAGGTACACGCTGGCTTCGCCGCAGCTGATCATAGTAGAGGTTGCGTGCTACCCGACGCATCCAGGCCAGTGGGTTTTGGACGACCTCAGTAGTCGCCGCCAGATAGCGCTCCACAGCACCATGCAGCAAGTCTTCGGCATCCGCTGGCTGACCGGCCAAAGCCAAACAGTAGCGGTAAAGGCGATCCCACTGCTCACGTGAAATATCCATCTTCATCCTAGAGCGCAAAAACCCAATCAGGCAGGATGCTCAATGCGTAGGTCTCCAGCACCTTGTCCACGCCAGTCAATACCAAACCACCAAGCACCAAAAGCAATGTGCCCAGCAGTTGCTTGCCGCGCGAGGCATTACTCATCAGGCTAGGCCGCCAACGACTCAATAACCGGCCAGAGAGGAGAGCGGCCAGTATCAACACAGCGGCGGTACCAATGCCGAAGGCGAACATCACTACGAATGCCATGGCCATGTCCTGCCCCATAGAGGCCAGGGCGATGGCCGCGCCAAGCGTGGGACCTACGCAAGGTAGCCAAACGAGCCCCAACAGCGCCCCAAGACCAAATTGGCCCATGGCTGAGCCGCCTTTGTAGCCACTAGTGTCAACCCGACTGGTCAACCGCGATAAATGCAACGTCAGCCAATCCCCCAGCGGCTTGACGACCAATGTCAGGCCCACCAGGACTAGTAGCACCGCCGCCACATAGCGGAAAACCACCGGATCTATACCCAGGTTGAGTAGGACAAAGCTGATCAACGTACCGGCGACCGCAAACGCGGTACTCAGACCTAGCGCGAGAAACAATGCATCTCGCCTGCGTGAGCCCGCGGTTGATGACATCACCACAGGCACCAGCGGCCACACACATGGAGAGAGAATACTCAACACTCCAGCAACCATGGCCAGTGGAATGGAGGCAAGTTCAATTGCCATCAGTTGGCCAGCCCCTGCTCGATCGCAGCGCCGATCACCGACTCACGGGTTTCCGCCACACTGAACCACAATTGTTCACCGTGCTTGTACAGCAAAAGGGTAGATTGTCGCGGCGCACGAAACTGAGCCACCAAATCCTTGCGCGAATCGAAGTCTACCTCCAGCACGTGCAAGCTTTTATCCGGATTTTGTTCGATCCAGCGATTGATGATTTCCCCTTGCTTCTTGCATGTCGGGCACCAAGGAGCATTGATATCTACCAACACCAGATCACCCGTGGCTTGCAGATCATCGAAGCGCTCCTGGCTGTAGGGTTCCCCTGCGATAGCCTGACCAACCAAAGCAAAACCAATCAATAAAGCAGAGAAAAATCGTTTCATGTGTAACCCCAAATAGATTGACAGCTGCCGAGCAGGCAGTCGGTCGAACTCGACCATTCCAAAGTAGTTGCCACATAGAGACGAACGAAAGGCGTCGTTGATTGCAGGGCTAACACAACAAACGCAACATCATTCCAACTGGCCTTGGCCATTGAGCTGGCAACGATCCAACGACCGCAGCTCAGAGAACTGAGATTAGGCTTGCGCCTGACGGCACCACATCCGTGATCAGCGCCGCCCGAGCGCTTCGAGATTCGATCTCAGTGGTCGAAACAACCTCCGCCGAGGATCAGATATTCCAGGGCGCGCACTTCGCCTCGGCTATTTTCATAATGCATGACTGTCGGTACGACTCCGCATAGGTGGCTGGTGTCGCTGGTGGACAGGACCCTTGCGATATCCAGCTTCAAGCCGTAACGATAAGTTTCTACGGGAACCTGTCCCGCCTGTGGCTGACTTTCGATATGTATCGCCTGGCCCTGCGCGGCCTGCGCCAATCCACCCGCGACGACCAGGACGACAGTTATGACCGATGCCAATACTTGTTTCGAGACTTTCATGACTGCAACCTCCAGCGAAATCCTCACACTATTGGGATGCACGGCCGGAAGGCTTGTTACAGTGCAGTTGGGCTCGGCGGTTCAGGGTGCGACAAGATGCCCGGCATGAGTTTCACGAGTATCCTAGTCCCACGGCCTGTACTAGACTGCAGCGCATGAGACGACACCTGCATTTACTGCTCCTGCTACTCAGCCTGACCCTTCCCGTGAACGCGGTGGCGGGTCTGCTCGCGCTTTCGCAGCCATGTCCCATGGAGCACATGTCGATGGCGGATATGCAGGGCTCTTGCTGCCAAGACCAGGCGCAGCAGCTTGCCAACGGCAAAGTGTGCAAGACCGGACAAGAGTGCAAGAACAATGGCATGCTGCAGGTCTCGGTCATCAAGACACCCTGTCTATTTGTTCGCTCCCTAGCCCTCACCCCCACCCTCGATTTCCATCCCTCCACCTCCCCTTCCGGGGTGTGGCGACCGCCCCGCGTCTGATTCCCGTGCTGACTTGAGTTCCGTTTCCCCCTCTTAGGCGGCGAGACGGTATGCGTGCGCCCGCCTGGGTGCGCGCCGGATCATCCACAGGAATCGTGAAAATGAGTTTCCGACGCAATCGCGGAGGGCGCGCCCGTCTGGCGCCCCTCACGCTGTGCGCCCTGGCCATGCCTGGCCTGGCCGCCGCCCTTACCCTGGACGAAGCTCTGCGCCTGGCCGAGCACGAGGCACCGTCGCTGGCTGCCCATGTGGCCAACCGCGAGGCCGCCGGCCAGGCGGCCATCCCCGCCGGCGAACTGCCGGATCCCAAGTTACTGCTGGGCCTGCAGAACGTCCCCATCGAGGGCAACGACCGCTGGCAACTGGATCGTGAGCCGATGACCATGCAGATGGTCGGGGTCATGCAGGAGGTCCCAAACCGCGCCAAGCGCCGCGCCCGGATGGAGGTCGCTCAAGCCGGCATCGACAGCGCCGACACGCTGCAACGTATAGAACGCCTCAGGGTCCGCCGGGAAACCGCGCTGGCCTGGATCGGCGGCTTCGCCGTCGAACAGAAGTTGCAGCTGTTTCAGAGCCTGTACGAGGAGAACCGCCTGCTGGCCAAGGCCGTACAGGCCCGTCTGGCCGGCGGCCGTGGCCAGGCGACCGACAGCTTGACGCCCAAGCAGGAGGCGGCGCTGCTCGCAGAACAAGAAGATGAACTCGAACGCAACCGCACCCAGAGCCGTGCGGCCCTGCGCCGTTGGGTCGGAGCAGCGGCCGTCGAGCCGCTGTCCGGCGCCTGGCCGAACTGGCGCGTAGACGAGTTGCATTTGCGCCACGGCTTGGATCGCCATCCGGAACTGGAAGCCTTTGTGCCAATGACACAGCAGGCAGAGGCTCAGGTGCGTCTGGCCGAAGCGGACAAGAAGCCCGACTGGAGCTGGGAGCTGGCCTATCAGAAGCGTGGCGACGCCTTTGGCGACATGGTCTCGGTGCAATTCAGCCTTGACTTGCCGCTGTTCAGCGCCAGCCGCCAGGACCCGAAAATTGCCGCCAGGCGTGCCGAACTGTTGCGCCTTGAGGCTGAGCGTGAAGCCATGACACGCGAGCGCCTGCAAGAACTCGATGACGATCTGGCCGAGTACCGCCGCCTGGATCGAGCACTTGCACGCAGCCAACAGACCCTGGTGCCACTAGCCGAGGAAAAGGTGCAACTGGCCATGGCCGACTACCGTGCTGGCCGCGGTGAGTTGATGAGTCTGGTGGCCGCCCGCCGTGAGCTGATCGAAGCGCGGCTGAAACACATAGACCTGCAACAGCAACGCGCGCAAACCAGCGCTCGCCTGTATTTTGCTTATGGAGACAGAAGCCAATGAAGACTCGAATTTGGCGAGGCGCGTTGCCGGGCCTCCTGCTATCGGGCATCGGCGTGACAGCTGGCTACTGGTTCGCCCATCAGTCGATGAACCACGCCTCCGCGCCCCCTCAGGCACCAACCCAGGCCAGCAAGGCCGACGAACGCAAGGTGCTGTATTGGTACGACCCCATGGTGCCGCAGCATAAGTTCGACCAGCCGGGCAAATCGCCCTTTATGGACATGCAACTGGTGCCGCGCTATGCCGACGAGGGGGGCGACAGCGCTGCAGTCAGCATCGATGCGAGCATCACCCAAAACTTGGGCATGCGCCTGGCTCCGGTGACCCGCGGGGCGTTGGTCAATAGCCTGGAAACGGTCGGCAACCTGACGTTCAATACTCGTGATATTGCCGTGGTGCAGGCACGTACGGGTGGTTTCGTCGAGCGCGTCTATGCCCGCGCGCCGGAGGATCTGCTCGAAGCCGGCGCGCCCCTGGCCGATCTGCTGGTGCCTGAGTGGGTTCGTGCCCAGGAAGAGTACCTGGCCCTGCGCGATGCCGGCGATCCCGCATTACTGGCGGCGGCGCGCCAGCGTTTGCGTCTGGCCGGTATGCCGGCGGCCTTGATCACCCGCTTCGAACGCAGCGGCAAGGTCCAGGCGCTGTGGACGGTGGCCAGCCCGATCGCCGGTGTGCTGCAACAACTCGATGTACGCGAAGGCATGAACCTGATGGCGGGTGACACCCTGGCCACCATCAACGGTTTGCGCAGCGTCTGGTTGGATGTGGCGGTGCCCGAGGCCGAAGCCCGGGGCCTGCGCTCAGGCCAGGCGGTAGAGGCGCGCCTGCCGGCGTTTCCCGGCGAAGTGCTCAGCGGCAGCATCGAAGCCGTTCTGCCCCAGGCCAACCTGGACAGTCGCACCCTGCGCGTGCGCGTAGTCCTGGATAATCCCGACGGTCGCCTGCGTCCGGGTCTGACCGCCCAGGTACGGCTGACCCGGCCGGCACAGGGCGATGTGCTGTTGGTACCGAGCGAGGCGGTTATTCGCAGTGGCCGCCGCGCCTTGGTGATGCTTGCCGAGGGCGAAGGACGCTACCGCCCGGTGGAGGTGCGCCTGGGCCAAGAAGCGGCGGGCAACACGCAGATTCTCGAAGGGCTGGAGGAAGGCCAGCAGGTGGTTGTCTCCGGGCAGTTCCTGCTCGACTCCGAGGCCAGCCTGCGCGGCATCCTGGTTCAGGAACTCGGCGCGCCAGCGGCCGAGGTCAAGCTACAGCCGGCCCTGCATGAAGCCGAAGGACAGATCGACGCCATCGAGGACGATGGCGTGATGCTCACCCATGGCCCGTTCAAGACCCTGGGCATGCCAGGTATGAGCATGCTGTTTCCGGTGGCCGATGCGGCGCTGCTGGAGGGCTTCAAGCCGGGTGACCGGGTGCGGGTCGGGGTGCGCGCCGACGACGAAGGGATGTGGATCGAGCGCATCGAGCACCTGATGCCCGCGCCCCATGGCGAGCGCGCCGACCAGGGGGTGCAGCCATGATCGCCGCCCTGATCCGCTGGTCGGTGGCCAACCGTTTCCTGGTGCTGCTGGCGACCCTGTTCGCCACCGCCTGGGGCATCTGGTCGCTGCAGAACACGCCCATCGATGCATTGCCGGATCTGTCCGATACCCAGGTGATCATCCGCACCCCCTATCCGGGCCAGGCCCCGCAGATCGTCGAGAACCAGGTCACCTACCCGCTGGCCACCACCATGCTGTCGGTGCCGGGGGCAAAGGCCGTGCGCGGCTATTCGTTCTTCGGCGACAGTTTCGTCTATGTCTTGTTCGAGGACGACACCGATCTCTACTGGGCGCGCTCACGGGTGCTGGAGTATCTCAGCCAGATCCAGAGCCGTTTGCCGGCCAGCGCCAAACCGGCGCTGGGGCCGGATGCCACCGGGGTCGGCTGGATCTATCAGTACGCCCTGGTCGACCGCACCGGCCAGCATGACTTGGCGCAGTTGCGCGCGCTGCAGGACTGGTTCCTCAAGTTCGAACTGAAGACCCTGGCGAATGTCGCCGAGGTGGCGACCATCGGCGGCATGGTCAAGCAGTATCAGGTGCTGCTCGACCCGATCAAGCTGGCCAGTCTAGGGCTGACCCAGTCCGAGGTGACGGCGGCCATCGGCCGGGCCAACCAGGAAACCGGGGGCGCCGTGCTGGAGTTGGCGGAAACCGAGTTTATGGTGCGTGCTTCCGGTTACCTGCAAAGCCTTAACGACTTTCGCGCCATTCCACTACGCCTGGATGCCGGCGGTGTGCCGGTCACCCTGGGCGAGGTGGCGCATATCCAGCTCGGCCCGGAGATGCGCCGCGGCATCACCGAGCTCGATGGCGAGGGCGAAGTGGTGGGCGGCGTGGTCATTCTGCGCAGCGGCAAGAACGCGCGCAGCACCATCGAGGCGGTCAAGGTCAAGCTCGGAGAACTCGAAAGCAGCCTGCCGGACGGGGTGGAGATCGTCACCACCTACGACCGCAGCCAGCTGATCGATCGCGCGGTGACCAACCTCAGCCATAAGCTGATCGAGGAATTTATCGTCGTGGCGCTGGTCTGCGCGGCCTTTCTCTGGCATCTGCGCTCCTCGCTGGTGGCCATCGTATCCTTGCCGGTCGGGGTGCTGATCGCCTTTATCGTCATGCACCAGCAGGGCATCAACGCCAATATCATGTCCCTCGGCGGCATCGCCATCGCTATCGGTGCCATGGTCGATGCCGCGGTAGTGATGATCGAGAACGCGCACAAGAAGATCGAAGCCTGGCACCAGAAGCATCCCGGCGAAGCGCTCAAGGGCGAAATCCACTGGAGGGTGATCATCGATGCGGCGGTGGAAGTCGGACCGGCGCTGTTCTTCTGCCTGTTGATCATCACCCTGTCGTTTATCCCGGTGTTCACCCTGCAGGCCCAGGAAGGCCGCCTGTTCGGCCCGCTGGCCTTCACCAAGACCTATGCTATGGCCGCGGCCGCGGGGCTATCGGTGACCCTGGTGCCAGTGCTGATGGGCTACTGGATTCGCGGGCGGATTCCCGACGAGGCGCGCAACCCGCTGAACCGCGGGCTGATCCGTCTCTACCAGCCGGCGCTGGATGCGGTACTGGCATGGCCCAAGACCACCCTGGCCGTCGCGTTGCTGGTGTTTCTCAGCACCCTGTGGCCACTGTCGAAGCTGGGCGGCGAGTTCCTGCCGCCGCTGGATGAGGGCGATCTGCTGTATATGCCGTCGGCCCTGCCCGGGTTGTCGGCGCAGAAGGCCGCGCAACTGCTGCAGCAGACCGACCGGATGATCAAGAGCGTGCCGGAAGTCGCCCATGTGTTCGGCAAGGCCGGCCGCGCCGAAACCGCAACCGACCCGGCGCCACTGGAGATGTTCGAGACCACTATCCAGTTCAAGCCGCGCGAGCAGTGGCGCGCCGGCATGACCGCGAACAAGCTGGTGGAGGAACTGGATCGAGTGGTGCAGGTGCCGGGGCTGACCAATATCTGGATTCCGCCGATCCGCAACCGTATCGATATGCTCGCCACCGGGATCAAAAGCCCGATTGGGGTCAAGGTCGCGGGCAGCGACCTGGCGCAAATCGATGCGACTACCCAGGCCATCGAGAAGGTGGCCAAAGACGTGCCCGGGGTGAGTTCGGCCCTGGCCGAGCGGCTGACCGGCGGGCGCTATATCGATGTCGACATTGACCGGGTGGCGGCTGCACGTTACGGCCTGAATATCGCCGACGTGCAGGCGATCGTCTCCAGCGCCATCGGCGGTGAGAATGTCGGCGAGACGGTCGAAGGCCTGGCGCGTTTCCCCATCAGCGTGCGTTATCCGCGGGAATGGCGCGACTCGCTTGACGGGCTCGAACAGCTGCCGATCTACACCCCCCAGGGCAGCCAGATCACCCTGGGTACGGTGGCACGGATCAGGATCAGCGACGGCCCGCCGATGCTCAAGAGCGAGAACGCGCGGCCCTCGGGCTGGGTCTATGTGGATGTGCGTGACCGCGACCTAGCCTCGGTGGTGGCCGACCTGCGCGCTACCATCGACCAGCAGGTGCACCTGCAACCGGGCATCAGCCTCAGCTATTCGGGGCAGTTCGAGTTTCTCGAACGGGCCAACGCGCGGCTCAAGCTGGTGGTGCCGGCCACCCTGCTGATCATCTTCGTGCTGCTTTACTTGTGCTTTGGTCGCCTCAGTGAGGCCCTGTTGATCATGGCCACCCTGCCCTTTGCCTTGGTCGGCGGCGTCTGGTTCCTCTATTTGCTTGGTTTTCACCTGTCGGTGGCCACCGGGGTCGGCTTTATCGCCCTGGCCGGTGTGGCTGCAGAGTTCGGAGTGATTATGTTGCTCTATCTGAAAAACGCCTGGAACGAACGACAGGATGCCGGACACAACGACGAGGCCGCACTGCTAGAAGCGATCCGCGAAGGCGCCGTGCTGCGTGTACGGCCCAAGGCGATGACCGTGGCGGTGATCATCGCCGGGCTGCTACCGATCCTTCTCGGTGGCGGCACGGGCAGCGAAGTGATGAGCCGCATCGCCGCACCCATGGTCGGCGGCATGCTTAGCGCGCCGCTGCTGTCGCTGTTCGTATTGCCGGCGGCATATCGACTGATGCATCGGCGCCGACTCATAGCTCTTTGAGCTGATTGAAAAGGTAAAGCGCCCTGCTGGGCGCTCTACCTTTGACTTGAGATGTAATTGACTCTTTCTCTCGCTCAGCCGGCGCAGCAGGACAGTTCTTTCACGTCCTTGGTGAAGGTCTGCGCTGCCAACTTCAATCCCTCGACCATAGTCAGATAGGGAAATAGCTGGTCGGCCAGCTCCTGCACCGCCATCCGCGCCCGAATGGCCAATGCGGCGCTCTGGATCAGTTCGCCCGCCTCCGCCGCTACCGCTTGCACCCCTAGCAGCCGACCGGATCCTGCTTCGGCGACTAGCTTGATGAAGCCGCGGGTATCGAAGTTGGCCAGCGCACGTGGCACGTTATCCAGGCTCAGGGTACGGCTAACGGTTTCGAGGCCGGCGTGCTGTGCTTGGGCTTCGCTGTGACCGACAGTAGCCACCTGTGGATCGGTGAACACAACCGCCGGCATGACATCCAGATTGAGCATCGTCTTGCCGCCGAGCATGTTGGTCGCCGCACGGCTGCCGCCCGCCGCCGCCACATAGACAAACTGCGGCCGGTCGGTGCAATCCCCCGCCGCATAAATATCAGGGGCACTGGTGCGCATGCTGGAGTCGATCTGTATGCCGCCGCGCTCGTCCAGCTTCACGCCGACTGCCTCAAGGTTCAGACCTTGAGTGTTAGGCGTACGGCCGGTGGCAACCAACAGTTGCTCGGCCCGCAGTTCACCCTGGTTGGTGCTCAGGACGAACTCACCCTCGACATGCGACACCTGGCTGGCCTGCGTTTGCTCCAGCACTTCGATACCCTCCATACGCAAGGCCGTCGTAAGCGCTTCGCCGATGGCCGGGTCCTCACCGAAAAACAGGGTGTGGCGCGCCAGGATCGACACCTGGCTACCCAAGCGGGCAAAGGCCTGGGCCAGTTCCACCGCTACCACGGAGGCACCGATCACGGCGAGTCGCTTAGGAATTTTATCGCTCGCCAGCGCCTCGGTAGAGGTCCAGTACGGCGTGTCTTTCAGCCCCGGAGTCGCCGGAACGGCCGCGCTTGCGCCGGTAGCAACCAGGCATCGGTCGAAGGCAACAATGCGCTCGCCGCCGTCAGCCAGTTCTACGCGAAGCCTGTGGCCGTCCTGGAAACGGGCGGTGCCACGTAGCACGCTGATGGCTGGGGTGCTCTGCAGAATACCTTCGTATTTAGCGTGACGAAGTTCGTCTACACGCCCCTGTTGTTGCGCGAGCAGTCGTTCACGTAAAACCGTCGGCGGCGTGGCTGATAATCCAGTGTCGAACGGACTTTCGCGGCGCAGATGGGCCACATGCGCGGCACGAATCATGATTTTCGACGGCACGCAGCCGACATTGACGCAGGTGCCGCCGATGATGCCACGCTCGATCAGGGTGACGCGGGCACCGCCTTCCACCGCCTTCAGCGCCGCCGCCATGGCGGCAGCACCGCTGCCAATTATGGCGATATGCAGTGCCGTCAAGCCCTCGGAGTTACGCATGGTCACTCCTTGAGCGAAGCAGGATAGCCCGCATTTTCGCTGGCCTGGGTGAGCGCTTCAACGCTGGTCTTGGCATCGTCGAAGGTGACAATGGCTTCACGGTTCTCATAGCTCACCTCGACCTTGGTCACGCCCTCAACCTTGCTCAGCGCCTTCTTCACCGTAAACGGGCAAGCGGCGCAGGTCATGCCGGGCACCTCAAAGGTGACGGTCTGGATAGCCGCCCAGGCAGGCGTGGCGATGAGGGTGGCCAGGGCGATGAATGCGAGCAATCTTTTGTAAGGCGCATCCATGCGTCTTACCCCTGCGGGGCTGGCGCGAAAATGTGTTCCTGACAAATTTTTCATGGCGAACTCCGGATCAATAGAACAAGAGAAGGACGTAGGGGAAGCCGAGCGCGACCAGCACCAAGGCCGCCACCAAGCAAAACAGCAGCTTGTAGGTGGTGCGTACCTGAGGGATGGCGCAAACCTCACCCGGCGTGCAGGCCTGAGCCGGGCGAAAAATACGTCGCCAGGCAAAAAACAGCGCTACCAGTGCCGCGCCGATGAAGAGCGGTCGGTAGGGTTCCAGCACGCTCAGGTTGCCAATCCAGGCTCCACTGAAGCCCAAGGTGATCAACAGCAGCGGCCCAAGGCAGCAGGTCGAGGCAAGAATCGCCGCCAATCCACCCAGCGCAAGAGGGGCGCGCCCGTTTGGCGATTCAGACATACATTGCTCCTTTTATGCACTTGATCGATGAACTAAGGTTACTTCCGTAGTCAAGTACGGGATCAAGTATCATGGAGAGCACGGCACAGCGTCTGACCATTGGCGTTTTCGCCAAAGCCGCCGGCGTCAATGTAGAAACCATCCGTTTCTATCAGCGCAAGGGCTTATTGCCTGAGCCAGATAAGCCGTTCGGGAGTATTCGTCGTTATGGCAACGCCGATGTGGCGCGGGTGCAGTTCATTAAGTCCGCTCAGCGCTTGGGCTTCAGCCTGGATGAAGTGGCCGAATTGCTGAGGCTGGACGACGGCACGCATTGCCTCGAAGCCCGTGAGTTGGCCGAACAGAAACTTACCGATGTGCGCGATAAACTCGCGGACCTCCAACGGATCGAGTCAGTGCTGACGCAGCTGGTTCGCGCCTGCTGTGCAAGCCCAGACAGGGTGGCCTGCCCGCTTATTGAGTCGCTGTATCAACGCAAGAATCCGCCTAACAGTGAGCTGCAAAACCCACTGTAACAAAGCCCATAGCGGCTCATCTCAATTGCACAGGGCGACTGTCTCGCTCTGCCAACTGAGGTTTAACCATGAGCCGCGTCATCCTTTACACCAGCCAGCACTGCCCTTTCTGTAAACAAGCCGAGCATCTGTTGAGCCAGCGCGATGCCGGTCCCCTGGCGAAAATCCGGGTGGACCTGGACCCCGCTCAGCTGCAACAGATGATTGAACTGACTGGCCGGCGCACCGTACCGCAGATTTTTATCGGCGAGCGCCATATCGGCGGTTATGACGATTTGGCCAAGCTCGACCGCAGTGGCGAACTCAAGACGCTGCTCGGTAACCAGTAGCCGTCTGCTGATGGGAGGCGCCATGCACTGCCGCTACCTTCTGACCTTATTGGGCCTGGTCTACCTGGGCGCCACAATGCCCGTTCAGGCCCAGCCACCAGCCGGGCCTGAGCGCGTGCTCTCCCCCAGCCATGCCATGTTTACCGAGCTGCTGCTCTCCGGCGGCCCCGGCAAGGACGGTATTCCCGCCATCGACTCGCCCAAATTCAGCGATGCCCGGGATGCAGACGACTACCTCAAAGCCCAGGACATCGTATTCGGTGTCTATCACCAGGGGGAGGCAAAGGCTTACCCGCAACGAATCATGGTCTGGCATGAAATCGTCAACGACAGCCTTGGTGGCGAGCCCGTCAGCATTACCTACTGCCCGCTGACGGCCACGGCCATCGGCTTCAAACGCGGCAGTACCAGCCTTGGTGTCTCCGGTAAACTGCTGAACAGCAATGTGGTGATGTACGACCGGGCCAGCGACAGTTACTGGTCGCAGATCGCCGCTGTGGCCTTCGAGGGGCCACTCAAGGGCCAGAGCCTGGATGAAATCCAGGTCACCTGGACCACCTGGGCGCGCTGGAAGGAGCGCTACCCACAAACCCAAGTGCTGACTGAGCGCACCGGTTATATGCGCAACTACAACCGCGACCCCTATGGCAGTTACAGCCCGCTGCATGGCTACTATATCGAGCCGCAGGTGATGTTTCCGGTCACCCATAGCCGCCCCGAGTTACATGCAAAGCAGATGATTCGCGGTTTTCGCACCTCACAGGTGGCGGTCGCCATCAATCGGGAATATCTGGAGCAACAGGGTATCGTGCATTACCAGCATGCTGACCGACATTACCTGATCATTCAGGACAGCCGCCTCGATACCGCCTGGGTTTATGAGTCTGACGCGCGCATCGCCCTCGACCCAGCCACTCTGAACTTCACCCAGGACGGCCCGCAAGCCCCGGAGCTGCAGGGGTTGGCCAAGATAAACATGATCGATGCCATGTGGTTTGCCTGGGCCACCTTCTACCCACAGACGGTGCTGCTCGATGCCCCTGCCGGCCTTTAAGCGCTGGCTGATCGGCCTAGCCTCCGGAGTTTACGGGCTGCTGTACCTGTATATGCTCGGGGATATCGACATCGGTACTGCTGGCTGGGGCTGGCACAGCCTGCCCTGGCAGTGGGCCCATCTCCTTTCCCAGCGCAGCCCCTGGCAATTCGAGGCGCTGGCCATGCTGGAGATGGGGGTGCTGGTCATACTGTTTAGCCCGGCCAATCTGTTGATTGCTGCGACGCTTTCAGCCCTGCTGGGCCTGAACCTGCATGGTGCTCTGGCGTTGCGTCAGAACGCCAACTGCACGGCCATCGCCAGCGCGGGGGTATGGCCCTCTCTGCTGGCCGGCGGTGCGTGCTGCGCCCCCAGCCTGTTATTGCTGTTAGGCATACCCGGGCTGGGTGTATTTGTCAGCCTATTCGCCTGGATGTTACCGCTGGCGCTGATTCTGTTGCTGATCAGCCGCTGTTGGCAAAGGTACAACGGTGCGCCAGCAATATGATTGTTGAGCAATATAGCCGCCGCCATGATATTGCCACCGCATGAAGTACACATTCCTTTGCCACATAACGGCCTATGTGTTGTTAATCTTATGAGAATCACTAGCAAAAATCGGGTGGCTATACGTGGCGCAGAAGTTAGGGAACGCACTTCCCATTAGGCATATGGCGGGGATGGGTGATATAAATATTTATTACCCGACATCGCACCCAATTATCGAGCAAGTTCCATGAGCACATCTAGACGATTCCTGGCCCTCGTCCCACTCTTTTTTACGCCATTAGTGCTGCTCGGCATCAACAACATGAGTTCAGACAAGGCTATTGCCCTGATTATTCCATGGATAATATTTAGCATTTTCCACCTGATACTTTTTCTGTTTCTCAATAAGTATATACTATCTACTGGGCAACTCATTCTGACTAGCTTTTCGATGGCACTATTTATTACATGCATTATTGCGCTTTACTTCTTCTCACATGCATGGAGTGCAATCGCATAGCACGGCATGCGCCAAAGATCCGCGCCCGCTTACCATTGAATACTGACAATTAAAAAATTTAGCTAAACCCTGAGAACTCATTGCATCACTCAGTATCAAACCAGATTATTTAAAGCAAACAGCCTGAAAAAACAGAGAGCTTAAGTCGACAGACTATAGTTTCTCTCAATAATCTCCAGCGCCTGCCTGCCTAATAAAATATTGCTTCCAGATCCAGATACTGCCTTCTTTGTGTCCTCGGTCAAGATCTCAACCTGCCCAGTCAGGTTATTTAGGCGCACCCTTTCACTTGAGAATAGCAACTGAACACGGTCTAATTTTTCACGTAGATCTGCTGAAGCTCTCTCTACCTCAGATGTTGCAATCACCATTTCACTTTGTCCGTCGACTGTTTTCTGCTTTGCCTGCCCCATCAATAATCGCATTTCGCTAATAAGCCCCGTCAAATCCTCTTGACACTTTTCAAGAGATTTCAGGCGTATACCTATACTCTCCGAGTTATCCTTGGACATTGCTGCTAAACTTTTTACTTGGTCTGCAACAACCGCAAACCCTCGCCCTTGTTCTCCAGCTCTTGCGGCTTCGATTGCCGCATTCAGCGCCAATAGATTAGTTTGACTGGCAATTGCTGTTATGCCTTTTGAAAGGTCTGCTATGCTTTTGAACTCTACAAGAAGAATCTTTTCAGCCATTGAGAGTTTATCAACTACATCAATAGACCTTGTCACATGACCACCCAAGTCACGAACATTCTCGCAAACCGCCTCAAAAGCCTTATCAATATCATTTAAAATCCCATCGCAAGCCTCGATGTCTTTACTGAGTTCCGCGCTAGACTTAGCTGCTTGCAGAGCATCCTTAAGTACCCCTTCTACAAAATCGAGTTTCTTAGCTGAAGCAGAGTTAACATTCATTGCATTGTTGGTAATCTTCTCAATGCAAGAGTGCAAATCTTCAACTTCAGAAACCTTGCGCTCGTCAACTTTACAGCCAGTAATATGCTGCTCCTCAGCCACGTACCTCGATCTCAAGCCGCCACTTAAAACAACCCACAAAGAAAGCAATATGAAAACTATAGCAACATAGACTGCGCGCCCTGACTCATCACTCATGCCGAAAGGGTAAAACACCAACAACACATACATCACCACACAAAGTAGCGACACCCATAGCACGCCGCTCAACTTGGAGCGCGGTATTGAATTCAAAATATCAATCACCCCCTCACCACTCATAATAGAAATCGTTCAATCCAGCCAGCATGAGAATCAAAAACAAATAGAAGCAATAAAACTCACCCCCAAAACAAGCCGCTGTCTATATGACTGCATCATAGGGCAGCACAAGACACTACATGGCCAGTGTAATTTCCCCGATGAGTTTTAATTCATTTACACAATGAGAGGTATCAAGTTTATTAAATGGCAATTGCAGAAAGCGCTCGACACGGGCGCGAATGATTTGCACGGTCTGATCGAATACCGCGTTTATCTCCTCCTCCGAGCCCTGTTGCGCTGCCGGGTCGGCAAGCCCCCAGTGCGCCTTGAACGCCTGATCGAAATAAGCCGGACAAGGTTCATTAGCCGCATTGTCGCAGAGCGTAATCACCACATCGGGTTGCAGTTGTGCGTGCACCTCCTGGGACTTGCTGTACAGCCCCGTCTGCTCGATGCCGGCCCGTGCCAGGGCCTTCAGGCTTTGCGGATGCACCCAGCCACAGGGTTTGCTTCCCGCACTCACGGCACGCATGCTGACAGGGGCCAGGTGATTGAACACAGCTTCAGCCAGAATGCTGCGGCAGCTGTTGGCGGTACAAAGAAACAGGATATTCATGCTGGTACTTACCTTGGTTGAAGCTTATCGGCTTATGCCCTGGGCCTGACGCAGCTGCTCGACCCAAGCGTTGATTGAGATGTCGAGATGCCCGGTGATCTCCAGTGAACGGTCTTCCAACACATCCTGGTCGGGATGCAGCGCACGCCAGTGCTCGACAACCTGATCACGATGATCAAGCAATGCCTCGATATGCGGGCGGAACAACTTGAGCATGGCGCTTAGCCACAGATTGGTCGGCCAGGAGGGATGGGCGTGGTCGATCAGAAAACCCGGCAGCATCTCCTTGACGGCCGTTGCCGGGTACCAGGTTTCTGCCGTGACCCAACGATTACAGGCGAACAGGCCAATGGGCTGGCCCCAGGCATCCATGGAAATGGCCACCAGATGGGCAATGGCCTCATCGCCCATAGGCCAGGGCTCGCTCTTACACAAATCCTTACGCGGCTGCAGGTGCGCACCTATGCCTGCACCACGGATAAAGGTGTGGAAGTGTCCATGCTCCACGCCCCCTTCACGGTGAGCGTGGTAGTAGTACTGGCTGTGGCTGTCGCGGTCGAATACGTCGCCATCGGGGTAGTGGTTCATTTCATAGAACCCCTCATGGCCCTTGAGCAGTTCGCCGACCACGTTCAACCCAGCCTTGGCCAGCGCATGCTGGCAACGCTCAACCTCAACGGCCGCCTCCAGCATAACGGCCCGTTCGTGAGGCGAAAGCGCGGTTGCATCAGGCGCGGCCAACAGCATGCCGGGGACGGCATTGGGTAGATTGGAAAGCGGTAAATTCATGCAACCCTCCAAACGCGCCGGAGCCGATCAAACCGGCCCCGGCTTGTCCTGGTTCAAGATTTGACGGCGCAGGGATTTTTAGCCGCGCAAGGGTTCTTCGCGGCACAAGGGTTTTTCGCAGCACAAGGATTCTTGACCGCGCAGGGGTTTTTCGCGGCGCACGGGTTGGCCGCACAGGGATTGGCTGCGCAGGGATTGGGCTTAAAACTGGTCTGCAATGTCGCGGTGTAGGCTGTCAGCGCCGCCAGTTCCTTCGACTCCCAGCCCAATGCCTTGGCCGCCATGGGCGCGACCATGCAGATCTGCACCATCTCATCGAGAAAGACCTGGCTCATGCCGAACTGATCCTTGGCCATGGCCACCTGGTGGGGGAACGCCTTGGCAAAGCTGGCCTGAAACAGGTTGCCACCCTGGTGGCAGGTCTCGCAGGACAGGCCATTGCTGCTCAGTTTTGGGTCCTTGTAAAGCTTCTCGCCATAGGCCACAAGCTCAGCCTGGGAGCCCTGATAAGGCTTGTAGTTCGCTGGGCGCTTGACCGATTTGACGGCGCAAGGATTGAGCTTGGCCGCACAGGGGTTCTTGGCGGCACAAGGGTTTTTCGCAGCACAAGGATTAGCCGCGCATTTGGCGGCGCAGGGATTTTTTGCGGCGCACGGGTTCTTTGCCGCACAGGGATTTTTCGCGGCGCATGGGTTCTTGGCTGCACAGGGATTCAGCGTGGCTGGCGCGCATTTGGCCGCGCAAGGACCGCAGGGGCTGGCGGCGAAAGCTGGGCCGGCCAGAGCCAAGGCCAGCACGCTGGCGGACACCATCGCGGCAATGGGACGCTGACAAGAAAACTGCGGATGATCGGGACAAGTCGAGAGCATGGGGGCTTTCCTCATAGGGCCACAGGTATTGTTTGTTATTGGTGCCACCACTGAAGACACCTGCGCTGGCATGTCTGCAAGCATTGTCAGCGCTTGATCGCGTTCTCTCCCTAGCAGCCTGTCGGACTTTTCCCCTCGCCGGTAGAATTGCGCATCGCTCCTGGAACCTGACTGTATGAGCCGCTTTCGACCGATAAACCGCGAAATCGACTACTTGCTCCCGCCGTCGGTGCAGGACTGGCTGCCCGAGTCACATTTGGCGCGCTACGTGGTGGAGGTCGTAGAGGGCCTGGATCTGTCGAAGCTGGAGAGCGTCTATGCGGGCCGTGGCAGCGCTGCCTACCATCCGGCTATGTTGCTGTCGTTGCTGATCTACGGCTATGCCACGGGTGCGT
>NZ_VRYE01000061.1 GCF_008041835.1 Ectopseudomonas mendocina
CAAGGTCTTCAAGATGCTGGTGGAGGAGCCCGACATGGAGTGGGTGTTCATTGATGGCAGCTATGCCAAGGCTCACCAGCACAGCGCAGGTGCTGCCAGCGCAAACGATGAAGCTATAGGGAAAAGCCGAGCCGGCAATACCAGCAAGATTCATCTGGCGGTGGACGCCCATGGTCTGCCCATCGAGTTTGAAATCACGGGAGGCCAAATCAATGACTGCACTCAGGCACCCGCATTGATTTCCAAGCTCCCAGCGGCAGAAACCATCGTTGCGGATAAGGGCTATGACAGCGAGAGAATCCGAGAGCAAGTTGAGCGACAAGGGGCCAAGGCCGTGATCCCGAGCAAGCGTAACTCTGTGAAAGGCAACGCGAATCTGGACAGAGGTCTGTACCGCAATCGCCACCTGGTGGAAAACGCTTTCGCCCGGCTGAAGCACTACCGGGCGGTGGCCTCTCGATTCGACAAGCTCAAGAGAAATTACGAGAGCGTGGTGGCCATGGTCTGCGCCTTCCTATGGTTGCCCATGTAAAACGGCAACAGGCCCTAACCTTCGACAGATTGGTGCGATGGCCGGGAGGGGCACGAAATCGTGCCCTCAGTCCTCTTCTGCCAAAAACCAGGCATAGAAGCGATAGCCAGCCCAGATCGCAACAGCATTAGTCAGTAGGGTGAGCCATGGATATACACCTTCGATACCAGCCAGCCATTGCAGCTTGAACAACAAAGCACCCACCATGACACATGCAAGGACTCCCAAGCCGAACCCCATTAGCCAGAAAATGCGTTCATGCAAGCTCGGATTGCCACCGTGCCAGTTATCGCTCAGACAGAACGGGCAATGACTGCTGGTAGGCGAGTACCCCAGCAGACCTCGGCTATACGTCGTGCGTGGCACCATGATTTTTCCGCAGCAATGGCAGGTAACGGTCGAATGGCGCATAACACCTCCTGGAAGGGATTGGACTATGCGACTCAGGATTGCAAAGGTTCAGATAAACCCAAGCGATACCAAACCCACCAAAGATCGGTGTAAATGCCGACCACCCGACAGGTGGAAGAGGCGCCATCGCAAGGAAATGCAATGAATGATTTGGCGGTTTTGCCTACCCCCTGCAAAGTATTCCGGTCATTGCTAACGGCTACCGGCTACCGCCCTTGCCTGGAAGGTAAAGGATTGGGTCGAGATGTCGACCATCTAGCCCTTGAAGAACGTCCGGCTGGCAACGTCGACTTATTGGAGAACTGTCAAGCTCAATGGCTACGGGCCATTCGGGACGATGCTGGGGCGGACTGGAGCAATCTGGCCGAGTCCGCCTGGAATAGGCACAGCAACCTGCTGTGCTCGATGCGGATCATTTCAGCAGCTCGCGCAGGAAGCGGGCGCAGCCTTCCGGGTCGTTGCCCGGCCACTGCACCGACAGCTTGCCGGCCCGATGGGGAATGGCGATCTGGATGGCCAGGTCGGCCGTACTGGGGGTAGCCGGCAGGCTCGGGGCAAGCGGAATCGGAATGAAGCCAGAGGACACGGCGGGCGGCTGTGCCCGCTGGCGACGAATCCACTTGTGCACGAGATTGGCGTTGAGGCCGTGGTTCAAGGCGGGGGCATGCCGAGATAAGGAGAAAATTCATTCATTTGGTCTGTAGAGTTATGTTTTTAAAGGATATTTTCTACAGAAAAGGCTGTTTCAGATGCGTGGTCTATCTTTTCCAGTTGACTTAGGAAAGGAGTGATCCATGGCATCCCTCGAACGTACTGCCTATCCAGTTCTGTCGCGCTCGTATTCAAGGGCCGAGCTGCAGCGCGAATTCACATTTTCCGAGGAAGAAGTTACCTGGATCAAAAGTCGCGCCAATGCTGCATTCCGACTGAACCTCGCTGTTTTGTTCAAGACCTTCCAGGTACTCCGATACTTTCCAGAAATCGCTGAGGTACCTGAGCCAGTCGTTGATTTCATCCGTACTCAAATAGGCCTGCGCAGTAAGGTCGCCCTATCGCCCTACAAATGGATGCAGCTTTACCGTCATATGAACGCAGTGCGAGAGCGGCTCGGGGTGCAGCCGTTCTATGGCTCTGATGGCCAGGGCATTGCAGTCGCGCATGCGCAGTTGATGGCTCCCCTCCTCGAACAACGTGCGGACATTATCAATGCGGTAATCGACGAACTTCTGCGTCAAAACTATGAGCTGCCCGCCTACTCGACCCTCAATGACCTGGCAGAGAGAGCGCGTGCAGATGCCCAGGACAAAATATTCAACCTAGTGGTAACCAGAACCCCAATCGAGGTGATCTACAAACTGAAGGAACTGCTCGACACTGACTTCGGGCGACGCCAAAGCGACTTTAATGCCCTGAAACAGGCGCCCAAGAAGCCCTCCCGCAAACACTTGGAAGTACTGATCGATCACTTGGCCTGGCTGGAAAGCTTCGGGAATCTTGACGCTATATTTGAGGACATCGTCGATACCAAGATCCGCCACTTCGCTGCTCAGGCAGCAGCATCGGACGTCTCCGAGCTGAAAGACTGCTCGCTACCGAAACGCTACACGCTGATGCTGGCTTTGATCTATCGCATGCGCGTGCGGACACGGGATCACTTGGCCGAGATGTTCATTCGGCGGATATCGACGATCCACAAACGTGCCAAGGAGGAACTGGAGCAAATACAGGCGAGACAACGCCAGAAGCTGGAGCAATTGGCGGCGACCCTGGACGGCGTGGTGCAGATTCTGGTTCAAGAACCGGATGATCAGGAAGCTGGCAGCCTGATTCGGGAATACCTCTCCCCCGAAGGCAATCTGGATCGGTTGCGTGAGACTTGCGCCGAAGTCCAAGCTACCGGCGGCAATAACTACCTGCCGCTGATCTGGAAGCACTTCAGGTCCCATCGCTCGCTGTTGTTTCGTCTCAGTCACCTTCTCCAACTGGAACCCACGACTCAGGATCGCTCACTGATCCAGGCGCTTCTGCTCATCCAGGACAGCGAAAATCTACACCGCGAATGGATCGACGAGCACGTTGACTTGTCGTTTGCGTCGGAGCGCTGGGTCAAGGTCGTGCGTCGACCTGCCAATGAAGGGCCACCGACCAACCGACGTTATCTGGAAGTCTGCGTGTTCTCCTACCTGGCCAGCGAACTGCGCTCGGGTGATATGTGCGTGTTGGGGTCTGAATCTTTCGCT
This sequence comes from Ectopseudomonas mendocina, assembly GCF_008041835.1. GTDB lineage: Bacteria > Pseudomonadota > Gammaproteobacteria > Pseudomonadales > Pseudomonadaceae > Aquipseudomonas. The sequence continues at coordinate 3,184 of NZ_VRYE01000061.1, forward strand.
GACTACCGCAAACAGTTGCTGCCCTGGGAAGAATGTCTCCAGCGACTACCAGCTTACTGCGAAAAGGTGGGGCTGCCTGGCACAGCGAAGGAGTTTGTTGACTCTCTCAAGACCCAGTTGGAGGAAACCGCGCAACATCTAGACGAGAAATTCCCCTCCTGCCGAGGGGACGTATCGATTAACGAAGCTGGAGAACCGGTGTTGCGCCGAGTAACGGCGCGGGATATCCCACCCTCGGCCATCTCGCTACAGACAGCGCTCATGCAGCGCATGCCGGCCAGGCATGTGCTCGACATCATGGCCAATATCGAGCATTGGATTCAGTTCACGCGGCATTTCGGGCCCATGTCCGGTAACGAGCCGAAGCTCAAAGAGCCGGCCGAGCGCTACCTGATGACGATCTTCGCCATGGGCTGCAACCTAGGCCCTAACCAGGCCGCGCGGCATCTGGCCGGTAATGTCACGCCGCACATGCTCTCCTATACCAATCGCCGTCACCTCTCACTGGAGAAGTTGGACAAAGCTAACCGCGAGCTGGTGGAGCTCTACCTGCAGCTTGATCTGCCCAAGCTCTGGGGCGACGGCAAGGCGGTGGCCGCGGACGGCACTCAGTTCGACTTCTATGATGACAACCTGCTGGCCGGCTACCACTTCCGCTACCGTAAGATGGGGGCGGTGGCCTATCGGCACGTGGCCAACAACTACATCGCGGTGTTCCAACACTTCATCCCACCTGGTATCTGGGAGGCGATATACGTAATTGAAGGTCTGCTAAAGGCAGACCTCAGTGTCGAGGCAGACACTGTTTACTCCGATACTCAGGGGCAGTCGGCCACGGTGTTTGCCTTCACTCATCTGCTGGGCATCAACCTGATGCCCCGTATTCGCAACTGGCGAGACTTGGTGATGTGTCGACCGGATCGCGGTGTTTCGTACAAGCATATCAACCGCCTGTTCACTGACACTGCCGACTGGCACCTGATCGAAACTCACTGGCAAGATCTGATGCAGGTCGCGCTATCGATCCAAGCAGGCAAAATATCCTCGCCTATTCTGCTGCGAAAACTCGGTTCCTACAGCCGGCGCAACAAGCTCTACCATGCGGCACAGGCACTGGGCAGCGTGATCCGGACAATCTTCCTGCTCAACTGGATCGGCAGTCGCGAGTTGCGCCAGGAAGTCACCGCCAACACCAACAAGATCGAGTCCTACAATGGCTTCTCCAAGTGGCTGTCCTTTGGCGGCGATGTAATCGCCGAGAACGATCCTGACGAACAGCAGAAGCGCCTGCGCTACAACGACATGGTGGCCTCATCGGTGATCCTGCAGAACACCGTGGACATGATGCGCATCCTGCAGAAACTGGCCCGCGAGGGCTGGCAGTTCAACGATGAAGACGTGTCTTTCCTCAGTCCCTACCTGACCAGCAACGTCAAACGCTTCGGCGAGTTCAATCTCAAGCTCAATCGGCCACCGGAGCCCTGGATCAAAGATTCGGTGTTTCAACAAGCCGCCGGCTCGCTGCGAGTCAACCCGGCCAGCAGGACCGATGCCGAGGAGGCAACATGATCGAGATTCCGCCGGCGTCTTTTCACATTACCCCCTACGGCGAAGTGGATGCTGTGGCCCTGGAAAGGCTGCGAGAGGACTTCGACACCTCCCAACTTCTGCGATTGGTTGACCGACTGGATGCCAGCCTGGCCGATCTGGGTGGAATCGTGGCCGTTCGTGATGAGTTGCTGAAGCTTCACGCAATGGCTCTTACTCTCGTAGAGGGCTCGGCACTGACAGTGCCTATTGAGAATGCCTGCATCTGGTCGGAGGCAGAGTCGCTACACCAGGATCTTGAGAGCCTCTCTGAGTGGGCGCGATCGGCCCAAGCTGGGATCGCCCCCTTGCTCGGTCTTGCGCCCGATTATGTGTTGTAGGTGGCCTGGCACCCCCGGTAGATCGCCGCCCCTCAGCTCTACGGACAACACTTCTGCTGCTGGACTGGAGGACATTTCACCGAGCCAAACGAGCAGAAAACACAACAGTCCCCTGGATTGGGGCGCAGCAACGTCTTGCAGTTGCTGCACTCGTAATAGAACTGGCAGGCGTCCGTGGGCATGGTTTCCGGCTTGGCGAAGCCGCAGCGCGGGCAGGTCAGCACGGACTCAAGGACAATGGCGCTCATCGTTGCCTCACTTCTGCACGCTTGAGGGATAACCCGCGTTCGCGGTCGCCTCAGTCAGTGCCTCGGGCTGGGCCTTATCGGGATCGTAGGTGACGGTGGCCGTCTTCTGGTCGAAATTGACCTGGACGTCACTCACACCGGACACCTTCTCCAGCGACTTCTTGACCGTGATCGGACAGAGTCCGCACGTCATGTTCTGCACGTCGAGCGTGACGGTTTTCGGGGGAGCCGCCAGCGCCACGAGGGGCAAGGCGAAAAGCGCGGCGATCAGCAGTTTGCGCATGGTTAATCTCCTTCAGTAGAACAGCGGGGCGAGCCACGGCACGGCCAATAGACCGAGCAGCAGCACGCTGACGATCCAGAACACGAGTCGCTGTCGCACGAGCGTGCGCGGATCGGCGCAGGGTGTACCTGGCGTACAAACCTGTGGCGCCAGGTAGAGCTTGCGGAATGCCAATCCCAGGAACAGTAGAGTCAACCCGATGAAGAGGGGTCGTAATGGCTCCATCATGGTCAGAGCGCCCACCCACGTGCCGCTGACACCGAGTGCCAACAGCACCAGTGGCCCGACACAGCACACCGACGCACCGATGGCGGTCAGCGAACTCGCGACCAGCGAGCCTTTCCCGGTGAGTTGCATCCCAATCTCCTGAGCCTGATTGTCTGGATGCTATTCTAAATTCCGTACCAAAGTACGGAATCAAGGAGAAAGTGATGACCACAGACCTGACCATTGGCAAGCTGGCGGACGCCGCCGGGGTGAACGTCGAGACTATCCGCTACTACCAGCGACGCGGGCTGCTGGATGAACCAACCAAACCCTTGGGTGGCCATCGGCGCTATCCGGTGGACATGGTGAAGCGACTGCGTTTCATCAAGCGGGCTCAGGCGCTGGGTTTCACGCTCTCGGAAGTCGGAGGACTGCTGACGCTGGATAAATCGTGCGCCTGTGCCGAAACGCGAGCACGGGCTGCACGCAAGCTCGCGTTGATCGAGCAGAAGGTGACTGACTTGGTTGTCATGCAGCAACTGTTAGGTGGACTGGTGAAACAGTGTGATGCTGGTGACGGCGGAGCGATCTGCCCGATCATCGAGACACTGACTGTTGAGTAATGCCTGACAGCTGAAGGTCGGTCGGAAGCACCCCTCACGATAGATTCAGTGCTTAGTTGGGTATTTGTTCCATCACAGCCCCCTGTTACTCAATGGCCTTTGCCCTCTTGAGCGCAGCTGATCTCACGGAGTTAGCGCTTCTGCTCGTGGAGCTCCGCGTAGCGCTCCCAGATTTGTGATCATCCCGAACTCCCGGATGGTAGCCACTTTACCGCTTGACCTTGCCCCAACGGTAAGGTCCAACCTCTCAATAACGAGATAATCGTGGAGGTTGGCAATGACCCGCGCATTCCCCGAAACCACTGCTGCTGCGCACGCCGGCCCTGTCCAGCAATGGACGTTTGGCGTAGAAGGCATGACCTGTGCCTCCTGCGTGGCACGGATCGAGACGGCATTGACTCAAGTACCCAGGGTTTCCGCCGCCAGGGTCAATCTGGCCAGCGAAGCGGTTATGGTAGAAGCCGATGCCGATTTGGCTCCCCTGCTAGAGGCGGTCGAAGGCGCGGGTTACCGCGTGAAGGAAGAGCAACTGGACCTGGCCATCGGCGGTATGACCTGCGCTTCCTGCGTCGGCCGGGTCGAGAAGGCCCTGCTGAAGGTGCCGGGCGTGCTGGCGGCCACGGTGAATCTGGCCAGCGAGGCGGCCCGGGTCCGGGTGGTGTCCGGTGCGGTAGCGCCGGCGGCGCTGATCCAGGCGGTTGCGGCCGCCGGGTACGAGGCCGGTGTGCCGGCAGCCAAAGAGGCCGCCGCCGCGCCGCCGCCTCGCGACTGGTGGCCGGTGGCACTGGCCGCCGTGCTGTCCCTGCCGCTGGTGGTGCAGATGCTCGCCGTGTTGCTGGGTGCGCGCTGGAGCCTGCCGGGCTGGATACAACTGCTGTTGGCCACGCCGGTGCAGTTCTGGCTGGGGGCACGTTTCTATCGGGCCGGTTGGCGAGCATTACGCGCCGGCAGCGGCAATATGGACCTGCTGGTGGCGCTCGGTACCAGTGCCGGCTACGGGCTGTCGGTCTATCTGTTGGCGACGCATGCCGGCCCCGGCGTCCCGCACCTCTATTTCGAGGCTTCCGCGGTGGTGATCACCCTGGTCCTGCTCGGCAAGTGGCTGGAAGCGCGTGCCAAGCGCCACACCGGAGACGCCATTCGAGCACTGCAGGCACTACGGCCGGACACCGCCTGGGTACGCCGTGAGGGGGTGGACTGTCAGGTATCGGTGAGTACCTTGGCCGTCGGTGATTTGCTGGTGGTACGGCCGGGCGAGCGGGTTCCCGCCGATGGTCTGGTACGCGACGGACGCAGCCATCTCGACGAGTCGCTGCTGACCGGTGAGAGCCTGCCGGTGGCGAAAGCTGAAGGCGATGCGGTGACCGGCGGCGCAATCAACGGCGAAGGACTGTTGCTGGTCGAGACCACGGCGGTGGGCGCGGAAAGTACGCTGGCCCGCATCATCCGCCTGGTCGAAAACGCTCAAGCGGCCAAGGCGCCGATCCAGCGCCTGGTGGATCGGATTAGCGCCGTCTTCGTCCCCGTGGTGTTGGTGATTGCTGCCATGACCCTGGTGATCGGCTGGTGGCTCACCGGCGAGGTGGCCGGCCCACTGATCAACGCGGTGGCGGTGCTGGTCATCGCTTGCCCTTGCGCGCTGGGCCTGGCCACGCCGACGGTGATCATGGTCGGCACCGGCGTCGGTGCGCGCCACGGCATCCTAATCAAGGACGCGGAAGCCTTGGAGATCGCCCACCGGGTCAGCGTGGTGGCTTTCGACAAGACCGGCACGCTGACCCAGGGCAAGCCAAGGGTGACCGCGCTGGAAGTGGCGAATGGCGATAGCGCGCGCCTGCTGCAGCAGGCCGTCTCGGCGCAGGCCGGCAGCGAACACCCGCTGGCGCAGGCGCTGCTGGACAAGGCCAAGCAGGACGGCACGGATTTATTGCCCGCATCCAAGGTCACGGCGTTGCCGGGGCGCGGTCTGGCGGCCTTGGTCGCAGGGCGAGAGCTGCGCCTGGGCAGCACACGACTGATGCAGGAGCTCGGCGTTGACCTGTCACCGCTGGCGGCGTCCGCAGCAACGCTGGCCCGGGCCGGCAACAGCGTGTCCTGGCTCGCCGACGTGACTGGACAGCCACTGCTGTTGGGCCTGATCGCCTTCGGTGATGTGCTGAAGCCGAGTGCCCGCCAGGCCGTGGCGCGGCTGCGCGGACTGGGCATACGGACCGTGATGATCAGCGGCGACAACCGCGGTGCGGCTGAGAGCGTGGCGGCTATGCTCGGCCTCGACGAGGTGCGCGCCGAGGTGTTGCCCGGCGACAAGGCCGCGGAGGTGCAGGCGCTGAAGACCGGTGGCGCAGTGGTAGCCATGGTCGGCGACGGCATCAACGACGCTCCGGCGCTGGCGGCGGCGGATGTTGGCATTGCCATGTCGACCGGTACCGATGTAGCCATGCACACCGCCGGCATCACCCTGATGCGCGGTGATCCGGCGCTGGTGGCGGATGCCTTGGCTCTCTCCCGCCATACCTACGGACGGATTCTGAAGAGCCTGTTTTGGGCCTTCGTCTACAACCTGGTCGGCATTCCACTGGCCGCCTTCGGCCTGTTGAGCCCGGTGGTGGCCGGTGCGGCGATGGCATTATCCAGCGTATCGGTAGTCACTTACGCGCTGCTGCTCAAGCGTTGGCGGCCGGCACCGCTAGAGCTGGACGGACTCGTTGGCTCAACGAGAAGGAGGCATCCATGAACATTGGCGCAGCGGCGAACGTCAGCGGCTTGACCGCCAAAATGATCCGCTATTACGAACGCATCGAGCTGGTCCCAGCTTCTCAGCGCACCCGGTCTGGCTATCGCGACTACCTGGAAAGGGATGTACAGGTTTTGCGCTTTATCCACCACGCCCGAGAACTGGGCTTCTCATTGACGCAGGTGCGCGCCTTGCTGGCGTTATGGCGGGATCGCCAACGCCCTAGCAGCGAAGTTCAAGTCATAGCCCACCACTACATCGACGCGCTGAACGCACGCATTGTCTTGCTCCAGGCACTGCGCGACAGTCTGAGCTACCTGGCCGAGCATTGCGACGACCTTGAGCAACCACCGGGGCCGATTCTGGATGATCTGCCCCCCCACTAGCTGAATGAAAGGAGAACATCATGACCTGCGATAAATCCACCATGATTCGGGTTGGCATAGGTGCCGGCATCATTCTGCTGGCTGCCTATGTCCTGTTCCCGGCTTTTCAAACCTGGATTGCGGCGAACGCGCTGATCTTCCTGCTACTGCTCTGTCCGCTGTCAATGCTGTTCTGCATGCGCGGCATGCACAAAGGACCACCCGCTAGCGATGACACGCAGAAGGTAAAGCCGATCGAGCGTGATCCGACTGACGCGCCGTGATCTTTCCGCAAAACGGAACACTGACGAATTGCTCCCCCTATCGACCTGGGCTAGACTCCGCCGCATGAAACGACGACTGCACCTGCTGTTGCTCCTACTGCTCAGCCTGACCCTACCCCTGAATGGGGTGGCGGGTGCGCTCGCGTTTTCGGAACCGTGCCTCATGGAGCAGCAAGGCATCTCGATGGAGGATATGCAGTCTTCGTGCTGTGAAGACCATCAGCAGCAAATGTCCAGCGGCAAAGTCTGTAAGACCGGACAAGAGTGCAAGAGCAGCAGCATGCTGCAGGTCTCGGTCATCAAGACGCCTCTTCTGTGTTCTCGCTCCGTAGTAACCACTCCTACCCACGATTTCCTTCCAGCCGCGTCCCCTTCTGGGGTGTGGCGGCCCCCTCGCGCCTGATTCCCGTGCTGACTTGAGTTCCGTTTCCCCCGCTTAGGCGGCGAGACGGTGTGCGTGTGCCCCTTTGGGTGCGCGCCGGATCATCCACAGGAATCGTGAATATGAGTTTCCGACGCTATTGCGGAGGACGCCTTTCGCTGGCCGCCCTCACGCTGTGCGCCCTGGCCGTGCCCGGCCTGGCCGCCGCCCTTACCCTGGACGAAGCCCTGCGCCTGGCGGAGCGCGAGGCACCGTCACTGGCTGCCCAGGCTGCCAACCAAGATGCCGCCATGCAGGCCGCCATTCCCGCCGGTGAATTACCGGACCCCAAGCTTGCCCTAGGTATCCAGAACTTTCCCATCGAGGGCGATGCCCGTGGCAGCCTCACGCGCGACTTCATGACCATGCAGATGGTCGGGGTCATGCAAGAAGTTCCCAACCGAGCCAAGCGCCGTGCCCGTGTCGAGGCTGCCCAGGCGGGCATCGACAGCGCCGATGCACTGGAGCGGGTCGAACGCCTCAAGGTGCGCCGTGAAACTGCGCTTGCCTGGATCGGCGGCTTCGCGGTCGAGCAGAAACTGCAACTGTTCCAGACTCTGTACGACGAGAATCGCCTGCTGGCCAAGGCCGTACAGGCCAACTTGGCCGGCGGCCGTGGCCAGGCGGCTGACAGTTTGGCGCCCAAGCAGGAAGCAGCACTGCTCGCCGAGCAGGAAGATGAACTAGAACGCAACCGCACGCAGGCCCGCGCGGCCCTGCGCCGCTGGGTCGGGCCGGTGGCGGTCGAGCCGCTGTCCGGCTCTTGGCCGAGCTGGCGAGTCGATGACCTGCATTTCCGCCACAGTTTGGATCGTCACCCTGAGCTGCAGGCCTTCACGCCGATGACACAGGAGGCAGAGGCCCAGGTGCGTCTAGCCGAAGCGGACAAGAAGCCCGACTGGAGCTGGGAGCTGGCCTACCAAAAACGTGGCGAGGCCTTTGGCGACATGGTCTCCGTGCAGTTCACCTTCGACCTACCCCTGTTCACCGCCAGCCGGCAGGACCCGAAGATCGCCGCCAAGCGCGCCGAAGTGCTGCGCCTGGAAGCCGAGCGCGAAGCCATGACACGGGAGCACGCGCAAGCGCTGGCCGACGATCTGGCCGAACACCGCCGCCTGGAGCGCGCCGTGGAGCGCAGCCGACAAACCCTGGTACCGCTGGCCGAGGAGAAGGTACGCCTGGCCATGGCGGACTACCGCGCCGGCCGTGGCGAGTTAATGGCGCTAGTGGCCGCGCGGCGCGAACTCATCGAGGCCCGCCTGAAACACATCGACCTTGAACAGCAACGTGCACAGACCAGTGCCCGCCTGTATTTCGCCTATGGAGAAAGTAGCCAATGAAGACTCGAATCTGGAAAGGCGCGTTGCTGACGGGCTTGGCGCTCGCCATTGGTGCAGCGGGCGGCTACTGGTTCGCTCAGCCCCTGGTGGAGGCCGGGGCCAGCATGGCCAATGCCCAGGAGTCCTCCGCACCGGACGAGCGCGAAGTGCTCTATTGGTACGACCCCATGTACCCGCAGCAGAAATTTGACCAACCCGGCAAGTCTCCCTTCATGGACATGGAGTTGGTGCCGCGCTACGCCGGCGAGGCGAGTGACAGTGCCGCGGTCAGCATCGACCCAAGCGTCGTCCAGAACCTGGGCATGCGCCTAGCGACTGTCACCCGTGAACACTCGGTCACTGAGTTGGAAGTGGTCGGCAACCTGGCCTTCAATAGCCGCGATGTCGCCGTGGTGCAGGCACGCAGCGGGGGCTTCGTCGAGCGCGTGTATCGGCGCGCGCCCGAGGATCTGCTGGCCGCCGGGGCGCCGTTGGCCGATCTGCTGGTGCCCGAATGGGCGGCGGTCCAGGAAGAATTTCTGGCCTTGCGCGAGATCGGCGATGCCGGGTTGCTGGCGGCCGCGCGACAGCGCCTGCGCCTGGCTGGCATGCCGCGACCATTGATCGAGCGGGTCGAGCGTAGCGGCAAGGTCCAGGCCCTCTGGACGGTGACCAGCCCGATTGCCGGCGTGCTGCAGGAACTCAATGTCCGCGAAGGCATGACCTTGGCTGCCGGCCAACCCTTGGCCACAGTCAACGGCCTGAGCAGTGTCTGGCTCGACGTGGCTGTACCCGAAGCCGAAGCCGGCGGCGTACAGTTCGGCCAGCCGGTGGAAGCTTACATGTCCGCCTTCCCCGGTGAAGTGCTGGCGGGCAAGGTGAGCGCCTTCCTGCCGCAGGCCAACCTGGATAGCCGCACGCTGCGCGTGCGGGTCGAACTGGATAACCCGGCGGGCCGTCTGCGGCCAGGCATGACCGCCAAGGTTCGGCTGAGTCGCCCGAGCGAACAGAGAGCATTGTACGTGCCGAATGAAGCGGTAATCCGTACCGGCCGGCGTGCCCTGGTGATGCTGGTCGAAGGCGAGGGTCGTTATCGACCGGTTGAGGTCCGCCTTGGACGAGAAAGTACCGAAAAGGCGGAAATTGTCGAAGGCCTGGAGGAAGGTCAGCAGGTAGTCGCCTCCGGGCAGTTCCTCCTCGATTCCGAGGCCAGCCTGCGCGGAGTACTCGCCCAGGACCTCGCATCACCCGACGCTCAGCCGATGCAGGCCCTGCATGAGGCGGAAGGCAAGGTGGTCGAGATCGACAACGACTCGGTCACCCTGGCCCATGGTCCGTTCAAGACCCTCGGCATGCCTGGAATGACCATGACCTTTCCGTTGGCAGATCCGACTCTGCTGGAGGGCGTACAGGCAGGGGACTCGGTACACGTTGGCGTGCGCGAAACGGACGACGGCCTGTTGATCGAGCGGCTGGATAAGCTGGAGGTGCAACCATGATCGCTAAGCTGATCCGCTGGTCGGTGGCCAACCGCTTCTTGGTGCTGCTGGCCACCCTGTTCGCCGTCGGCTGGGGTGTCTGGTCGGTGCAGAACACCGCCATCGACGCGCTGCCGGACCTCTCCGATGTGCAGGTGATCATCCGCACGCCCTTCCCGGGGCAGGCGCCGCAGATCGTCGAGAACCAGGTGACCTATCCACTGGCCACCACCATGCTTTCGGTGCCGGGCGCGAAAACGGTGCGCGGTTATTCCTTCTTCGGCGACAGCTTCGTCTACGTGCTCTTCGAGAACGGCACCGACCTCTACTGGGCGCGTTCGCGGGTACTGGAATACCTCAGCCAGGTGCAGGCCCGTTTGCCTGCGGGAGCCACGCCCGCCCTGGGCCCTGATGCCACCGGGGTGGGCTGGATCTACCAGTACGCCCTGGTCGACCGTACCGGCACGCATGACCTGGCGCAGTTGCGGGCGTTGCAGGACTGGTTCCTCAAGTTCGAACTGAAGACCCTGGCCAATGTCGCCGAGGTGGCCACCATCGGTGGCATGGTCAAGCAGTACCAGGTGCTGCTCGATCCGATCAAACTGGCCAGCCGCGGTATCACCCAGCAGCAGGTCGCCGAGGCGATCTCCAAGGCCAACCAGGAAACCGGTGGTGCGGTGCTGGAACTGGCCGAGACCGAGTTCATGGTGCGCGCCTCGGGTTACCTGCAGACGCTGAATGACTTTCGCGCCATACCCCTGCGCCTGGACAGTGGCGGCGTGCCGGTGACGCTTGGCGAGGTCGCGCATATCCAGCTCGGCCCGGAAATGCGTCGCGGCATCGCCGAACTCGACGGCGAGGGAGAGGTGGTCGGCGGCGTGGTGATCCTGCGCAGCGGCAAGAACGCCCGCGAGGCCATCGCCGCGGTCAAGACCAAGCTTGACGAACTGGGCAAGAGCCTGCCCTCGGGGGTGGAGATCGTCACCACCTATGATCGCAGCAAGCTGATCGATCGTGCCGTGGAAAACCTCAGTCACAAACTGATCGAGGAATTCATCGTGGTCGCCCTGGTCTGCGCCCTGTTCCTCTGGCACCTGCGCTCCTCCCTGGTGGCCATCGTCTCGCTGCCGGTCGGGGTGCTGATCGCCTTTATCGTCATGCAGCAGCAGGGGATCAACGCCAACATCATGTCCCTCGGCGGCATCGCCATCGCTATCGGCGCCATGGTCGACGCCGCGGTGGTGATGATCGAGAACGCGCACAAGAAGATCGAAGCCTGGCGCGAGGAACACCCGGGCGAGGACCTCAGGGGCGAGCATCACTGGCAGGTGATCACCGACGCGGCGGTGGAGGTAGGCCCGGCGCTGTTCTTCTGCCTGCTGATCATCACCCTGTCGTTCATCCCGGTGTTCACCCTCGAGGCGCAGGAAGGCCGGCTGTTCGGCCCGCTGGCCTTCACCAAGACCTATGCCATGGCCGCCGCGGCTGGGCTGTCGGTGACCCTGGTGCCGGTGCTGATGGGCTACTGGATTCGCGGACGGATTCCCAACGAGGACCAGAACCCGCTGAACCGCTGGCTGATCCGCATCTATCAGCCGGCCTTGGACGCGGTACTGCGGCGGCCGAAAATCACCCTGCTGGTCGCGGTGCTGATTCTGCTCAGCGCGCTCTGGCCGATGAGCCGTCTCGGTGGCGAGTTCCTCCCGCCGCTGGACGAGGGCGACCTGCTCTATATGCCCACCGCGCTACCGGGGCTGTCCGCGCAGAAGGCGGCGCAACTGCTGCAGCAGACCGACCGCCTGATCAAGACGGTGCCGGAAGTCGCCCATGTGTTCGGCAAGGCCGGCCGTGCCGAAACCGCCACCGACCCCGCACCGCTGGAGATGTTCGAAACCACCATCCAGTTCAAGCCGCGCGAGCAGTGGCGACCGGGGATGACCCCGGAGAAGCTGGTGGAGGAATTGGACCGTACCGTGCAGGTGCCAGGGCTGGCCAACCTATGGATTCCGCCGATCCGCAACCGCATCGACATGCTCGCCACCGGCATCAAGAGCCCGATCGGCGTCAAAGTCGCCGGCAGCAACCTGGCGCAAATCGACGAGATGACCCAGGCAGTCGAGCGGGTCGCCAAACTCGTGCCCGGCGTCAGTTCCGCCCTGGCCGAGCGCCTGACCGGTGGGCGCTATGTGGATGTGCAGATCGACCGCGAAGCAGCGGCGCGCTATGGCCTGAATATCGCCGACGTGCAGGCGATCGTCGCCGGCGCCATCGGCGGGGCGAACATCGGCGAGACCATCGAGGGCCTGGCGCGCTTCCCGATCAGCCTGCGCTATCCGCGCGAGTGGCGCGACTCGCTGGCCGGCCTGCAGCAGTTGCCGATCTACACACCCCAGGGCAGCCAGATCACCCTTGGCACCGTGGCGCAGGTCAGGATCAGCGATGGTCCACCCATGTTGAAAAGCGAGAATGCGCGTCTGTCTGGCTGGGTCTACATCGACGTGCGTGGCCGCGATCTGGCTTCAGTAGTGGGTGACCTGCGCCAGGCCATCGATGATCAGGTCAAACTACAGCCGGGCATGAGCCTGAGCTACTCCGGGCAGTTCGAGTTTCTCGAACGCGCCAATGCTCGGCTCAAGCTGGTGGTGCCGGCCACCCTGGTGATCATTTTCGTCTTGCTCTACCTGACGTTCGCTCGCTTCAGCGAAGCCCTGCTGATCATGGCCACACTTCCCTTCGCACTGGTCGGCGGCATCTGGTTCCTCTACCTGCTCGGCTATAACCAGTCGGTGGCCACCGGGGTCGGCTTCATCGCCCTGGCCGGGGTCGCCGCCGAGTTCGGCGTGATCATGCTGCTGTACCTGAAGAACGCCTGGAACGAACGGCAAGACGCCGGCCGCACCGACGAAAGTGCGCTTATCGAGGCGATCCGCGAAGGTGCGGTGCAGCGTGTGCGGCCCAAGGCGATGACCGTGGCGGTGATCATCGCCGGCCTGCTGCCGATCCTGCTGGACAGCGGCACCGGCAGCGAGGTGATGAGCCGCATCGCCGCGCCCATGGTCGGTGGCATGGTCACTGCACCGCTGTTGTCGTTGTTCGTCCTGCCGGCGGCCTATCGGCTGATGCGCCGCCGCCAGACTTCCGAATTCATCCCCAACCCAGCAGAAGGAAAACTCGCATGAAGAACTACACCCTCCTAGGTGCTCTGACTCTGGTCCTCGGCCAACCGGTCTTCGCCGCCGAAATGCCCACCATGCCCATGGACAAAATGCCCATGAAAGAAATGCAGATGGAGCAATCGGGGGCTATGGCAACCGCCCAGGCTTCCGGCACCGTCAAGGCCATCGACAGTCAGAAAGGCAGCGTCACCATCGCCCATGGCCCCGTGCCTGCCGTGAAGTGGCCGGCGATGACCATGGGCTTCAAGGCGACGCCCGAGCAACTGGCTCAATTGCAGGTCGGCCAACAGGTGATGTTCGAGTTCAAGAGCGAAGGCATGCAGGCGACGCTCCTGTCGATCAAGCCGATGCAGTAATAGCGCCAAGAATGGCCGGTCCGGTGAGCTATATCCTTTCGCCGGGCCAGTCTTTCGGATCAGTGATTTGACTCAACCATGGGTAACTGTGCTGCCATCCTCCCGTTGCTCCTTTGGTTTGGAGGTTGGCCCTAGGCGCCTGGATCAGGCGCCTCTTTTTCGAAAGAGGCCTTGGCACAGATCGCCCCTCACCTGGAGAAGCAATCATGCCTCTGACATTCCTACTACGCGGTGCAGCTAGGCTCGGGCTGCTAGTCGGCGTCACCATTCTTGCCGCCTGCGGCGATGCAGCGGTCACCCTGGAACATGTACACGGGCTGGCGTTCAGCCCGGATGGTCAACAGCTGTCCATTCCCAGTCACCATGGTCTGGCCGTCTACAGCCAAGGGCGCTGGAGCAAGGCACCCGGACCTGCACACGACTATATGGGCTATTCGGTGACGCGCCAGGCGATCTACAGCAGCGGCCACCCGGCCCGCGGCAGCGGTCTGGTCAATCCGTTCGGAGTGATCAAGAGCAGCGATGGAGGGTGCACGTGGCAGCAACTGGGCCTACAAGGCGAGTCGGACTTCCACCTGCTGGCCAGCGGTTACGATAGCGCAACCCTATATGTCTACAACACCCGTCCGAATTCGCGGATGAGCGCCCCGGGCTTGTATTACAGCCGCAACGATGGAGCCAATTGGCAGCGCGCATCCGCGCAGGGAATTGGCGAGGCGCCGACCGCACTGGCGGTGCATCCGAGCGACCACCGGCTGGTCGCGGTGGCGACCGGAGCGGGCCTGTACCTGTCGCGCGATGCGGGTCAACGCTTCAGGGCGGTCGTCGAAGGCGAACAGGTAGTGAGCGTCACCTTCAGTCTTGATGGCAGCAGCCTATGGTTCGGTAGCTACGGCGACGCGGCCAAGCTATCCAGGCTGGATCTGAAGACGCGCGAGATTACCCCGCTCGGCGTGCCTGAGCTGGATGAGGACGCTATCGCCTATCTTGCACAGAACCCAGTCCAGCCAAAGGAATGGGCGACGGCGACCTTCAAACGTGACGTCTATCTATCAAAGGACGCCGGCACGACCTGGAGCGCGATCGCCAAAGCCGGTCAGACTCTGGAGTGATGCAGCCGCGGCTCAAAGGCAAGCAAGGAAGGCCGGGGCGACGCGGCATGGTTGTCCCGCGCAGAGGTGGGACGAAGTTTTCCGCAGCATCCGGCTATTTGGGATGGGGAAAGAACAGTGCGTGGAGAAACCGCCCCCACTCCTGCCGGCGTGGAAAGAACATCGGTAGGTGCCGGCGATAGGCTTGATAGGCCTCGCCGAACCGCGCCGTCAACACTGATTCTTCCCGCCTGGCCAGGTGAACATAGGCAAAGACGATCACCGGAAACAACAGCAAGGTGATGATCGTTGGCCAATGGATGATCTGACCGAAAACGGCCAGCATGATCCCTGTGTACTGCGGGTGACGGACCAGACTGTAGACGCCTTGGGTGGCCAACTGGCCCTCCAGGCTGGCGTAGTAGACCTGAACCCAGCCGCGGATCAACAGCATCAGACCAATGACGATGAATACTCCGCCCAGCAGCATTTCCAGCGTGGCGCCGAGGCTGCCGTAGCCCAGCAAGGTGGCCCAGAGATGCCCGGAATAGCCCGTCAGAGGAAGATCGATGCCCAGAAACCCCGTCAGCAGATAGATGGTCAACGGGAAGCCATACATCTCGGCGTATAACGCGATGATGAACGCTTGCACCAGGCCGGCGCCCGTCCACTCACGCCAGCTGCGTGGGGCGGCAAAGCGGTAGAGAAGCCAGGAGGCAATCAATACCATCACCAGCACCCAGCCCCAGTGCCCGTAGTGCATGGCGAAGTCATTCATGGTCAGGCTCCTTCCTATCGATCGGCAGTGGAACTGTGTAGCGAAAATCTCGAAGCGTCCGGGTATCGACACCGCTGACGGTGCCGTACCCGGCGCCATTCACTTATTCCCCTCTACGCCGGAGGCTTAGAGGGGATGGCAAGCAACGAGCTCTTTACTGCGCCTTGCTGTCGCCTTGACCCGCCTCCTTACTCATCTGCTTGTTCATGTTTTCCATCATTTCGTTGCAGTTCTTCATCATTGAATTCATCTCCTGCATCATTCCCATCATTGGCATTTTATTGCCGTCCATCATGTGCATGCCTTCTCCCATCATCATCTCGGAACCGCTCTTGGCGGTATCCTTGGACACCTCGGCGATAGCAACAGAAGCCGTACCAAACGTTATTGCGGAGGCAAGTGCGGCGGTATAGATAAGGGCGTTACGCATGGCGGTTCTCCTGATCGACAACAGTGGTTTCGTTCATTCGGGTTAGCGATGATTGCTCTGGAACTTCTTGTTTGCAGGTCTCGCCACCCATGCTCTTCATGCAGAGCCAGACCATCACCAGGCACGGCAGAACAGAAAGCAGAACAGGCAGGGTGGCTACAGCAAACAGGCCGCCCAGGTTAAACAGCAGAGTGAACGCTACGGCAACCGCAAGTCCCGCAATCAGTGGGTGGTGCTGCAACAAGCCTTTTAGGTAAAGCGTCGTGTTCTTGATCATGGTGTAGTCCTCAAGGTTGGTTCAGGCGCATCCGCTCAATTATCAGAACAACCGCCGCCATAAATCTGATACTCCAAGGCCCGTGGGGCTCCGCTGCTGTCTTCGTACCGCATGATCGAAGGCACAACGCCGCACTCCTGGCTCGTATCGCTGATGGACAAGACCCGGGCAATATCCAGCTTCATCCCGTAGTGGTAGGTCTCGACCGGGATCTGCTGAATATCGCCCTGTACCCCTTGTATGGCTTGTTCCTGAGCGGCATGAGCCATACCTCCAGCCACGAGCAGCGCCACTGCAGCGAGTAGAGCTGTGGCTCGTCTTGTGCGTATCGATACAGGCACAAGCAAAAGTTTCAGTTTTTTCATTGGGCACTCTCCTCAAGCGGATAGCGGTCCCTGGCGATTCAGGGAATTGCTTCCGCATGCTTGTCGGCATGAACAACAATCAAAATGTCGGCGACCATATCCAAATTTTTTCGTCTAAACAGACGTCCAGCGGACGTCAACGAACAGCTTCAGATACAGCTTCAGAGATTGATCAGAACAGTCTGCTTAGGAGGAAAAGGATCGGGAGCGACGGCCATGCGGCCAAGGAGGGAGGTGTAATAATCGTGTTGCGGCGAAGTGTTGACGGGCGATGAGTCGACAATGCTTGTTACTGCTCCAGTATAAGAGGCAGCGCAACTGATCGAGCAGGACATTTGATCATCCATGTAAGGACACAAACCGCCTACTTGCGTGTCGGTCTCAGTCTGCATTCCTTGCATGACCAAGCAATTGAGGGATGAACTCGCCGACCCAGGGTTGAATTCCTGGGTGCTGCCATGGGCTGCCCCCAGAAACAGAAGCAGCGCCATGAGCAGCTTGATTAGCGTTCTATCCCGTCTTCGAGTCATCACAATTATCATTTCCTCAATTCAGAGGAGCAGCTTAGTTACCAATGTCATCAACCTAAGCT
>NZ_VRYE01000062.1 GCF_008041835.1 Ectopseudomonas mendocina
CAGCGAGCCAGGGTCTGCCGCAGGATGTCGATGCCATGGCGATGGAGGACTTTCTCGAAGCGGTACAGCGGGATGCCGTCGGCGTACTTGGTGGTCAGCAGCATCGCCAACACGCTGGGCGTAGCCAGGCTTTTCTCAATCAGTTGCGCGGGCTTGTCCGCGGTGATCGGGGCGGCTTCGCAGGCTTTGCAGGCGTAGGTCTTACGGATATGGCGGATGACCCGCACCTGCATCGGGATGATTTCCAGCTGTTCGCTGGTTTCCTCACCGATCACTTGCTTGCAAGCACCGCAGGCACAGGTCAGCTCGTGCTCGGGCAGCTCATGGATAACCTCAACGCGCGGCAACTCAGCCGGCAGTGGTTTACGCTTGCCACGACGTTTGACCGGCGCGACGACGTCTTCCTCGATCTCTTCGGCAGTAGTTTCGGGCGCGGCTTCGGTGAGGCTTTCGGCTTCGTTGAAAATCTCCAACTGCGGCGAGTCAGGATCGGCCGTCTGCTCGGATTTGCGACCGAACAGGCGTTGGATCAGCAGTGCGTTTTGTTCGCGCAGGTGCTCGATCTGCCCGTCCTTGTCCTTGGCCAATTTCTGTGCAGAAGACAGCACCTCAGCGAGCAATTGCTTGAGCGCTGCGGGGTCGTCAGGAAGGGGTTCAGGCACGGAAATCATGCCATGGATTATACCGGCTCAAGTCACGAAACGTGGTGTCAGCACCTTGTGCGGTTGATTGCCCCAGAGGTCGATGCCCTCCAGCAACTGATTCAATTCCCGCACCGTCAGCTCGATCGCTTCGTCACCGGCATCCGGTTTGGTTTTGAACCGCTCGGCCTCCAAGCGCTTGAGCCACAAACAGAAACCGTTACGATGCCAATACAGAATTTTCACTTGGTTGCGCGTGCGGTTGAGAAAAACGAACAACGCCGGGTCGAACACCGCCACCTTGATATCCAACTCGACCAAGGCGGCCAGACCGTTGATGGATTTGCGGAAATCGACCGGCTTGGGGTAAAGGTAAACGGCTTTGACCTTGGGGTCGGGACGCATCATGGGCTGGGCTCCAGGAAAATCGGGAGTACAGCATCTGTGGGCCTTCACTTCACTTGAAGGTGTGGTTTGTGGAGCGGTTACGAAACAACGCGAACATGGCACCTCCGTTTGGCGGAGGCAGTGTCGGCAACTGGCGGTATAGATGTATTGGAAAAAACTCAGGCTCTACAGCGACGCAATCGCTGCCGAACAACTTGGCGCGCACCGATGCAAGTTCGCGCAAAGCCTTGCCGGATCAGGCCTGCGCCACGGCGCGAAAACGCCCCGGAGTGACCCCGGTGAAACGGCGAAACACCCCGTTGAAATGCGCCTGGTCATAAAAGCCCAGGTCCAGTGCGACATCGGCCAGGGCCTGACCTTGCAACAACCTGCGCTTGGCCTCACGCACTCGGCGCTGCAGCAGATAGGTATGCGGCGGCACGCCATAGGCACGGCGGAAGGCTTCGATCAGGTGGCGTGGGTGACGCTGCACCAGTGCGGCCAGCTGCTCCAGACTGACGGCCTCGGCGTAGTGCGCTTCCAGGTAATCACGCAGGTACGCCGTCACCCCGCTGTCACGAAATGCCGGTCGCGCCTCGCGCAAGCCGCCGTGGCGGACGAAGACCAGCTCCAACAGCGCCAGCAGTTCGCTCTCCAGCGCCAGCGCATCGCCCCGCTCGAACTCGCCGGCCAGCCGTGCCAGGCCTGCCGAGACCTGGCCGTCGTCATCCGGGTTGAGCGTGCCGAAGCCATTGGGCAGGCGCTTGCGCCCGAGCAGCGCCGGCAGCCGCGACTCCTCGACATAGAGCATGCGATAGACCACACGCGCCGATTCGGCGTGCCCGGTATGCGGCTCTTCGGGGTTCATCAGCGACAGGGTGCCGGCAGGCAGCGCATAGCGCTGACCTCGACACTGGTAGCCTCCGACACCCTGCACGATAGCGCCGATGGCAAAGGCATCGTGACTGTGACGGCCGAACGCCTGCCCAGAAAAGTCGGCGTGAAACAGCTCGACGCCCGGCAGCCAGGGCTTGGCCAGCAAGCTGTTGGCGTTCATCTCAGCGCTCGGCGAGGATCGCCGCATAGCCCTCGCGGTAGCTCGGATACTGCGGCGCCCAACCCAGCGAACGAGCGCGGGCATTGCGGCAACGCTTGCTGCCGGCTCGGCGCACGCGCTGCTCATCGCTCCAATGGCTGACGCCCAGTTGCCCACGTAGCCAACCTACTACCTCATGCAGTGGCGCCGGTTCATCGTCGACGCCCAGGTAGCAATCGGCCAAGGGCACACCGGCGGCATCCGCCTGCAACAGCGTGGCGAACAGGCCGGCAGCATCCTCGACATGAATGCGATTGCCATACAGCGGCGGCGTTTCGCTGACCCGATAGCCTTCGCGCACCTGGCTCAGCAACCATTCGCGACCAGGGCCGTAAAGGCCTGTCAGACGCACCGTGGTCGCCGGCAAGCCGCTGTCGAGCGCTACATGTTCGGCCTCGCGCATGATGACCGCAGAAAAACTCTGCGCCTCGGCCGCAGAGTCCTCGTCGATCCACTCACCTTCCTGCTGTCCGTACACCCCGCTGCTGGAAGCGAACAGGATACGTCGAGGTCGCTGGCCATGTTGCGCCAGCCAGTCCAGCACGCGGCGCAGCCCCTCGACATAGGCGGCGCGATAGCCGGCCTCGTCATGCTCGGTGGCTGCTGCGCAGTACACCAGGTAATCCAGTTGCCCTTGCGGCCAATCCGCCGGACAGGCATCGGCGTGCAGATCGCCGGCCAGCGGCTCGATGGCGGCAGGCAGTGCAGCCACGTTGCGACGCATGCCGATCACGCGCCAGCCCTGTTCGGCCATCCGCAGGCCAAGGCGGGTACCGACGTCTCCACACCCGGCAATCAGCAGGCTGTTGCATTCGGACATGCTTTTCTCCATGACATTTATGCAAAGGCGCAGTTTAGCCCGGTTGGTTCATTCGTATGCAAAGGCTATGCTTGTCGGCAATTTAATGGATAAACACTATGACCCTCACCGAACTGCGGTACATCGTCACCCTCGCCCAGGAACAGCACTTCGGCCGCGCCGCCGAGCGCTGCCATGTCAGCCAGCCGACCCTGTCGGTGGGCGTGAAGAAGCTGGAGGACGAACTCGGCGTACTGATCTTCGAGCGCAGCAAGAGCGCCGTGCGCCTGACCCCGGTCGGTGAAGGTATCGTCACCCAGGCGCAGAAGGTGCTGGAACAGGCTCAGGGCATTCGCGAGCTGGCCCAGGCCGGCAAGAACCAGCTGACCGCACCGCTGAAGATCGGCGCCATCTACACCGTCGGCCCCTATCTGTTCCCGCACCTGATTCCGCAGCTGCACCGCGTCGCCCCGGACATGCCGCTGTACATCGAGGAAAACTTTACCCACATCCTGCGCGACAAGCTGCGCACCGGCGAGCTGGACGCCATCATCATCGCCCTGCCCTTCCAGGAAGCCGATGTGCTGACCAAGCCGCTGTACGACGAGCCGTTCTACGCGCTGCTGCCTGCGGGCCACCCCTGGGCGGCGATGGAAACCATCGACACCAAGCTGCTCAACGACAAGAGCCTGCTGCTGCTCGGTGAAGGCCACTGCTTCCGCGATCAGGTGCTGGAAGCCTGTCCGACCCTGCGCAAGGGCGGCGACGACCACGGCAAGCACACCACGGTGGAATCCAGCTCGCTGGAAACCATCCGCCATATGGTCGCCTCCGGCCTCGGCGTGTCGATCCTGCCGTTCTCGGCGGTAGACAGCCATCACTACGCGCCGGGCGTGATCGAAGTGCGTCCGCTCAGCGCGCCGGTGCCCTTCCGCACCGTGGCCATCGCCTGGCGCGCCAGCTTCCCGCGGCCCAACGCCATCGAAGTGCTGGCCGACTCGATCCGCCTCTGCTCGGTCGCCCGCAGCCCGCAGACCAAGGCAGTCTGAGGCCGGACGTGAGCGAGCTGGCAGCGGTTTCCGTCACTGCGCTGAAAGGCGTAGGCGCCGCCCTGGCCGAGAAACTGGCCAAGGTCGGCCTGGAAAACCTGCAGGACGTGCTGTTCCACCTGCCGCTGCGCTATCAGGATCGCACCCGCATCACCCCCATTGGCGCGCTGCGCCCGGGGCAGGATGCGGTGGTCGAGGGCATCGTTGCCGCTGCCGACGTGGTCATGGGCCGCCGGCGCAGCCTGCTGGTGCGTCTGCAGGACGGCAGCGGCACGCTGAGCCTGCGTTTCTTCCACTTCAGCCAGGCGCAGAAGGAAGGTCTCAAACGTGGCACCACCCTGCGCTGCTACGGCGAAGTACGCCCCGGCGCCACCGGCTTGGAGATCTACCACCCGGAGTACCGCGCGCAGAGCAGCGACGAACCGGCCCCGGTGGAGCAGAGCCTGACGCCCATCTACCCGACCACCGAAGGTCTGACCCAGCAACGCCTGCGCCAGCTCAGCCAGCAGGCATTGGCGCGCATGGGCCCACGCAGCCTGCCGGACTGGCTGCCTGACGAGCTGGCCCGCGACTATCGCCTGGCGCCGCTGGATGAGGCCATCCGTTATCTGCACCGCCCGCCGCCGGACGCCGATGTCGAAGAACTCGCCGAGGGCCGTCATTGGGCCCAGCATCGCCTGGCCTTTGAGGAACTGCTCACTCATCAGCTGTCCCTGCAACGCCTGCGCGAACAGGTGCGCGCGCAACAGGCGCCGGCGCTGCCGCCAGCGAAGAAGCTGCCGCAGCAATACCTTGCCAACCTCGGCTTCGCCCCTACCGGCGCGCAGCAGCGCGTCGGTGCCGAGATCGCCTACGACCTGGCGCAAAGCGAGCCGATGCTGCGCCTGGTGCAGGGCGACGTCGGTGCCGGCAAGACGGTGGTCGCCGCCCTGGCTGCATTGCAGGCGCTGGAGGCCGGCTACCAGGTGGCACTGATGGCGCCCACCGAAATCCTCGCCGAGCAGCACTTCCTCAACTTCAGCAAATGGCTGACACCGCTGGGCCTGGACGTCGCCTGGCTGGCCGGCAAACTCAAGGGCAAGGCCCGCGCCAATGCACTGGAACAGATCGCCAGCGGCTGCCCGATGGTGGTCGGCACCCATGCCCTGTTCCAGGACGAGGTGAAGTTCAAGCGCCTGGCCCTGGTGATCATCGACGAGCAGCACCGCTTCGGCGTGCAGCAACGCCTGGCCTTGCGCCAGAAAGGCATCGACGGCCGCCTCTGCCCGCATCAGCTGATCATGACCGCCACACCCATCCCGCGCACCCTGGCGATGAGCGCCTACGCCGATCTGGATACCTCGATTCTCGACGAGCTGCCGCCGGGACGTACACCGGTCAACACCCTGGTGATCGCCGACAGCCGCCGCGATGAGGTGGTCGAGCGCGTGCGCAACGCCTGCCAGCAGGGGCGCCAGGCCTACTGGGTGTGCACGCTGATCGAAGAGTCCGAGGAACTGACCTGCCAGGCTGCGGAAACCAGCTACGAGGAGCTGTCCGCGGCCCTCGGCGAACTGCGCGTCGGGCTGATCCACGGGCGCATGAAGCCGGCGGAAAAAGCTGCGGTGATGGATGAATTCAAGCAGGGCAACTTGCAACTGCTGGTGGCCACCACGGTAATCGAGGTGGGCGTCGACGTCCCCAACGCCAGCCTGATGATCATCGAAAACCCCGAGCGCCTGGGCCTGGCCCAGCTGCACCAGTTGCGTGGCCGGGTCGGTCGTGGCAGCGCCGCCAGCCACTGCGTGCTGCTCTATCACGCACCGCTGTCGCAACTGGGCCGCGAACGCCTGGCGATCATGCGCGAAACCACCGATGGCTTCATCATCGCCGAGAAGGATCTGGAACTGCGCGGCCCAGGGGAAATGCTCGGTACCCGGCAGACCGGCCTGCTGCAATTCAAGGTCGCCGACCTGATGCGCGATGCCGACCTGCTGCCCGCCGTGCGCGATGCCGCGCAGGCACTATTGCAACATTGGCCGCAACATGTAGCGCCATTGCTGGAACGCTGGTTGCGTCATGGCCAGCAATACGGTCAAGTGTGAACCTGCTCACAGGACAACCGTCGCCACGAACCATTGCGAAAATCCTCGCTGGTTATACTCCGAGGACATGCGCCAACGCTGGATATCGATATGACTGAAGCTGCCCTCGCCGCCAACGCCACTGCGCAAGCGCCCGCCGTGATCGTGCAACTGCTGGAGAAACTCGCCGTACCCTACCAGGTGCGTGCGGAGCGACCGGGCCAGCCGAGCGAGGCGCGCCTGCAGGCCGTGCTGGTGGACGATGCTATCGGTGCCCTGCTGGTGCTCTATCCGCGTAGCCAAATGCTCGATCTGTCGCGCCTGGCCGAACTGACTGGGCGCCAGCTCACCGCGGTCAAACCGGAGCGACTGGAGCGCATGCTCGGCAAGCACAATCTGGCCGCCCTGCCCGGTTTGCCGCCGCTGACCAGTTCGCCCTGCCTGTACGAAGAACGCCTGCTGCAGGTGCCCAGTCTGCTGATCGAGTCCGGCCAGCCTGGTGTGTTGCTGGAAATCCCCACCGAAGCCTTCAAGGCGCTGCTGAGCAAGGCCAGCGCCGCGCGTTTCGGTGAGCCGGTCAGCGCGATCAAACCGAACCTCGATCGCCCCCATGATGACCGCGCGGAAATCACCCAAGCCGTGCAGGCTTTTACCGCACGGCGCATCCAGCAGCGCCTGGAAGAAACCATCGAGATTCCGCCCCTGCCGGAAACCGCGCAGAAGATCATCAAGCTGCGCGTTGACCCCAATGCCACGGTGGACGACATCACCGGCGTGGTCGAAACCGACCCGGCGCTGGCCGCTCAGGTGGTCAGCTGGGCAGCCTCACCGTATTACGCGGCGCCCGGCAAGATCCGCTCGGTGGAAGACGCCATCGTCCGCGTACTGGGTTTCGACCTGGTGATCAACCTGGCTCTCGGCCTGGCGCTGGGCAAGACTCTCAGTCTGCCCAAGGATCAGCCGCAGCACGCCACCCCTTACTGGCAGCAAGCGATCTATACCGCTGCAGTGATCGAGGGCCTGACCCGCGCCATGCCGCGCGCGCAGCGCCCGGAAGCCGGCCTGACCTACCTCGCCGGGCTGCTGCACAATTTCGGCTACCTGGTGCTGGCACACGTCTTCCCGCCGCACTTCTCGTTGATCTGCCGCCATCTGGAGGTCAACCCGCACCTGTCGCACAGCCATATCGAGCAGCACCTGCTGGGTATCACCCGCGAGCAGATAGGCGCCTGGCTGATGCGTCACTGGGATATGCCCGAAGAGCTGTCCAGCGCGCTACGCTTCCAGCATGATCCGTCCTATGCCGGTGACAGTGCCGCCTTCCCCAACCTGGTGTGCCTGGCGGTCAGCCTGCTGCGCAATCGGAGCATCGGTGCCGGCCCGCTGAGCGAGATCCCTGATGAGCTGTTCGAGGCGCTCGGTATCAGCCGGGAAAAAGCCGAAGACGCCGTGAGCAAGGTGCTCAGCGCCGAAGTCGCCCTGCGCGAGCTCGCAGCGCAGTTTCAGCACCCGCACTGATAGGCGCCCACCTCGGTCATTACGGCTGGCTCGCCGTCTTGCGCAACTGCTCGCGGCGCTCAGCGAACAACTGCGGCAACACCTCCAGGCTGACGGTGAGCAGCTGGCTGACGCTGGGGTGCTCGTATAGCGCCGCATATTCGGCCAACTGATCGCTGGGCATCTGCCGGTAGGCATACAACATGAACGTTGCCACGGCCTGCTCGCTGGACTGGCGAATGGCGCTTGCCTGCTGCTGCGTCTGCGCCTGCAGTTCGACCTCATCGAGACTTTCGCCGCGCGCCTTCAGCGCCAGCAGCGCCTGGGTCTTGCCGACTTCATAACGCAGCAGGCTGGCCAGCTCGGTGGTGCGTGCGGCAGCATCGAGGCGCTTGACCAATTCCAGGCGTACGCCGCGTGGGGGGTGCTCCTGCAGCCGCTGGCGGTATTCGGCCAGGCCTTCAGGATCTTCGCCGACCGCACGCTCGGCCGCCGTGAAACGCTGCGCCAGCGGGCTATCGAGGCGTTCACGGGCTTGCTCGCCTTGCTGCGCATCGAAGCGCGTCGCCACGCGCCGGGCCAGCTCCAGACACAAGGCCTCGGCCGCGAACAGCTCGGCAAGACGTTGCTGTTCAATTTCGCCCTGGCCCCGCTGCAGCATTGGCGCACTCTGCTCGCACAGCAGATGGATGCCCGCCAGTTCGAACAGCGGCAACAGGGCTTTGGCCGAGGCAGGCTCCGCACGCGCCGTGGCGGCGGCCAGCAACAGCAGGGGCAGGAGGAAAAGGCGCATGCTCAGGCTTTCCACAGGAACATGCCTGGCAGCCTAACCAAAGCGCAGCGTCGCGGCCAGCCGCGACGCGCATCAGTGCCAACCAGATAAGGTTGCCAACATGGTCTTTCGTAGGAGCCCCGCCCCGGGGCGAAGCTTTTTCGAGTGTGCAGCGCCTGATTCGCGGCGGGGCGTCGCTCCTACAATTTCGATGCGTCGACGCCTAACTGACTGGCATCAGCCGTTCAGGCGGCCTTTTTCGGCGCCTAGGTTTTCTTCTTCGGCATCAGGTACTTGGTCAGCCCCTGGAACCACATGACCAGCGCCGGATTGCCCT
Source organism: Ectopseudomonas mendocina (assembly GCF_008041835.1). Lineage (GTDB taxonomy): Bacteria > Pseudomonadota > Gammaproteobacteria > Pseudomonadales > Pseudomonadaceae > Aquipseudomonas. Next base: position 8,642 of record NZ_VRYE01000062.1, read on the forward strand.
GGATCTGGATGTCCTTGTTCTGGATGCCCTGCATAAAGGCCAGCTGCTTGTTCTTCGCGGTCATGGTCGCGAACCCGTAGGCAGCGTCCTTGAAACCAAGGGCGAAAGCAGGGTCCTTGGCGGCACCGCGCTTGCTGCTGACGCGCTGCCCCGCCACGATGAAGTGGCGTGCCACCTTGCCGTCCAGGGTGTGCAACTGGAAGACCATGTCGCGGCCTTCGAGTTGTTGGCGGAACGCCGGGTTTTCACGGCTGGCCTTGGCCATCAGGCGGCCCAGCATCCACAAAAGAAAACGGAATTTCATGCACAGGCCCTCGTGATCGAAGATGATGGCCGCGCATTGTAGTGGTTTTCTTGCAGGACTACAGCCCGCTGGGAGTACAGTTGCAGTGCCGCACGGTGGCGCCGGGCTGCTTGGGGGAACCCGGAGCCGAGCGGCTCCGGGAAACGGGCTCAGTTGACCGCGTCTTTCAGGGACTTGCCCGGTTTGAAGGCGACGGTGTTGCTGGCCTTGATCTTCACCGGCTGGCCGGTTTGCGGGTTCTTGCCTGTGCGGGCACCACGGTGGCGCTGAACGAAGGTACCGAAGCCAACCAGAGTGACACTGTCCTTGCGGTTCAGTGCTCCGGTGATTTCTTCCAGTACGGCGTTGAGTACACGATTGGCCTGATCCTTAGTCAGATCAGCCTTTTCGGCGATGGCGGCGGCGAGTTCCGGTTTACGCATAAATGCCTCTTTGACGGTTTTTTGTTGTTGTGTCCGTGCTGTTCTTCCAGAACAGCGCCCAAGGCGCCGCAACAGCTCTGCGCTGCGGCAGACCAGTTGGAGGATGGCATGCCGCACCGTGCAGCGCCAGCCTCGCCGGGTCGTTTAAGTCGGCAACTTCGTGGCGTATCCGACAGAACGGCAGGTGATCATGCCAGCAGTGCCGGCAGCTCCCGGTTCAACGCCAGTTTCTCCTGCACGGCCGTCCCGGTCAGGGCATAGCCGAGCAGCGCCCCAGCGCTATCGCGGCAGAGCGCCTTGATGTCGCCACCACTGCCTTCGACCGTCCATTCGCCTACGCAGCCACGCGGCGGCGGCGAAACCACCAGCGGGCACACTGGCGTCTTCACTGTCACCGGCATCGGCCCGTAGCTGACCGCCGTCGGCTCACCGGCCAGGGTCTTGGCAAGCGCGCGGGCGCCGGCCATCAACGGCATGACGTAGAGCAGGTTGAGCCCGTCGACCTCGGCGCAGTCGCCAAGAGCGTAGATATTGGCGTGCGAGGTGCGCAGGTGGCGGTCGACCATCACCCCACGATTGACGTCGAGCCCGGCCGCTGCCGCCAGGGCGATACGCGGGCGCAGGCCGACAGCCGAGACCACCGCATCGCACGCGATCAGACGGCCATCGGACAGCGACGCCTGCAGCGCATCTCCCTGACGGTCGAGGCTGACCAGCACCGGGCCCAGGTGGAAACGTACACCCAGGCGCTCAAGGCCACTCTGCACGGCAGTCGCGGCGGCTGGAGGCAGCAGGCCGGGCATCACCTGCTCGCAGGGCGCCACTACTTCGACTTCATAACCGCCGGCGCTGAGGTCGTTGGCAAACTCGCAGCCAATCAGACCGGCGCCGAGGATCAATACCCGGCGCTTGCCGGCCACGGCGCTGCGAAAGCGCGCGTAGTCTTCCAGGTCATTGATCGGCAACAGCGCGTCCTGGGCATCGCCCTGCACCGGCACACGCATCGGCTCGGCGCCCCAGGCCAGCACCAGGTCGCGGTACGGCACGGCTTCTTCGCCAATCCACAGGCGCTTGTGCCCGGGGTCGATACCGGTGATGCGGGTATGGGTGCGGATCTCCGCATTGAGCTGCTCGGCCATGACGCCGACTTCGGCCATGACCAGGCCATCGGCCTCCTTGTTCTTGCCGAAGCCGGTGGAGAGCATCGGCTTGGAGTAGGAGCGGCCATCGTCAGCGGTGATCAGTAGCAGAGGCGTCTGCGCGTCGAGCTTGCGCCACTCCTTGGCCAGGTTGTAGCCGGCCAGACCGGTACCGACGATAACGACGGGTGCACTCATAAGGTGATTCCTCGCAAGATGAACGACACGATGGCCTGCCGGCCGTCTGTAATTATTCAGCAGATTAGAATGGCCCCGAAGAAGCGGCTCCGTGACCACGGAGGCTGCAATCGGAGTCTCGCGCGCCGGTCAATCAGGCCGCCGGCGCCATGAGCGGAACAAAAGACCACGGAGACGCATGATCAATCCAGCTTGACCACCTTGGCCAAAACCACCTTGGGCCCTTTCATCTTCTTGACGATAATGCGCAGGCCATCGGTTTCCAGCACTTCCTCTTCTTCGGGCATGCGCTTGAGGGTGTCATAGATCAATCCGGCGAGGGTTTCAGCCTCGACGTGATCAAGATCGATCCCCAGCAGGCGTTCGACCTTGGCCAGCGGCGTGTCGCCGCGCACCAGCAGCTTGCCCGGCTGGTAGGCGAGAATGCCGCGCTCGGCCTTGCGGTGTTCGTCCTGGATGTCACCGACCAGGGCTTCGAGCACATCCTCCATGGTCAGGTAACCAATGACCTTGCCGTCGGCCTCTTCGACCAGGGCGAAGTGTGCGCCACCCTGGCGGAACTGCTCGAGCAACTGCGACAGCGGCATGTGCCGGCTGACTCGCTCCAGCGGGTGCATCAGGTCGCCCAGTTTCAGCGCCGAGGGCAGCATCTCCAGCAGCGACAGGTGCAGCAGCAGATCCTTGATGTGCAACACGCCGACGAACTCACCCTTGCTCTCGTCGAAGATCGGGTAGCGGCTGTACTTGTGCCGGCGGAAGGTGGTGAACACCTGATCCAGGCTGGCCTTGAGCTCGAGAAAGACCAGATCCTCGCGCGAGTTGGCCCAGTCCACTACCTCCAGCTCACCCAACTCGACCGCCGACGCCAGCACCCGCAGGTCCTGATCGTTATCGCCAGTGGCGCGGCTGGAATGCAGGATCAGCTTCAGCTCCTCACGGCTGTAGTGGTGCTCATGGTGCGGCCCCGGCTCGCCTTGCCCGGCGATGCGCAGAATGGCGTTGGCACTGGCGTTGAGCACGAAGATCGCCGGGTACATCAGCCAGTAGAAGGCGTACAGCGGCGCGGCCGTCCACAGCGACAGCAGCTCGGGCTTGCGGATTGCCCAGGACTTGGGCGCCAGCTCGCCGATGACGATATGCAGGTAGGAAATGATCGAGAACGCGGTGAAGAAGGCGATACCGTGAATCAGCTTGGGTGACTCCACACCAACCGCCACCAGCAGCGGCGTCAGCAGCTCGGCGAAGGCCGGCTCACCGACCCAGCCCAGGCCCAGCGAGGCCAGGGTGATGCCCAGCTGGCAGGCCGAGAGGTAGGCATCCATCTGGTTGTGCACGGTGCGCAGGATGTGCCCGCGCCAGCCATGCGCCTCGGCCAGGGCATCGACCTTGGTCGCACGCAGACGCACGATGGCGAACTCCGCCGCAACGAAGAAGCCGTTGAGCAGCACCAGAAACAGGGCGAACAGCATAAGGCCGAAATCGGCGAAGTAATCGGGGGCAGGAAGACTCGTGGAGGGGTCCATGAAGGTTCGAATTGGCCAGGAATCGCTAGAGGTTGGAGCTTCGCCACGCTGAATGCAAGCATTCAGCGTACGCGTTGCACCACCTGCGCCGCGGCGAAATGGCAGGTGAAGGTGCTGCCCTTGCCCGGCACACTGCTGATCTCCAGGTTGCCACGGTGACGCAGCAGCACATGCTTGACGATGGCCAGGCCCAGACCGGTACCGCCGGTGTTGCTGGCGCGGCTGGAGTCGACCCGATAGAAGCGCTCGGTCAGGCGGGGCAAATGCCTGGTCTCGATGCCCATGCCGGTATCACTGACCGCCAGGTGTGCGCCCTGCTCGTCACCCCACCAGCGGATACGAATATCGCCACCGGCCGGCGTGTACTTCACCGCATTGAACACCAGATTGGAGAAAGCACTGCGCAACTCCGCCTCACTGCCCTTGAGCTTGAGGTGCGGGTCGGCCTCGAGGCTGATGCGATGCTGCTGGTCGCCGGACAACGCCTGAGCATCGTTCTTGATCGACAGCAGCAACAGGTCGATGGCCAACGGCTGATTGTCCGACGGGTAATCGGTGGACTCGAGCTTCGCCAGCAACAACAGGTCGTTGAGCAGGGTCTGCATGCGTGCACCCTGTTGCTGCATCTGCTGCAGGGCACGTAACCAGCGCGGGTTGACCGCCTCGACGTTGTCCAGCAGGGTCTCCAGGTAGCCGGCGATCACCGTCAGCGGTGTACGCAGCTCGTGGGAGACGTTGGCGACGAAATCCTTGCGCATCTGTTCCAGCTGATACAGGCGCGTGACGTCACGTACCAGCAACAGGTGCTCGCGATTGCCATACCGGGTGATGTGAAATTGCAGACGCCGGCGATCATTGGTCGGCGCAGGAATTTCCAGCGCCTCGGCATAGTTGCCGCGCTCGAAGTATTCCTTGAAGCGTGGGTCGCGCACCAGGTTGGCCAGTTGCTGACCACTGTCCTGCGGCGTTTTCAGGCCCAGCAAGGTTTCGGCAGCACGGTTCCACCACTCCAGATTACCCTGGCTGTCGAGCATCACCACCGCATCCTTGAGCGCCGTCGTCGACTCCTGCACGCGGTCGATCACTGCCTGCAGGCGCCCACGCGCCTTCTGGTTACGCCGCTGCAGGTGATAGATGCTGTCGAACACCTCGCCCCACAGGCCGTAGCCATCCGGGGGCGGCTCGTCGGTTTTGTGCTCACGCAGCCATTTGTGCAGGCGCAGCAGCTGGCTGAGGGTCCAAGCGAGATGAATGGCCAGGCCACAGGCCAGCACCCAGGCGTACTCACCGGTGAGGGCACCCAACAGCAGGCAGGCACCAACCAGCAGCAACAGGCGGCGCACCACGGCGCCGCGCCAGTCTTGATTCACGATGGAGCGCATCCTTGTCAGCAGAGCGAGTACGCAGAAACGCTGCGCCAGCGCTTAACCTTTGGTGGAGAAACGATACCCAGTCCCACGCACGGTTTGCACCAGATTTTCGTAGGCCGTACCGAGCGCCTTGCGCAGGCGGCGGATATGCACATCGACGGTGCGTTCCTCGACATAGACGTTGCCACCCCAGACCTGATCGAGCAACTGGCCACGGGTATAGGCGCGCTCCTGGTGGGTCATGAAGAACTGCAGCAGACGGTATTCGGTGGGGCCCATCTCGGCCGGTTTGCCATCGATGGTGACGCGATGGCTGACCGGGTCGAGCAGCAGGCCACCCACTTCGATCGGCGCCTCGCTGTCGCTGGGGCCGGCGCGGCGCAGCACAGCCTTGAGACGGGCGACCAGTTCACGCGGCGAGAACGGCTTGGTGATGTAGTCGTCGGCGCCGACTTCCAGCCCCTGGATCTTGTTGTCCTCTTCGCCCTTGGCGGTGAGCATGATGATCGGGATATCGCTGGTCAGTTCGTCGCGCTTGAGCCTGCGCGCCAGCTCGATGCCGCTGGTGCCGGGCAGCATCCAGTCGAGCAGAATCAGATCGGGCTTGCGGTCGACGATAACGGCATGGGCCTGCTGGGTATTCTCCGCTTCCAGGCACTCGTAACCGGCCATCTCCAGGGCCACCGCGATCATCTCGCGGATCGGTGCTTCGTCATCGACGATCAGGATGTTCTTGCCAACCATGGGGCCTTAGCCTCTATTCGTTCTCTGTCTGCGCCGCATTAGATAACGGAATTATTGCAGCGATATGACAGATGCGCGGCAGCCCTTAACGTAAGGCGTAGTCCAGCACGATGCCAACGAAGATCGCCAGCCCCGCCCAATGGTTGTGCAGGAAGGCGTTGAAACAGGCCATCGGCTTGCGGTTGCGGGTCTTGTGATATTCCCAGGCAAAGCAGGCGGCGGCCACCAGCAGACCGGCGTGGAACCAAATACCCAGTTCGAAACGCGCGCCGGCCAGCAGCAGGCAGAGCAGCGCCAGGCCCTGCAGGCTGGCGATGATCAGGCGGTCGGCGTCGCCGAACAGGATGGCGGTGGATTTAACCCCGATCTTCAGGTCATCCTCGCGGTCAGCCATGGCGTAGTAGGTGTCGTAGGCCACCGTCCACAGCAGGTTGGCGATATACAGCAGCCAGGCCTCTGGCGGCAGGCTGCCGGTCTCGGCGGTGAATGCCATCGGCATACCCCAGGAGAAGGCCGCACCGAGCACCACCTGCGGGTAGAAGGTGTAACGCTTCATGAAGGGGTAGCAGGCCGCCAGCGCCAAGCCGCCGAACGACAGCCAGATGGTGGTGGCATTGGTGAACAGCACCAGCACGAAGCTCATCGCCACCAGCACGGCGAACAGCACCAGTGCCTCGCGCGGCTGGATCTTGCCACTGGCCAGCGGACGAGCCTTGGTGCGGCTGACATGGCCGTCGAAGTTGCGGTCGGCGTAGTCGTTGATCACGCAGCCGGCGGCGCGCATCAGGATCACGCCGAAGACGAAAATGAACAGATTCTTCGCGCTCGGCACGCCTTCGGCCGCCACCCACAGCGCCCACAGGGTCGGCCACAGCAGCAGGTAAATGCCGATGGGTTTGTCCAGGCGCATCAGCTGGATGAAGTCCCAGGCGCGCGGGTGCAGGCGGGTGGTCGATTGCAGCAGGCGGGTGTACATCGAAGCGTCTCCGTGCAGGTTGCGCGGATTATACGGGCAAGCGCGAGAGGGAGGCGCTTTAGCGGCGATGCTCACTGCCACTGGCGGTTCAACGCGTAGGGCGTACTCGGCTTTGGCCTCCTGCATCCATGCAGTCGTTGCGAAGCAGTGCGCAATGGGCCCGACAGACAATGGGTATAGCCTGGGCAAGCAATGCTATTGCGAAGGCTAGGCCTCGATACCCGCCGCCTTCCAGAAGCCCGGCAGGAACACCTCTGCTACCAGCACCCCCAATGCTCCCCGACTGAAGCACGAGCGCCGCGCCCACAATCGCTCTGCACGCACGTCTTGCGGCAGCCAGGCCGCCGGATAACGGCAGGCCTGCAGTTCGCCCCGGTCAAAGGCCCGGTCACTGAACAGCAGTTCACCCAGCGAGCGGCTGCCCAACTCGGCCAGATTGAGCCCGGAGCCTTCCAGCACGCTGCGCGCGGCAACGCTGCGGGCGAACACCCAGGGCTGCCCGTGCCCACGTAGGTACACCTCGCGTACCCAGCCCTGGCTGCCGTCGGCCACACCAAGCATCGCGCACTCATCGCTGCGCATGCGCTGCCAGCCTTCCTGCAGCGGCGTTACCGAAAAACCGTCGTTGGACAGAGCCGTGAGGCGACGGGTCAGCGAATCCTCGTTGAATAGCCAGTCGCGCACGCCGGCAGCCGGCTGCGGATGCAACTGGGCATTGGTCAGCCAGCGCGGCGGATGAGCGAGAGCAGCGTGAGGCACGAAGAGAATCACCACAGTTCGAGAGCGCGCGAGTCTAACACGGCGCGGCAGACGCTTAGAGACCGGGGCATGCGCTTCAAGACGTTGCGTGGGCTGGGTGGTGTGCGGCCCGGTATTGATACTGTGGCTGTGGTTGCGCGGCCATGCGCTCTGCTGGCGCGGAGGCTCTCAAGCACATACCCTCGGGCTATCGATCAGCAGCCGAGACGGGTCAACGATTGCTCAGGCCTGGACATCTGCGGCATCGTCCAGCCCCGGGCGAGCAGGCGCCCTGGCCACCTCCAGACGATCACGACCGCGTTGCTTGGCCTGGTAGAGCAGCTTGTCGACACTATTGAGGAAATCCAGCGGGCGATCATGGGCGCCCGGCACGATGGTGCCCACGCCGAGGCTGATGGTAAGCAGCGACGACACGGCGGAGCCCGCGTGCGCAATGCGCTGCTGACGCACCTGCTGGCGGCAGCGCTCGGCAATATGCCGGGCGGCGGCCTCATCGGTCTCCGGCAGTACCAGCACGAACTCCTCGCCACCGAAGCGGCCGACGAAATCCCGTGGCCGGCTGGCCGCGCGGCTCAGCGCCTGGCCGACACTCTTCAGGCAATCATCGCCCTGGATGTGACCGTAATGATCGTTGTACTGCTTGAAGTGATCGATATCGAGCAGGATCAGCGACAGCGGCTGCTGAGTGCGCTGGGCATTGGCCCATTCGGTGGCCAGCACGCTGTCGAACATGCGCCGGTTGGCCACGCCGGTAAGGCCGTCCTTGTAGGAGTACTCCTCCAACTGCTTCTGCAGGGTCAGCAGCTGTTCCTCGGTCTTCTTGCGCTCGCTGATGTCGAACATGAAGCCGATCAGCGAGTCCACCTCGCCGTTGTCGTCGCGCACCACGTGCACCACGTCGCGAATCCATACATAGTCACCGGCAGCGGTCAGCGCACGGTAGTCGGCCTCATGATCGACGCCGTTCTGTGATTGCGAGATGCAGAACTCCACCACCTTCTCGCGATCATCCGGGTGCATGCGCGTCGCCCAGTCTTCGGCACTGACCCAACTGGCCTGCGACCAGCCCAGCAGCGTTTCGATCTGCGGGCCGATATAGGCGAAAGTCATGGTCTTCCAGTCGATCTTCCAGGGAATCGCCCGGGTCGACTCCAGAAGAGTCTTGTACACCGCCTGATCAGTTGCTGCGCTCATGTCCACTACCTCTGCCTGACTAGCGCTTGGTTATAGCGCAAAAGCAGGCGGCCGAGGAGGCAGACTGGCGAACGGCTATCAGGCCTCTTTGGCCTGCAGGCCGGCGTACAGACGGGTCAGCTCGTTGAGCTGGCGGAACAGCGAGTCGGTGCTGACGGTGATCACGGTCGGCACGAAGTCCTGCGAGGCGTGCAGGTCGATGCCCTTGAGGGTGAAGCCCCAGTGGGCGCGGGCGCGACGCTGGGTGTTGGCGATTTCCTCGTTCGGCGTGCCGCGGGCCTCCAGCTCCTTGAGGATGGTCTCGAAATCGCTCACGGCTTTGTCCAGCTTGGCGTCCAGGTCCGGCGCAGGCACACGCCAGGACTTGGCCATGTAGAGCATTCCGGCTTGGCTTCGACCCGCTGGCGATGAACAGCCCAGGTGGCGTCGACCTTGGCCAGCGCAGCCTTGATCTCGGCAGTGGGTGCGTAACCGGCCAGGGCCTTCTGGCTGGCATCGAAACGTTCGATGGTTTCCTTGAGCTGACGCTGGGCCACATCTAAACGCACGTCGGCACCGAGCATCAGGTAGTTCTTGGCCATGCGCTGGGTCAGCGAGCGCTGCAGGCCGGCCATGTTCATGGCTTCGGAATCGCTCAACTGCGCCAGGCTAGGCATGCTTACCAGCGCGGTGCAGGCGAGCAGAATGACAGACAGGTACTTCTTCAACACGTCGGTACTCCAATTCGAGGACGAGACAATGCACCGCAGGCGAGCGCCGGCAGTGATGGGTGAACCCTTGAATGCGGGGGTTTTTATTGGAATGCGAGGGGGCAGTTTCGACGGGCGCACGGCCCAGATGCTGCGGGAAGGGCGCGATGATAGCCATTAAAACGCCATCATTCTGTGCGGACAGTCATGCTCGTCGCATACCGTATTGCTGTGTCAGGGCGGTGCACGACCCTATCAGGCCCAACCTTCAAGGCGCATGGTGGCGCGTACCAGGCGCTGCTCTTCCTGCTCGATCTCCTGCAGGTTGTCGCGGATGCTGTGGATATGGTCGCGCGCGGCGCGCTGCGCCTGTTCCGGCAGGCGCTCGATCACCGCGTGATACAGGCGCGAGTGCTGGCGGTCGATCTGCCGTTTCTGCGCCGGGCGGTGATAGAGGTTGTTCACCGAGGCGAACACGGTGCTGAGCATCAGATCGGTCAGCGACTGCAGGGTGTGCACCAGCACCGGGTTGTGCGAGGCCTCGCAGATAGCCAGGTGGAAGGCGTGGTCGAGGCGCGCATGCTCGCGTGGGTCCACCGGCTGCTCCTGGGTATGGGCCGCCAGCATCTCTTCGTAACGCCGAGTCAACAGCACGAAATCCGCCTCGGTACCTCGCAGCGCCGCCAGGCGCGCCGACTCACCCTCGAGCAGGCCGCGCACTTCCAGCAGGTCGTACAGAGTACGCGGCTGCGAGTTGAACAGGTGCATCAGCGGGCTGGCATCACGCTCGCCACTGAGCTTCGCCACCCGTGAGTCGCGGCCCTGGGCGGTGTCGATAATGCCGCGACCGCGCAACACCTTGAGGCCTTCGCGCAGCGCAGAACGGGAGATGCCCAGTTTTTCGCACAGGCGCCGTTCCGACGGCAGTGGCTGGCCCACCTTGAGTACGCCGTCGACGATCAGCCGCTCGATGCGCTCGGCCACCACGTCACTCACCTGGCGTCGTGCAGCGCCCTGATTCGGTTTCATTTTCAGCACCCCCACAACTGGTCGTACCAGTTTTCGCAGACACATTCTCTTGCGTTCGCAGCCAGCGCCCAGGCCATAAAGCATAAGCCTTTTGTCTGGATCGTGGTGAAAGACTGACGAAAGAAACTGGTCATACCAGCATTAGCAAAGATGGACGAAAAAATACAAACGGCCTAAACATGCAGGCCAAGGTCGCAGCATGACCGCCAATAACAACATCGTCCACGATTGAGCCTGCCATGAGCATTCTGTACGACGAGCGCGTCGACGGCGCGCTACCCAAGGTCGACAAGGCCGCCTTGCTGGCCGAGCTGCGCCAGCGCCTGCCCGACCTTGACATCCTGCATACCCAGGAAGACCTCAAGCCTTACGAGTGCGATGGCCTCTCCGCCTATCGCACGACACCCATGCTGGTGGTATTGCCCGAGCGCATCGAGCAGGTGCAGCAGTTGCTCAAGCTCTGCCACGCCCGTGGCGTGCCGGTGGTCGCACGCGGCGCCGGTACCGGCCTGTCCGGCGGCGCACTGCCGCTGGAGCAGGGCATCCTGCTGGTGATGGCGCGCTTCAACCAGATTCTCGAGATCAACCGTGAAGGGCGTTTCGCCCGCGTGCAGCCTGGCGTGCGCAACCTGGCGATCTCCCAGGCCGCTGCGCCTTTCGACCTGTATTACGCCCCTGATCCGTCCTCGCAGATCGCCTGTTCCATCGGCGGCAACGTCGCCGAGAACGCCGGCGGCGTGCATTGCCTGAAGTACGGTCTGACCGTGCATAACCTGCTCAAGGTCGACATCCTCACCGTCGAAGGCGAGTTCATGACCCTCGGCAGCGATGCCCTGGATGCCCCGGGCTTCGATCTGCTGGCGCTGTTCACCGGCTCTGAAGGCATGCTCGGCATCGTCACCGAAGTGACGGTCAAGCTGCTGCCCAAGCCGCAGGTGGCCAAGGTGCTGCTAGCGGCCTTCGACTCGGTGGAAAAGGCCGGCCGCGCCGTGGGCGACATCATCGCCGCCGGCATCATCCCCGGCGGCCTGGAGATGATGGATAACCTGGCCATTCGCGCCGCCGAAGACTTCATTCACGCCGGCTACCCGGTGGAGGCCGAAGCCATTCTGCTCTGCGAGCTGGACGGCGTCGAAGCCGACGTCGCCGACGACTGCGAGCGCGTGCGTGAGGTGCTTGAAAAGGCCGGCGCCACCGAGGTACGCCTGGCCCGCGACGAGGCCGAGCGGGTGAAATTCTGGGCCGGGCGCAAGAACGCCTTCCCCGCAGTCGGGCGCATCTCGCCGGACTACTACTGCATGGACGGCACCATCCCGCGTCGCGAGCTGCCCGGCGTGCTGCGCGGCATCGCCGAGCTGTCCGAGGAGTACGGTCTGCGCGTGGCCAACGTGTTCCACGCCGGCGACGGCAACATGCACCCGCTGATCCTCTTCGATGCCAACGTGCCGGGCGAGCTGGAGCGCGCCGAAGCCATCGGCGGCAAGATCCTCGAACTCTGCGTCAAGGTCGGCGGCAGCATCACCGGCGAGCACGGCGTCGGCCGCGAGAAGATCAACCAGATGTGCGCACAGTTCAACAGCGACGAGATCACCCTGTTCCACGCGGTGAAGGCGGCGTTCGATCCCAGCGGTCTGCTCAATCCGGGCAAGAACATCCCCACCCTGCACCGCTGCGCCGAGTTCGGCGCCATGCACGTGCACCACGGCCAACTGCCCTTCCCGGAACTGGAGCGTTTCTGATGTCGCATAATTTCGACGCCAGCGCCGCGCTGCTGGAACAAGTCAACCACGCGCTGAACAGCGCCACCCCGCTGCGCATCCAGGGCAGCGGCAGCAAGGCTCATCTGGGCCGCGCCACGAACGGTGAGGTACTGGATACCCGCCAGCATCGCGGGATCGTCAGCTACGACCCCACCGAACTGGTACTCACTGCCCGCGCCGGCACGCCGCTGGCCGAGATCGAGGCCGCGCTGGAGGCCAACAACCAGATGTTGCCGTGCGAGCCGCCGCACCTGGGCGACGGCGCCACCCTGGGCGGCATGGTCGCCGCCGGGCTGTCCGGCCCGCGTCGGCCCTGGGCTGGCTCAGTGCGTGATCAGGTGCTCGGCACCCGGGTGATCACTGGCCAGGGCAAGCTGCTGCGCTTCAGCGGCGAGGTGATGAAGAACGTCGCCGGCTACGACCTGTCGCGCCTGATGGCCGGCAGCTTCGGTTGCCTTGGCCTGCTCGCCGAAGTGTCGCTCAAGGTACTGCCCAAACCGCGCCAGGTGCTCAGTTTGCGCCTGGAAATGGACGTCCTGCATGCACTGAACAAACTCGCCGAATGGGGCCAGCAGCCGCTGCCGATCAGCGCCGCGAGCCATGACGGTGCGGCGCTGCATTTGCGCCTGGAAGGTGGCGAAGGCTCGGTGCTGGCCGCGCGCCAGCGCCTCGGTGGCGAGGAGATCGACAACGCTTACTGGCATGAGCTGCGCGAACAGCGCCTGCCGTTCTTTGCCGCTGGCGGCACGCTGTGGCGCCTGTCGCTGCCGGCCAACAGTGGTCTGCTCGACCTGCCCGGTCGCCAGATGATCGACTGGGGCGGCGCGCAACGCTGGCTCAAATCCGACGCCGATGGCGAGCTGATTCAGCGCGTGGCGGCCAAGCTCGGCGGCCACGCCACCAGCTTCGCCGCCGGCCAGGCGCAACCTTTCCAGCCGCTGGCTGCACCGCTGCTACGCTACCAGCGCCAGCTGAAGAACCAGCTCGACCCCCAGGGTATTTTCAACCCTGGGCGCATGTACGCCGAGGTATAAGACGTGCAGACCAATTTGAGTGAACAGGCCAAGCGCCTGCCGCGCGCCGAGGAAGCCGAACGCATTCTGCGCTCCTGCGTGCACTGCGGCTTCTGCAACGCCACCTGCCCGACCTATCAGCTGCTCGGCGACGAGCTGGACGGCCCGCGCGGGCGCATCTACCTGATCAAGCAGATGCTCGAAGGCAACGAGGTCACGGCCAAGACCCAACAGCATCTGGATCGCTGCCTGACCTGCCGCAACTGCGAGACCACCTGCCCCTCTGGTGTGCAGTACCACAACCTGCTGGACATTGGCCGCGAAGTGGTCGAGCAGGCGGTACCACGTCCGCTCGAGCAACGCCTGCTGCGTCAGGGCCTGCGCGCCGTGGTGCCACGTCCGGCGCTGTTCAAGGCGCTGACCCAGACCGGTCTGGCCCTGCGCCCGCTGCTGCCGGCCGCGCTCAAGGCCAAGCTGCCGCGCGAGATTCGTCCGGCCAAGCCGCGCCCGACTACGCAGCACAGCCGCCGCGTGTTGATGCTCGAAGGCTGCGTGCAGCCGGGGCTGTCGCCCAACACCAACGCCGCCACCGCGCGCGTGCTGGATCGCCTGGGCATCAGCGTCACGCCGATCCGCGAGGCCGGCTGCTGCGGCGCCGTCGACTATCACCTCAACGCCCAGGAAGCCGGGCTGCAACGCGCGCGGCAGAACATCGACGCCTGGTGGCCGGCCATCGAAGCCGGTGCCGAGGCCATCGTGCAGACCGCCAGCGGCTGCGGCGCCTTCGTCAAGGACTATGGCCACCTGCTCACCAGCGACCCGGCGTACGCGGCCAAGGCGGCGCGGGTCAGCGCCCTGGCCAAGGATCTGGTCGAGGTGCTGCAGGGCGAGCCGCTGGAGACGCTGCAGGTACGCGCCGAACAACGCCTGGCCTTCCATTGCCCCTGCACCCTGCAGCACGCGCAGAAGCTCGGCGGCGCGGTTGAAGGCGTACTGACGCGCCTCGGTTTCGGCCTCACTGCCGTGCCGGATAGCCATCTGTGCTGCGGCTCGGCCGGTACCTATTCGCTGACCCAGCCGGAGCTGTCGCGGCAGCTGCGCGACAACAAGTTGAACGCCCTGGAAAGCGGCAAACCGGACGCCATCGTCACCGCCAATATCGGCTGCCAAACCCATCTGGACGGCGCCGGGCGTACGCCGGTGCGGCACTGGATCGAAATAGTCGAAGAGGCCATGCACTGATCGCCGTAGCCCGGATGAAATCCGGGACAACGAACGCCGTAAATCCCGGATTGCATCCGGGCTACGAAACCACAAATACGAGGTATGCCATGCACAGCAAAGCCGTACTCAGCCAGATCGAAGTCGCCCAGATCCTCCAGGCGGCCCGCAACGAAGCGCAGCAACAGGGCTGGGCCGTGGCCATCGCCGTGGTCGATGATGGCGGCCACCCGCTGGCCCTGGAACGCCTCGACGGCTGCGCGCCGATCGGCGCCTACATCGCCACCGAGAAAGCGCGCAGCGCCGCCATCGGCCGCCGCGAGACCAAGGGTTACGAGGACATGGTTAATGGTGGTCGCAGCGCTTTCCTCAGCGCACCGCTGGTGACTTCATTGGAAGGTGGCGTACCGGTGCTGGTGGATGGCCAGGTGGTGGGTGCCGTGGGCGTGTCCGGGGTCAAGGCCGAGCAGGATGCGCAGGTGGCCAAAGCAGGTATTGCGGCCCTTTAAACATGCGGCGCAGCCGCCAACTGATGCCCTTCTCCCTTCGGGAGAAGGTGTCACGAAGTGACGGATGAGGGGCATTGGCGGCGCAGCCGCCAACTGATGCCCTTCTCCCTTCGGGAGAAGATGTCACGAAGTGACGGATGAGGGCCGTGCAGTGCGCAGCCGCCAACTGCTACCCTTCTCCCTCCGGGAGAAGGTGGCACGAAGTGCCGGATGAGGGCCGTGCGGTGCGATACCTGTAGGAGCCGCGCCTCGCGGCGAACAAAACATTAAAAGCTTCGCCCCGGGACAGGGCTCATACAACACATTGATTGACCCGCTCCACCATGGGCGGATGCAGACAGGAGAACAGGGAAATGACCGAACGCGTGCAATGTCAGCGCCTGCAGGTAGCCGCCGAGCTCAAGCAATTCATCGAAAGCGAAGTGCTGCCCGGCAGCGGGATCGAGGCGGCAGCCTTCTGGAGCGGCTTCGACGCACTGGTGCACGACCTGGCGCCGCGCAACCGCGCCCTGCTGGCCGAGCGCGACCGCCTGCAGAGCGAGCTGGATGCCTGGCATCGCGCCCATCCCGGCCCGATCACCGACATGAACGCTTACCGCGCCTTCCTCGGCTCCATCGGCTACCTGCTGCCGCAGCCGGAGCAGGTCAAGGCGACCACCACCAATGTCGACAGCGAGATCGCCACCCAGGCCGGCCCACAGCTGGTGGTACCGGTGATGAATGCGCGTTATGCGCTGAACGCCGCCAACGCCCGCTGGGGCTCGCTGTACGACGCCCTGTACGGCACCGACGCGATCAGCGAAGACGGCGGCGCCAGCAAGGGCCCGGGCTACAACGAAGTGCGCGGCGCCAAGGTGATCGCCTTCGCCCGCGCCTTCCTCGACCAGGCTGCACCACTGGCCCAAGGCTCGCACGCCGATGCCAGTGCCTATGCCGTGGTCGCCGGCCAGTTGCAGGTGACCCTGAGCAGTGGCGCACAAACGTCCCTGGCACAGCCGGAGAAGTTCGTCGGTTTCCAGGGCGAGGCTGCCACGCCGAGCGCCGTGCTGCTGAAGAACAACGGCCTGCATTTCGAGATCCAGATCGACGCCAGCAGCCCCATCGGCCGCACCGATAAGGCAGGGGTGAAGGACGTACTGATGGAAGCGGCGCTGTCCACCATCATGGACTGCGAAGACTCCGTCGCCGCCGTCGACGCCGCCGACAAGGTGGTGGTCTACCGCAACTGGCTGGGCCTGATGAAGGGTGACCTGACCGAGGAGCTGGACAAGGGCGGCAAGCGCATCACCCGCCGCCTCAACCCGGACCGCGTCTACACTGCCGCCGATGGCAGCGAACTGACCCTGCATGGCCGTTCGCTGCTGTTCGTGCGCAACGTCGGCCACCTGATGACTAACCCGGCGATCCTCGACGGTGAAGGCCATGAGATTCCCGAGGGCATCCTCGATGCGGTGGTCACCAGCCTGATCGCCCTGCATGACCTGCAGCGCCGCGGCAACTCGCGCACCGGCAGCGTCTATATCGTCAAACCGAAGATGCACGGCCCGCTGGAAGTGGCCTTCGCCAATGAGCTGTTCGGTCGCGTCGAACAACTGCTGGGCATGCCGGCCAACACCCTGAAGATGGGCATCATGGACGAGGAGCGGCGCACCAGCGTCAACCTCAAGGCCTGCATCGCGGCCGCCAGCGCGCGGGTGGCCTTCATCAACACCGGTTTCCTCGACCGCACCGGCGACGAGATGCACACCGCCATGGAAGCCGGCGCCATGCTGCGCAAGGGCGACATGAAATCCAGCGCCTGGATCCAGGCCTACGAGCGCAACAACGTGCTGGTCGGCCTGGCCTGCGGGCTGCGCGGCAAGGCACAGATCGGCAAGGGCATGTGGGCCATGCCGGATCTGATGGCGGCCATGCTCGAACAGAAGATCGGCCACCCGAAAGCCGGCGCCAACACCGCCTGGGTGCCGTCGCCGACTGCCGCCGTGCTGCACGCCCTGCACTATCACCAGATCGACGTGCAGGCGGTACAGAGCGAGCTGGAACTGATCGACCTGGCCAGCCAGCGCGACAGCCTGCTCAATGACCTGCTCAGCGTGCCGGTCAGCGCCGAACGGCCGTGGAGCGCCAGCGATATCCAGCAGGAGCTGGACAACAACTGCCAGGGCATCCTCGGTTACGTAGTGCGCTGGGTCGAACAGGGCGTCGGCTGCTCCAAGGTGCCGGACATTCACAACGTCGGCCTGATGGAAGACCGCGCCACCCTGCGCATTTCGGCTCAGCATATCGCCAACTGGCTGCACCACGGTGTGGTCAGCGAGGCCCAGGTGCGCGAGACGCTGCAACGCATGGCGCAGGTGGTCGACGGGCAGAATGCCGGCGATCCGGCCTACCGCCCGATGGCGCCGAACTTCGAGCAATCCCACGCCTTCCGCGCCGCCAGTGACCTGGTGTTCAAGGGCCGCGAGCAGCCGTCCGGCTACACCGAACCGCTGCTGCATGCCTGGCGTTTGCGTTTCAAAGAGGAGGTCTGAGCATCTCAGCAATCATGTAGGAGCGGCGCCCCGCCGCGAAGCGGGAGAAAAGCTTCGCCCCGGGGCGGGGCTCCTACACAAGTGAGTTCACGACCGTGGATGGCTCTTGACGCCTCCACTGAGCAGTAACAAGCCCTGACGGTTTCTGACCGTCGGGGCTTTCGAGCATGAGCGCGGCGATGGGTGATCCCCGCCGTCGCGGCTCGCGGAAAGGCCGGCGCCGTGGTGCCCGACTCTTCCAGATGCGTGGCGCCGGGTATCCCCGGAAAACTGTGGTTCACAAAAAAAAGAAGGAACCAACCCATGAGTCAAACGCTGCTGTCCATCCTGGCCTTCGTGCCACTGATACTGGCGGGGGTACTGCTGATCGGCTTTCGCTGGCCAGCCAAGTACGCGATGCCGCTGGTGTTCGTCCTCACCGCCCTGATCGGCCTATTGGCCTGGGACATGTCCCTCAACCGGGTCATCGCCTCCAGTCTGCAGGGGCTGATCCTCACCGCCTCGATCCTGTGGATCATCTTCGGCGCCATCCTGCTGCTCAACACCCTCAAGCATTCCGGTGGCATCGCGGCGATTCGCCGGGGCTTCTCCAACATCAGCCCTGATCGCCGCGTGCAGGCGCTGATCGTCGCCTGGCTGTTCGGCTGCTTCATCGAGGGCGCGTCCGGTTTCGGCACCCCGGCCGCCGTGGCCGCGCCGCTGCTGGTAGCCCTGGGCTTCCCGGCCCTGGCCGCGGTGGTACTGGGGATGATGGTGCAGTCCACCCCGGTGTCCTTCGGTGCGGTGGGTACGCCGATCCTGGTGGGCGTCGGCGCCGGCCTGGACAGAACCGGCATTACCGAGCAACTGGTGGCCACCGGCAGCACCTGGGAAACCTTCTTCCACCTGATCTATTCGCGGGTGGCCATCACCCACGGCCTGATCGGCCTGCTGATGCCGCTGATCATGGTGATGATCATGACGCGCTTCTTCGGCCGCAATCAGAGCTGGAAGGAAGGCCTGGCAGTGGCGCCGTTCGCCATCTTCACCGCCTTCGCCTTCTCCCTGCCGTACATGGCCGCCGGCGTGTTCCTCGGCCCGGAGTTCCCTTCGATGATCGGCGCCCTGGTCGGCCTGGCCATCGTAGTGCCGGCGGCCAAGGCCGGCTTCCTGCTGCCGAAGGAAACCTGGGACTTCGCCGATCCCAAGGACTGGCCAAGCGAGTGGATGGGCAAGATCGAGATGAAGCTGGACGAGGTCGCCGGCAAGACGCCGATCTCGGTGCCCATGGCCTGGGCGCCCTACCTGCTGCTGGCGGTGTTTCTGGTCATCTCGCGGACCTTCCCGCAAGTGAAAGCGGCGCTGATGAGCCTGAGCTTCGGCTGGAAGGACATCCTCGGCGAGACCGGCGTGTCCGGCACCATCGAGCCGCTGTACCTGCCGGGGGGCATCCTGTGCATGGTGGTGCTGGTGACCTTCTTCCTGCATCGCATGCGCCTGTCCGAGCTCAAGGCGGCAGTGGGCGAGTCGAGCAAGACCCTGCTCGGCGCCGGCTTCGTGCTGATCTTCACCATTCCCATGGTGCGCATCCTGATCAACTCGGGGGTCAACGGCGCCGACCTGGTGTCGATGCCGGTGGCCATGGCGCAACTGGTGGCCGATAGCGTCGGCGGCATCTACCCGTTCTTTGCCCCGGCCGTGGGCGGCCTCGGCGCCTTCATCGCCGGCTCCAACACGGTGTCCAACCTGATGCTGTCGCAGTTCCAGTTCAACGCGGCGCAGCTGCTCGGCGTGTCCGGGGCGATGATGGTGGCGCTGCAGTCGGTCGGCGCGGCGGCGGGCAACATGATCGCCATCCACAACGTGGTGGCGGCATCGGCCACGGTCGGCCTGCTCGGGCGTGAAGGCATCACTCTGCGCAAGACCATCCTGCCGACGCTGTACTACCTCATCATGGCTGGTGGCATCGCGCTGATCACCATGTATGTGATGGGCATCAGCGATCCGCTGATGGGCGCTCGCTGACCCGTCTCGGGTTGGTCCCGGGAGGGCGACGCTCGTCGCCCTCCCGCTTGGCGCATTCACGCAATTGCGGTAGCTTGCCGGCACCGTGAGATTCACCCGAGGTCGATATGAAGAAGTGGCAATGCGTAGTCTGTGGACTGATTTACGACGAGAGCCAGGGCTGGCCGGATGACGGCATCGCGCCCGGCACCCGCTGGGAAGACGTGCCGGAAGACTGGCTGTGCCCCGACTGCGGCGTCGGCAAGATGGATTTCGAGATGATCGAAATCGGCTGATCACGCCTGGTTTTCACGAAACGGCGACCCTCGGGTCGCCGTTTTGCTGTGCGTAATCTGATTATTCGCCGCCGACCGCGAAGTTGGGCAGGCTGTTGACCGGCTGACGGAAGTTGAAGGGGATGGACTCGACGGCCAGACCCACATTGCGCTGCACCACGAAATGCAGATGCGGGCCGGTGCTGTTGCCGGTGTTGCCGGAGCGCGCCAGCAGGCCGCCGGTTTCCACGCGCTGGCCCTCGCGCACGCTGACCGAGCCCTTCATCAGGTGCAGGTAGACGCCCATGGTGCCGTCGTCATGCAGGATGCGCACGAAGTTGCCGGCCGGGTTGTTGCCGCGTCCGCTCTGCTGGTTCTCGGTCTTGACCACCACACCGCCGCGCGCGGCGACGATGGGCGTGCCCTCGGGCATGGCGATATCCACCGCATAGCGGCCCTTGGCCGTGAAGTGGCTGTAGGTGCCGTTGGCACCCTGGGTCTGGCGGAACGGCCCACCCCGCCAGGGCAGTGGATAGCGGTGAATGCTCGGCTGCAGGCGCGGATCACCGAGGGCGTAGCGTAACCTGGGTTTGTAGCGCAGTGGTTTGCTGGCATCCTGCGCGGTCAGGGTAGCCAGGCGGATATTGCTGCGCGGCGGCAACACCCAGCGAATCGGCTTGTCCGGCGCGCCGATGGCATTTTCCACCTGTTCGAGCTTCAGCTCGATTTCCACCGGGGCATAAAGGTCGTTGCGAATCAGCAGGGTCTCGCCGGCTTCGTGCTTCCTGGTTTCCAGCTTCACCTGGTTGTCCAGGCGCTCGACCATGCGGTCGTTGAACACGAACACCTGCGCGCCAGGCGCAGCCTGGTCGCTGTAGGTGACGACACCGTTCTGGTCGACATATTTGTAGATGGTCAGTGCAGTGGCCTGACCGCACAGGGCCAGCAAACTGCAGAGAATGATCAGACGCCCTAGCATAACGATTCGGATCTTATGGCTATTGGATATCCAGGTCGCCAAGACTAGCAGCGCTACCCAGACGGTGCGAGGCGTTGACCGTCAGGCTGTGAAGCGGCGCACCGCCGCTGGTCGGCCAGCCTTGAGCGGCGCGCGGCATCGTTCAGGCGCCGGGGCTGAAATGCTTCTGCGCGGTGCCACGGGCGATCAGCCGCGACAGGTAGTCGAGCTTCTGTGGATCGCGGTCGACGAAGCGGAAGGTCAGTTGCAGCCATTCACTGTCGGGCTTGGGTTCGAACGCTGCCACGGCATGCAGGTAGCCATTGAGCCGCGCGGTTTCCGCTGCTTCGCCCTGTTCCAGGTCGAGCACTGCACTCTCCAGCACCTGCGGCAGCTGCTCGGTGCGCTTGACCACCAGCAACGCTTCCTTGAGGCTCAGCGCCTTGATCGCGCAGGCCATGGTGCCGTCTGGCAGACGTAACTGGCCCTGGCCACGGCAGCTGGGCGGGGCTTTAGCAGGTGCAGCGGCGGGTTTGGCGAACGTCGCAGCCGCGACAGGCGCTGCCACAGGCTTGACCACTTCAGCCTTGCCGCCGGTGAGGGCGGCCAGCGAGTCGTTGGCAAAACCACCGCTGCTGAGCATCTTCGACGGCGCACTGGACATCAGCGCCTGCAGCTTGCCAGCGCGTTGCAGGGCCTTCTTCACCTTGGTCACCAGTTGCTCATTGGAGAAAGGCTTGCCGATGTAGTCGGAAACACCGGCCTGGATCGCCTGCACCACGTTCTCCTTGTCGCCACGGCTGGTGACCATGATGAAGGGCGTGGTTTTCAGGTTGTCCTGCTCGCGGCACCAGGTCAACAGTTCGAGGCCGGACATCTCCGGCATTTCCCAGTCACAGAGGATCAGGTCGACCACCTGACGGCTCAACATCTGCTGGGCCTTGCGGCCATTGATCGCTTCCTCGATCTGTACGCCGGGGAAATTATCGCGCAGCCCTTTCTTGACCAGATCACGGATAAAGGTTGCGTCATCCACCACCAGCACACTGACTTTGCTCATCGACCACTCCTGCACGAATAGCGGTAAGCATAGTCATGGCCAGTGGCCTAAGGCCAACGGAAAACGCCGGACGTGCAACAAATCGCGCAAGCGAAACGGCCCGGGCAAGCCCGGGCCGTCAGCACGAAGCAGGCGTCAGTCCCTGGACTTGCCCTCGACCTCTTCACGCATACGAGTCAGGCCGATGTGGCGCACATCGGTGCCACGCACCAGGTAGATCACCAGTTCGGCGATGTTGCGCGCATGATCGCCAATGCGTTCCAGCGAGCGCAGGGCCCAGATCACGTTGAGCACGCGGGAGATCGAGCGTGGATCTTCCATCATGTAGGTGACCAGCTCGCGCAGTGCGGTCTTGTATTCGCGGTCGACGGTTTTGTCGTACTGCGCAACCGACAACGCCAGGTCGGCGTCGAAACGGGCGAAGGCGTCCAGCGCCTCCTGCACCATCTTGCGTACCTGATCGCCGATGTGACGAACCTCGACGTAGCCCTTGGGCGACTCACCCTCTTCCGTAAGGAGGATGGCGCGCTTGGCGATCTTGGTCGACTCGTCGCCGATACGCTCGAGGTCGATCACCGACTTGGAGATGCTGATGATCAGGCGCAGGTCGGAGGCCGCCGGCTGGCGACGGGCGAGAATGCGCACGCATTCCTCGTCGATGTTGCGCTCCATCTGGTTGATCTGGTCATCGATCTCACGCACCTGCTGGGCCAGGCCGGAGTCGGCCTCGATCAGCGCGGTAACGGCGTCGTTGACCTGCTTTTCCACCAGGCCGCCCATGGCCAGCAGGTGGCTGCGCACTTCCTCCAGTTCGGCGTTGAACTGCTGGGAGATGTGCTGGGTAAGGTTGTCTTTGTTCATCATGTTTCGCTCCGCGAAAGTCCGGGTAGGGTGCGCCGTGCGCACCACAGGGCAGCTGCAACCGGTGCGCACAGCGCACCCTACGGGGCCAAATCAACCATAGCGACCAGTGATGTAGTCTTCCGTCTGCTTCTTATCCGGGTTGGTGAACAGCGTGTCGGTGTCGCCGAACTCGATCAGCTTGCCCATGTACATGAACGCGGTGTAGTCGGAAACGCGCGCCGCCTGCTGCATGTTGTGGGTGACGATGACGATGGTGTACTTGCTCTTGAGCTCGTAGATCAGCTCTTCGACCTTCAGCGTGGAGATCGGGTCGAGGGCCGAGCAGGGTTCGTCGAGCAGCAGCACTTCCGGCTGCACGGCGACGGTACGGGCGATCACCAGACGCTGCTGCTGACCGCCGGACAGGCCGAGTGCCGAGTCATGCAGGCGGTCCTTGACCTCATCCCACAGTGCCGCGCTCTTCAGCGCCCACTCCACCGCCTCGTCGAGCACGCGCTTGCTGTTGATGCCCTGGATGCGCAGGCCGTACACCACGTTCTCGTAGATGCTCTTGGGGAAGGGGTTGGGCTTCTGGAACACCATGCCGACGCGGCGACGCAGCTCGGCCACGTCCTCGCCCTTGCGGTAGATGTTGCGCCCGTCGATGTTGATCTCGCCTTCCACGCGGCAACCGTCGACCAGGTCGTTCATGCGGTTGAAGGTACGCAGCAGGGTCGACTTGCCGCAGCCGGACGGGCCGATGAAGGCGGTCACGCGCTGCTTGGGGATATCCATCTTGACGTCGAACAGCGCCTGTTTCTGACCGTAGTACAGGTTCAGGCCCGGTACGGCGATGGCCGTGGTCTCGTTGGCCAGGCTCAGGCTCTGCTTGTCACGGCCGAGGGCGGCCAGATCGATACCGTGGGTATGGGTTTCGTGTTGCATGAACTCACTCCGTTCGTAGCTACAAGCTGCAAGCTGCGCACCGGCGGTGCGCGACTCGTAGCTGCGTTAGTGATCCAGCGCCTTGTACTTCTCGCGCAGGTGGTTACGGATATAGACCGCGGTCAGGTTGAGCAGGGCGATGACGATTACCAGCAGCAGCGCCGTGGCGTACACCAGCGGGCGCGCGGCCTCGACGTTGGGGCTCTGGAAGCCGACGTCGTAGATGTGGAAGCCCAGGTGCATGATCTTCTGATCGAGGTGCAGGTACGGGTAGTTGCCGTTGAGCGGCAGGGTCGGCGCCAGCTTCACCACACCCACCAGCATCAGCGGCGCCACCTCGCCGGCGGCGCGCGCCACGGCGAGGATCAGGCCGGTCATCATCGCCGGGCTGGCCATCGGGATCACTACCTTCCACAGCGTCTCGGCCTTGGTCGCGCCAAGCGCCAGCGAGCCTTCACGCACCGCACGGGGAATCCGCGCCAGGCCTTCCTCGGTGGCAACGATGACCACCGGCAGGGTCAGGATCGCCAGGGTCAGCGAGGCCCACATCAGACCCGGCGTACCGAAGGTCGGCGCCGGTGCGGACTCGGGGAAGAACAGCTGGTCGATCGAGCCGCCCAGCACGTAGACGAAGAAGCCCAGGCCGAACACGCCGTAGACGATCGACGGTACGCCGGCGAGATTGTTCACCGCAATGCGGATGACCCGGGTCAGAGCGCCCTGGTGCGCGTATTCACGCAGGTAGACCGCCGCAATCACGCCGAACGGGGTGACGATCACCGCCATCAGCATGACCATCAGCACGGTGCCGAAGATGGCCGGGAAGATCCCACCTTCGGTGTTGGCCTCACGCGGCTCGTCGCTGACGAACTCCCACAGCTTCATGGCGTAGAAGCCGAGCTTGTCGACGGTGCTCATGGCGTTCGGGCGGAAGGCGCGGACGATCTTGCCCAGGGCGATCTCGGTCTGCCGGCCATCGCTGGCGCTGAGGGTCACGCTGTCGCGGTTGATCTGCTGGGTCAGCGCCACCATGCGCTCTTCGAGCACCTTGTACTCGGCGTTCAGCGCATCGCGGCGCGCGTCCATATCGGCCTGCGCGGCGGCGTCCAGCTTGCCCTGCAGCTGCAGCTTGCGACCTTCCAGGCGGATGCGCTCCAGGCCATGGTTGATACGGCCGATGTCGCGCTTCTCCAGGCGCACCAGCTGGGCATGCAGGTCCTCGACACGATCCAGACGCTCCTGCAGCGCCGGCCAGGCGGCGTCGCCCTCGGCGACGATCTGCCCGCTTTCCTTGACGTTGACCAGGTTGCCGTAGAAGTTGCCCCACTCGCGGCGCTCCAGCACGGTGATGCCGGCCGGCTTGCGCGGGTTGCTCAGCCATTCGCCGACCACCCAGGTGAAGTCGGCGCCGAACAGTTCACGGTTGCCCACCTTCATCAGCTCGCGGGTCATGAACTCTCCGCCCTCTGCGGCAACCGGCAGGCCAGCGGCCGCCAGACGCGCACGCGGCACTTCCTCGACCTGCACCACCTCACCCAGCATCACCCGGGCTTCCTGGCCAGGCACCTGGTAGTCGGCTTCGAGAATATCTGCCGGCCAGAAGTGGCCGAGGCCGCGAGAGGCAATCACTGCCAGCAGACCGAGGGTCATGATGATGGCGATGGCAACGGCGCCTCCGCTCATCCACACGCCCGGGGCGCCGCTCTTGTACCAGGATTTCAGGTTGTTCTGTTTCACGGCATCACACCTTGAATGAAATCATTCTTTACCTCCCCTTTCCCGCTTGCGGGAGAGGGGCCGGGGGAGAGGGCTCGTGATTTCACACAACCCTCTCCCGCCCTTCGGGCACCCTCTCCCTTAAAGGGCGAGGAGTATCTTGCTCCCCTCTCCCGCTTGCGGGAGAGGGGCTGGGGGAGAGGGCTTAGGCACGCGCCTGCACCACCCTCTCCCGCCCCTTCGGGGCACCCTCTCCCATGAATGGGAGAGGGTCATCAGTTGGCCTGCTGCACAGGCATGTTTTACAGACTCGAATATCGGGTACGCAGACGCTGACGGATCAGTTCGGCCAGGGTGTTCATCACGAAAGTGAACAGCAGCAGCACCAACGCGGCGAGGAACAGCACGCGGTAATGAGTGCCGCCGACTTCCGACTCGGGCATTTCCACGGCGACGTTGGCCGCCAGGGTGCGCATGCCTTCGAAGATGTTGATGTCCATGATCGGCGTGTTGCCGGTGGCCATCAGCACGATCATGGTCTCGCCGACCGCACGGCCCATGCCGATCATCAGCGCCGAGAAAATGCCCGGGCTGGCGGTGAGGATCACCACGCGGGTCAAGGTCTGCCAGGGCGTGGCGCCGAGCGCCAGGGAGCCGAAGGTCAGGCTCTTGGGCACGCTGAACACGGCGTCTTCGGCGATCGAGTAGATGTTCGGAATTACCGCGAAGCCCATGGCCAGGCCGACTACCAGAGCATTGCGCTGGTCGAAGGGAATGCCCAGGTCATTGGACAGCCACAGGCGCATGTTGCCATCGAACAGCCAGTTCTCCAGATGGCCGCTCATGCTGAAGGAAATCCAGCCCACGACGATGACCACCGGGATCAGCAGCGCCGCTTCCCAACCTTCGGGCACGCGATGACGCACGGACTCAGGCAACTTGGTCCAGAGGAAACCGAACAACAGGATGCCCACCGGTGTCAGCAACAGCAGACTGAAGATACCGGGTAAGTGGTTCTCCAAGAACGGCGCGAGGAACAGACCGGCGAAGAAACCGAGGATCACCGTCGGCAGCGCCTCCATCAGTTCGATCACCGGCTTGACCTTGGTACGCATGCGCGGCGCCATGAAGTAGGCGGTGTAGATCGCCGCGGCAACGGCCAGCGGAGCGGCCAGGAGCATGGCGTAGAAAGCAGCCTTGAGGGTACCGAAAGCTAGCGGCGAGAGGCTCAGCTTGGCTTCGAAGTCGGTGTTGGCAGAGGTCGATTGCCAGACGTAGTCAGGCTCCGGGTAGCTTTCGTACCAGACCTTGCCCCACAGCGAGCTCCAGGAAATTTCCGGGTGCGGGTTGTCTACCACGAAACGCTGCAGCTTGCCGTCCGACTCCACCAGCACACGCGTGGCGCGTGGCGACAGAGCAGCGATGGCGCTGCCTTCGGCGACCTGCTGCTTGAGCAGAGTACGGTGCGCGGTGCTGTGGAAGACGCCCAGACGGCCATCGGCATCCAGCGCCATGAAGCCCTTGCGACGCTCCTCGGGCAGAATCTGGGTGATCGCGCTGTCGCCCAGCTGGAAGCTGCGGATCGACTGGAAGGTGGACTTGCCATCCTTGTCGCGGACCATGAACCACTGCTGGATGCCGCCCTTGGCGTCACCGATCATGATCGAGATGCCGCCGAGCAGGCTGGTGGCGCTGGTCACACTGTTGGAAGCATCCTTGAGTAGTTCGTAGCGGCCATTGAGGCTGCGTTTGCGCAGGTCGAAGACATCGGCGCTGGAATCGCCGTTGAACACGTACAGCCACATCTGCCGCGGGTCGAGAATCAGCTGGCTGATCGGTTCGCCGATCTGCGGCAGGTTGATGCGCTCTTCGCTGACGTTCACTTCACCGGTGAACAGGTTTTCTTCACGGCCGAGGCTGATCAGGTGCAGTTCGTTGCCGGTGGAACCTGCCAGCATCAGCGTGCCGCCGTTGAGGTTGACGGCAATATGCTCGAGCGGACGACCCTGCGGGTCGATCTCGATTGGCGCCTCGCCGTAGGGATAGTCGATCTGTGGCGCGATAGTACGCACGTTGTCCGGGTAGGTGATTTTGTAATTGTGCTGGATCACCAGCGCCTGGCCGTTGGACAGACCGAGCACAACGCGGCGGCTACCGGGCTGATCCTGGCCGACGGAAGCGACGCTGACGCCAGCCGGCAGCGGCAGCTGCGTGCGCTGCAGCGCTTCGCCGCTCTTGAGTTGGAAAAACTGCGCGCCGCCGGCATTGTCCAGGCGCATGGCCACCTGATTCTGCTCTTCGACCGCCAGCAGCAGCGGCGTGTGCGCCTCGGCCAGCCAGGCCGGTTGTTGCACCTTGCGCGCCTGCAGCTCGGCCCCTTGGAACATGGGCAGCACGACGTGGGCAAGGTAGAAGAAGATCAGGGTGATGGCACCGAGCACCGCCAACCCGCCAATGGAGACGTACCAACGCGCCATGCGGTCCTTGAGGGCACGCAGGCGGCGCTTGCGTTGCAGGGCGGGGGTGTTGAAATCGATCCCCAGGGGATTCTGTGAGCGATTCACGGATTCGTTTGCCAAGTCATTCATGCGAGAAGTCTCTGCGCGGGCTCAAGGCAGCGCATAGGGCTGTCCAGGCTTGTCAATCTAGCGAGCTTGTATGACAGAAAGGTTACAGTCGCCTGACATGACGAAGCCCACCACTCTCTGGAGTGGTGGGCGCTCTCGACCGTCAGATGCGAATCAGCCGGCCGACATCGTCAGGCGCTGCAATTACAGGCCCAGTTCCTTCATGGTCTTCTCGACCACTTTCGACGGCAGCGGGATGTAACCGTCCTTGACCACCACTTCCTGACCCTGCTTGGACAGCACCAGCTTGACGAACTCGGCGTCCAGCGGGCTCAGCGGCTGGTTCGGCGCCTTGTTCAGGTAGACGTAGAAGAAGCGAGCCAGCGGGTACTTGCCGGACAGCGCGTTGGTTTCGTTGGCCTCTTCGACCTGACCGCTCTTGTCGACCAGCGGCACAGCGCGAACGCTGGAGGTCTTGTAACCGATACCCGAGTAACCGATGGCGTTCAGGGTGCTGGAGATCGACTGCACCACGGAAGCCGAACCCGGCTGCTCGTTGACGTTGGATTTGAAGTCGCCTTTGCACAGGGCTTCTTCCTTGAAGTAACCGTAAGTGCCGGATACCGAGTTACGGCCGAACAGCTGGATCGGCTTGCTCGCCCACTCGCCGGTCAGGCCAACGTCACCCCAGGTTTTCAGGTCCTTGTCTTCGCCGCACAGACGTGTGCTGGAGAAGATCGCGTCGACCTGTTGCATGGTCAGCGATTTGATCGGGTTGTCCTTGTGCACGAACACGGCCAGGGCATCGATGGCCACCGGAACGGCGGTCGGCTTGTAACCGTACTTCTCTTCGAAGGCCTGGATCTCGCTGTCCTTCATCGGACGGCTCATCGGCCCCATGTTGGCGGTACCTTCGGTCAGCGCGGGTGGCGCAGTGGAGGAACCGGCAGCCTGGATCTGGATGTTGACGTTGGGGTAGTTCTTCTTGAACTCTTCTGCCCACAGGGTCATCAGGTTGGCCAGCGAGTCGGAACCGACGCTGGACAGGTTGCCCGATACACCGGAAGTCTTTTCATAGGTCGGCAGAGCCGGGTCGACGGCGGCTACAGCAGATACGGCGCTTACGCCAGCGGCGGCGAAAGTCAGGGCCGCCATCAAACGCTTCAGTTTCATGCCTTGCTCCTAGCAGGATAGTGTTGGATGGAACGGGCCCAAGTATCTGCAGGCCACGTGACCACTCTATGAAACGAATGTGACAGTTAAATGAACGTCGACGGATTCGAGGGCGGCAGAGAGAAAGCACTTCGGATGGTCTGGGGAAGTGTGAGTGATACCGGACTGGCAAGTTTGTGTGCGTATGGCGGCGTCCGGCCTTTGCCTTTGCTCTTCAACTGCGATGGTACAGGCGACGCCCAAATCCCCTTCAGGAGGCCGAGTGGAATCGCCGTGGAAGGGGTTGAGCGACATGGATGTCGCGAGAGCTGCGATGGGCCAGGGATGGCCCTTCGTCAGTGGGCCGCATCCGGTCGTGCCCCTGGAGCGGTGATGGAGCGAGGGAACTCCGGCGCAGCCGGGGCCGTATGCAGGGGTGTGTTTCTTTGCTTACTTTCTTTGCACAAACAAAGAAAGTGAGTCGCCCGTAAGGGGCGAAACCCATCAGACCAAGCGGCGCGCTAGTAGATAGTGCCAAGTCATCGACAGCTAATACGTTATTGCCAGTCCGGTCTGTTAAGACCCAACAAAAAGCCCCCGAGGGTGTGCTCGACCCAGCGCACCACGTTCAGCAGGTAACCGATCAACAGCGCAAAGAACAGGGCACCCGCCAGCCCCAGAGCAAGCGGCAGGCCGACGTTACGATTGAGAATGCGGCGAAAGCCCTGTTCGTCCATGGCGGACTCATTCGACATTGCACTGTCCATTGGCTGGTATCTCGCCTCTTCTTGTCGGTCCGGGGATGGTCTATGGCACACTCGACGCGCACCAACGCCGAAGCTTGCCAAACATTCGCCCATTTTGCGCACAGAAACAGAGAACCCCATGAGCGAAATCGACGCCCTCCCTGCCAAGACCATCCTGCTGGTCGAGGATGATCATGTGGTGCGCGGATTGACCACGGAAGTGCTTGCAGAGTTCGGTTATGACGTGACGGCCCAACGCGACGCCGCCAGCGCGCTGGAACGGCTGCGCAGCGACCAGCATTTCGATCTGCTGATGACCGATATCGGCCTGCCTGGCATGGATGGTCGCGCCCTGGTCGCGGCGGCGCGGCAACTCAGGCCGGCTCTGCCCGTGCTGTTCGCCAGCGGCTATTACGAGCAGGAACTGCTCGACGAGGTGCGCGCACGCGACGCGAACGCAGCGACCGACAGTATCGTCAAACCCTACGACTTCGGCCTGCTGGCCCAGCGCCTGAATGCGCTGCTGAAGCAGTGACACGCGCGCTGTGGATGCCGGCCTGCGCAGGCATGACGCCCCTGTCAGTGCTCCGTTCGGCTCAACCGGCAGCCTGCAGATTGAGCACCAGCAGGCGCGCGGCGGTTTCCGCATCCGGCTGGCCGTCATGGTTGGCCGGGCGATATTTCATCTGAAAGGCGGCGATGACGTTGCGTGTCGCTTCGTCCAGCTCGCCATGCTGCGGCACCGTGTAGCCCTGCTGCGCCAATTGCTCCTGGAACCACTGCACGCTGGGCAGGCTGGTGCTGAACAACGCCTGTTGGCGCGCTACGGCATCCTCGTTCGGCCAGGGGACCAGCCCTTCGTCGGCCAGACGCTTCCAGGGGAACAGCGGGCCCGGATCGACCTTGCGCTGCGGCGCCACATCACTGTGCGCGATGATCGAACCCAACGGCAGTTGGTGGCGCTGGACGATGTCCTTGAGCAGCACGATCAGGGTATCGATCTGCTGCGGCGAGAACGGCTGCCAGTAACGCCCGGCCGGCGTCTGGTAGTAGCCCTGGTTGACCAGCTCGATGCCGATCGTGGTGCTATTGAGCCAGGTGCGGCCCTTCCACTCACTGACGCCGACATGCCAGGCGCGACGGTTCTCATCGACCAGACGATAGACGGTCGGCGGTGCATCGCCGATCAGGTAGTGGCTGCTCACCTCGGTCTGCGTCAGCAGCTCGAGCGAACGCTGCAGATCAGCGGAGGTGTAATGCAGCACGACGTACTGCACGCGGCTGTTCTGGCCCGTCGCGGTGTGGCTGTCATCGATACGCAAGCCAGCGCTACAACCGGCAAGCAGAACGAGGGCAAGGGCAAGGCAAAGAGATTTCATGCGTGACCGAATACGCTCTGCAGGTTATCCAGCAGCATGTCGACGCTGAGCATGATCAGCAGCATGCCCATCAATCGTTCCACCGCCATCAACCCGCGATTACCGAGAAAACGCTGCAGGAATGACGCCTGCAACAGGATGAATGCCGTCGCCGCCCAGGCCAGGATCAGCGCCAGGTAAAGTTCCCAGAGCGGTCCGGTGTGGGTGTTGCGCAGGGTCATCAGCACCGCCAGGGCCGAAGGCCCGGCGACCGCCGGTGTAGCCAGCGGCACCAGTATCGGCTCACCGTCCGGTACATCACCGAGCAGGCCTTGCGGGCTGGGGAAAATCAGGCGCATGGCGATGACGAACAGGATGATAGCGCCGGCAATCGCCGTTGCCTCGCGTGACAGCCCGAGGCTGCTGAGGAATTTGTCACCAAAGGTGAGGAACAGCAGCAGCAGGGCAAGGGCGAACAGCAGCTCGCGCGCGGCGATCCACAGGCGGCGACGCGGCTCGACGTTCTTCAGCGCGGCGATGTAGATGGCGATATTGCCAAATGGGTCGGTGACCAAAAAGATCAGCACGGCGATGCTGAAAATGTCCATGGGTATCTCCGCTGGCAGGTGGACATAGTCTAGAGCCTGCGGGGGTCACCTCGCGAGTCGCACGCGTATGGGACTCGGCATTTTCAGCCGGCGTGAAATCTTAATGACCGAAAACACAGCGACGGTCATGGGAACGACCTGAGCGCGCAGGGGAGTTGATGGCGAACCGCAGCCGGGCGCTCAGGCCTGTTCGATGCGGTTACGCCCGGCGCCCTTGGCGCGATACAGCGCCTGATCGGCACGCTCGAAGGCCGCTTCGGGCGTTTCGCCATCGCGAAACTCGGCGATACCGGCAGAAAGGGTAATGGTCACCGGCTCGCCCTTGAAATGGAACGGGCAGGCCTCGATTGCCGCGCGCAGGGTTTCCAGCAATTGCACGCCACCCGCCAATGGCGTTGCCGGAATCAGCAGGACGAACTCCTCACCACCGAAGCGGGCCATGAAGTCGGTCTTGCGCAAACGCTTGCTGAGCTCGCCGGCGATGATCTTCAGCACCCGATCACCGGCCAGGTGACCATAGCCATCGTTGATGCGCTTGAAGTGATCGATATCCAGCGCCGCAAGCAGCAACTGCCCGCCATAGCGCTGGCGCCGAGCAACTTCCAGCTCCAGCCGCTCGATCCAGGCCGCACGGTTGGGCAGCCCGGTAAGCGGGTCGAGCAAGGATTTCTGCCGCTGCTCCTCAATATGCTCGCGGAACTGCTGCGCCTCCTGCTCCATCTCGGCGACACGCCTGACCAGCCCCTGCAGACGCTCGGCCACCTCCGCTTCACTGCTGTCGCGCTGGCGCTGATGATTGCTGACACTCTGCAACAGGCCTTCCAGACGCTGCTCCAGCGCCTGTTTGAGGGATTCCAGATCGGATGCTTCCTGCACGCTGCTTTGCAGGTCACTGACCTGATCACGCAGTTGCTGGTTGAAGCTGCGCGTGCTTTCCAGCGATGCGCTGTAACCCTCGCTGGCGGCATTGAGTGTGCCGATAAAGACGGCCAGGCGCTCGTTGAGCTGCTTGAGATAACCGGCAAACTCACGCTGACCGCTGTCACTGACCGCCAACACCAGCACGGCCAGGTCATCGAGCACCGGCACCAGCTCATACCAGTTGAGGTTGCCTTGCAGGCGCAGGCGCAGGGCTTCGCCTTGCGGCTGGTGGCGCGCCGGCAGCTCGAGCTCATCCAGCAGATTGCGCAAGCTGCCAGCGATGTGCGGGGCGACCGCACTGTACCCAGGCTCACTGCTGGGCAGGGAAAACGGGCTGTCACCCGGCTCCTGCTGCGGCAACAGACCAGGCGGCAGCGGCAAACTGTCGAGCACAGGAGGGGCGTCAGGTAACGGGCGCGGAGCCGGCTCGCGAGTCAGCACAGCGGCACTGGCAGGCGACTGACTGATCGGCGCCAGCGCTGCGGGCGCCGAGGTCTCCGGGGTAGAAGCCGGCTCAGCGACATCATCCGCCGCCTGCGCGTTGCTCTGCTCGTCGTCGCTGCTCTCGGTACGTGTACCGAACAGCCGCTGCAACAACCCGGGCTGTTCCTGAACCGGGCTTTGCAGCACGGTCAGCGCCTGTCTTTGCAGATTGCTAAGCTGGCTGAGCAGAGCCGGCAACAGATACTGATGACTGGTGGCATCCTGCAGTTGCTTGCCGAGGGACTTGAGCGCCTTGCGTACTTCACGCGGCGGCTGCAGACGTTGCAGTTGCTCGATCAGCCCGGCCAGGGCCATAGCCGCTTCACCGGCACGCTGCTGACGGCGCTGCTCGGAATCCACCACGGCCTTTTCCAGACGCGGGATCAGCCCGCCGAGCGCGGCGTCCATATCATCGCGGCGCAGGATTTCGCGCATTTCCTGCATGCACTGATCAACCGCCTTGTCCGCACCCTCGGCCGCCAGAGTGCTGCGCACCAGGCCACGGCGCAGCAGATCCAGGCGCAACTCCCAACGGCGCTCAAGCTTTTCCTGCTGCTCAAGGCTGCTCAGGTACTTGTCTTTCCAGCGTTGCGCGTCATCGCTCATACGGCTTACTCGGGAGATGGCGTTTTCAGCATAGGCAGTTGCGCAGCATTCTGTGCTGCCGGCAGGCGAATTTCCACGGCTACCGGCAGGTGATCGGAGATTGGCTGGCTGAGCACGTCGACACGCCCCAGTTCAAGTTCGGAACTGAGCAGGATATGGTCAAGACAGCGCTGCGGTCGCCAACTCGGGAAGGTCGCCTCAACCTGCGGCGCGAGCAGGCCAAGATCGCGCAGCGGCGAATTTTCCAGCAGGTCGACGGCATGGGTATTCATGTCGCCCATCAGCACCAGATGGCGAAACTCGCTGACCCGCTCACGGATATAGGCCAGTTGCCGGGTGCGGGTACGAGCGCCCAGAGCCAGGTGCATCATCACCACCCCCAGTGCGTGCTCGCCCTCTCCCAGCCGCAGAAAGATCGCACCGCGCCCAGGCGGCCCAGGCAGTGGATGATCTTCCAGCAAGGTGGGACGCAAGCGGCTGAGTACGCCGTTGCTGTGCTGGGCGAGGCGCCCGAGATTGCGATTGAGCTGTTGGTACCAGAAGGGAAAGGCGCCCTGCTGGGCCAGGTACTCGACCTGATTGATATAACCCGAGCGCAGGCTGCCGCCATCGACTTCCTGCAACGCCACCAGATCGAAATCGGTGAGCAGATCACCGATGCGCTGAAGATTGCCGGCACGCCCGGCATGAGGCAACAGATGCTGCCAACTGCGCGTCAGGTAGTGGTGGTAGCGCTGGGTATTGATGCCGACCTGAACATTGAAACTGAGCAAGCGCAGCAGGCCGTCAGCTGGCCAGTCGGCATGGGGCGAGCAGTGCGGGTTGATCTGTGGGTCGCACAGACCAACCGCACGTGTCTTTCGCCAGCGGCGCAACATGCTTCGCGCCTGCGGCCGCTTAGAGCGCGGCACGCTCCTTGGCGATCAGGTGATCGGCGACTTCCAGTGTCTGCTGCGGGCCACCGGCAGAGCCCAGGTCGAAACGATACTTGCCGCCGACGACCATCACCGGTACGCCCGTGATCTGGTAAGCCATGGCCAGTTTCTTGGCCTTTTCCATCTGACCTTTGACGGCGAAGGAGTTGAAGGTCTTGAGGAAGGCTTCGCGCTCGACACCCTGGGTGGCGACGAAATCGGCGAACTCTTCAGCCGAGGCCAGTTTCTTCTTCTCCTGGTGGATGGCGGTGAACACGGCGTCATGCACCTTCTGCTCGACCTTCATGCTTTCCAGGGTAATGAACGCCTGACCGTGGACGTTCCAGATCCCACCGAACAGCGCCGGCACACGAACGAAGTTGACGTCATCCGGCAGTTTTTCGACCCAGGGGTTGAGGGTCGCTTCGAACTGGTAGCAATGCGGGCAGCCGTACCAGAACAGCTCGACCACTTCGACCTTGCCAGGCTTGGACACCGGCACCGGGCTCTTCAGCTCGACATACTGCTGGCCGGCCACCGGCTCGGCATGGGCAGTAAGACCGAACAGGCTGCTGATCGCCAGAGCGGCGCCAAAAATCAGGTTACGCATGGGGTACTCCTCAACTGGATAAGCGTCGCCCTGGTGGCGATTCGAGACTATGACTCGCTACCGCTGGGCCGGTTCCGCCCATTGTAGCCATCACGCCTATGAAAAAGGGTGGCCGCAGCCACCCTTTGTCTTGCCAAACGCAACAGCGGTCTATCAGTGCAGACCCTGGATAAAGCTGGCCAGCGCCTCGATATCCTTGTTGCTCAGCTTGGCCGCAATGGAGCGCATGATCATCGCGTCGCCATCGTTGGTGCGGTTGCCTTCACGGAAATCGGTCAGCTGCTTGGCGGTGTACTGCGCATGCTGACCACCCAGGTGCGGGTAACCAGCGGCGGCAAGACCGGCACCGTTAGGCGCATGGCAACCGATGCAGGCCGGCATGCCTTCTTCCAGCTTGCCGCCACGGAACAGCGCTTCACCACGCTCGACCAGCTTGGGATCGGCAGCGCCGACGCTCATCTTCTGGCTGGCGAAATAGGCGGCGATGTCAGCCATGTCCTGATCGCTGAGATTGTCCAGCATACCGGTCATTTCAATGATCGGACGGGCGCCGGACTTGATGTCGTGCAGCTGCTTGAGCAAGTAACGCTCGCCCT
The DNA here is from genome assembly GCF_008041835.1 of Ectopseudomonas mendocina. Taxonomy (GTDB): domain Bacteria; phylum Pseudomonadota; class Gammaproteobacteria; order Pseudomonadales; family Pseudomonadaceae; genus Aquipseudomonas. The sequence continues at coordinate 44,364 of NZ_VRYE01000062.1, forward strand.
GACCGGCCAGCTTGGGAAAGTTTGGCGCAGGGCTATTGCCATCGACACCATGGCAGGCACCACAGACAGCAACTTTGCCCTGACCGGCTTCGGCATCGCCAGCAGCCTGTGCCACGCCGGTGAGGCCCAGGGTCAACAGCAGACTCACGAGTACTTTGTTCATCAGCTAATCCAATTACGGCTAAGAGAGAAAGGGTTATCGGGCGGGATTGCTCATTCGATCATCAACTTGATGACCGCCTGGTAATCCTCGGCCGAGCAGTCCATGCACAAACCACGCGGCGGCATGGCGTTCAAACCATTGGTGACGCTCTGCACCAGTGCATCCATACCCTTGGCCAGACGTGGCTCCCAAGCGGCCTTGTCGCCCTTCTTGGGCGCCGTGGGAATCTGGCCGTTGTGGCATACACCACAGGAACGGTCATACACAGCTTGCGCATCCTGTGCAGCATGGCCACTCAAGGACAGGGTCATGAGGGTAGCGGCGAGCAGCATTTTCTTCATCAGATCAACCTCATCAGGGTTGGGAGCGTCCTGCTTTCTATCGAGCAGAGATGTAATCGCTCCCGGCAATTGGGTTCCTGCGGGTGGGACAAAGCGCACACAAAATCTGCGGCATTATATACTGGCAGCACTGAAACGGAAACGACGCCACCTGCCGCCCCACCACCAGTGCAGCAGGTGCGCGGAAATGTCGCAAGCCCTGAACAGCACAAAGGCAGTCAGCATAGCGCGCAACGATCAACGGCAATTACCATCAGGGTAGAGCCCGGCTGATACCGGCGCCGCGAGCGGGCCAACACCTCCACCTCATCACCAATGCATGGCGCTGAGCGAGTATTTACCCTAGGTTCTGTACGAAAAGTGCCTGCGCTCGGTGATGCTTCGTTAAAAATAGGTTCGGAATGCTCATTTACAGCTCGTAAACTCCGCTTCCTCACCTATTTTTGCCTCGCCTGACCTTCGCTCGACGACTTTTCGTACAGAACCTAGCACCGCCCCTGGCTGGTTTGGCAAAGCCCCTGACACATCACCGGATACCCCCATGCTCCCGAAGAACCCCATCATCGGCCTGTGCCAGCAGGCCAGCTTTCTCATCAGCGCTGCCAAGGTCGATCAATGCCCCGAGGACAGCGGCCTTGAGGTAGCCTTCGCCGGCCGCTCAAACGCCGGCAAGTCCAGCGCGCTCAATACCCTGACCCACGCCAGCCTGGCGCGCACCTCGAAGACGCCGGGGCGCACGCAGTTGCTCAACTTCTTCCGTCTGGATGACGAACGTCGTCTGGTCGACCTGCCGGGTTATGGCTATGCCAAGGTACCGATCCCGCTCAAGCAGCACTGGCAGAAACATCTGGAAGCGTATTTGGGCAGCCGCGAGAGCCTCTGCGGCCTGGTGCTGATGATGGACATCCGCCACCCACTGACCGAGTTCGACTGCATGATGCTCGACTGGTCGGTGGCCAGCGGCATGCCACTGCACATCCTGCTGACCAAGGCCGACAAGCTGGCCTTCGGCGCAGCGAAGAATGCGCTGCTCAAGGTACGCCAGGACATTCGCAAGCAATGGGGCGAAGGCATCAGCATCCAGCTGTTCTCGGCACCCAAGCGCATGGGCGTGGAAGAGGCGCAGATGGTCCTGGCCGGCTGGCTGGATCTGTTGCCGGAAGCGGATGAGGAAAGCGCCGAAGAAGCCTGAAGCAGGGTGCGCTGCGGCTCACGGAAAAGATGATTCAATGCCCGTATTGACTTAGGGATGTTCTGAAAAAGCCATTTATCGTCACTCCCGCGAAGGCGGGAGCCCAGGGACTGCGCAGATTCTGGATGCCCGCCTGCGCGGGAATGACGGCTATTTCAGAGTTTCCGTAGAGAGGCATCAAAGAAGCCCTCTTCCGCCCTTCGGGCACCCTCGACTTTGGCGTCCTGCGTCACCCTACCTCATGCATCCATGCAGTCGTCTCCCGGAGGGAGGGGGCATCAGAATGCCGCTAGCGGCACTTTTCTACAGGCAAAAAAAACCCCGAGCTTCGTATGGGGAGGGGGAAGTTCGGGGCTCAAGGTCTGAACCGCTAGGGCGGGGTTCAGATGTCTGCCAACACTTAACACAACAAAGGAGCATTGAAGGGCTTAACGGCCATTCATGAACTCTGACCAGGTGGCTTCGCGGAAAGTTCAGGACTTTTTTAAAACTATTTGCAATAAGAAAACGCCAGTTGATTACCCGAAAGCCCAGCCTTAGAGCTGCCGCAGCGTTGCGCTGCGGCAATCGGGGCATCAGTGGGCTTCATCCCAGTTGGCGCCAACGCCGACTTCCACCAGCAGCGGCACATCCAGTTCCGCTGCGCCACTCATCAGGCGCTTGAGTTGGGCGCTGACTTCGTCGATCAGGTCTTCACGCACCTCCAGCACCAGTTCGTCGTGCACCTGCAGGATGATGCGCGCGTCGATGCCACTGTCCTGCAGCCAGCTGTCCACGGCGATCATCGCGCGCTTGATGATGTCCGCCGCCGTGCCCTGCATCGGTGCGTTGATCGCCGCGCGCTCGGCGCCCTTGCGCATGGCCTGGTTCTGCGCGTGGATTTCCGGCAGGTACAGGCGACGACCGTAGACCGTCTCGACATAGCCCTGCTCGGCGGCCTGGGCGCGGGTGCTTTCCATATAGGTCAGCACGCCGGGGTAACGGGCGAAGTAACGGTCGATGTAGGCCTGGGCCTCCTTGCGTTCGACGTCGATCTGTTTGGCCAGGCCGAAGGCGCTCATGCCGTAGATCAGGCCAAAGTTGATGGCCTTGGCCTTGCGCCGCTGATCACTGGTGACCTGATCCAGCGGCACACCGAACACTTCGGCAGCCGTGGCCTTGTGCACGTCCAGATCATGGCGGAAGGCGTCCAGCAGACCTTCATCCTTGGCCAGATGAGCCATGATGCGCAGCTCGATCTGCGAGTAGTCCGCCGCCATCAGCTTGTAGCCCTTGGGCGCGACGAAGGCCTGGCGGATACGCCGGCCTTCGGCAGTGCGGATCGGGATGTTCTGCAGGTTAGGGTCGCTGGAGGACAGGCGGCCAGTGGCGGCCACCGCCTGGTGATAGCTGGTGTGGATGCGCCCGGTGCGCGGGTTGATCTGCTCCGGCAGCTTGTCGGTGTAGGTGCTCTTGAGTTTGCTCAGGCTGCGGTACTGCATGAGCACCTTGGGCAGCTCAAAGTCCTGCTCGGCCAGTTCGGCGAGCACCGCCTCGGCGGTGGAGGGCTGACCCTTGGCGGTCTTGCTGATCACCGGGTAGCCGAGCTTTTCATAGAGGATCACGCCCAGTTGCTTGGGCGAGGCCAGGTTGAATTCCTCACCGGCGATCTCGAACGCCTTGCGCTCCAGCTCCACCAGTTTCTCGCCCAGCTCGACGCTCTGCTCGCCGAGCAGTTTGGCGTCGACCAGCGCGCCATTGCGCTCGATGCGCGCCAACACCGGTACCAGCGGGATTTCGATGTCGCGCAGCACCTTGGCCAGGGACGGCACGGCTTCGAGGCGTCCCCACAGCTCCTGGTGCAGGCGCAGGGTCACGTCGGCGTCCTCGGCGGCGTATGGGCCGGCCTGCTCCAGGGCTATCTGGTCGAAGGTCAGCTGCTTGGCGCCCTTGCCAGCGATGTCCTCGAAGCGGATGGTGCTGTGGTTCAGGTACTTCAGCGCCAGGCTGTCCATATCGTGACGGGTGGCGGTGGAGTCCAGCACATAGGATTCGAGCATGGTGTCGAAGGCCACGCCCTTTACGGTAATCGGTGTGCTGGCATTGGCCAGGACGTTGATGTCGTACTTGGCGTGCTGGCCAACCTTGGCCTTGGCCGGGTCTTCGAGGATCGGCTTGAGCGACTTGAGCACTGCATCGCGATCCAACTGCTGCGGCACGCCCATGTAGGAGTGCGCCAGCGGGATATAGGCCGCTTCGCCGGCCTTGACCGCGAAGGACAGGCCGACCAGTTGCGCCTGTTGCGCATCGACGCTGGTGGTCTCGCTGTCGAAGGCGATCAGCTCGGCCTGCTCCAGCTTCTTCAGCCAGGCGTCGAATTGCGCCTGCTCCAGTACCAGTTGGTAATCACCGTTGCTGGCTGGCGCTGGCTCGGCGGTTTCCTCAACGGTTTCCCCTGTCGGCTCGGCAAACAGATCGCCTGCCGGCGCAGCAGCCTTGGCCGCCAGTGCCTTGTTCTGCCGCAGCAGGTCGTCCAGCCAGTTCTTGAACTCCAGCTGGCCGTACAACTCGACCAGCGCAGCCAGATCCGGCTCGCCCGGATGCAGCGAGTCGATCTCGATATTCAGCGGTACGTCGGTCTTGATGGTCGCCAGCTGATAGGACAGGTAAGCCATCTCGCGATGCTCTTCGAGCTTGGCCGGCAAGCTCTTGGCGCCGCGAATCGGCAGCTCGGGCACCTTGTCGAGGTTGGCATAGATCACGTCGAGGCCACCGCCGACACCAACCAGCAGGCCGAGCGCGGTTTTTTCACCCACACCGGGCACGCCGGGAATGTTGTCGACCTTGTCGCCCATCAGCGCCAGGTAATCGATGATCAGCTCAGGCCCGACACCGAATTTCTCCTTTACGCCACCTTCGTCGTAGACGCTTCCGGTCATGGTGTTGACCAGCGTAACGTGCGGGCAGACCAGCTGCGCCATGTCCTTGTCGCCGGTGGAGATGACCACGTCGCGCTTTTCCGCAGCGGCCTGGCGGGCCAGGGTGCCGATCACGTCATCGGCCTCGACGCCCTCGACGCACAGCAGCGGCAGGCCGAGGGCACGCACGCTGGCATGCAGCGGCTCGACCTGGACGCGCAACTCGTCCGGCATGGACGGACGATTGGCCTTGTACTCGGCGAACAGCTCATCGCGGAAGGTGCCGCCCTTGGCGTCGAAGACCACGGCAAACGGGCTGTTCGGATACTGCTTGCGCAGGCTCTTGAGCATGTTCAACACACCCTTCACCGCTCCGGTGGGCATGCCCCTGGAAGTGGTCAATGGCGGCAGGGCATGGAAGGCGCGGTATAGATACGAGGAACCGTCGACCAGAACGAGAGGGGCTTGGCTCATGCGCGGGATCAACCTTTTCGGCGGGTGCAGCGGTAGAATAGCTGCATCGGTAAAAAACAAAGGAGCAAGGTTACCATGGGTACAGTCAATCGCTTGTTGCTGGTCGGCCTGTTGGCCTGTGTTCCACTTGCCGCTCACGCCGAAGATCCGGTGTCTGCCGATCCCGATGTGACCATCCGCCAAGACGGCGACCGCACCATTCAGGAATACCGGGTCAATGGCTTCCTCTACGCCATCAAGGTCATCCCGAAGAACGGTAAACCCTATTTTCTCGTGCGCGCCGATGGCAGCGACGGCAACTTCGTACGTTCGGACGATCCGGACATGCTGATCCCCTCGTGGGAAATCTTTAGCTGGTAAGTCATTAAGGTCTGATATGTCGGTATTCACCCCCCTGGAGCGTCATCAGCTCGAAGTCTTCCTGGCGCCCTATGGGCTTGGCCGCTTGCGTGACTTCCAGGGCATTGCGGCGGGCAGCGAAAACAGCAACTTCTTCGTCAGTCTGGAACAGGGCGAGTACGTCCTGACCCTGGTCGAACGCGGCCCGGTGGCCGACCTGCCGTTTTTCATCGAATTACTCGATGTGCTGCACGATGCCGGCCTGCCGGTGCCCTACGCCCTGCGCACGCAGGACGGCGAGGCGCTGCGCAGCCTGGCGGAGAAACCCGCGCTGCTGCAGCCAAGGCTGTCCGGCAAGCATGTGCGCGAGGCCAACGCCCATCACTGCCAGGAGGTGGGTGGTCTGCTGGCACGGATTCACCTGGCCACCCGTGACGCGCCCATCGAGCGGCGCAGTGACCGTGGCCTGGACTGGATGCTGGCCGAAGGCACGAGCCAGGCGCTGAAGCTCGATGACAAGTCTCAGCCACTATTGCGTGATGCGCTGGCCGAGATCGCCGCGTTGAAGCCGCGCATCCTCGCATTGCCCCAGGCCAATCTGCATGCCGACCTGTTCCGCGACAACGCCCTGTTCGACGGCAACCACCTGGCCGGGGTGATCGACTTCTACAATGCCTGCTCGGGGCCGATGCTCTACGACCTGGCGATCACCCTCAACGACTGGTGCTCGCACGAAGACGGCAGCCTCGACGGCGCTCGCGCCCGTGCGCTGCTCGGCGCCTATGCGGCTCTACGCCCGTTCAGCGCTGCCGAAGCGGAGCTGTGGCCGGTCATGCTTCGTGTGGCCTGCGTGCGCTTCTGGCTGTCACGCCTGATCGCCGCCGAGTCATTCGCCGGGCAGGAAGTGCTGATTCATGATCCGGCTGAGTTCCAGCGGCGCCTGGCGCAGCGCCAGCGGGTCGAACTGCCACTGCCGTTTGCCCTGTAGCGGGATCAACCTGCCAAGCCGCCGCTCATGCACCGCGCACAGATAAACGCTGCATGCCCTGACCCAGGTGCACGCGAAACGTATGCAGCTGCCCCGCAAAGGCCTTACAGGCTGCCCAGGCACTGAGCAAAGCCGGCGGCCAGGTTTTCCAGCAATTGCTCGTAGCCACTGGCATTGGCCGGCAAAGTGCCACCCAACGCATCGAGTTCGGCCAGTCTTACCGGCAACCCGGCGCTCAGGGTTTCCGCCAGGCGCGGGCGCAGCGGCGGCTCGCTGAACACGCAGCTCGGCCCTGCCTGTTGCAGCGTCTTGCGCATGGCCGCGACATGCCGGGCACCCGGCTGCACTTCGGTCAGCACGCTGAACACCCCGGCGTGCTTGAGGCCGTAAGCAGCCTCGAAATAATCGAAGGCTTCGTGGAAGACGAAATAGGGCTTGCCCTGCAAGGCGGCCAGTTGCGGGCGAATGCGGCCATCGAGCGCCTCCAGGCGTGCCTCGAAGGCTTGCAGATTGGCGGCGTAGCGGTCGGCGTTAGCGGTATCCAGCTTGGCCAGGTCTGCCGCCATGCGCGCAGCGATCACCTTGGCATTGTCGGCGGCCAACCACAGGTGGGCATCCAGACTGCCCGGACGATGATCGTGATCATGCCCCAGCTCATCGCCGGCATGTTCGTGGCCATGATCATGCTCGTCATGGTCATGATCGTGTTCGTCGTGGCTATCGCCGAAGTGGCGCAGGGTCATGCCGGGCAGGCTCTGCACAGCCACCTGTGGCTTGTCGCGGCTTTCCAGCACGCGCGGCAGGAAGCCTTCCATGTCCGGGCCGATCCAGTACAGCAGGTCGGCATCACGCACACGCCGTACATCGGACGGACGCAGCGCGTAGTGATGCGGTGAGGCGCCCGGCGGCAGCAACACGTCGGGTTCGCCAACGCCGTCCTGCACCGCTGCGGCGATCAGTTGCAGCGGTTTGATACTGGTCAGCACACGCACTTCGGCCTGGGCGCTGGCGACGAAAAACAGGGTAAAGAGACAGAAAAGACGCAACACGGGGCATACTCGAATGGAATTGAACAGGTAATATAATAACGTCTCTCACTCGCTCCGTCCTTGCCCATGATCGATACCCCCCTGGCTGCACGCCCCCACGATCACTCCCGCTGCGTCAGCCATGCGCTGGCCGAAGCCGAAGCCATCTGTGCGCGCCAGGGTCTGCGCCTGACTGCCCTGCGCAAGCGTGTGCTGGAGCTGGTCTGGGCCAGCCACAAGCCGCTCGGCGCCTACGACATCCTCGGCGTGCTGAGCGACGAAGACGGTCGCCGCGCCGCGCCGCCCACCGTTTACCGCGCGCTGGACTTCCTCCTGGAAAACGGCCTGGTGCACCGCATCGCCTCGCTCAACGCCTTCGTCGGTTGCAGCCACCCGGAGCACGCGCACCAGGGCCAGTTCCTGATCTGCCGTAGCTGCCATGCGGCGACCGAACTGGAGCAACCGGCGATCAGCCAGGCCATTGTCGACGGCGCGGCCGGTGTCGGTTTCGCCGTGGAAAGCCAGACCGTGGAAGTGGTTGGCCTCTGCGCAGGCTGCAAGGGCGCGGCATGAGCGAAGCATTGATCCGTCTCGACGGCGTCGCTGTCAGCTTCAATGGCCAGCCGGTACTGGACGACGTGCAGCTGAGCGTACAACCCGGTGAGATCGTCACCCTGATCGGCCCCAACGGCGCCGGCAAGACGACTCTGGTGCGCGTGGTGCTCGGCCTGCTCCAGCCCGACAGCGGTAACGTGCGCCGGGCGCCACGCCTGCGCATTGGCTACATGCCGCAAAAGCTCCATGTCGACGCCACCCTGCCGCTGTCGGTGCTGCGCTTTCTGCGTCTGGTGCCGGGAGTGGATCGCCAGCGCGCGCTGGCAGCGCTGGCTGAAGTCGGCGCCGAACAGGTGATCGACAGCCCGCTACAGAGCATTTCCGGTGGCGAGATGCAGCGCGTGCTGCTGGCCCGCGCCCTGCTGCGCGAGCCGCAGTTGCTGGTACTCGACGAGCCGGTGCAGGGCGTCGACGTCGCCGGCCAGGCCGAACTGTACCGGCTGATCTCGCGGCTGCGCGAGCGCCACGGCTGCGGCGTGCTGATGGTCTCGCACGACCTGCATCTGGTGATGAGCGCCACCGATCAGGTGGTCTGCCTCAACCGTCATGTCTGCTGTTCCGGACACCCGGAGCAGGTCAGCGGTGATCCAGCCTTCATCGAACTGTTCGGCCAGGACGCCAAGAGCCTGGCCGTCTATCACCATCATCACGACCACGATCACGACCTGCATGGCGGCGTGGTCAAGCCCGGCCTGACCATTCATGGCCCGGCTCACGTCCACGGCCCGAACTGTAAACATTGATGCCTGACTTTCTCCTCAACGCCCTGCTCGCCGGTCTGGCGCTGGCCCTGGTGGCTGGCCCGCTCGGCTCCTTCGTGGTCTGGCGGCGCATGGCCTATTTCGGCGACACGCTGTCCCATGCCGCCCTGCTCGGCGTGGCACTGGGGCTGATGCTCGACGTCAGCCCGACCCTGACGGTAACCGTCGGCTGCATATTGCTCGCCGTGCTGCTGGTGACGCTGCAGCAGCGCCAGCCGCTGGCTTCCGACACCCTGCTGGGCATTCTCGCCCACAGCACCCTGTCGCTGGGCCTGGTGGCGCTGAGCTTCATGCATGACGTGCGCATCGACCTGATGAGCTACCTGTTCGGCGACCTGCTCGCCGTCAGCCCCACCGACCTGGCCTGGATCATCGGCGGTAGCGCGTTGGTGCTGGCGCTGCTGGCCTGGCTGTGGCGGCCGCTGTTGGCGATCACCGTGCACGAGGAGCTGGCGCGGGTCGAAGGCCTGCCGGTAGCAGCGATCCGCCTGGCGCTGATGCTGCTGATCGCCGTGGTGATCGCCGTGGCGATGAAGATCGTCGGCGTGCTGCTGATCACCTCGCTGCTGATCATCCCCGCCGCCGCCGCCCAGCGCCACGCGCGCACGCCGGAGCAGATGGCCGTCGGCGCCAGCCTGCTCGGCCTGCTTGCAGTGTGCTGCGGCCTGGCGCTGTCCTGGTATCAGGACACGCCCGCCGGGCCATCCATCGTGGTCAGCGCTGCCGCGCTGTTCCTCGCCAGCTTCGCCCTGCCCAAGCGCAACGGCTGATGCTTGATTGCACGGGTTCCGGACTCACAACGCTCCCGTAGGGCGGCGTGAAATCAGTGGGGCAACGCTGTATGATTGCGCATTTTTTGCACAAACCGAGACGTAGACGCATGAAGTCGTTCGTTTTTAACGGCCTGCTGATCGGCCTGGCACTGCTGCTGGCCGCCTGCCAAAGCGCGCCGCACGGCATCGACACACTGACGCCAGCCTTCCAGCAGATCGAACAACGCCTCGACGCAGCCGACCTGGACGGGGCCCGTGAGCAGCTCGTTGCTCTTGAGCCACGCGCCGGCCAGGACGAACGCCTGCTGCAGTATCAACGACGCCTAGCCGATGCCTACATGCTGCAAGGGCGCGAAGCGTTGCAGCGTGGCGATCTCGACGCCGCAGGCAAAGCCCTCAGCCAGGCGCGCAGCCTGCTGCCCGACGCACCCGCACTGGGCAGCGATGTACGCCAGACGCTGGAACAGGCCCGGCAATGAGCCTGGCCTTTTAATGCCATTTTGAAATAACCATAGGCCAACAAAGATTTTCTCGGCCTAAACAACGCCGGGTAGACTAGCGCCCCTTTGCGCCCACCCGGCGCCCGATGGCCGGCCCATCCATCTTGGGGCTCGCCCTTGAACACACCCAAAAGGTCGTTCGCGTGATCCAGTTTCAATCCGTCCACAAGGCCTACCGCGTCGCGGGCCGCGAGATTCCGGCGCTGCAGCCCACCACGCTGCAGATCGGCAGCGGTCAGGTGTTCGGCATTATTGGCCACTCCGGCGCCGGCAAGAGCACCCTGCTACGCCTGATCAACCGCCTGGAGGAACCCTCCGGCGGACGCATCGAGATCGATGGCGTCGACGTCACCGCCCTCGATGCGGGCGGCCTGCGCCGCTTCCGCCAGCAGGTCGGGATGATCTTCCAGCACTTCAACCTGCTGTCGTCGAAGACCGTCGCCGACAACATTGCCATGCCGTTGCGCCTGGCCGGCGAGCTGAACCGTAGCGAGATCGACACCCGCGTTGCCGAACTGCTGGCCCGCGTCGGCCTGCAGGATCACGCCAACAAATACCCGGCGCAGCTCTCCGGCGGGCAGAAACAGCGTGTCGGCATCGCCCGTGCGCTGAGCACGCGACCAAAGATCCTCTTGTGCGACGAGGCCACCAGCGCACTCGACCCGCAGACCACCACCGCCGTGCTGCACCTGCTGGCCGAGATCAACCGCGAGCTGGGTCTGACCATCGTGCTGATCACCCACGAGATGGACGTGATCCGCCGCGTCTGCGACCGCGTGGCGGTGATGGATGCCGGTGTCATCGTCGAGGAAGGCCCGGTGGCCGAGGTGTTCCTGCACCCGCAGCACCCGACCACCAAGCGTTTCGTGCAGGAGTCCGAGCACGTCGACGAGGCCGAGCAGCGTGACGACTTCGCCCATGTCGAAGGCCGTATCCTGCGCCTGACCTTCCAGGGCGAGGCCACCTACGCCCCGCTGCTGGGCACCGTAGCCCGTGAGACCGGGGTGGACTACAGCATCCTCGCCGGGCGCATCGACCGCATCAAGGACACCCCCTACGGCCAGCTGACCCTGGCCCTGACCGGCGGAGACATCGACGCTGCGCTGGCGCGTTTCCAAGCCGCCGACGTGCATCTGGAGGTACTGCGCTGATGCTCGAACAACTGCTGCCCAACGTGTTCTGGCCGGAAATCTGGCAGGCCAGCCTCGACACCCTGAACATGCTGCTCGGCTCGATGCTGTTCACCGTGCTGCTCGGCCTGCCGCTCGGTGTGCTGCTGTTTCTCACCGGCCCGCGTCAGCTGTTCGAACAGAAGGCTCTGTATGGCGCGCTGTCGCTGGTGGTGAACATCCTGCGCTCGGTGCCCTTCGTCATCCTGCTGATCCTGATGATTCCCTTCACCGAGCTGCTGGTCGGCACCTCGCTGGGCGTCGCCGGCGCCATCCCGCCGCTGGTGGTGGGCGCCACGCCGTTCTTCGCGCGCCTGGTGGAAACCGCCCTGCGTGAAGTCGAGCGCGGCATCATCGAGGCGACCCAGGCGATGGGCGCCAGCACCTGGCAGATCATCACCCGCGCGCTGCTGCCCGAGGCGCTGCCCGGCCTGCTCGCGGCCACCACCGTCACCGCGATTACCCTGGTGTCCTACACCGCCATGAGCGGCCTGATCGGCGGCGGCGGCCTCGGCGATCTGGCCGTACGCTACGGTTACCAGCGCTACCAGCCGGACGTGATGGCGGTGACCGTGATCCTGCTGTTGATTCTGGTGCAAGTGCTGCAGATGGTCGGTGACCGCCTGGTGGTGCATTTTTCTCGCAAGTAATCCCAACAAGCGGCGACTCGCCACCCGCGAGAGCCGCGCCAACCTTCCCAAAAGGAATCTTGAAATGAAGAAGCTGCTGACTGCCATCGCCGCCTGCGCGGCCTTCTCGGCCCAGGCCGAAACCCTCAACGTCGCCGCCACCCCGGTGCCGCACGCGGAGATCCTCGAGCTCGTCAAACCGGCCCTGGCCAAAGAAGGCGTGGAGCTGAAGGTGCGCGTGTTCACCGACTACGTGCAGCCCAACCTGCAGGTGCAGCAAGGCAACCTCGACGCCAACTTCTTCCAACACCAGCCGTACCTGGACGAGTTCAACGCCAGCCGCAAGACCGAGCTGGTCAGCGTTGCCGGCGTACACGTCGAGCCCTTCGGCGCCTACTCGAGCAAGATCAAGAACCTGAGCGAGCTGCCGCAAGGCGCCACCGTGGCCATCCCCAACGATGCCACCAACGGCGGTCGCGCCCTGCTGCTGCTGCAGAAAGCCGGCGTGATCACCCTCAAGCCGGAAGCCGGCATCCTCGCCACGCCGAAGGACATCGTCGAAAACCCGAAAGGCATCAAGGTGCGTGAACTGGAAGCAGCTACCCTGCCGCGCGTGCTGAGCCAGGTCGATCTCGCCCTGATCAACACCAACTACGCCCTGGAAGCCAAGCTGAACCCGACCCAGGATGCCCTGGCCATCGAAGGCAGCGACTCGCCCTACGTGAACATTCTGGTGACCCGCGCCGACAACAAGGACAGCGACGCCGTGCAGAAGCTGGTCAAGGCCCTGCACAGCGCCGAGGTCAAGCAGTTCATCGAAGAGAAGTACCAGGGCGCCGTGGTCCCGGCGTTCTGATCGCCGCCGACCGCTTTTGCTGTAACCAATGCCGCGCCGCTGCAAAGCCGCGCGGCATTTTTATGTGTGGAACCTAGCGGCCAGTCCCCCGCGATCCATAGCGCTCACCTGGCACCGACGCCAGCGCCCCGGATTGCATCCGGGCTACAAGCGCCGCAAACATTCCAGCAGGCAATCCAGCGCCGGCTGACGCTGCGCCCGCCGCACCAGGGCGACCAGTTCGCGATGGAAGGCCAGCGCGCCCAGCTCGATCACCCGCAGGCGCGTGGGCCGTTGCAGCCACAGGCCCGCGCGTGGCACCAGGGCGACGCCCATGCCGTTCTCCACCAGACGCACGATGGCTTCCAGCTCATCCAGCTCCAGCGCCTCGTGCACGTTCAGCTGCTGTTCACGCAGAAAGCGGGTCACCTGGCGCCCACCGAACGAGGCGCGGTCGTAGCGCACGAAAGGTTGCTCGACCAGCAGGCGCAGCGGGTCGTCGCCCGGCACGTCCAGCGGAGCGATGAGCACGAAGGGCTCGTGCGCCAGCGGGACTTCGAGGATTTCCTTGGGCAAGGCAAACGGCGGTTTGATCAGCAGTGCCAGATCCAGCTCGCCGGCATCCAGCTGGCTGAACAGCTGCAAGGACACGCCCGGCACCAGCTTCAGTTCGACCCGCGGCGCCAGTTGCCGAAAGCGCGGCAGCGCCTCGGCCAACAGGCCGGTCTGCAAGGTGGCGATGGCGCCGACGCGCAGCTCGCCCTGCCACTGATCGGCCGCCTGCGGTAGCGCCATTTGCGCGTACAGCGCGAGCATCTGCTCGGCCAGCGGCAGGGCATGCCGGCCGGCCGCATTGAGCACGGCAGCGCGACCACTGCGGTCGAACAGGCGCACGCCGAGGTGCTGCTCCAATACGCGCATCTGCGCGCTGACGGCAGATTGGGTCAGGCCCACCTGCTGACCGGCAGCGGCGAAGGTGCCCAAACGGGCGACGGTGATGAAGGTTTTCAGTTCACGCAGCATCGGCGCCTCGAATGATCGAAATTATTTGAGCTTGCACGAAAGAATATTCGCTTTCCGACAATTTCGCTGTTGATAGGCTGGAGCAACGAACATCGATGGCGGGTTGTACCCGCCCTACCCACAACAATCAGAGGTAATCCGTGATGGCCCTTGCACCCTTTCACCTGGCGATTCCCGTGTACGACCTGGCTGCCGCGCGGCATTTCTATGGCGAGGTGTTCGGCTGCGCCGAAGGCCGCAGCAGTGAGCACTGGGTGGATTTCGATTTCTTCGGCCACCAGTTGGTGATCCACGAGGCGCCAAAGATGGCCTACCAGGAATCCGCCGTGAGCAACCCGGTGGACGGCCATGACGTGCCGGTGCCGCATTTCGGCGTGGTGCTCGCCTGGGACGATTGGGAGGCGCTGGCCGAGCGCCTGCGCAGCCGCCAGACGACGTTCGTCATCGAACCCTATGTGCGCTTCAAGGGCCAGGTCGGTGAGCAGGCCACCCTGTTCCTTCTCGACCCCTGCGGCAATGCCCTGGAGTTCAAGGCGTTCAAGGACATCGGCCAGCTGTTCGCCAAGTAAGCGCACGCTGCCCGGGTAGCGAGCAAGCGCCGCTCAATCCAGCGGATTGTCGATCTGCGCGCGCAGCAGCTCGGCGAAGGCGCTTGCCTCCACCGGGCGGCTGATCAGGAAGCCCTGGATCTCGTCGCAGTTCTGGCTCTTGAGGAAATCCATCTGCGCCTGGGTTTCCACGCCCTCGGCCACCACTTTCAGCTCCAGGCTGTGAGCCATGGCGATGATCGCGCGGGTGATTGCGGCATCCTCGCCACCGGGTGACAGGTCGCGGATGAAGGTCTGGTCGATCTTCACGTAATGCACCGGGAAGCGCTTGAGGTAACTGAGCGAGGAATAGCCGGTGCCAAAGTCGTCGATGGCCAGCTTGACCCCCAGTTCGCGCAGCTGGCGGAAGGTGACGATGACGCTGTCGACGTTGTCCAGCAGCTGGCTTTCGGTCAGCTCCAGTTCCAGATATTGCGGCGCCAGGCCGGTCTCTTCGAGCACCTGACGCACCAGGCTGGTGAGGTTGCCCTGGCGCAGCTGATGCACCGAGATGTTCACCGACACACGGATTTTCGCCAGCCCCTGACGCTGCCATTCACACGCCTGCTGGCAGGCCTGACGCAGCACGAACTCGCCAATCGGTGCGATCAGCCCGGTTTCCTCGGCCAGACCGATGAACTCGCTCGGCGGCACCATGCCCTGTTGCGGATGGCGCCAGCGCACCAGCGCCTCGGCAGCATTGAGCTGGTCGTCGGCGAGGTTCAGTTTGGGCTGGTAGAACACCTCCAGCTGGCCTTCGTCGATGGCCTTGCGCAGCTGGTTCTCCAGTTGCAGGCGCTCCAGGGTGCAGGCCTGCAGGTTGTCGGTGAAGAACTGGAAGGTGTTGCCACCCAGGTGCTTGGCATGTTGCACGGCCATGTTGGCCTGGCTGATCAGTGCGCTGATCTCGCGGGCGTAGTCCGGCAGCAGACTGATGCCCAGCGAGGCACTGATCACCAGCTCGTGGCCACCGACGGTCATCGGCACGCGCAGCTTGGTCAGCAGCCGACTGGCCACCCGCGCCAGGCTGGAAAGGCTGCCATAGGCATCGAGGATGATGGCAAATTCATCAGCCGACAGCCGCGCGATGCAGTCGGCCTCGGGTACGGTCTGGGTCAGGCGGCGGCTTATCTGGCGCAGCAACTGGTCCGCCACCTCATGCCCGAGGCTGTCGTTGAGCAGCTTGAAGCGATCCAGATCGATGTGCACCAACGCGATGCTGCGGCCACTCTGCCGTGCGCGCTGGCTGGCTTCATGCAGACGCTCCTTGAACAGGCTGCGGTTGGCCAGCCCGGTGAGGTCGTCGTAGTGCGAGAGGTAGCGCAGGCGCTCCTCGGCCTCGCGCCGCGCCGTCAGGTCGGCGAAGAAACCGACGATATGACTGGGTCGACCGCTGGTATCGCGCACCAGATTGAGCTGCAACCATTGCGGATAGAGCTCACCGCTCTTGCGCGTCTCGATCAATTCGCCCTGCCAGGTGCCGCTGCTGTCCAGCTCCTGGCTGATCAACTGATACTGCCTGCGCATCTCACCACTGCTGAAAAGGCTGGTCACCCTGCGCCCGACCACTTCCTCGCTGCTATAGCCGGTCACCGCGCTGAAGGCGCGGTTGACCGCCAGCACGCGGTAGTCGGGGTCGAGAATGAAGATGCCTTCGCTGGCGGCCTCGAATACGGTCGCGGCCAGACGTTGCTGCTGCTCCTGCTGGCGCCGCGCGCTGACGTCACGTCGCGTGCCGAGCATGCGCCGGACACGACCGGCGGCATCACGCTCGACCGCACGGCCACGGTCTTCGACCCAGACCCAGTGGCCATCGACATGGCGCACGCGGTACTCGATCTGATAATCCTCGCTGCGCCCCTTGAGGTGCTGAACCAGCGCCCGACGCAGTCGTGGCAGGTCGTCCGGGTGCAGACGCGGGGTGAGGTCGCGCAGCATCACCCGCACCTGCTCCGGCTCCAGACCGAACAGCTCGCGCAGGTGTGAATGATGCACCTGATCGCTTTCCAGATCCCAGTCCCACAGCCCCAGCTCACTGGCCTCCAGCGCCAGGGCCAGGCGCTCCTGGCTCTTGCCCAGGGCATGAGTCGCCTCGTCCAGCTCCAGGGTACGCTCGGCCACGCGCATTTCCAGCGCACCATGGGCACCGCGCAGCTCACGTTCGGCACGACGGCGTTGCTCAACCTCGCGCGCCAGCTCTTCGTTGAGCCCTTCGGCGCGCTGCTTGGCATGCTCCAGATTGCTGATCAGCGCCAGGTTATGGAACCGTTGCAGCAAGCTGCGCTGTACCAGGCGATTGACCTGCCAGGCCACGATCAGCAGGGCAAGAAACAGGATCAGCCCAAGCAGTCCCCAACCGCGTTGCAGGCTGTTGTCGGCCAGCAGCAGATAGGCCACCGAAGGCAGCAGGCAGGGCAAGGCGAAGCTGAGAAAGGCTGGCAGGCTGACGGCATAGGCGACGCTGGCCGAAAGAATCGCCGCGGCGATCAGGCCATAGACCAGTGCCTGCTGATAGAACACATCGGCCGGCACCAGGACGATCACGGCGAAGGCGAGGGTCAGGCCGGAGGCCCCCGCGCCGAACAGGAAGATGTTTCGCCAGTAGGGTTCGGCCTGGCGGCTCGGCAGCGCCGCGTTGAAGGCGTTCACCTGGGTCAGACGCAGCAGCACCAGCAACACCACCCAGCCCAACCATGCTGCGAGCATGAGGGCACTCTGCTGACTCCACAGCAACAGGCTGCAGGCCAGGCCAACCAGCAGCATAAGCAGGGTGGGCAGGCGCGAGCCCAGAAACAGCAAGCGGGTGCGCTCGACGGCAATATCCGTGGCGAACTGACGTTCAGCCTGCTGCGGGTCCAGCGTCACCTCTTGAACTTCGGCGCTAGTCGTGGCGGTCATAGGCGATTTTCTTGTAATGGTTGCCTGAGGGGCTGCGGTGTTTTTTCAGCTGCCTCAGCCCTGACGTCGCGGGAGAATACCCGAGACAGACGCTCTGCCCAACAATGATGTGGCGCATTTCACAACCTGAAGCCGAACTTCTGCCAGGCCACGCCATGTCACGACGACCCCAGGCCGCCTGACCACGCCCACCTGCGCGCTGACCTGCCAGTCGTCGGTAGCATCGGACGCGTTTCTCCACGCTCGGACAACGGTTTGCCCTCCCCTGTCCGGGCACCTAGCAGGCCGTTGAAAAACGTAGGCGAGGCAGCCAATGCAAGGCAAAAATAGGCGAAAAAGCGGAGTTTACGAGCTGTAAATGAGCATTTTGAGCCTGTTTTTAACGCAGCAGTGGCAACGCAGATAGTTTTTCAACAGCCTGCTAGAATGCCGCGATGCAAAACGACCTCGACCACAGACTCACCACCCTCAATCCCGCCCAGCACCATGCGGTCACCACGCCGCCGGGTCATCAGTTGGTGTTGGCCGGTGCCGGCTCGGGCAAGACCCGCGTGCTGGTGCACCGTATCGCCTTCCTGATCCAGCGCCTGGACGTGTCGCCACACAGCATCCTGTCGGTGACCTTCACCAACAAGGCCGCCGCCGAGATGCGCCACCGCATCGAAGACGTGCTCGGCCATGCCCCGGCGGGCATGTGGGTCGGCACCTTCCATGGCCTGGCGCACCGTCTGCTGCGCGCGCACTGGCAGGAAGCCAAGCTGGCCGAGAACTTCCAGATTCTCGACTCCGACGATCAGCAGCGCCTGATCAAGCGGGTAATCCGCGACCTCGGCCTGGATGAACAGCGCTGGCCAGCCAAGCAGGCGCAGTGGTTCATCAACGGGCAGAAAGACGAGGGCATTCGTCCGCAAGGCATCCAGGCCAGCGGCGACCTGTTCCTGGCCACCATGCGCGGCATCTACGAAGCCTACGAGGCGGCCTGCGCGCGCACCGGCGTCATCGACTTCGCCGAACTGCTGCTGCGCGCCCTCGACCTGTGGCGCGACAACCCTGGCCTGCTGGAGCACTACCAGCGCCGCTTCCGCCATATCCTGGTCGACGAGTTCCAGGACACCAACGCCGTGCAGTACGCCTGGCTGCGCATGCTCGCCAAGGGCGGCGAGAGCCTGATGGTGGTGGGCGACGACGACCAGTCGATCTACGGCTGGCGCGGCGCGAAGATCGAGAACATCCAGCAGTTCGACCAGGACTTCGCCGATGCCGAGATCATTCGCCTGGAGCAAAACTACCGCTCCACCGCCAATATCCTCAATGCCGCCAACGCGCTGATCGCCAACAACCAGGGTCGCCTCGGCAAGGAGCTGCGTACCGACGTCGGTGATGGCGAGCCGCTAGCCCTGTACGCCGCCTTCAACGAGCACGACGAAGCGCGCTACGTGGTCGAGACGATCGAGGACGCCCTGCGCAAGGACGGCCTCAAGCGCAGCGAGATCGCCATTCTCTATCGCTCCAACGCCCAGTCGCGCGTGCTGGAAGAGGCGCTGCTGCGCGAGAAGATCCCCTACCGCATCTACGGTGGTCAGCGCTTCTTCGAGCGTGCCGAAATCAAGAACGCCATGGCCTATCTGCGCCTGCTCGACGCACGAGACAACGATCCGGCGCTAGAAAGAATCATCAACGTGCCTGCACGTGGTATCGGCGAAAAAACGGTAGAAAACATTCGCCAATTTGCGCGTGAGCATGAGCTACCAATGTGGGCGGCTATTCGCCGAATGCTCGCAACAAAAACATTGTCCGGTAAGGCCGCCGGGGCGCTGACCGCATTCATCGATTTGATAAATAACCTCGACGAGAAAGTCGCTGCCATGCCGCTGCACCAGATGACCCAGGTGGTCATCGAGAAAAGCGGCCTGCTCGCCTATCACGAAGCGGAAAAGGGCGAGAAGGGCCAGGCCCGGGTAGAGAACCTCGAGGAACTGGTCAGCGCCGCGCGCGCCTTCGAGAATGACGAAGACGACGAGCTGACCCCGCTGCAGGCCTTCCTCACCCACGCCTCGCTGGAGGCCGGCGACACTCAGGCCGCCGAGAACGAAGACAGCATTCAATTGATGACCCTGCACAGCGCCAAGGGCCTGGAATTCCCCCTGGTATTCCTGGTTGGGATGGAGGAGGGTCTGTTCCCGCACAAGATGAGCCTGGAAGAACCGGGCCGATTGGAAGAAGAACGCCGCCTGGCCTATGTCGGCATTACCCGTGCCATGCAGAAGCTGGTGATCAGCTACGCCGAAACCCGGCGTCTCTACGGTAGCGAGACCTACAACAAGGTGTCGCGCTTCGTCCGCGAAATCCCCGCACCGCTGATTCAGGAAGTGCGCCTGAGCAACAGCGTCAGCCGCCCGGTGAGCACCAGCTCGATGGGTGGCGGCAGCCTGTTCGCCGGCAGCGCCGTACCGCAGACGCCCTTCAGTCTGGGCCAACGCGTACACCACAGCCTGTTCGGCGAGGGCACCATCCTCAATTTCGAGGGTGCTGGCGCCCAGGCGCGGGTCCAAGTGAATTTCGAAAACGAAGGCAGTAAGTGGCTGATGCTGGCATACGCCAAGCTCGAAGCCTGTTAGTACACCGTACCTGGAGATAATCGATGAATCGCCGCAATCTGTTCGGCACCGCTCTGGCGCTGATCGCCGCAATCGGCCTGGTTGGCTGCAAGGACGACAAGGCTGCCAGCGAGCAAGCCGCTGCCAAGCCGGCAGAAATCATCCACTGGAAGATGGTCACGTCCTGGCCAAAGAACTTCCCTGGTCTGGGCACCTCTGCCGAGCGCCTGGCCGAGCGCATCAACGCCATGAGCGCCGGGCGCCTGACCGTCAAGGTCTACGCCGCTGGTGAGCTGGTGCCGGCACTGGAAGTGTTCGATGCCGTCTCGCGCGGCACCGCCGAGATGGGCCACGGCACGCCGTACTACTGGAAAGGCAAAGTCCCGGCTGCGCAGTTCTTCAGCAGCGTGCCGTTCGGTCTTTCGACTCTGGAAATGAACGCCTGGCTCAGCCACGGCGGTGGCCAGGCGCTGTGGGACGAAACCTACGCACCGTTCGGCGTGAAGCCGCTGTCGGCGGGCAACACCACCATGCAAATGGGCGGCTGGTTCAATAAGGAAATCAACAGCCTGGACGACATCAAAGGCCTGAAGATCCGCATGCCGGGCCTCGGCGGCGAAGTCTGGAGCCGTCTGGGTGCGATCACCGTCAACCTGCCGGGCGGCGAGATTTTCACCTCCCTGCAGACCGGTGCCATCGATGCCACCGACTGGGTCGGCCCCTATAACGACCTGGCCTTCGGCCTGCACAAGGCGGCCAAGTACAACTACTTCCCGGGCTGGCAGGAGCCGCAGGCGGTGGTCGAGGCCATGGTCAACCAGAAGGCCTTCGACGCACTGCCGACCGACCTGCAAGCCATCGTCGTCGAAGCCGCGCGTGCCGCGACCCTGGACATGATGGACGACTACGTGTTCAACAACGCCAAGGCGCTGCAAAGCCTGAAGAGCGAAGGCGTGCAGTTCAAGCGTCTGCCGGATGAGGTACTGCAGGCCATGCGTGAGCAGTCCAACCTGGTGCTCGAAGCTCTGGCCGCCGAGAACGACCTCAACGGTCGCATCTGGGCCTCGCAGAAGGCCTTCCTCGAAGAGGCCAGCGCCATGCAGGCGCTGACCGAGAAAGAGCTGTACAACTGGCGTTGATTCAACAAGAGAGTCCCTTCAGGCCAGGCTCCCAACGCATTATTGTGTGTGGGAGCCCCGCCTCGGGGCGAAGCTTATACCGCCCGCCATCGGCGCAATGATAGCCAAGAGCGCACCCGGCATTGTTTCGAGCCCGGGTTCGCGGCGAGGCGCCGCTCCTACAGACTCGGCGCGTAGCTTGACTAACAGATATCGACCACCAAGAGCCCCGTTCTTCCTCAGGGATGACTGCCCATGCGTCTTCGCTCTCTGCTCCTCCTGCCCCTGCTCGCCTTCGGCCTGATCGGCTGCAAGGACGATTCCGCGCCAACCGAGCAGGCTGCAGCCCCCGCCCAGACCTTCCACTGGAAGATGGTCACCACCTGGCCGAAGAATGCACCCGGCACCGGCACCGCAGCCGAACGCCTGGCCGAGCGCGTCAACGCCATGAGCGCCGGGCGCCTGACCATCAAGGTCTATGCCGCTGGCGAGTTGGTGCCGGCACTGGAGGTGTTCGACGCGGTGTCGCGCGGTACGGCCGAACTCGGCCACGGCACGCCCTATTACTGGAAGGGCAAGGTACCGGCCGCGCAGTTCTTCGGTGCGGTGCCCTTCGGCCTGTCCACTCTGGAAATGAACGCCTGGCTGAACAAAGGCGGCGGCCAGGCACTGTGGGATGAAGCCTACGCGCCGTTCGGCCTCAAGCCGCTGACCGCAGGCAACAGCACCATGCAGATGGGCGGCTGGTTCAACAAGGAAATCAACAGCCTGGCCGACATCAAAGGCCTGAAGATCCGTATGCCGGGCCTCGGCGGCGAAGTCTGGAGCCGCCTGGGTGCGACCACCGTGGTGATGCCGGGTGGCGAAATCTTCACCGCCCTGCAGACCGGCGCCATCGACGCCACCGACTGGGTCAGCCCCTACAACGACCTGGCCTTCGGCCTGCAGAAGGCCGCCAAGTATTACTACTACCCGGGCTGGCAGGAGCCGCAGTCGGTGCTCGAGCTGCTGATCAATCAGAAGGCATTCGATGCGCTGCCGGCCGACCTGCAGGCCATCGTCACCGAAGCGGCGCGCGCGGCGACCCAGGACATGATGGACGACTACGTCTACCACAACGCCCTGGCGCTGGACGAGCTGAAGAAGAGCGGCACGCTGCTCAAGCGCTTTCCCGACGAAGTGCTGCAGGCCATGCAACGCGAGACCGAACAAGTGCTCGGTGAGCTGGCAGCGCAGAGCGAGCTCAACGGCCGCATCTGGGCCTCGATGCAAGCCTTCCAGGCGCTGGCCACCTCGATGCAGGCGCTGTCGGAAAAAGAGCTGTACGACTGGCGCTGAGCCGCTCAGGGTTATAACCCTTACCCTTGTGGGAGCCCCGCCCCGGGGCGAAGCTGTATTACCTCAGGTTCGCGGCGGGGCGCCGCTCCTACCCGTTCGGCGCGGTCACATCTGACCTATCCGGCTCCGTTTGTCGTTCCAGGCTGCGCCTCATGCCCTGGCGGCCATACTTCACGGATGAAAAACAAGCTGACCGACCCCGCCCAGATCCTCGACAGCGCCCTGCAACTGGCCGACGTCTGCGGCTGGGAGCGCCTGCACCTGTTCGACGTCGCCGCCGCGCTCGACATCGGCCTGGACGATATCGCCCGTCACTACCGCGACAAGGACGATCTGGTGGAAGCCTGGTTCGACCGCGCCGACCTGGCCATGCTCGGCCACGCCAGAAATCCCGATCTGCAGGGTCTGAACGCCGAACAACGTCTGGAAAGCTGCCTGCTGGCCTGGCTCGAGAGCCTGGCAGCCCATCGCGCGGTGACCAGGCAGATGCTGCTGTACAAGCTCGAACCCGGGCATATCCACCTGCAGGTGCTCGGCCTGATGCGCATCAGCCGCACCGTGCAATGGTGGCGCGAAGCCGCTGGCCGGCAAACCCTGCACCTGCGCCGCATCGCCGAGGAAACCCTGCTCACCGGCGCCTACCTGCGCAGCTTCGTGCACTGGCTGCGCCATCCCGAAGAAGACGCAGCAACCTTCCGCGCCTTTCTGCGCGCTCAACTGCGCTGCGGCCCGCTGCCTCTGCTGCTGCAACGCCCGTAGCCCGGATAAAATCCGGGAGGCCATGGGCGGCTATCCCCGTATTGCATACGGGCTACGCGGATAAATCGCAGGGTGCTCGCCCTACAGGCAAAAGCCGGAAACATTCTGTCACTGGTCATGCCCACCCATGACGGGCAAGATGCCTACCAAGCTTTTCCACAAGAGAGAAAACCGTGATGCAGCGTTTCCTCAGTATCGCCATGGTGCTGTGCCTGGCACTGACCTTCAGCTTCGAAGCCCACGCTAAACGTTTTGGCGGTGGTAAATCCTTCGGCTCCGCGCCCAGCCACCAGACCCGCCAGGCCACGCCGCCGGCGCAGTCGGCTGCCCAGGCACCCGGTCGTCAACAGCCTGCTGCTGCCGCCAGCGGCGCTTCGCGCTGGCTCGGCCCGCTGGCCGGTCTGGCCGCCGGTGGCCTGCTGGCCTCGATGTTCATGGGTGATGGTTTCGAAGGCCTGCAGATCATGGACATGCTGATCTTCGGCCTGATCGCCTTCCTGCTGTTCCGTTTCCTCGCCGCCCGTCGCGCTCGCCAACAGCCACAAATGGCTGCTGCCGGTGCGCCGTACCAGCGTGAAATGCCGAACGCCGACAACACGCCGGCCGCTGGCAGCAATATCTTCGGCGGTCGTCTGGCTTCGGCCGCTCCGGTGATCAACGCCCCGGCCTGGTTCAACGAGCAGAGCTTCATCGCCGCCGGCCGTGAGCACTTCATGAACCTGCAGCAGCATTGGGACGCCGACGAGATGGACAAGATCTCCGAATTCGTCACCCCGCAACTGCTGGAGTTCCTCAAGCGCGAGCGCGCCGAACTGGGTGACGGCTTCCAGTCCACTTACGTCGAAAACCTCGACGTGCAACTCGATGGTGTCGACGATAACGCCGAGAAGACCACCGCCACCCTGACCTTCAGCGGTGTGTCGAAGACCTCGCGCTTCGACCAGGGCGAGCCGTTCAGCGAAAGCTGGCGCATGGAGCGCGCTCAAGGCGACAACCAGCCCTGGCTGATCGCCGGCATTCGCCAGAACTGATCGCTACGACGCACTAAAAACCCGGGCTTGCCCGGGTTTTTTTTATTTCGGCATTTGCCGGTTATCGCGGCTGAAGCCGCTCCTACAGCCCATCACGATGGATCGGTAGCCGCCCGGCGCATGCCGATATGCGGGATATCATCCTCCAGATACACCTCGGTCACCGCCGCGAAACCGTAACGCCCGTAGTAACCCTGCAGATGCGCCTGCGCCGACAGATACACCGGCAAACCCGGCCAACGCTGGTGACACTCGAGCAGCGCCTGCTCCATCAGCCGGTGACCCAGCCCGGTGCCGCGCGCCCGCTCGGCGATCACCACCCGACCGATCACCACCTCGCCTTCCATACGCTGCGGATCGAGCAGGCGCAGATAGCCCACCAGCCCCGACTCGTCACGCGCCAGCAGGTGGCCGGTGTCACCGACCAGGTCCTGGCCATCGGTTTCCAGGTAGGGGCAGTTCTGCTCGACCACGAACACCTGGGTGCGCAGCGCCAGCAGTTCATAGAGGGTGGCGGTGTCGAGTTCGCTGTGGTGCAGGCAGTGCCAGGTGACAGATGACATGGGAAGGCTCCGCAAAAGCGCCATTATCCGATGGCGGCGACAGGTTTACACTCGCCCCGCCAGCTACTGTATAAAGCCGATCCCCCCCCCTGATGAGGAGCCGATGCCGTGGAAGAAGTCATCGAACAGCTGCGCGAACTCAACGAGCCGGTACCGGTACCGCTGGAGCTGCCGGAAGAAGAGACCCTGGTGGAAATTCAGGAGCAGATCCTCATTCACTTGCCCTTCGAGCTGCGCGAATACCTGCTCAAGGTCAGTGATGTGGTCTACGGCCGCCTGGAGCCAGTGACCGCCAGTGATCCGCAATCGCACACCTACCTGCCGGAAGTCGCCTCGGTGGCCTGGGATCTCGGCCTGCCGCGCGATCTGGTGCCGTTGTGCCAGGACGGCCGCAATTACTATGCCGTGGACGTGGAAGGTCAGGTTTGGCTATGGGACGGCGACGAAGGCGAGCTGACCGACGAAAGCTGGGACTCGGTCTGGCACTGGTGCCGTGACGTCTGGCTGGAGAGCTGATCGCCTCGTCGCCCTGTAGGAGCCGGCTTGCCGGCGATTGAGCTCAGCGCTGCACCTGATCGCCGGCAAGCCGGCTCCTACAAACTGGGATACGAGCGTCCCACGCGCACCGCCCTCACACCTCGCCCTGCTCCAGCGCCAGCAGGTTGAGCAAAAAGCGCGCGAAGTAGATCAGATCCTGTTCCATGGCCTGGCGCGCGCCCTTGGCATCACCAGCCTCGATGGCAGCAAAGGCATCTTCATGAAAGTCATTGAGCCGCAGCGACAGATCGGCTTCAGTGAAAAGACGGTTGAAGAACGGCCCGATCTGCAACCAGAGCGATTCGATCGAACGCAATAACACCGGAT
This sequence comes from Ectopseudomonas mendocina, assembly GCF_008041835.1. Taxonomy (GTDB): domain Bacteria; phylum Pseudomonadota; class Gammaproteobacteria; order Pseudomonadales; family Pseudomonadaceae; genus Aquipseudomonas. Next base: position 69,846 of record NZ_VRYE01000062.1, read on the forward strand.
TGCCGCAAGCGCCGTAAAGGTGCAGGTGAAACTGGCTGTTGGCATTGAGATAAGCCTGCACCTGGCGCTGCTCGATGGCACTGTCCATGCTTTTGACACACGCGCGCAGCGTGGTCAGATCATCGGCCGTGAGACGCGGTGTCGCCAGTTCAACGGCCAGACCCTCCAGTGCCAGGCGTACCTGAAAAATGCTTTCGTAACGCTCGCGGGTCATCGACGGCACACGTACCGAGCGTTGCTGCTCACCCTCCAGCGCGCCCTCGGCCACCAACCGTTGCAGAGCCGCGCGCACTGGCATCGGGCTGGTGCCCCACTCGGCCGCCAGGTCGCGGATCTTCAAGGCTTGCCCCGGCTGAAAACGACCGGCCAGCAATCCCTCACGAATACGTTGGTACAGCTGTTCCTGCAGATTATCGCTCATGGTTTCAACGCCCCTTTGGCGGTGCAGGAAGCTGGGACAGGGTAAGCAGGCAGTCACGCATGAGTTTCTCCATTGAACGAAGATCGGGCCGACAGGAACGAGTGATAGCCTTTCGGCTGCTCCGATTTTTTGTGATCACATAGTCAGCTAAATACTAACTTATATAGGTTCAATAAGTGGATATTGCGATTTCTGTGATCACAAAATATGATGTGCGGAAATCCGAACGAGGTGTTCAAGATGACTGCCAGTGGTATCACCGCAACCGCCGTGGAAACCTTCGCTGCCCGTGAGCGCGCGCGCTTCCTCGAACGCAACCCGAAGTCGGTGGCCCTGGCCGAGCGCGCCCGCCACTCGCTGTATGGCGGCGTGCCAATGCACTGGATGGCCGACTGGTCGACGCCGGTGCCGCTGTTCGTCGAACGCGCCAAGAGTGCGCGTTTCTTCGACGTGGACGGTCATGAATACATCGACTTCTGCCTGGGCGACACCGGCACCATGTTCGGCCATTCGCCCGATCCGGTGGCACGCGCGCTCGTCGAGCAGGCCAACAATGGCCTGACTACCATGCTGCCGGGTGAAGACGCCGTGGTCTGCGGCGAGCTGCTGGCCCAGCGCTTCGGCCTGCCCTACTGGCAGGTGACCGCCACGGCAACAGATTCGAATCGCTATGTGCTGCGCTGGGCGCGCGCCATCACCGGGCGCAAGACCCTGCTGGTGTTCGACGGCTGCTACCACGGCACCGTCGACGACGTGATGGTGCGTCATCGCGATGGCCAGACCGTGCACCGCTCAGGATTGGTCGGCCAGGCCTACGACCTGACCGAGCACAGCCGCGCCATCCCCTTCAACGACGTCGAGGCGCTGGAAGCCGCGCTGGCCCAGGGCGATGTCTGCGCCCTGCTCTGCGAGCCGGCGATGACCAACATCGGCATGGTGCTGCCCGATCCGGGCTTCATGCAGAAGTGCCGCGAGCTGACGCGCCAGTACGGCAGCCTGCTGATCATCGACGAAACCCACACCATCTCCACCGACATCGGCGGCTGCACGCGCCTGTGGGGCCTGGATCCGGACTTCTTCGTGGTCGGCAAGCCCATTGCCGGCGGTGTGCCCTGCGGCGTCTTCGGTTGCAGCGAGGCGATGGCCGAAGCCATGACCAAGGCCCGCCAACGCGCCAGCGCAGAAAGCCACGGTCACGGCCACAGCGGCATGGGCACCACCCTGTCGGCCAACGCCCTGGCCATGCACTGTATGCGCGCCAACCTGGAGCAGGTGATGACCCAGGCGGCCTACGACCACATGCTGCCGCTGGCGGCTCGCCTGGCCGAGGGCTTGCGCCGGGTGATCGGCAAGCACGGCCTGAACTGGTCGGTGACCGAGTTGGGCGCACGCTGCGAGTTCCAGTTCTGCGCCACCCCGCCGCGCACCGGCGCCGAGGCCGAGGCAGCGTTCCATGACGAACTGCAGATGGCCCTGCACCTGTACCTGATCAACCGCGGCATCCTGATCACGCCCTTTCACAACATGACCCTGTGCTGCCCGAGTACCACCGAGGCCGATGTGGACAAATTGATAACCATGCTCGATGCGGCCCTCACCGAGCTACTGGCCATCCCCGGCGCCAGGCTCTGAAGATTGCTCCCACGCTCCGGCGTGGGAGCGCAGGCAGCGACGCTCCGCGTCGCAAGGGACGCAGAGCGTCCCCGGAGTGGTGCCCACGCAGAGCGTGGGCACCATCAGACACCCTACGCGAGAACCACCATGCAATTCGCCAACCCCCAGGAAGCCCGCGACTTCCTCGAACGCCACCCAGAAGTGCGCAGCATCGAGCTGATGCTGATCGACGCCAACGGCATTCCACGCGGCAAGCTGCTGCACCGCGACGAACTGCTGGCCATCTACGAGAACGGCCGGCCGCTGCCCAGCTCCATCCTGTCGCTGACCATCCAGGGCGAGGACGTCGAGGAAAGCGGCCTGGTCTGGGAAGTGGCCGACGCCGACTGCTGGACGTATCCGCTGCCCGGCAGCCTGACCCTGCAACCCTGGCGCGCGGTGCCCACCGGGCAGTTGCAGGTGAGCATGCACCCGACCCAGGGCCTGCCGGCCACGCCGGGCGACCCGCGCCACGTGCTGGTGCGCGCCATCGAGGCGCTCAAGGCCGACGGCTACCACCCGGTGATGGCGGTGGAGCTGGAGTTCTACCTGCTGGACAAGCAGCGTGACGCCAATGGCCGCCCGCAGCCGGCCGTGCAGATGAACGGCGTGCGCCCGCAGGCGCCGCAGGTCTACGGCGTGTACGAGCTGGAGCAGGTGCAGCCGTTCCTCGACGATCTCTACGCCGCCTGCGAGGTACAAGGCCTGCCGGTGCGCACGGCGATCTCCGAATACGCACCGGGCCAGCTGGAGCTGACCCTGGAGCACCGCTTCGATGCGCTGCAGGCCGTAGACGAAGGCGTACGCTACAAGCGCCTGGTCAAGGGCGTGGCCAATAAGCACGGCCTGCAGGCCTGCTTCATGGCCAAGCCATTTGGCGACCTGGCCGGCAGCGGCATGCATATGCACGTGTCGCTGGCCGATGCCGAGGGCAACAACCTGATGGCCAGCGAAGATCCGCATGGCACGCCGCTGCTGCGCCATGCCATCGGCGGCATGATGGCCACGCTCGACGACGCCCTGGCGATCTTTTGCCCCAACGCCAACTCCTTCCGCCGCTTCCAGGCCAACAGCTACGCGCCGCTGGCCAAGAGCTGGGGCGTGAACAACCGCACAGTGTCGTTCCGCGTGCCAGGCGGGCCGGCGGGCAGCCGCCATGTCGAACACCGCATCTGCGGCGCCGACGCCAACCCCTACCTGGCGGCAGCGGCGATCCTTGCCGGTATCCACAAGGGCATCCGCGAGCAGATCGATCCGGGGGCGGCCATCGTCGGCAACGGTTACGAACAGGCCCGCGAAACCCTGCCCACCGACTGGCTGACCGCACTGCGCAACCTTGAGGATTCGAGCTGGGCACGCAAAGCGCTGGGCGAGGACTTCCTCAAGGTGTTCCTGGCGATCAAGTGGGCCGAGTACCGCCAGTTCATGGGAGAGGTGGGCGAGCAGGACTGGCGCTGGTACCTGAATCACGCCTGACCCAGCACTACAGCGGTATAGAGCTGCCCGCCCATCGCGTGCAGCTCTGCTTCAACCGACGATCACAGGCTTGTGCCATCATCTGTGGCACCAGCAGGCTTCTTGCATGCCCTGCGCTCTCCCCCATGCCTCTGGAGCGAACATGGAAGCCGGAACCGCGCAACTGACGATGACCGTTTTGATGACCCCGGACATGGCCAACTTCTCCGGCAATGTCCACGGCGGCACCTTGCTCAAGTACCTCGACGAAGTCGCCTACGCCTGCGCCAGCCGCTATGCCGGTTGCTACGTAGTGACCCTGTCGGTGGATCAGGTGATGTTTCGCGAGCCGGTACACGTCGGCGAACTGGTCACCTTCCTTGCCTCGGTCAACCACACCGGGCGTACTTCGATGGAGATCGGCATCAAGGTGATCACCGAGAACATCCGCGAGCGCTCGGTGCGCCACACCAACAGTTGCTTCTTCACCATGGTCGCGGTGGATGGCGAGGGGCGCCCGGTGCCGGTACCGGAGCTGCAACCGCGCAGCCCCGATGGCCTGCGCCGCCAGCGCCAGGCCAAGCAACGCCGGCAGATTCGCGAGGAGTTGCAGCAGCGTTATCAGGCGTTGAGCGAGGAGAAGAACCACCTGCAGGCCTGATGCTGGACTCAGCACGCACCAAGGAAAGCCCGACACACGGATCTGCCATGTGCTGAGAACTGCATGGCAGATAGGCTAATCTCTATCTCCCGGAGCCGGAGTCGCCATGATCAACCTGTTCGATGTCTTTCTGCTGATGCTGTTCGCTGCCGCCTGCGCCTGGTTGTGGCGCGGCCATGGCATTCGTGAGCGGGCCTTGGCATTCGCCAAGCAGCACTGCGCCAAACTCGACGTGGAACTGCTCGATGGCGCCGTGGCCCTTCGCCGTCTGGCCATCCAGCGTGATGCCCGGGGTCATCGGCGTCTGGCACGACTGTATGATTTCGAATTTACCGTGACCGGCGAGCAGCGCCTGCGCGGCCAGATCAGCATGTTCGGTGCGCAGCTAGGGCGCATCGAGCTGGAGCCGCATCCCGTGCTGGAGCCTCAGCCCGAGCCGGTATCGGTGCAGAGCCAGGGCAACGTGATCCACCTCGAGGACTGGCGCCGCAAGGCGTAATTGCCTTAGCTGGCGGGCTGCACCCGCCCTGCTCGATCAACTGCGCTGCAACAGGAAGTCCGCAACCCGCCCTGCACTGTCGGCAGGCCGCTCCTGCATGAAGCAGTGCCCACCCGGCACCACCTGACTGCGCACATGCGCGTTACTCGCACACCAACGCGCTACCGAACGGGCGACGAAGGGATAGGTGGTTGTGCCGTAAATCACCTCGGTGGGCGTCACGACCTTCGCCAGCGAAGGCCACAGGCGGCGCGGGAAGGAGCCGAAGATATCCGCCTCACGGCTGGGCCGGCACTTGAGCTCAACACCGCCCTCGACCTCCTTCAGCGCATGCTCGATATAGGCGTCGAACGCGGCTTCGTCCCAGCCCCGGAACATGCCGCGGCCATGCAGCGCGGCATGTGCGCTGGCACGGTCCGGCCATTGCCGGCGGCGCTTCTGCGCCTTCTTCGCCATGCCGGTGCGCTGCGCCAGACCGACCACATCGGACAGCGCCATCACCCCGATCATCGCTGGGCTGAACAGCACCGGATCGAGCAGCACGGCACGGCGGAACAGCTCGGGATGGCGCGCCAGGATCAGGCTGGTGAGCACACCGCCGAAGCTGTGACCAAGGGCGAAGCGCGGCACGTCACCGAACGGCCCACGCAGCGCGTCGAAGGCTTCCACCGCCAGCTCGGCGCTGCGGTTCCAGCCATGGAAGCGACCGCCATGGTCGCTGTCGCCATGGCCCTGCACGTCGCACAGCCAGAGATCGAAGTCCTCGGCCAGCAGCGCCAGCATCGGCGTGTAGACACGCCCGCAATAGCCATTGCCGTGCAGGAAATGCAGCAGCGGCTTGCCCGACGGCGGCGTGTGCCAGCCGCGCAGGGTGAAACCGGCAGAGGTGTCATGAGACCAGGGCAGCAGTTGCATTGAGGTTATCCACAGCGACGAAAGCGCGGCGAGTTTATCAGTCTGTCGCAGGGATTCGGCAGGTGGCGAAGGAGGTAGTCAGCTCGTCGACGTTCTGTGCCTGATCGAAGATCAACTCCAGCCGTGAGTCCTTGCGCCATTCGCTCGGACTCCAAGCCGCCAACGCTTGCCCCTGCAAGGCATTCAACGAATGCCAGCCTTCAGCGCCATGCAGCACGGCCTTGGCCCTGCGCCAACCCAGGCTTTGCAGCCAGCGGCTGACCTGCTCGAGGTCGAAACGCTGGCCCGGGTGCCAGCGCCAGCCGATGCTCCAGCCTTCGACCTGGTCCTGCACCTGGCAGACAGGCTCGGCGGCGTTGCGCCAGATCTGCGCCAGGCCGGGTGCAGCTGTGGCTAACTCAACCTCCACCTGCACGGTTGACGCTTGTGCTGTCAGCCCCGGCAGCAAGGCCAGGTCGAGCCGGCCCTGCGCAGTCCAGTGCAGCGGCAGGGGTGGCAGATCGTCGGCAATCCGCGCTCGCGTCTCGGCGTCCAAGCCTTCGTTCTTGTTCAGCAGCAGCAGGCCGGCCTCATCCAGCGCCTGGCGCTGCACCTCCGGCAGCGCTTGGCCTGCCGCCAGCGCAGCGGCGTCCAGCACCATTAATACCGGCTGCACAGCCAACACACCGCGCCAGGGCGGCTGGCGCAATTGCGCCAGCAACTGCGCTGGGTGGCCCAGGCCCGACGGTTCGATCAGCAAGCGGTCGGGCCGCGCCTTGCGCAGCAGACGGCCGAGGCCAACCTGAAACGGCGCGCCATTGACGCAGCACAGGCAACCACCGGCCACTTCGGCCAGGGCGATGCCGTCGTCGCCCTGTTCCAGCAGGGCGGCGTCCAGGCCGATCTGGCCAAATTCGTTGATCAGCACCGCCCAGCGCTCGTGCGCCGGTTTCTGCGCCAGCAACTGACGGATCAGGGTGGTCTTGCCGGCACCGAGCGGCCCGGCAATCAGGTGAGTGGGGATTTGACTGAGCATGGGTCTATGGTCGGTGGTTCCGTACACAGACTGCAACGGGGCGGCATGCTAGATTCGCCAACTGTTTTTCTGGAGCCAACAAGATGCGTGCGTGGTTACTGCTGCTCTCTCTATTGCCCGGCCTAGCCCTGGCCGAAGCCTGCGTGGTGCATAGCCAGGCCGAACGCCTGGACGTGAAGGTCTGCCAGGAGAATCGCAACATCCCCGCCACGCTGTTTCGCGAGGGCTTCTGCCAGCCGCAGTTGCAGGGTCAGACGGTCGAGGTGGAGTTCGTCGAGCAGTGCCCCAAGGGTGCCCACGGCGTTTGCCAGAACGCACGCGCCGGTAGCGGTATGTACCTGCAGGACATCCACTACTACGGCGTGGCCAGCGATGCGTTGTACCTGGAGCCAGCCTGCAAGACGCAGTATCAGGGCCAATGGATCAAGCCCTGACATCAAAGCGTCATCCAACAAGCGCTTAATGACCGCGGGTACCTCACATGACCCTCATGTCGAGTCACGCGTTGGCATGATCTCTTGGTGCTTAAGGCCGGGGCAGTCGCTCCGGCCTATTTTTTATGCCCCATTGCAGTGGATCATTTCTCGTAGGAGCCGCGCCTCGCGGCGAATAGTGATCACACCGCAGGTTTCCTGAACAACCACGATCGCTTCGCCCCGAGGCGGGGCTCCTACCGTCGTCAGCGGGCGATATTCAGGCCAGCCAATCCAGGGTCAACAACAGACGTCGCTCACCCACCGGCGGCTGCGGCGAGCGGTGGATCAACCCGCGCCCCTCGTTGCCGTGCCATTTCTCACCCTTGGCCAGCGCTACATGGCCGGCGTCGAGATGCTGGATCAACGCCTCGTCCTGCGGCTCTTCATCCGGTTGACCGAGCTTGCTACGCGGCATCGCGCCCTCCTCCAGCCAGTCGCTGCCGACACCGGCATAGCTGGTGATCAGCCGCACCGGCACGTGGTCGACGTGAAAACGCGGGCACATGGCCTTGTCCAGCGCGCGCAGGCGCAGGCCGATACGCTGGGCGTCGAGCAGGCAGGCGTAGGCCCGCACCAGCCAGGCCACGTCGGCGAGAAAGGCCGCCTGACCCGGCAGATCGGCGTACTGCGCCACCAGGCCGTCGAGGTTCGGCTCGCTGTCCGCGCGCGGCAGCTCCAGGGTGATGGACTGCGCCAGCGGTTCACCTTGCGCCAGCAGCGCCTCGGTGAAGTCGGCGATCTGCGCCGGCAGGCGGCGCTGCCAGACGGCCAGGTTGACGCCGTCATGCAGCACCTCGCTGAGCACCTGGATATCCTCGCCCAGCACCTGCCGGGACACTTTCAGCAACTGCAGGGCAAACATCAGGCGGCCTCCTGCTGCCAGGCACCGAAGGGGTCAGCGAGCAGGCGCCAGGCCTGCGGGCCGCCGGCCATTTCCTCGTCGGTCAGCAGGCAATCGTCCAGCTCACGCACCAGCTGCGGGAAGTCGATGTTCTGGCCGATGAACACCAGCTCCTGGCGGCAATCACCGACTTCAGCGCTCCAGTGCTTCATGATCGTCTGCAGACCTTCCTCGTCCTGGGGCCAGTGCTGCTTGGGCACGAAGCGCCACCAGCGCCCGGCCAGGCCATGACGCATCAGGCCACCAGCCTGCGACCAGCTGCCAGCCTCCTGGAACTTGCTGGCCAACCAGAAGAAGCCCTTGGAGCGCAGCAGGCGACCATTCGTCCATTCCCGCGAGAGGAAGTCGAAGAAGCGCTGCGGATGGAACGGCCGGCGCGCGCGATACGCGCTGGAGGCGATGCCGTATTCTTCGGTTTCCGGCACGTGCTCGCCACGCAGTTCCTTAAGCCAGCCCGGCGCCAGCGAGGCGCGGTCGAAATCGAAACGGCCGGTGTCGAGGATCGTGTCCAAAGCGATCTGGCCCATGCTCATGGCCTGGATGTCGGCGTGGGTATTGAGCCTGCGCAGAATGGCCATCAGCTCCTCGCGCTCGGCCTGGCTGATCAGGTCGATCTTGCTGATCAGGATGACGTCGGCGAACTCCACCTGCTCGATCAGCAGGTCGGTGATCGAGCGCTCGTCTTCTTCGCCCAGTGTTTCGCCACGGCTGGCCAGGCTGTCCGCCTCGTGAAAATCGCGCAGGAAGTTCACCCCGTCGACCACCGTAACCATGGTGTCCAGCCGCGCCAGATCGGACAGGCTGCGGCCCTGCTCATCGCGGAAGGTAAAAGTTTCAGCCACCGGCAGCGGCTCACTGATGCCGGTGGATTCGATCAGCAGGTAGTCGAATCGGCCGTCGCTGGCCAGGCGAGCGACCTCTTCGAGCAGGTCTTCACGCAGGGTGCAGCAGATGCAGCCATTGCTCATCTCCACCAGCTTCTCTTCGGCGCGGTTGAGGCTGACGTCGCGCTGCACTTCGCTGCCGTCGATATTGATCTCACTCATGTCGTTGACGATCACCGCGACCTTGCGGCCTTCGCGGTTCTTCAGCACATGATTGAGCAGGGTGCTCTTGCCGGCGCCGAGAAAGCCGGACAGCACGGTAACGGGTAGACGCGGGTTCATGGGTATTCCTCGTTCAGTCACGGTCACGCTGATGTTTTTCGCGCTGTTCCTGGCGCTCCTTGGCTTCGATGCACAGGGTCGCGGTCGGGCGCAGCAGCAGGCGTTTCAGGCCGATGGGTTCGCCGGTCTCGGCGCACCAGCCGTATTCGCCACGCGCCAGGCGTTCGAGCGCCTGGTCGATCTTGTCCAGCAGCTTCTTTTCCCGCTCCAGCAGGCGCAGCTGCCATTGCCGCTGCTCCTCGGCGGCGCCGATGTCGGCGACGTCGCTGCTGGTATCGGGTTGGCGCAGCTCGGTGAATTCCTCGTCGATGCGCACCTGCAACTCGGCACGCTGGGCCAGCAGCAGCTCGCGGAAGAACTGCTGCTGGGCGTCGTTCATGTAGTCGTCGGCTGGCTGGGCCAGCAGTTCGGCTTCGGTGGTCGCGGTCAGGGTCATGGCAAATCGGCTGGCTTGTTTCAATTGTTATAACATAACATTTATTTCTGACCGCTACCCACGGATTTACGATGAACGAACAGCCTCTGCCGGATATTGCCGCCCAAGCCACCCACCATGACCTGCCGCTGGACTGGGTCGGCATGGCCGGCATCGCCCTGCCCATTCGCCTGGCGGACGCCGCCGTGACCGCCAGCGTCGATATCGGCGTCAGCCTCGATGATGCCGGCGCACGCGGCATCCACATGTCGCGCCTGTACCTGGCGGCGCAGCGCCTGGTGCATCAGCCATTGAACGTGCCGGCGGTGCTGCAGGTGCTGGACGACTGCCTGAGCAGCCACCAGGAGCTGTCCGACAGCGCCACCCTGACTCTGCGCGGCGAAGTGCCGCTCAAGCGTCCGGCGCTGGTCAGCCCATTGAACGGCTGGAAGGGCTACCCCTTCGAGGTACGTGCTCGTCAGGACGGTCGCGGCGTGAACATCGAGTTGCAGGTCGAGGTCAGCTACTCGTCCACCTGCCCTTGCTCGGCAGCGCTGGCACGGCAGCTGATCCAGCAACGCTTCGCCTGGGACTTTCCCGACCAGCAGGTGGATTACTCCAGCGTGCTCGACTGGCTCGGCTCGACCCAGGGTATCGTCGCCACCCCGCACAGTCAGCGCAGTACAGCGACCCTGCAACTGCGCCTGACGCCGAGCTGCGTCGAACTGCCCGTACTGGAGTTGATCGACAGTGCCGAGCAGGCCCTCGGCACACCGGTACAGACCGCGGTGAAACGCGCCGACGAACAGGCCTTCGCCCTTGCCAACGGACAAAATCTGATGTTCTGTGAAGACGCCGCACGCCGTCTGCACCAGGCCCTGTGCCAATTGCCGCAGGCCAGCGCGTTCCGCCTAAAGGTCGTGCATGCGGAAAGCCTGCACGCCCACGACGCAGTGGCCGAAAGCAGCTGGAACTGGAGTTGAACAGGCATGCGGTTTTGTCTGCATCTGGCATCGGCAGAAGCCGCCCCTGAGTCAGCGCCAGAAGCGCCGACTTGCTGATCCCGAGGAGTCGTCACGCATGAAACGCCTGGCCATCTTTCTGCTACGCGGCTACCAGTACCTGATCAGCCCATTGCTGGGGCCGCGCTGCCGCTTTCACCCCAGCTGCTCGCACTACGCCATCGAGGCACTGCAACAGCACGGCCTGCTACGCGGCCTGTGGCTGACCCTGCGCCGGCTGCTGCGCTGTCACCCCTGGCATCCGGGCGGCCACGACCCAGTACCGCCCACCGATCGTTGCCCCCAGAAACATCGTCATGACTGATGTACAGCAGCCGGGGTTATGTCAGCAGCCTGCGCAGCAAAGGGCGCGATGGCTATCCTGAACGGGTAACGGCCATTCCCGGAGCGGCTGCTTGAGCGGCCTGGAACCGGGCAAAGCCTGTGGCGTCTGTGCTTAGATAGACGCTCACGCTGTAAAGGACACCGCATGCAGATCGAACTGATCGAGATCCGCGACCACCTGAATCGCTACGCCCCCTTCGACAACCTGCCGGAACAAACTCTCGACGAGATCGCCCGCCAGGTGCAGGTGGGCTACTACAAGGCCGGCAGCGAAATCCTCGCCGTCGGTGCGCCGATCCACGAGCTGCATTACGTGCGCAGCGGCGCGGTGGAAATCCACCGGCGCGGCGGCGAACTGCACAATCGCCTGACCGAGGGCGACATCTTCGGCCAGGCCGGGCTGCTGCGCGGCAACAAGGTGCGCCTGGGTGCCACCGCGATCGAAGACAGCCTGATCTACTTCATCCCTGGCGCGCTGTTCCATCAACTCTGCGAGCAGTTCGACAGCTTCGCCGACTTCGTCGAGGCCGAAGGCCAATCGCGGCTCAAGTCCGCCCTGGAAGACAGCCACGGCAAGGCCAGCGAGCTGATGAAGATCAAGGTGCGCAAGCTGATCTCGCGCAGTGCGATCAGCGTGCCGCTGGATACGCCGATCCAGCAGGTAGCGCAGGTGATGACCGAACACAGCGTGTCCTCGGTGATCGTTGTCGATCCCGGCACGCGCTGGCCCGACCCGAGCCAGGTGGACGTGGCCGACCAGCAGAGCCAGGTCATGGCCGGCATCCTCACCGACCGCGACCTGCGCACCCGCGTGGTCGCCGCCGGGCTGGCCAGCGATACCCCGGTCAGCCAGATCATGACGCCCAACCCCATCACCCTGCAGGCCGACGACTCGGTGTTCGAGGCCATGCTGTGCATGCTGCGCAACAACATCCACCACCTGCCGGTGCTGCATCGCCGGCGCCCGGTGGGCGTGGTGGCGCTGGCCGACATCATCCGCTACGAGTCGCGCAGCAGCCTGTATCTGGTCAACGGCATCTTCAACAAGACCTCGGTGGAGGGGCTCAAGAGCCTGCTGCCGGACCTGCGCGCCACCTTCGTGCGCATGGTCGCCGACGATGCCAGCGCACATATGGTCGGCAGCGCCATGAGCGGCATCGGTCGTGCCTTCAGCCAACGTCTGCTGGAGTTGGCCGAACAGAAACTCGGCCCGCCACCGGTGCCCTACTGCTTCATGGCCGCCGGCTCCATGGCCCGCGACGAACAACTGCTGCTCACCGACCAGGACAACGCCCTGGTGCTCGACGATAGCTTCGATGCGGACGAACACGACGCCTACTTCGCCGAACTGGCGCAGTTCGTCAGCGACGGCCTGGCCGCCTGCGGCTACAGCTACTGCAAGGGCGGCATCATGGCCACCAACCCCAAGTGGCGACAACCACTGAAGGTCTGGCGGCAGTACTTCAGCGAATGGATCGAGCGGCCCAACCCGGAAACTCTGCTCAACGCCAGCATCTTCTTCGACCTCGACGGCCTCTACGGCGAAACCGAGCTGGTGGAAAATCTCAAGGATCTGCTGGCACAGAAGGCCAGCGCCAGTCCCGCCTTCCTCGCCGCGCTGGCGCGTAACGCGCTCAACCGCACGCCGCCGCTGGGCTTCTTCCGCACCTTCGTGATGGAAACCGACGGCCGCCACCGCAACATCATCAACCTCAAGGGCCGCGGCACCGCGCCGCTCACCGACCTGATCCGCGTGCACGCCCTGGCCTGTGGTTCCAAGGCGCAAAACTCGCTGGATCGCCTCGACGCCATCGCTGCCACCAAGCTGCTGCCCAAGGAAGCGCTGGAGCACCTGCGCTACGCCTTCGAGTTCCTCAGCCTGGTGCGCGTGCGCCATCAGGCCCGTGAAGTCGAAGCCAGCAACGCGCCAAGCAACTACATCGAGCCGGAACAGTTCAGCGCCAGCGAACGCCAGCACCTCAAGGAAGCCTTCCAGGTGATCAGCAACGCGCAGAAATTCCTGCGCTTTCGCTACCCGGCGCAACCGACGGGCCGCCCGCGATGAGCGAGCGCACGGCCCAGGACTGGCCGCAACTGTTCGCCAGCCTTGCCGACAGCAGCCGCGACCCACGCCTGCGCGCCTTCTACGGCGCCGGCTGCGTCGCCGCCGATACGCCCTTGGCGGAAGTACCGCTGGTGGCGCTGGACGTGGAAACCACCGGCCTCGACCCGCGCGAACATGCCATCGTCAGCCTTGGCCTGGTGCCACTGAGCCTGCAACGTATCCGCTGCAGCGAGGCGCGTTACTGGGTGGTCAAACCCACCGGCGAGCTGAACGCTGAATCGGTCACCTTCCACCACATCACCCACAGTGACATCCGCCACGCGCCGCGACTGGCCAGCGTGCTGGACGAGTTGCTCGAAGCCCTGGCTGGCAAGGTGGTGGTGGCGCACTACCGCAATATCGAACGCAGCTTCCTCGACCAGGCCGTGCGCCAGCACCTGGGCGAAGGGCTGATCTTCCCCATCATCGACACCATGGAACTGGAAGCCCGCCTGCACCCCAAGCGCACCGTGAGCTGGTGGGATCGCCTGCGCGGCCGCGAACCCATCTCCATCCGCCTGGCCGACAGCCGCTTACGCTACGGCCTGCCGCTGTACTCGGCGCACCATGCGCTGACCGACGCGCTGGCTTGTGGAGAGTTGCTGCAGGCGCAGGCGGCGAGTCACTATCCGGCGAATACGCCGGTTGGCGCGCTCTGGAGCTGAACGCCAACCTCCCACGCAACCCGTTGGTACCACTGAACCGGGACAAGCAGACACCCGCCCATGAATCGCCGCAAGAAGATCAAGCAACTGCTCGAAGCCCACGCCAAGAAGGCCAATGCCAAGCTCGCGCCCAAAAGCAACAAACCCAAGTACGTCAGTAAGGCTGACAGGGCGAAGCTGGAGGCTCAAGCGGCTCAAGAGCCTCTCGCGCCCGCTGAGTAGAAGTCGGTTGATCGTTCCCACGCTCCGCGTGGCAACGCAGCCAAGGACGCTCTGCGTCCCGTCGCGGTTCAGGCAGAGTCCGCCGACGCAGAGCGTCTCGAAAGGAGGTGCCCACGCAGAGCGTGGGTACCATCGGCATAAAGAGCCAAAACATTGCGGCTAAAGCGGACTGCTGCCCAGCCGTTGATCGTTCCTACGCTCCGCGTGGCAACCCAGCCCAGGACGCTCTGCGTCCCGTCGCGGTTCAGGTAGAATCCGCCGACACAGAGCGTCTCGAAAGGAGGTGCCCACGCAGAGCGTGGGTACCATCGGCATAAAGAGCCAAAACATCGCGGCTAAAGCGGACTGCTGCCCAGCCGTTGATCGTTCCCACGCTCCGCGTGGGAACGCAGCCCAGGACGCTCTGCGTCCGTTGCGATTCTGGCAGCGTCCGCCGACGCAGAGCGTCTCGAACGCAGGTGCCCACGCAGAGCGTGGGCACCATCGGCACACGGCGAGATGGCGCTAGCCGAGGACCTTGTCGGCGGTGTACACCGCCTCGTCGAGAAACACGTTGACCGCCGGGTGATCGCGCTCGCCCTTGCGGTAGGCGAGAAAGACGCCGCGCTGGATGTCCGGCAGCAGCGGCACAGCGGTGACGCCGGGTAGCGGTCGCACCAGACGCAGGCCGGAGACGATGGAGATGGAGTTGCCCGAGGCGACCATGGCCGCGACCATCTCGAAACCGGCGCAGTGGGCGTTGATACGCGGCGCATAGCCTGAGCGGCGGCACAGGTTGGTGATGAATTCGCCGAACGAGCTGCCAGTGGAGTCCAGCGCCCAGGCTTCGTCGCGCAGCTCGGCGATGGTCAGGCTGTCGCGCCGGGCCAGCACATGGTCGATGGGCAGCAGGACGTGCAGCTGATCCTGAGTCAGGGGAATCAGCGCGTAGTGTTCGCGGTTTTCGTCGGGCTGCACGGCCAGGTCGTCGATCACCGCCACGTCGATCTGCCAGGCGCCAAGGGCGCTGAGGCTTTCCTGCGGTTCCAGTTCCAATACCACCACGTTCAGCCGCGGGTAGGCGCTGCGTAGCGCACGCACGGTTTGCGCGATCACCGCCACGGCGATCGAGGGGAAAGCAGCCACGCGCAATTCACCGGCGATTTCCCCGCGCAGCAGCGCCAGCTCCGAGCGCGCTTCGTCGAGCACCATGAGAATGCGCTCGGCATGCGCCACCAGCCGCTCGCCAGCCGGGGTGAGCACCACGCCGCGCCCGCGTCGCTCGATCAACGCCATGTCCGCCTCGCGTTCAAGCTGGGCCACCTGCTGTGAGACGGCCGAAGGCGTCAGGTGCAGCGACTCGGCAGCCGCCGCCATGGTGCGGCAGCGGGCCAGTTCACGCAGGGTGCGCAGGCGGGTGATGTCCATGACGCGCTCTCAATAGTTAAGGGTCGCTAACGAATAGGTTAAAAATAAATCAGTATACATAATGATATGGCCGGCCTTAGATAGAGATATCCACACGCGCTGAACCGGGCGCGTGGTTCACCCACATACAGGCATCGCTGAAACCCGGTTTCAGCCGTGCCCACAGAAGAAGAATCTCGCCATGGCTATCAGCGTTTTCGACCTGTTCAAAGTCGGTATCGGCCCCTCCAGCTCCCACACCGTCGGCCCGATGCGCGCGGCCGCGCTGTTCACCCACGCCCTGGAAAACCACGGCCACATGCCGCAGGTGACCCGCGTCGCCGCCGAGCTGTACGGCTCGCTGGGCGCCACCGGCAAGGGCCACGGCAGTGACAAGGCGGTGTTGCTCGGCCTCAGCGGCCATGAGCCGGATACGGTCAACGTCGATCAGGTGCCCGAGTACATCGAGGCCATCCGCCGCGACAAGCGCATCGTCCTGGCCGGCAAGCATGCCGTGGCCTTCGACGAGAAGGCCGACCTGAAGATGTTCCGCAAGGCGCTGCCGCTGCACGCCAACGGCCTGCGCTTCGCCGCCTTCGACGCCGCCGGTATCCAGCTGCACGAGGCCACCTATTATTCGGTGGGCGGCGGTTTCGTGGTCAGCGAGGCCATCCTCGCCGACGGCTCCAAGCACAAGGTCATCGCCCCGGACGCCACCAGCCTGCCGCTGCCGTTTCGCAGCGGTGCCGATCTGCTGCGCCTGAGCCGCGAACACGGCATTGGCATCGCCGAAATCATGCGCCGTAACGAACGCCACTGGCGCAGCGACGAAGAGACCGAAGCCGGCCTGCTGGAGATCTGGAAGGTGATGCAGGCCTGCGTGGAGCGAGGCTGCCGCACCGAGGGCATTCTCGCTGGCGGCTTCAAGGTGCGCCGTCGCGCGGCGATTCTGGCGCGCAAGTTGGGCGGCTTCCAGCGCAGTTACCTGGAGGACCCGCTGCGCATGCTCGACTGGGTCAACCTCTGGGCACTGGCGGTGAACGAAGAGAACGCCGCCGGTGGCCGTGTGGTCACCGCGCCAACCAACGGCGCCGCCGGCATCATTCCGGCGGTGCTGCACTACTACGCCAACGCCATTTCCGGTGCCAGCGAACGCGGCATCATCGATTTTCTGCTGACCGCCGGTGCCATCGGCATCCTCTACAAGGAAAACGCCTCGATCAGCGGCGCCGAAGTCGGCTGCCAGGGTGAAGTCGGCGTGGCCTGCTCGATGGCCGCCGGGGCGCTGTGCGCGGTGCTCGGCGGCACCCCGGAGCAGGTCGAGAACGCCGCCGAAATCGGCATGGAGCACCACCTGGGCCTGACCTGCGACCCGGTCGGCGGCCTGGTGCAGATCCCCTGCATCGAGCGCAACGCCATCGCTTCGGTGAAAGCCATCAACGCCGCACGCATGGCGCTGTACGGCGACGGCTCGCACTACGTCAGCCTGGACAAGGTGATCAAGACCATGCGCGAAACCGGCGCCGACATGCTGACCAAGTACAAGGAAACCGCCCGTGGCGGCCTGGCGGTGAACATCATCGAGTGCTGATGCACGACCGCCAGATACAAAAACGCCGCGAACCCTGACAGGTTCGCGGCGTTTTTGTGTGTGGCAGGGGGCGATGATCGGGCGTTGAAAGCCCCCTCTCACCCTGATGCCAGTCAGTTAAGCGTCAACGCTGCGAATGCGTAGGAGCGGCGCCCCGCCGCGAACCAGGGCGATGCGCAATTGAAAAGCTTCGCCCCGGGGCGGGGCTCCTACGAAAGGCCACTTTGGCGGCCTTATCTAATCGGCAACCCTGTCCCTCTCCCATAAATGGGAGAGGGACACAGCGACGCTCTCCTCGATGCCCTTCTCCCTTGGGAGAAGGTGGCGCCAAGCGCCGGATGCGGGGTAGCCCGCCTAACGCGGCTCGCTCATCAGGCCTTTGACGATCGAGATACAACCCACCAGCAGCACGATGGTGAACGGCAGGCCCGTCGACACGGCCATGGCCTGCAGCGCCACCAGGCCGCCACCGAGCAGCAGGGCGATGGCAATCACGCCCTCGATGCTGGCCCAGAACACGCGCTGCGGTACCGGCGCGTTGACCTTGCCGCCCGCGGTGATGGTGTCGATCACCAGGGAGCCGGAGTCCGACGAGGTGATGAAGAACACCACCACCAGCACGATGCCGATGAACGAGGTGATACCGGTCAGCGGCATTTCACCGAGCATGCTGAACAGCTTCAGCTCGAGGCCGGCTTCCTGCGCGCCAGTGAAACCATCGACCAGCAACTGGTTGATCGCGGTGCCACCGAAGGCGGTCATCCACAGCACCGAGACCAGCGACGGCACCAGCAGCACGGCAACGAGGAATTCACGCACGCTGCGGCCACGGCTGACGCGGGCGATGAACATGCCCACGAAAGGCGACCAGCTGATCCACCAGGCCCAGTAGAAGGCGGTCCAGCCCTGGCTGAAGTTGGCGTCTTCACGGCCGACCGGGTTGGACAACGCCGGCAGGTACTGCAGGTAGGCGCCGAGGTTCTTGAAGAAGCCGGTGAAGATCGCCAGGGTCGGCCCGGCGATGATGATGAACAGCAGCAGGGCCATGGCCAGGCCCATGTTGATCTCCGACAGGCGCTTGACCCCCTTGTCGAGGCCGGCAACCACCGAGGCCAGGGCAATCAGGGTGATGGCGACGATAAGCAGTACCTTGGTGGTGTCCGTGGCCGGGATGCCGAACAGGTACTCCAAACCCGCAGCCGCCTGCTCCGCGCCCAAACCCAGCGAAGTGACCAGACCGAACAGGGTGGCGAACACCGCGAGGATGTCGACGATATGCCCCGGCCAGCCCCAGACGCGCTCACCGAGAATCGGGTAGAAGATCGAGCGGATCGACAGCGGCAGGCCCTTGTTGAATGAGAACAGCGCCAGCGCCAGCGCGACAATGGCGTATATCGCCCAGGGGTGCAGGCCCCAGTGGAAGATGGTCGCGGCCATGCCCAGGCGCACGGCTTCTTCGGCGTTGCCGGCGGCGCCACCAAGTGGTGCCCAGTCGGTGCGCACACCGTCCTCACCGACGGTGATGCCGCCCATCGCCGAACTGTAGTGCGACATGGGTTCGGACACACCGTAGAACATCAGACCGATACCCATACCGGCAGCGAACAGCATGGAGAACCAGCCCATGTAGGTGTAGTCGGGAGTCGCGTCCTTGCCGCCGATACGCACCTTGCCCAGTGGCGAAAGGATCAGACCTATACAGAGGATGACGAAGATGTTGGCGGCGCCGATGAAGAACCAGGCCATGTGGTGGGTGAGCCAGTCGCGCAGCCCGCTGAACAGCGGCTCGATCTGGTTCTGTAGGGCCAGGGCGAGGATCACGAAAATCACCGCGACGATCGCGGAGATGGTGAAAACCTTGCCGTGAATGTCGAGGGAAAGGACGAACTGGCCCTTGATGTTGTCCTGACCGATGACGTAGTCGGTGTCGATCAGGTTGGCTTCGCCGGTTGGCGCCGGGATGCCTTCGTGGGTCTGTGCTGTGGATGACGGGGTCGTGTCATGTGAAGGGACGTTTCCCATACGTGGCGTACTCCTTGATGTGTTGTGGGCTCGCTAAGCCGAACGTGAACAGGACGGATGCCCTCCTCCAATTAAAGACGACCCACGAGCGGGTCGAACCGACAAGGGTAGCACATGAATTTGGCTCACCAAAAATTACAGACACATGAAATAGCTGAATAATTCCCTGGCACATGGCGATATGCCTGGCACTGCCACACTGCGAAACACCATGGCAGGATGCATGCAGAACGCTCTGCAACCGCCGTAGTCAGTAGCACACGACCTGTGCAAAGGAAGAGCCTGCATGCCTGTGGATTTCGGCATTCCCCATCTGTTCGCCTACCTCATCGCCGGCGTCCACGCGCTGGGCGTGCTGGCCGCCATCCATGCCGTACTGACCGTGCGCACCGCACAGGGCGCGCTGGCCTGGGGCCTGTCGCTGTTCTTCATGCCCTACCTGACGCTGTTGCCATACCTGATCTTCGGCCGCAGCCGCTTCGATGCCTACGTCAAGGCGCGGCGCCAGGCCGACAAGCAAATGCACCACGCTATGGCCGCACAGGACTGGCGCCCCTGGGTCGAAGAAGCCAAGGCCGCGCATCTGTCGCCGGCCTACGAGCGCCTGCGCGCGCTGCCGCGTCTGTCGCATTTGCCGGGGCTGACCGGCAACCGCGTCGAACTGCTGATCGATGGCGAAGCCACCTTCGCGGCGATCTTCGCAGCCCTGGCCAGCGCCCAGCAGGTGATCCTGTTACAGTTCTTCATCATCCGTGACGACAGCCTCGGCCGGCGTCTGCGCGACGTGCTGCTGGAGCGCGCCGCTGCGGGTGTACAGGTGCATGTGCTGTATGACGGCGTCGGCAGCCATGCGCTGTCCACCGCCTTTATCGAGCGCCTGCGCCGGGGCGGCGTGCAGGTACATGCCTTCCCCACCCGCGCCGGTTTGCTCAATCGCTTTCAGCTGAATTTCCGCAACCACCGCAAGATCGTCGTGGTCGACGGCGAAATCGGCTTTCTCGGCGGGCTCAACGTCGGCATCGAATACCTAGGCCAGAAGCCGCCGCTGGCGCCCTGGCGCGACACCCAAGTCGAGGTGCGCGGACCGGTGGTGGCCAGCCTGCAGGAAGCCTTCGCCGAAGACTGGTACTGGGCCTGCCAGGCGCTGCCACCCCTGCTGCTGCCAAGCAAGCAGGACGAACCTGGCCAGCTCTGTCAGGTGATCGCCAGCGGCCCGGCCGACGCGCAGGAAACCTGTTCGCTGCTGTTCGTCGAAGCGATTCACGCCGCGCGCGAGCGGGTGTGGCTGAGCAGCCCCTATTTCGTGCCCGACGAGGCGCTGTCCGCCGCGCTGCGTCTGGCCGTGATGCGCGGCGTCGATGTGCGTCTGTTGCTGCCGGCGCGCCCGGACCACCGCATCGTTTTCGCTGCTTCCAGCCTGTACGCCTTCGAGGCGCTGCGCGCCGGCGTGCGGGTGTTCCGCTACCAACCGGGCTTCCTGCATCAGAAGGCGCTGCTGATCGACCACGACGCCTGCGTGCTGGGCAGCGCCAACCTCGACAATCGCTCGCTCCGCCTGAATTTCGAGGTCAGCCTGCTGACCTTCGACGAGGGCTTCAACGCCCAGGTCGCCACCATGCTGGAAGACGACTTCAGCCGCTCGCGCGAACTGGTCAATGCCGACCAGCGTAACCTGCACCGCCTGCAGCAACTGGGCATGCGCGTGGCACGGCTGATTTCGCCGATTCTCTGAGCCCCGCGATCAGGTAACGGGGTTCGCCTGCTCAGGGCAGCACGGAAACTTTGAACGGGTGCAGAGACGCAGGTATGGTTACCGAAGCCAACGCTTGTTCGCTGCCTGCGAGATCTTGCCCATCATGAAAAGATGCTCTGCCCTGCTGCTTGGCCTGTTCCTGTGCGCAATGCCCGTCCTGGCCCTGGAAGAGATTCGCGTCGGCGTCGAACTGCAGCCTTATGCGCCCTATTCCGAAGTGGTGGAGGGCGAGTACCGTGGCTATGCCCGTGATCTGCTGGACGCCTTCGCCGCGGAGCATGGCTATCGTTTCGTCTATACACCGTTGCCGGTGCGGCGTTTGCTCAATGATTATCTCGCAGGCCGGGTCGACCTGAAGTTCCCCGACCATCCACAGTGGAACGCCGATCAGAAAACTGGCCATACCCTCCACTACAGCCATCCGGCTGCACCCTACGTCGACGGTATTCTGCTCAAGCCGCAACACCTGGGTCAGGGCATGCAGCGCATCGAGCGGCTCGGCACGCAGAACGGTTTTACACCCTGGCCTTACCTGACGGAGATCCACGCCGGACGCATCCATCTGATTCAGGCCAACCAGATCGAATCCCTGCTGCGCATGGCCAGCAGCGACCGCGTCGATGCGGTCTACCTCAACCCCAAGGTGGTGGCGCACCATCTCGGGCAGATGGGCATGGCGACGGACAGCCTGGTTTACGACCCGACGCTGCCGCATGTGGAAGATCACTACTACCTGTCGAGCATTCGCCATCGGCAACTGATCGAGGCGTTCAATCGCTTCCTCGCAGAGCGTGCCGACCTGGTCACGGCGATACGTTTACGCCATGGCCTGTGACGCGGTGCACTGGCGCTGTCCTGCACCGGTAAGTGACGCTTTCTGGCCCGGCTCGTGGCAGCCGACGCCGTAAACGCTGAACTCGGTGGGGTGGAACCGCTCGCCAGCAAAAGGCAGACAGATTTGTTTTTGGCTGACGGCCCTGCGTCATCAATAAATCTGTCGCTCTTTTTCCTTCGAATGCGCCGGCAAGGCGCTCTACCGTACCCAGACCGAAGGACACAACCGGGTCGAGCTGACGGGGTTAGATGACCGGCAGATAGGGCCGCCAGGTCTCCGGCATCTGCTCCAGGCGTGGATAGCGCATGACCACCACCTGCCGACCACGGTTGGACATAAAGCCGGTGGCGGCCAGTTCACGCATGTTGGCATCGACGAAGGGCATGCCGGTACGCCCGGCACACCAGTGCTGGAAACGCTCATCGCAGTTGTGCGGCGTGCGGGCAGCGCCCTTCAGCCCGCCGGCCTTGAACAAGGCACTGCCATGGCGCACCAGCGTCCAGCGGAAGAAATCGCGCCAGAGCAACTCCACCCATAACCAGTGCGTGGAATCGTTGCGCCCGTATTGCGACTCGTGACGTTGCAACTCGGCCACCACGCGCCGGGCCGAGAGACAGCCATTGCCAGCCAGACAGCGGCGTCAGGCCTCGTCGGCATCCAGCACGCTGAGATCGAGAGGATGCGAACGCCCCAGCCACAAGGCCCAGTCACGATGATCGCGCAGCTCGAAACCGGTGATCGGGTGTACCAGTACGTCGAGTCCTTCGCGGTGTTGCATCAGCCAGGGCAACAATTCGGCGAACAGCTCGGGACGGAAGGCCAGCTGGCAGCTCCAGCAGGGATGTGGCCCGACGAGTTGCTGATGCAGACGCCCCATTTTCAGCGGGAAGCGCTGCGCCGCTGCTTCGCACAGGGCACGCGCCTGCGGCAGCGTAGCGGCGTCGTAATAGACGTGGGCGTGGTAGCCCTTGATTCTCGGCGGCGCAGTATCCGTCATCGCGACCCCTCAGCCTGTCAGTTGACGGCGCAACTCGGCCAGCACTGGCGCAGTATCCGGACGCACGCCTCGCCACAGCTCGAAGGCCTCGGCGGCCTGCTCGACCAGCATGCCCAGGCCATCCAGGCAACGCGCCGCGCCCTGTGCGGCCGCCCAGCGGTTGAAGGCGGTCGGCTCCTTGGCATACATCATGTCGTAGCAGACCGTATGCCCGGGCTGGATCAGGCTCGGCGCAATCGGTGGCAGCTCGCCCCCGAGGCTGGCGGACGTGCCGTTGACGATCAGGTCCACCGGCGCGTCGATCCAGTCGAAGCCGGTGGCCACCAGTGGGCCTAGGTCGGCAAATTCACGCACCAGTTGCTCGGCCTTGGCCACGGTGCGGTTGGCGATCACCAGCACCGCCGGTTTCTGGGCCAGGAAGGGCTCAAGCACACCGCGCACGGCACCACCGGCACCGAGCACGAGGATGCGCTTGCCGGCCAGGGCAAAGCCGGCGTTGTCCTGCAGGTCACGGGTCAGCCCGGCACCATCGGTGTTGTCACCTAGCAGGCGGCCATCTGCCAGTTTCTGCAGGGTATTCACCGCGCCGGCGCGGCGGGCGCGCTCGGTGAGTTCGTCGGCCAGGCGAAAGGCCTCCTCCTTGAACGGCACGGTGACATTGCCGCCCAGACCGTCGGCAAAAAAGGCGCGGGCGTCGCCGACGAAGTCATCCAGCGGCGCCAGACGCGCATCGTAGGTCAGCGCCTGGCCGGTCTGCTCGGCGAACAGGCGGTGGATCAGCGGTGATTTGCTGTGGCCGATGGGGTTGCCGAAGACGCAGTAGCGATCCATGGAAAGTCCTGTAACGGTAGAAAACTACGAAACTGACGCCGTCCTGTAGGAGCCCCGCCTCGGGGCGACGCCTTTGCTTTGCCTCGGTAGCACACGCCGCCGTCATTCGCTGCGGGGCGCAGCTCCCACAAGAAAATTCGTAGCCCGGATGAAATCCGGGAGCGGTCGATAAGTGCCCCGGATTGCATCCGTAT
>NZ_VRYE01000063.1 GCF_008041835.1 Ectopseudomonas mendocina
GTCCATCTCATTGGGCTACGACAGGCAGACCTCGGGCTACGACAGGCAGACCTCGCCCTCTATCCTGTTCGACCGCTGCAGGCGCGCGATCTTCCACTGGAAGCCGAGCACCAGGCCGGTGGCCGTGACCGCCAGCCCAGCCGCCAGCCCCCACCACACACCCTGTGCCCCCCAGCCGAGCGGGAAGGCGAGCAGCCAGGCCAGCGGCGCGCCGGCGCACCAGTAACCGGTCAGGCCGATCAGCAGGGTGGTGCGCCCGTCATTGAGTCCGCGAATTGCACCCATGGCGATGCTCTGCAGGCCGTCGAACAGCTCGAACCAGGCGGCGATTGCCAGCAGGCTGACCGCCAGGGTGACGATATCGGCGAAGGCCGGATCGTGGCAGTCGAGGAACAGGCCGATGATCCACTCCGGCAGCAGCCAGAACAGCAGGGCGAACAGCAGCATCAGGGCAGCGCCCATTGCCATGCCCAGGTGCCCGGCCAGGCGCGACAGGTGCAGGCGCTCGGCGCCGTAGTGCAGGCCGACGCGGAAGGTCACGGCATAGGACAGCCCCTGCGGCACGATGAACGCCAGCGCCACCGTCTGCATGGCGATCTGGTGCGCCGCCAGTTGTACGCTGCCCAATGCGCCCATGCACAGGGTGGCGAAGGTGAACAGCCCCTGCTCGGCGGCGTAGGTGCCGCCGATGGGCAGGCCGAGGCGCAGCAGGGCACGCATCTCCGTGCGCTGTGGGCGGCCCAGGCCAAGGCGCAGCCCGTACTGGCGGTAAGGCGCGGCGATCAGGATGTACAGCGCCAGGGCCAGAGCCATGGCCGTGCTGACCAGCGCGGTGGTCATGCCGATGCCGCTCAGGCCCAGATCGGGCAGGCCGAACCAGCCCTTGATCAGCGCATAGTTGATGATGAAGTTGGCGAGGGTGCCGACGATGCTGATGGCCATGACCGGCCCCGGATGGCCGATGGCACTGGTAAAGCCGCGCAAGGCCATGAAGCACAGGTAGCCAGGCAGCGCCAGCGACAGTGGATGGAGGAATGCCATGGCCTGACTCGCCGCATCGGGATGCTGACCCAGATAAGGCAGTAATGGCCCCAGGAAATTGAGGCACAGTGCGCTGCCGATGCCCAGCAGCAGTGCCAGCCACAGGCCGCTCTGCAGCAGGCGGGTGACGCCGCCGGGGTCACCTGCACCATGGCGAATGGCGACCAGACTACCAACGGCGGCGATCACCCCGGTGCAGAAGATCGAGAAGATGAAATAGCAGGTGGCGCCCAGTGCACCACCGGCCAGTTGCTGCGGGCCGAGCATGGCCATCATCAGCGTGTCGGTGAAGATCATCAGCGCATGGGCCAACTGCGCGGAGATCAGCGGGCCGGCCAGGCGCAGCAATGCCGCCAGCTCATGGCCAAGAGAATTTTTCATGATGAGTAAAACTTCGGCAGGGTAAGCATCCCCAGGCTGTCGGGGGATAGGTAATCGCCGCTATTCTGTGGCTCTTTTCGAGTACCCACAAAAGGAAAATAGCCATGCATTGCATGATTAAAACTCATGGAAGCAAGGCATGAACCGCCGCCTGCCGCCGCTCTATGCGCTGCGCGCCTTCGAGGCCGCCGCGCGCCATGCCTCGTTCACCCGTGCCGCCGAGGAGTTGGCCATTACCCAGAGTGCAGTCAGCCGGCATATCCGCACGCTGGAGGAACACTTCGACTGTCGTCTGTTTGAGCGTTGCGGGCGCAGCCTGCAGTTGAGCGAGCAGGGGCGTGCTCTGTTGCCGGGCGTGAGTGACGGCTTCGACAGCCTGGCACGGGCCTGTTCGGTGCTGCAGGCCGATGACGGCGTGTTGCGCCTGAAGGCGCCGACCACGCTGACCGTGCGCTGGCTATTGGCGCGTTTGTCGCATTACCGCCAGGTGCATGCCGATGCCGAGGTGCAACTGACCAGTACCTGGATGGATGTGGACAAGGTGGATTTCCGGCAGGAGCCCTTCGATTGTGCGGTGCTGCTGTCCGATGGCCATTTCCCCGATGAATGGGAAAGCACCGAGCTGTTTGCCGAGTGGTTGATCCCGGTGTGCAGCGCCGCCGATGCCGCGGATGCACCCTGGACGCTCGAGCGCCTGCGTGCGGCGCAACAGCTGCACCCGACGCCGGATCGCCGCGACTGGCGGCGCTGGCTGCAGGCCACCGGGCTCAGCGATCAGGTGCCACTGAAAAGCGGACAGATGTTCGACATGCTCGAACTGGGCATTGTCGCAGCGGCGCGTGGTTATGGTGTGTCCATCGGCGACCTGTTGATGGTGGCCGAGGATGTGGCGCTCGGACGGCTCGGACTGCCCTGGCCAACAGCCGTACTGAGTGGCGAGCGCTATTACCTGGTATGGCCGCGTGCGCATCGGGCGCAGGGACGCCTGCGGCGTTTGCGTGACTACCTGCTGGCAGAGGTCGCCGCGCTGGCGCTGCCCGAGGTTGAGCGCTTGCGCTGAGCGCATTCCGCATTGGCAACACAGGTTCACTGGCGGTGCTCGACGAGCACGGCACGTGGCTGGTCAAGCCCGCAGGTACGGGCGCTCTGGAGACACTGCCGGCAGCCCTGAGTGAGCGGATTGCCCGTCCCGGTGAGGGCGGCTTCTGGACGGATGCCGGGCAGACGTTCTACAGCGTCGCCATGCCGTTCGCCGGTGGCCCCTGGACGGTGCTGGCAGGCATGCCGCGCGAGGAAATCCAGGCAGTGACCTGGCGTGTCGGTACTCAGTTGGCCATGGGCAGCGCGATTACCCTGTTGCTGGCGGTGATCGCCGTGGTCTGGCTGCTGCGACGCAAGCTCAAGCCGCTGGGTGATCTGGTCAGGCAGGCGCGAACTGGACCATCTGGCTTCGCAACTGCGTCAGGAGGTCGAGCGCTTCCGTTGAGTCACCCTGCTGCGGGGCGATACTGCAGCGCTTCGGCCAGGTGGGCACGGCTGATGTGCTGTTCCTCTGCCAGGTCGGCCAGGGTTCGCGCGACCTTGAGCACGCGATGGGCCGCGCGCAGGGACAGACCCAGGCGTTCGCAGGCGCCCTCCAGCCACTGCCGGTCTGCATCGCCCAGGGCGCAATGCTGGCGCAGACCGGGCAAGTCGAGAAAGGCGTTGGCCACGCCCTGGCGCTGCAGTTGCCGGGCGCGGGCCTGCGCGACCTTAGCGGCGGCCTGGGCGGTGCTTTCGCCATCCTGTGGTGCGGCATTGAGGGCCGTTGTTTCGCGGGCCACCGTCAGGTGCAGGTCGATGCGATCGAGCAGTGGCCCCGACAGCTTGGCGCGGTAACGCTGAATCTGCTCCGGTGTGCAGCGACAGCGATTGCTCGGGTCGCCCAGGTAGCCACACGGGCATGGATTCATCGCCGCCACCAACTGAAAACGCGCCGGGAAGCGTACCTTGTCGCGTGCCCGGGCAATCACGATATGACCGCTTTCCAGCGGTTCGCGCAGCACTTCCAGCACCTTGCGGTCGAATTCCGGCAACTCGTCGAGAAACAGCACGCCCATATGGGCCAGGGTAATTTCACCCGGTTGCGGGCGGCTGCCGCCGCCGACCAGTGCCGGCCCCGAGGCGCTATGGTGCGGGGTGCGAAAGGGGCGTTGCGGCCAGTGCTGCAGGGGCGCGTGGCTGGCCACCGAATGAATCGCCGCAACCTGCAGCGCCTCGCTTTCGTCCAACGGCGGCAGCAGCCCTGGCAGGCGGCTGGCCAGCAGCGTCTTGCCGGTACCGGGCGGGCCGCTGAGCAGCAGGTTATGCGAGCCGGCAGCCGCCACCAGCAAGGCGTGTTTGGCGGCCAACTGGCCCTGGACTTCGGCCAGATCCGGGTAGGGGCGGCTCTGCCTGAGCAGCCCCTGTGCGAGATAAGCGTCGAGCGGTGCGCTGCCGTTGAGGTGCGCGGCGATCTGCAACAGATGCTCGACGGCGATGACCTTCAGCCCCGAGGCCAGGCTGGCTTCTTCGGCATTGGCGTGTGGCACCATCAGGGTGCGTCCGGCGGCCCGTGCGGCCAGAGCGGCTGGCAATACGCCCTGCACCGGGCGTACCGCGCCGGACAGCGCCAATTCGCCCAGGCATTCGTATTCATCCAGTGACTGCGCCGGCACCTGGCCGCTGGCGGCGAGAATACCCAGGGCGATGGCCAGATCGAAGCGTCCGCCGTCTTTCGGCAGATCGGCAGGCGCCAGATTCAAGGTAATGCGCTTGCTCGGAAACTCGAACGCGGCATTGAGGATCGCGCTGCGTACACGATCCTTGCTCTCCTTGACCGCCGTTTCCGGCAGGCCCACCAGGGTCAGGGACGGCAGGCCGTTGGCCAGGTGCGCTTCGACGGTGACGGCCGGGGCTTCGACGCCGACCTGGGCGCGGCTGTGGACGATGGCCAGGGACATGATCGCTCCTTGATCTGCAACTGTCCCGCCGGACTCAATCGGCGGGCGGGTTCAGCTTGTTTTCCAGCTCGACGACCTTGGCCTCCAGTGCCTCGAGGCGGGCACGGGTGCGGGCCAGCACCACCATCTGGCTGTCGAACTCCTCACGGCTGACCAGATCGAGCTTGCTGAAGCCGCTCTGCAACAGCGCTTTGAACTGTGCCTCCAGTTCGGCACGTGGCAGCGGGCTGTCGCCACTGAACAGGCGCGAGGCGTGAGTGCTGAGGGTGTCGAGCAGGGCTTTTGGCGGCAGCATGATCAGGTTCCGTATACAAACGGTCGCAGTGTAGCACGCAGCTGTCAGCGGGATGTTCAGGTGTGGTCTGCACGATTTTTGAGCATTGCGTGATGTGTCGCCGCACCAAATGTGTGCGGCGCGTCCGATGTGAAAGGCCGGGCAATGCCGCCCGAAACAGGTAAAGGCTTGATAGATGGCGCTTTTGCGTGAGCTGGCAAGCTTTCTGCTTAGACCCCAGCGACGCATGCACCGATGCAGTTCTGGTGCTGCAGGCGAAGCGGGGGAGTGTTTCGTCGGGAGCGGTTGGTGGGTATCGATCACGCCAGGCTGGAGCGGTCGGTGCATTACAAAAGCCAGACACTGCGCTTAGACTTGGCCCGGGTTCGCAATTCCTGGGGCATGTCCACCTTTCACGGGAGAACGTTTCATGAAACTAGTCACTGCCATCATCAAGCCGTTCAAGCTGGACGACGTGCGCGAGTCACTGTCGGAGATCGGCGTGCAGGGCATTACCGTCACCGAGGTCAAGGGCTTCGGCCGTCAGAAAGGCCATACCGAGCTGTATCGCGGTGCCGAGTATGTGGTCGATTTTCTGCCCAAGGTGAAGATCGACGTGGCCATCGCTGACGATCAGCTCGATCGTGTGATCGAGGCCATCACCAAGGCTGCCAACACCGGCAAGATCGGTGACGGCAAGATTTTCGTAGTCAACCTGGAACAGGCGATCCGTATTCGTACCGGCGAAACCGATACCGACGCGATCTAACAAGCCTCCGAACCCCACGCCCCAGGAGTAAACCCATGACTCTGCGAACTTTCGCAGGGCTAGGAGCCCTTTTGTCCTCGAATTCTGCTCACACGCCGTTTTCGAGGGCCAATGCCGGAGCAGGCGATGCCCTCGCCGCTCTGCTGTGCCAGATCCTCTTCGGGTCTCGCGCTTGGCCTAGTGATGGGAATGCCTGGTCGCCTTGTGGCGCAGGGGTTCCGGTGATCCAGAACGAGCGTGGCAACGACCTGTAAAGCATGCGGAACGCGTCCTGAGCCAACCCGGACGTTTCAACCGAACAGCGCACAACGAAAGCGCCGGCAAGAGGTGAAAAATGGATAACACAGCATTGACTGCATTGCAGTACGGCTTCGATACCTTCTACTTTCTGATCTGTGGTGCCCTGGTGATGTGGATGGCGGCAGGTTTTGCCATGCTCGAATCCGGCCTGGTGCGTGCCAAGAACACCACCGAGATCCTGACCAAGAACGTGGCGCTGTATGCCACCGCCAGCGTGATGTATCTGCTGGTTGGCTACTACATCATGTACTCCAGCCCGGAAGGCGGCATTCTGCCAAGCCTGGGTTTCCTGATCGGTGACGAGAACACCACTGAGGCCGTTCTGGCTGGTGGCGACGATGCACCTTACTACTCGGCCCGTTCGGACTTCTTCTTCCAGATCGTGTTCGCTGCGACCTGCATGTCGGTGGTCTCCGGTGCCGTTGCCGAGCGCATGAAGCTGTGGGCCTTCCTGGCCTTCGCCGTGGTCATGACCGGTTTCATCTACCCGGTACAGGGCTTCTGGAAATGGGGTTCGGGCTTCCTCAACGAAGCAGGCTTCCTCGATTTCGCCGGTTCCGGCATCGTCCACATGGCAGGTGCCACCGCAGCGCTGGTTGGCGTGATCCTGCTCGGTGCGCGTAAAGGCAAGTACGGTGCCAATGGTCAGGTCAACGCCATTCCGGGTGCCAACCTGCCGATGGCGACCCTGGGTACCTTCATCCTGTGGATGGGCTGGTTCGGCTTCAACGGTGGCTCGCAGCTGAAGATGAGCACCATCGAAGACGCCAACGCCGTGGCCCAGGTGTTCGTCAACACCAACATGGCCGCAGCCGGTGGCTTGCTGGCTGCACTGGTCGTGGCGCGCATCCTTTTCGGCAAGGCCGACCTGACCATGGCGCTGAACGGTGCGCTGGCTGGCCTGGTTGCCATTACCGCTGAGCCGCTGACCCCGAGTGCGCTGCAAGCGACTCTGATCGGTGGCGTCGGTGGCGTACTGGTCGTGTTCTCTATCCTGGGCCTGGACAAGATCAAGATCGACGATCCGGTCGGTGCCATCTCGGTGCACGGCGTCGTAGGTATCTGGGGTCTGCTGGCTGTCTGCCTGACCAACCCGGACGCCAGCCTGGGGGCCCAGCTGCTGGGTATCGTCAGCATCTTCGCCTGGGTGTTCATCGCCAGCCTGATCGTGTGGAGCATCATCAAGGCGGTGATCGGCCTGCGCGTCAGCGAAGAAGAGGAATACGAGGGTGTGGACATCGCCGAATGCGGCATGGAAGCCTACCCGGAGTTCACCGGCAAGAAGTGAGTTTCGCCGGGAATGACAAGGGCGCCTTTAGGCCAAGCCGTTGGGTTAATCTGTTGAAAAAATGAAGCGCATGGTCTTGAATGAGGCTGTGCGCTTCGTCTTTTCAGGGGTTGGCTGTGCAGAAA
>NZ_VRYE01000064.1 GCF_008041835.1 Ectopseudomonas mendocina
GTAATTACATGGACTCGCCCACGCCGAGGCGTCAATGCGCCACGGTGGCAGTCTAAGAAGCCAACGGCAGCGAGGGCGAGTCCATGAAAAAGCATACAGCAACTAATCAATCCCAGGCCTTAAACGATCTATCGGCCTGCACGACAGTGGCAGTCGATCTTGCCAAGCGGGTCTTTCAGGTGGCGGGAGAAGACGCTCTTGGTCAGGTGCGTTACGAGGCGCGGATCAAGTCGCGTGAGGCGTTCTACGAGTTTCTGTGCAAGTTGCCGCCGAGTGTCGTCGTGCTGGTTGAAACTGGCCCAGGTGCTCAGGCGTGGGCACGGCAGCTACAGGGGCAAGGCAACCTGGCGCGGATTCTTCCGGCTCGTCTCGTCGAGGGTCACCGCAGCGGTGCGAAGAATGATCGTAACGATGCCCTGTCGATCTTGCGCGCCGGTCGCGATAGCAAGATTTCAGCCGTGCCCATCAAAAGCGCTGCCTCGCTGGCCATGCAGGCGCTGCATCGCGCTCGGCAGGGTTATGTGCGTCGGCGTACGGCGATGAGTAATCAGATGCGCGGTTTGCTGCTGGAGCACGGCGTGGCTCTGGCGCAAGGCGATGCGGCTATCAGCCACGTGATACCGAGGGTGCTGGAAGATGCAACGCAGCCACTGCCGGAGATACTGCGGGAGTTGATCGACGAATTGCTGGGTGAATGGAGGCAATTGGGCGAACGCATCAACGTCTTGAGCGGGCGCTTGGAAGCTGCTGCGAACGCGGACAAGACCGCGAAACGACTGATGACGGTGCGCGGAGTCGGCCCGATCATCGCCACCGCGCTGCTGGCCAAGCAAACCGAACCTGAACGTTTCGCCAATGCCCGCTTATATGCGGCTTACTTCGGCATGGTGCCTGATCAGCACAGCAGCGGAGAAAAGATCCGCCTGGGCAAGATGAGCAAGCGAGGCGATGGCTACCTGCGCAGCCTGATGATCCAGGGCGCGCATGCGGTCCTCCAACAACTACGGCCTGATTCGCAGCAACCGGATGATCGCCGCTTGCTGGGCTGGCTGAGTCGCCTGGGGCGCAAAGAGGCGGCGGTGAGGTTAGCCAACCGCAACCTACGGATCGCCTGGGTGCTGCTACAGAATGAACAGACTTATCAACGCCAGCCAGTTAATGACAGGCAGGCGGAAATGAGTCACTGATCCACCGAGTTCTGCCACCGGGGCGCGAAGTCGCTCCAACCTCTGCTAGAAAACATTGACCCCAGGTAAGACCGTTGCGGATTGATGCCTTGGCTCCTACTGGCCTTCGAGGTCTGAATGTAATAGGCATACCGCAAGCTCACACAATGTTGGCCAGAAGCTGATGACAGCTTCCTCGAATAGGCCTGATACATAGATGCAGCCGGGTAGCAGTGTTGAAAAGCAGGTTTGACAGTGGGGGCGAGTCCATACATAGGAGCCCGCTTGCGGGCGATGGCGGCTGACGTGATCGCCGGCAAGCCGGCTCTTACAGGTCGGGTTGCGGCGTTTATTCGGCATCGTGGGATGGTTAGAGCAAGGCGAAACCCGTCAGCCGACCCCGGGT
>NZ_VRYE01000065.1 GCF_008041835.1 Ectopseudomonas mendocina
CTGACTTGTAATCAGTAGGTCCCGGGTTCGACTCCTGGTGCCGGCACCATACAAATCAAAGGGTTACGTGAAAGCGTAGCCCTTTTTTGTGCCTGAAATTCGGCTTGGGGTAGGATTGGGGTAGGGATTTGCCACCACACCACCACTCGGTTAGAAAAAATCTGCGCCAGTCTTACGACCGCTCATCGGGCTATTTCATCCGCCATCACCGATGACGCCCTCCGCATCACATCCCCCGCCATCAAAATCTAGGCATTACCAGCATCTTGAAGGCTACTCATGGTCAGAGCCTTTTTCGCCGATATCCCGTAAAGTGCCACCTTGCAGGGCCTCTGCGGGCAGCATAGGGTGATTGGGCGGGTCGACAGACCTGGCTTCAGGAACACAGCGCCAGAGGATTCTTGTGTCATGGTGGCTGCATGCGGGGCGCTTCGGCGCGCCGAGTTCCTAGAGTCTCGGTCTTCCACACCCGCATGCAGCCGCCACCCTTCGTGTGGAAGCGAAAGGTGGTGGCCTCTCTAAAACTCTAGAGGTCACCCTATGCCGCAGACCAACATCCCTTCGGGCACCACCGACTCAGTGCCCCAAGCCCTCGACGCGTTTAATGGCCTGTTCACTGTTCGCACTGACGTCACCTCCGGCCAACTGCATGATGAAGCCCAGCTTCGCCAAAACGCCGCAGTCGGCATGCTCCACGCACTCTCCAGTGCAAGTGACTTGAACACCTTGGAAAACCATTTGCTTCTGGACTGCATCATGGCACTACGGCTGCTGTGCTCCGATGCGGCTGCGCTGTACGCGGCAGCATGCGAACGCAGCAAAGCAGAAAATCTGCTCCAGCCTTAAGCGTCCTTACGCGCTAACTCGGTCTCGAAGCGCTGCACGAATTCGACGAGGCCGATGTTCAGCGCGTGGCAGATATCCCGCAGTTGGACGAGATCAATCCGGCGCAAGCCGCGCTCGATATCGCTAGCAAACGACTGTGGGCGCTCCAGCGCTTGGGCGAATTGCGCCTGAGTCAGACATGCCTCCACTCGAAACTGCTTTAGCAGCCGTAGACGCACTAGGTTCCCATCTCGATACCGCGACTTTTCCAACGACCACACCTCAGGCTTTACAAGCCCCCAA
>NZ_VRYE01000066.1 GCF_008041835.1 Ectopseudomonas mendocina
CGCCCTCCGCATCACATCCCCCGCCATCAAAATCTAGGCATTACCAGCATCTTGAAGGCTACTCATGGTCAGAGCCTTTTGCGCCCAGATCCCGTAAAGTGCCACCTTGCAGGGCCTCTGCGGGCAGCATAGGGTGATTGGGCGGGTCGACAGACCTGGCTTCAGGAACACAGCGCCAGAGGATTCTTGTGTCATGGTGGCTGCATGCGGGGCGCTTCGGCGCGCCGAGTTCCTAGAGTCTCGGTCTTCCACACCCGCATGTAGCCGCCACCCTTTCGTGTGGAAGCGAAAGGTGGCGGCCTCTCAAAACTCAAGAGGTCACCCTATGCAGCAGACCAACATCCTTTCGGACTCCGCCAGCAACACTCCGCTAGCCCTAGACGCGTTCAATGGCCTGCTCACTGTTCGCAACGATGTCACCTCCGACCAATTGCATGACGAAGCCCAGCTTCGCCAAAACGCCGCGGTCGGCATGCTCCACGCGCTCTCCAGTGGAAGTGATTTGAACACCCTGGAAAACCATTTGCTTCTGGACTGCATCATGGCACTGCGTCTGCTGTGCTCCGATGCGGCTGCACTGTACTCGGCAGCATGCGAACGCGGCAAAGCAGAAAACCTGCCCCAGTATTAATCGTCTTTGCGTACCAACTCGGCCTCGAAGCGCTGTACGAATTCGACGAGGCCGATGTTTAGCGCATGGCAGATGTCTCGGAGCTGAACGAGATCGATTCGGCGCAAACCGCGCTCAATATCGCTAGCAAAAGATTGCGGGCGGTCCAGCGCCTGGGCGAATTGCGCCTGAGTC
>NZ_VRYE01000067.1 GCF_008041835.1 Ectopseudomonas mendocina
TCGATAGAGTTCGGCAAAACCGTCGTTTTTCGAAACTATCCAGACGTTGCAAGGGTTTGCGGGGCAGCGACTGAGCTTAAGTGCACTTTCTGTTCCGTTGCTCCCCCAACCCCAAGATCACCCCGTTGGATGCGGCGGTGCCGGATCAGGCGCAGACACTGATCGACCAGACCAGCCAGTTGCTGCCGCGCATCAAGATCACCGAACTACTGATGGACGTGGACGACTGGACGGGCTTCAGCCGCCACTTTACCCACCTGAAGGACGGGGCCGAGGCCAAAGATCGGACGTTGCTGCTGTCCGCGATCCTCGGCGATGCGATCAACCTCGGGCTGACCAAGATGGCCGAGTCGAGCCCCGGCCTGACCTACGCCAAACTGTCCTGGCTGCAAGCCTGGCACATCCGCGACGAAACCTATTCGGCAGCCCTGGCCGAGCTGGTCAACCACCAGTACCGGCATGCCTTCGCCGCTCACTGGGGCGACGGCACCACCTCATCCTCCGATGGCCAGCGCTTCCGGGCGGGCGGCCGGGGCGAGAGCACCGGGCACGTCAATCCGAAGTACGGCAGCGAGCCGGGGCGGCTGTTCTACACCCATATCTCCGATCAGTACGCCCCGTTCAGCACCCGCGTGGTGAATGTCGGCGTGCGCGATTCCACCTATGTGCTCGACGGCCTGCTGTACCACGAGTCCGACCTGCGGATCGAGGAGCACTACACCGACACGGCCGGCTTCACCGATCACGTCTTCGCCCTGATGCACCTGCTGGGCTTCCGTTTCGCGCCGCGCATCCGCGACCTCGGCGAAACCAAGCTGTACGTGCCGCAGGGCGTGCAGACCTACCCGACGCTGCGGCCGCTGATCGGCGGCACCCTGAACATCAAGCACGTCCGCGCCCATTGGGACGACATCCTGCGCCTGGCCAGCTCGATCAAACAGGGCACCGTCACTGCCTCGCTGATGCTGCGCAAGCTCGGCAGCTATCCGCGCCAGAACGGCCTGGCCGTGGCCCTGCGCGAGCTGGGCCGGATCGAACGCACGCTGTTCATCCTAGACTGGCTGCAAAGTGTTGAGCTGCGCCGCCGCGTGCATGCCGGCCTGAACAAAGGTGAGGCGCGCAACTCGCTGGCCAGGGCGGTGTTCTTCAACCGCCTTGGGGAAATCAGGGATCGGAGCTTCGAGCAGCAGCGCTACCGGGCCAGCGGCCTCAACCTGGTGACGGCGGCTATCGTGCTGTGGAACACGGTGTACCTGGAGCGCGCCACCCAGGGGTTGGTCGAGGCCGGCAAGCCGGTGGACGGCGAGCTGCTGCAATTCCTGTCGCCGCTGGGCTGGGAGCACATCAACCTCACCGGCGATTACGTCTGGCGGCAGAGCCGCAGACTGGAAGACGGGAAGTTTCGGCCCCTACGGATGCCCGGAAAACCTTAGCGTACGATTTTTTCCGAATTCTGCGAGCCCCCCTATCCACCAGATACCTGGTGTTCAACTGATTCGCTCCGAATGGCCTGTGCCATTGTGCCGGCTCCCTTCACTCGCATACCGAGACTCCAGGATCTTTCACCTGTCACGAATGGGTTGCTATGCCCCATTACTCTGGCGATCCGCCGGTCACGCTCCAGTTCCCACGGGCTCACTGGGTATTGACGATCCCAGGCCATCAACAGCTGCTGTTGTGCCCTGGACATTGATAGTCCGTAACGGTCGTGCATGTAAAAGTAGATCCGGGCAACCGCGCCCTTCACCTGGTCTCGAGGCTCTGTCACGCGCTGCTGAAAATCCGTCCTGGTCGGGCAAGCCCCGTATTGCATCGGCGTTGAGGGTAAAACGCCGTAGCGAAAATTGCTTCGGTCAGCATTGACCTCACCAACACTCACTTCGAGGTTGTGCATGTCCGCCTCCATTTTGCGAAATACCGGATCGGTATCGATGCAGTTCTTTCGCCCCCCATTCTGCCAACACTGCCGCTGGCTGCCGAAGGCATATGCTGGCAAGACGTGCTCCCATTCGATGCGCTGCGCGCGATTCTCCTGAGCGCGGACTTCGTACCCGCACGAGGCGAAGTCCACCCGGCCTCCCGATCGCCCTAGCCACTTCCAATTGCACCCACAGTAAAGATCGCCGGTTTCGCTGGTGTTGCGGTCGTAGTAGACCTTCTGGCGTAGCTCAACCTTTGCCTGCTCAAAGGTCGCAGGCGCTGAGGCAAGAGCAAGTTGAGATGTGGCCATCATCACGGCCGTAAACATCATGAGGATCGATTTCACGGTCTTTTCCTTAAACCAAGAGTGGTTCCAAGCTATTCAGGGGAAAAAAAACCCAAGCAAGGCTTGGGTTTGAGCGCTTCTCGCAGT
This sequence comes from Ectopseudomonas mendocina, assembly GCF_008041835.1. GTDB lineage: Bacteria > Pseudomonadota > Gammaproteobacteria > Pseudomonadales > Pseudomonadaceae > Aquipseudomonas. The sequence continues at coordinate 2,354 of NZ_VRYE01000067.1, forward strand.
AGCTACCGCAGCGGGGTAAGCAGCTCACCAATGCGGCGAACCCTGCGAAAGATGATTTGCGCGATCGATTCATGACCCGTGGCAATCACGCCAAACAGCCCTGCCAGGAGAAGTGCCCAGAAGCTGTTGCGCTTCCAGTTCCCTGCCTCGGCCAACGCACTCTGGCGATGCTGTTCGGCACGATCAGACAGAGACGGGCTTTCTGGGCCAAGCGCAGTTGCCTCGATGGCGTAGGCAATGCCGGCGGGGACGGCAAAGTTGCCCTTGATCTTGCCCTCTCGCAGGTTCTTCGCTGTCAGAACAACCCACTTCGAGGAGCTGCCGCCGGCAACAGATGCCTGGGCTAGCACATACGCCCTGGCCACCTCGTCCAGATCCTCTCTGGAGCTGAGCAGGCGCTGAAGCGTCGGTAGGTTCTTCGACTCAACCGCGGAATAAAACTCGCTGGGCTTACTTGCTGTGCTCGTCGTACCCGGATCGAGTATCCCCAGAAACGCTCCCATGACGTGCGGCATCATGCCAATCATTACAGCTGGAACGATGTTGATAATGCGTCCGGTAATGACCGCAAGGCCTATGCCCGCAATCATTGCAACCGCACTGATCATTTTGAGCGCTGTGCTATTGAGGATCGAGTCGACGGCTGATTCGACCCCCATCAACCCGCCAATACCGCCGCCCTCGTGGCCCGATGCTTGGAAGGCCTTGGCGATCGCATCAGGAACCAGGATCTGGTCAATAGCCGTTGTTGGCTCTGCGGCGATACCCAGCGCGTAAAATACGCCCCCGAATATCGCCAGACCCAACGCGGTACCGCCGTAGATTAGGGTGCCTTTGCGTAGCTTTTTCGCCCGCAAGATCAGTTCCTGAAGGGGCGCGTCAAAAGGCGTCGGCGCTGTTGCCGGCGGTGCTGATTCGGGTTGGGCTCGAGGTGCTTTCGGCGCTGTCGGCTCAGCTATCGCTTCCGTTGTGGCTTGTTCGTGCTGGGCGGTGACGTGGACCGTGTGCCCAACTGCCTGGGGTAATAGCTTCAGATCCTGACCGAGCACACGCTGTGTCTTGCCGGCAACGAGACCACGAGATATTTCCTTTCTACGAGCACCGTAATTGGCGAGGAGTTTTTCGAGCTCTGCATCAGGAACGTCCTTCGCAGCGACTTTTCCATCAACAAGCAGCGTGTACAACCGCGGGGCACCCTCTGGCGTCTGCCTCGACAGTTCCAGCTCTTGACCGAGAACGCGCTCGCTCTGGCCAGCCATCAGCCTATTCAAGGTACTGTCCTTCACGACGCCATAGTCATTCAAGAGACCCGATAGCTGCGCTACGGGAATGTTTTCCTCTGCAACGAGGCCGTCGACCCGCAACCGGAACAGTTGGACTGGTTCTGTCATCAGTGAAGCTCCTTCACTTCATCAGTCCTGCCCAGGCGCTTCTGGAGATCGATACGCATGCCCTGGATTTCTTTTTCTGCGGCCTTGCGTTGAGCTACGCCCTCACGCTGAATTTTGATTACGTCTTCGACGGTCTGGATCAGCGTGGCCTGGACCTTCTGCAAGGTGTCCACGTCGATTACCAATCGCTGGTTAGCTTTGGCCGTCTCTACGGAGTTGCGGTGCAGCAGCTCGGCGTTGCGCTTGAGGAGATCGTTGGTGGTGTCGTCGATTTTGGTGGCCAGCTGGACGGCGTTCCGCTGCTCGTTCAGCGTCAAAGCCAGCATGAATTGGCGCTTCCAGGCCGGCACAGTGATTTCCCGGATGGTGTGGAACTTGTCCACCAGCATCTGGTTATTCGCTTGAATCATCCGAATCGTCGGGAGGCTCTGCATCGCAGACTGCTGGAGCGCCGTGAGGTCGCCAATACGCTTGTCGAGGTTGGAGATCAGTGCATCCAGATCCGCAACTTGCTGCAAGCGGGCCGGGTCGTTCCCGATGTTCGCCCGAAGCTGAGAAACCTGCATCTGTAGCTCCGCAAGGCGCTGCTTACCGGCGGCAATGTGGATGCCAAGCAGGCGATGCTCCTCGCGTACCGCAACGAACATGGACTCGAGGCCGGTGTTCCGAGCAGAAATGCCCGCTTGTGTTTGGTCGACTTCAGCAACGAGCTTTTCAATTTGCTCTCGCGTGGTGTCGAACTGACCCATGACGGACTTGCCGCGCAGGGTTACTTTGTCGATCAGCGGGCCGATGACAGGGATGCGCGAACGGCGATTGGAAAGCGCGCTGACATTGAGCGACTGCGCGACGGCAACCACCTCGCTCAGCTTTGCGCCGGCATCGTCCAGGTCGCTGTTACGAACCTGGTCGAGCAAGCTGTCGGCGTAGGAGGACGTGTGTTCTGCCACTTCCCTGCCGAACTGAGAAACCGAGAGCGGGTTTTCTGCCTGGATCAGTGCCGCTACAGCCTTGATCTGGGGGATGTCCTGTTCCTGGAGACCAAGAGCCTGAAGCCCAGCTGGAGTAAGCTCGGTGTTGGTAGTGGCGAGATCTGTCACGGTAATTTCCTGCTGCATGTTTTGCTCCTCAGTGCTTCACGCCATTCAGGCTTTCAGACAGGCTGGCCATCAGCGCCTGATGCGCCTTGCTGGCAGCCTCGACCATCGCCGGGCTCATGTGTTTGGTGGTGATCAGGGTAAGGGTGTGTTGCCGCCATACTGGAACCAGTACGGTGACTGTCTCTCGGAAGCGATCGAGCATGTCGAGGGCTTGGGCGCGGCTCAGCTTCATCTGGCTAACGCTCAGTTCGTGTGAGGCCAGAAGTGTTGCCAAGTTGGCGAGCTTTCGCGCCAGCCGCTCTCGCGGCCGATCAAACTCGATCTCCCCCTCCGCTACCGTCCCGATGAGAGGGTTCTCTTCGAGGAATTCGCGCCCGGCCTGGATGAACACTTTCAGTGCTTCCGCCTCTTCGGCGTGGGCAACGATCATTCTGCTGATGGCACTGACCGTATCGCGTACACCTTGGGCGTGTCCTTCAGCTTCGGCCAGTAGCTGTTCCAGTGTTGACCGGGCGACTTGATAGCGAACCTGCTTTTCCACGGCTCCGCCCAGAACCTTCTCGAACCAGGTCGGCTTCCGGGTAATCTGCTCCGGCGAGGCGTCGGCCATTTTCGAGAGGATTTCTGCGATTTTGGCCGCAAGCGCTGCCGCCGACCCGCTCTCCATGAGATCTGATAGTTGATCGATTTTGGCAGAGCTATCCGCTACGCCCCCGTACTCGCCGAGGCGAGCCGGGAAAGCAAACAACTCAGGGAGTACCTGCTGTTTGAGGTGGTCGATGTTGACCACTGAATGAGTCATGGCGGAAAATTTCTCCTTGGATTTGTTGGAGATCGTACCTGCCGTATTCCTTGGCGGGTTGTTATTTCAGACGCTTTTACCGACTGAAAGCGCAGCTCGAAGTCTTTGTATCGCGATCTCGAAATAACCCAAACCTCCCCGAGTCGCTTCAAAATGGCGCGAATAATCGCCTCATTTCCCTAGCTATGCGAGTTTCGACCTGAAGTCATTCAGGGGGTAGGTAGAGCGCAACCAGTGGCACGCATAGGCGAACGGCTCCCCGCATGTGCAGAGTGGTCGGCGAATGGACAATCCGGTCAAGCAGCCACGCCCACGATTTGACGAGCCGTTCTTCAGGAGGTGTTGAATCCTCCAGGTGCTGCTTGAATTCGGCGAACTTTGCGTGGCTATGCTCGAAAACGCCGGTCTGCCGGCAGATTTCGGCCAGGGCCCGGATGTCGTCACCGTTCTCAATCAGCGTCGAGCGCATGTCTGAGTCGTCTTGATCCATCGTGGAAAGCAGGTCGGTCATCATGCGGTCGATCAATCGCGACTCGTCTTGCTGGGGATCGTTGGTGTCTGGCATAGCTGTCTCCTTTGACTTGTTCGAAATCGGTTTTACCGGAGACTTCAAGAATCCCAAGCATGCGAGAAGACGAGACATTTCCACCAATGCCCTGCCGCGCGAGCACCCGCAAGCAACTGGCTGCGACCTGCGAGTTTTGCGGACAGATGAGTTTTGGTTTTGCGGCAGCGGACTGTGGGTGTGTCCTGAGCCAGCTCTTCCTGGAAGGGAAGAAGTCTGCATACCCCGGACGAGGCAGGCCGCGGGCCTCGAAATCAAGGGCTGCATCGTCAAAACGGTGACTTTCTCATCGCGGCAAGACAGCAAAAAGCCCAGCACTTCTGCTGGGCTTTTTGCTGTTCAGGGCGCTTGCTAGAACAACCTCGAATCAGGGGTGAAAAGCTCAACCTGAATAGTCGCGCTCTGTGCTTCTGGGTGCCGAGGGTTGAACAGGTAGTTCACCGTGCTCGGTATGATAGCGCTGGGCACTGGCAGTAGCAGTGCGTTGCACTCATCAAGGAACTGGTTACCAATGCCTCTGGTGAGCTCGGTCTCTGCCGACCAACCAGCCGGCAAAGTGGGCATCTGGGCTTGTGATACAGAGTCAGGCACTTCGATACGGAGAAGCTGCATCGTCGCCGGAAAATCCTCTGGATCAATTTCCAGATGAACAAGCACCTCGAGCATTGCTCCCGGCGGGCTGGTCGCGGTGTAGACGACCGGTCTGCCGGCCTGGTGCCAACGGCCGCTCACGCGCAAGCCGCCTGTCCCGCTCAAGTCAGCATATGAGCTGATCCGCCACAGAATCACAGAGCGAAGCCTTCGGCGATTTGCAGCAGCATCTCTTCAACCTGGCTTGTGCCTTGCTGAGTTGTGAGCAGTTGCATGGGCGTCAACCCAGAGAATCGTTCCTTGGGCTTGGAGAGCCATCGCTTGGCCTTGTCGGCGTCCCCAAAAATAGCCTCAGCCATCGCGGTGATGTGCGCCGATCGGAAGAGCCGGTCGCTTTCCTCGACAGTGAGGGGCTGATCGCGCTCGATCCGGTTTTTCAGGGTGCGCAGCGGGATAATCTGGTCTCGCTCCAGCGGGGTAACCACCCCCTCTTCAGTGAGCCTCATTAACCGCGCTGCGGAAAAGCCATGGCTGATTCTGGTGTGAATCTCGAAGTCGCTGGCAGACTCTGGGATCTCCAGCAGTATTTGTAAGCGCGCACGGTAAGCTGAATACCCGTGGTCGCGTAGGACTTCAGCAAGCATGATGGTTCTCCTGTCCGGCGTTTCCCGGTTAGTATGCGGGAAACGCCGGAGGATGCAAGCTTACCGTTTGGGTGGCCCGGCTGGCGGTCGCCTGCCGGTAGAGATGTGGCGGTCACTTTCAACCCATCCAGGATGATGCTCGAGGAGCGCCTTTGGTGGGTCAGCCTACTGGCTGCGTTGGCCAAACATGTCTGCTTGTTGGTTCGCTGGATCTGTTTTCGGCGTGTTGAGCGGGTGGCCTAGCTGCCGGCGCACCTCGGCGAGCCACGCCTTGTAGGGAGTGTTTTTTCGTTCTCCCCACGGGTATGCCTCGGCCAGCGCCTTTCGGAGGGCCTGCTGGTCGCTTCGCCCTACGCGGCGAATTACCTCCCCAACAATTGGTGCTGCGCGATCTGCCCAGGACATGCTGATCCCCTTAACTTGTTCTCAACACGGCAGCATAGGCGCGCAGCACCTCACCGCGAAGCGCGCGATCCAGCTTCACAAGCCCCAAGGCAACACCGTAGAAGCCGCCCTCGGGCGCAGGCTCAATCTCGACACCAGGGAAGTTGGACACGAAGGCCATAAAGCCCACCTCGAACTCATCAGCGCCTTTGGCGGCACGGAGCAGGGTAAGGTCGTCGGTTGCGGCTACTTGCTCAAGAGCGCTGGCCAAGTAGTTTCGCCACATGCGGCTGTCATCACCGCCAGGCATCAGGGCTGCAATCTGTGCCGCGATACTCAATTTCTGCTCAGTCATTTCGGTTTCCCTAGCTTCGGGTGGTGTTCAGCTCAGTTGTCCAGCAGCCGGCGACAATCTTCGGTCATGACTCGAACCTGCTCGCGTAAGTCCATCATTTCATGTTCGCGGATTACCCTCGGGTGCAACTCGCGCAGGCGGTCATTGATACGATCTGCCGTGTGTAATAAAGCTGGCAGGTCGATAGCCTCGATCAGTGTCGAGATATCGCGATGCAGCTCGGCCAAGGCGGCTACCCGAGCCTGTAAGTGGGTCACCATCGCGGAGTCTAGTTTGATCAAGGGCATGGTCCATTTTCCTAGGTCAGATTTCGGTACTACCGATCCACTGGCCACCCAAGTAGCCATCGGCGCCGTCAGGAGTAACCGCTTCATGCTCTACAGCAGTGGCTACCAGCTGCGCATGCGTCCACCCGGACTCAGGCGCTGGCACCGTGACAAGCACGTCGCCGGCGAGCGAGCGGATTTCAAACGCTGAGTGCATTACCACACTCAAGATATCCGGCTCACCAGCTTCTTGTTCGGTCACAAGGTGCAACATGGCGGGTTTCCTCAAACACCTTCTATCTTGGAGTCCAGTTGAGCTTTTGCAGCCGCCGCGATGCGGTCTACGCCTTCTTGCCCAAGGATTTCCAAGGCAGTCGGCATCAGAGCAAAGGGATCATTACTTACGCCTGTGGCCATCAGGTGCTCACTGAGTTTATTGGCCTGAGCAATGTGCTCTACGAAGTAATCGACACAGCCATGGACACCATTGTTTTCAGCGACTTTGCAGATCGTTTCGGCATGATCGCCGTTGAGCACAAAGAATACGCGCTCGCGCAGGACGATAGCTGTCGTATCACTGCCATAGTCGCCGCTACGCGGGTTGTAACTGACGTGAACGTCAGAGCCAAAGCTTCGCGTTACGTTGGGGGAAGGCGAATGCGTAACTGGGCAGAAGCTGCTCTTCATCCCTGTGGACTTCTTCGAGAGTACGGATTGCATGACGTTTTCCTTGAGAGGCAGTCTCGGGTTTGAGGCTTTCAGCATCGCACGAGATTTAGAGAACCCAAGAACGCATGCTTTCGATGAAGGCGCTCAGGACTTGGCCGGGAAAGGAGGGATATTTCTTCCTTTCGGATCAGCCGCAGCATTCCACGACCACCACCCTGCCCCGCCGTACTCCCGATTGTACCAAGCCGTTTTGACGGCCTTCCGTTCCAGGTAGGCAGGTGTGCTCATGCCGAACACTTCCAGGGGGTAGTCCTTACCCGTGTCCAAAAGCCAGAAGTCAGGGAAAACCTCACTTTCATCAGCGTCGTAGCGAAGAGGTTTATCGAAGCTGCGGCCAGCGGCGTGGAGCATGGCCTCAATCACCCCTTCGTAATCTGAGTCGACAGGAATCCAACGCTCACTGACCTGCATCAGGGCCAGCTCAACGACATCTGCTTGCGAAAACGACTCGCCCTTCCGCGGCGTAACCTGAGCGATGGCGATAACTCGACTTCCGCGCTTCCAGGCGGAAAGTTCTCTCTCGAATCTGCGGGCGGCGGTTGCCCAGGCTGCCGGGGGCAAATTCAGCATGGGCATCCCGAAGGGCCCGGCCAGAGGCAATCTGCTGATGTCTCCAGAATGGCGTTCAGGGTTATAGCGGGCCAGCGGCGATATCGCGACGAGCCGGAGATCTCGAGTCATCGCCGCCTTGGCGATCGCCTGGTTGCGAGCCGCCCCCTTGCTGTCCTTTTGTGCAGCCAACAGCAGCACTTCGCTCAACTTCATTCGGCTTGCGGCTACACGTTCAGCAGCTTGCAGAAGCGCGTAGTTCACAATGCCACTGTTGCGCTTGCCCTCCATTGCTGGATACCAGGTAGAGAGTCGAGACTCAGACCAAAGCAGGTGCAGAAGCCCAAGCAACGTCATAGCCGGCTTGCTCTTTCCGGGCGATCTTGTCACCGAGGTGCTTTCGCTTTCCTCGGATCGAGGGGCCTGGACTCGAATGCCTCGAGCCAGGCGCACGCGAATGCTGCCATCTTCGCCCTCCTCCACTACGCCAACGGCATACCCTTGCATACCGGAACGCTCCGGGGCCGGCGCGTAGTACCGACAATCGTTTGAGTGCTCATGACCTGTACCGGCGAACCGCGCCAGGTGAAAACCATCGCTATCTTCACGTCGCTTGATCGAGAGTTTTCGGGAACCGCTGCTTGGGCACTGGCAAATTGCATGAGTGCCGTAGGCCTTCTCCAAAACGATTTTCCAGTTTTTTGCGTACTGCTGATCGGTCTGGAACTCCGGCGAGTAACGTTTCCCAGAGATCAGTACGGGATATCGACGGTTGAGCATGATCTTTTCTCTCCTGATTCGGGTCAGGCAATCGCCCGCTGCCGGCGGGCATAGGCTGCTTCAGCACGGTTTGCTTCGATCTGTATATGCAGCTTGACCAGCAACTCATATCCGGACTTGGGGCTCATGAGCGCAATACCGAACAATTCGTCTGCTGGAATGCTCCCGCACTCCCCATGAAACCGGCCCTTTCGCTCAATCATGGAAAATATCCCTTCGAGGTATCCGGTCTCAACGGCCTCAGCAGAAAGGCTGGGGTTTTTCAGGTCGAAGATCTCTCCGGTTGGCCACGCCAGCCCATCAAGTGGGGGGAGGTTTTCCAGCGCCCAGTGACCAGTACGCATGACTGCACGCGCTATCTCGTAATGTTCCTGGTCAGTCTGATACCAGCTATCGACGGAAAGGAGCTGGTGGCGGGCCTGGTCAAGGCATTCGAGCTGCTTGGCGCGTGTAGCGCGCTCATCATCAGAAAGGCTGTCGAAGCCATCGATCCATACAGGGAGGATACGCAGCGCCTCCCATCGCAGCAGGCATCGCATCAGGGACGAGCGGGTACCGCTCATGACTACCTCGCCTGGTTCCAGTAGCTGATTGTGGCTGTTGTGCAGGCCGACGATGCAGTTTGCATGGAGCCAGCGGTTTCTCTGGATGAAGTCGTGAATCGCTTCAGGCTCGTGCTCAAGCGGATCTACGCCGTCGGGGATGCTGAATGCCTTGGGCGAGAGAGTGACCATTTGTCGGTCAGCGGAGTACGCCCTCATTTTGCCGAGGGCGCAGAGACTGCGGATTTTCATGAGAGCGAATCCTCCTGGTGTATTCGATCAGGAGGCTATCGCGGGAGGAGGAGAAGGAGATTCGTTTTCAGGACGCTGGAGCGTCGGAATTACTCACGTTGTCTTGCGGGCGGTACTCAGGCAAGCCGCAACCACCAAGCAGCTGGGGACGCTGACGAATAAATTCACCGTACCAGTGCTGACGGTGAACTTCATCGGAATGGTCGGGCCAGGCACCATGCACCATCCGATAGATCCGCATGAGGTAGTCGTCTTGCGTGGCCATGTGGCTGACGTGCCACGGGCATTCTGTGAATAGATTCGTTTGAGATTGGATCTGCTCAACCACCTCTCGATGTTCATCCAGTCGCTTGGAGATGTTTCGAGCAAACTGGAGTTGATCCCTAACAACTGCCACCCGAATGAAGCCCAAACGCTGGGCGATTGCATCGATCATCATTCTTTTCCTACTGAAGAGGGAGTATCGGGAGCCCGCAGAATTCGGGAAAATTCGTACGCTAAGGTTTTCGCGAGCCAAGGTTGGCTGGGTTTTCAATGACTTAGCGAACCATGGCTAGCGCCGGGCCTTTTCAAACGCGGCCGTGACGGTCTTGGCCAGCGAATCCATCATCGCCTTGCGCTGATTGAAGCGGCCATCAGGCAAATCGATGACCTCATAGGAGACGTGACTGCCGCCGAGCTGCGCAGGTTGCAGCACGATCCGTCCCAGCTCGCCCAGGGTGTCGTGACGCAGGTTGAAAGCAAACCGGCCACCTTCCAGCAGCTCACGCTCAGCCTTGATCTCTTTCGGAAACATAACGACCTCACACTTGGGATTTGAATGTCCAGGTCTCGCGAGTAATCGCGGCGATGGTGACGGCTAGAGCCTCGGACGGGCCGTCCGCGATCAGGCAGCGCTGCCAGGGCTCCGGCTCCATCGCCGGGGCCTTCGACTGCACGCGCACGGTGATGTACGCCTTGAAGCTCGGTGGCAATTCTTCTGCCTTGGCATCCCATTCAAGCCGGGAAGGCACTCCGCCATAGCGCAACTCAAGCAAACGCTTGGCGTCATCCAACCTCTGTGTTGGCTTCAGGCCCTGCGCCTGGGCCTGCATGCCGAGCAGCTTCATCACCTTGTGATCGAGGAAGTCAGAGCCAGTCCGGTTCTCGGGGCGCTGAAGTTCCTTGATCAGATCGCCCATGGCCCAGCGCACGTCGATGTGCGGTGAGCAGCGTTCAGTTGTGGCTTCCCGCACCGCCCACTCTTCACCGTTTGGTCGCTGAGCCCAGTACCACTTCTCAGTTTCGGTACGCTCGAAGTCTGGTTCCCAAGCTCCTTGGGAGCTCAGGCTTGGAGTGCTCGCGTCAACCAGCACCTGTACAGCGCCGCCCAGCGCGAAACCCGCGACGATGAACATCAATACCGTCTGGCTCATCTCAGCACTGCTCGCCGAGGATAAGAACTGCCGCAGGCCCTCGTAATCGCCCATGGCCCAAACCATCAGACCGTAGAGCGGCATCATGGGAGCGAGTTTCGCTCCACCGACCATTGCCTGCTGAACGTATGGGCCAATAAACGGCCGATCAGCACTGTCCTTTTTCCGAGTCAGGATGCTGCTTACTGTTGTACGCACCCGTTGCATCTTGAGTCCCCACATTGCACCAACTTCCTTCAAATTCGGCCCGTCAGGTATTTTTTCACATAGAAAATGTCACTAGGCATGTTCCAAACCAATGCCGTGCATCAGAAGGCCATCCATTGTCAGTGTCTGACGGTCTGACTGTATCCTCTATTGGAGGAGCAAGAATTGCGCCTTTCCTACGGGCTCAGCCCCGAAGAACGGGGCTGGGATGTTGCGGGATTTTTTACCTATTCCAATGCGCTCCGACCAGTGCGGTCAGCCAATTCATTTCGGACAGCCTGGAGCTCGGCGACTTGGATCTCCACGCTATCCAGGGACGCATGCGGCGAGCCGCTTAGCAGCTTACGAATCAGCGAGCTGGCTTTGGCCGAACTGTTCAAGGCACGCTGCTCAAGGTCTTTTATTTCGCGGTTCAGATGGCCCGATGAATGGCGGCCGGGATCGTTACTCATCGCCCTTTCAGGACAGACTGGTGCGATAGTTGGTGAGCGCATCCGCTGCTATCTGGGCAAGCTCGGAGTCGCGATCCATGATGCCTGTGGAGCCAGTTGCGATTTTCCCTAGGGCCTCGAGCAGCCCGGCAATCGCAGGGTTAGCGCGCAGCTTCTCCACCTCCTCCAACGCCATAGTCACATTCATGAATCCCAACGCCTTGGCTTTGCCCCATACCTCGTCGTACAGCTCGGCTTTGTAGCTCAGGCCAGAAATTACGCGCTCGGCGTCGGATTTGAACACCAGGGCATCATCGTTGATTGCATTGTCGAAGTTGATCCGATCGCTGCGGGTTTCGATGTAGGTCGTCTCTTCGTCGTAGCTCATCACTTCGATGGTGGCTACGACTTCAAGCTCCGGTTGGGCTTCGCTGGTTTGCTTGCTCATTACGCTTCCCTTGATCAGTTGATGTGGCCAGCATCCCATGGGTTGAAAAACTCCCAACCACGGACGGCTGGTGGATGAGCCAGAACGCCACGTCCGGCTCAACTGAGCAGGGTGATCAGCTCCGGAATTTCACCGGCTGTGTTCTGAGCTCGCGTACCACCACTGTTCCGGCGAGCTTGTCGTGCCACCCCTGCTTACGGCGATCGAATGCCGCCCAGAAGAAGCCAAGTCCCAGCGGTAGGGTCGACACTACATAGCCGAGGTACCGGCCGATGCACTGTCGAACGCTTGCGGTGTTGCCGCTTTCAGCGTCGAGCACCCGCAATTTCAGCGCCATCTTCCCCGGCGTAGCCTGGAGACGACGCCACAGAACTACCGTCAGGATCGCTGGCAGGACAAAGTTGATTGCTAAATCCGCTGGCCCTTGGATCAGCTTGTCGCTGCTGAAATAGCCCGTGCCATAGATCATCATCAGGAGCGGCAGGGAAACCAGGGTGAAAAGGATGCCGTCAACAATGCACGCCCCTGTTCTCGCCCAGAAACCCGCGTATTCAAGTTGTTCGTTCTGCATGAAAAATATTCCCTGTGATTGGTTGGCAAGCCACTTTGGCTTGGCCTGATGCTATCGGGCTGGGAACTAGGCCGGGCGCGTTTTCACGCTGGTTTTGTGCCTGAAATGGAGGTCGTCCAACAGCCTGTTGGACAAATTCGGCCCGGCTATTGGAGTTGGGTTTTCTGCGGACGCATTCACCCTGAAGGCTATCCAGTTCAATCGAGTCATTTGCATGAGCCAGAAAAACTCCAAAGAGCCACTGACCTTCACCGCTCGCTTGGTGAACTCCCATCACGGTTTTCAGGATTTCGATATCGACGGGCATCCTGTGGTGCGGCGTGCCTGTGTTCCGAATTCGATCAAGAAGGGCGAGCACTTCAACGTCTATCACGGGGAAAGCTCGAAGTCGGGCGCTGTATGGACAGGGACGCTCGGTGACTCCCTCCGCAAATTTGCGCTCATCTGAGGGGTGCCTATGTGTTTCCCTCGTAAACCCAGTCTTGGCCGGTACAGCGCGACCAAGGCTGATTGGTGTCGGTGCTACCGGCAAGCCCGCATTGCTGCTGGCAGCGGCTTAGCTCCCGACCCGAAGTCATCTGGTATCGCCTGGAAGGCCCAGCTCATCGTCGCTTTTGAACGCCGAGGCCACGATCCTCTGGCGTATCCCGTCCAGTGTCGGCTCAATGCTCATCGGATCATCAATGAAATTCGAGCCGAAGAAATCTCCCTGGAACATGTGAAGGACTGACCTATGACCCTCTATTTCGAGTGGATCGGAAGCCTCTGTGGCGTCCTCGGCGCGCTGATGATCTCCACCAATACCCGTGTTTCTCCGTGGGGATGGTGGCTATTCCTCGTGTCGAGCTTGAGCCTCTGCTGCTACGCCGTTCTCGCGCAGGCCTGGGGATTGTTGCTGCTGAATGGTTGTTTCGTTGCTACGAACATTACCGGGCTGATCCGCTGGTGGTACCCCGCTGTGTCGGCCATGCGTTCAACTTGCCATGCAGGCGTCAAGGGGTAGGCCGCTTGCTCGACCTTCGGCAGAGTGCGTGCTTGACGGCTTGGGTTTTGCGGAATGGTCGGCATGCTGGGGGGCATTCGTCACTGGGAGCCACCACATGCAACTATTCAACCCGATCCACAAGGCAGAGCTGATCTCTATCGTCGAAGAAGCGTCAGCAAAAGCAGCGAAGAATGCGGGTGTTGTCCAGGAGTTGGTTTTCCCGCACATCTACTTCGTTCTCAGCAAACGCCTCAGCGTGGTAGACGGGGCATCGGCTACTGCGGAGGCCAAAGATTCTGCTCTGTTGGCTGCTCTCACTGAGGCAAAAAAAGCGCTTCAGGATTGCGTGTCGGTGATGAGCAACGACTTGGGGGGCTTAAAGCTGATACAGCCAGAGTTGGCGAGTGCGCGCCAAGCATTGGCGGCAGTCGATGCGGTGCTTGTTGTTCAGTGACCCTCTGTTTCGATTGAAAACAAAAAGCCCGGCTCTAGACCGGGCTTTTTGCTACCTGCAATATGCAATTCGTCAGCGCTATATTTTCGAGAACATTATGGCTATCGGCTTCATTATCTGGATACCCCAGTCGAAAAGCTCGAATCGAAGTAGGCCCAGCAGGCAGGTGATAAAGAATCCCACCACGATCCCTACCAGGAAGACCGAGTACAAAGTTCCAACGCCTGGGCTACTGGATTCGCCCCCCTCTCTTTCCCCTCCCCAGTTCGGAACTTTGATGCGAAGCCGCTCGCGACGGAAATCTTTTGGGTTGTAGTAGGCATCCTTTACCGGATCGTTCTCTGAGCGGTCTGTCTGATTCCCTTCGCGGGCGCGTTGCCTCGCTCGCTCCTGCATGTACTCCCTATCGTCCAGTCCCACATACGTCTCCTACAGTTTTCCGAGAAACGAAAGCAACCCAACCACGGAGCCAGCCAACGTCGATACAGAAAAGGTCAAATCCCGCATTGCCCTGCGTTTCTTGTCGATCCTTCGCGCCAGCAATGCTCCGAACAATGCGCCAGCGAGCGAGCACCCAACGAACATGAAGATTTTCGCGTGGAATTCGGCTATTGCTGCGGCCACATAGGGTGGGAGCGAAGATTGAGCCAGCGCTGACGCCGGTGCAGCCAGTATCAGCAAAACGGCAGAGAAAAATTTCATTGGCTTGAGCGTCCACCTGTCTCTGAATGTGGGGCCAATTTTCGCTCGGAGCGTGCGCTCATTTTGCTGTTTTCACGCAACGTTTTCGTCGGATTTAATGGGCCGCTACTACTTGGGTTTTCCAGAAAGTGGGGGAAGCTGAACTCATAGCAAACACGGAGTTTAGCCAAGTGAATCAGCAAGTAGCCCAAGTCCTCCCCCTCGGCCGTATCCGCCGCAACCCGCAAATCGACCCGCGTAAAGGCCGGAAGAAGTCCGCTTATGAGCAACTGGTACGTTCGATCAGCGCTAAAGGCATCATCCAGCCGATTCTGGTCAGGCCTGTAAGCGATGACCCGAACTACGACCATGAGGTGGTCGCTGGCAACCGGCGCTGGACTGCGGCCCACGATGCGGGCTTGATCGAGGTTCCCGCCCTGATCCGCGCTATGAGCGATCAGGAAGCGCGGTTGATTGCTGCGCTGGAGAACCAGGTGCGGGCTGACCTGACGCCAATCGAAGAAGCCCAGCATGCCGTAATTTTGCTGGAGGACATGGCCAACGACCACTTGGCGGTGATGAAGGCCTTGGATTGGTCTAGAACCAAGCTCGACAGCCGCCTGCTGCTCGCCCATGCCTGTGATGCGGTGGCCGATGCCCTGCTGGAGGAGCAAATCAAGATTGGCCACGCTGAATTGCTGTGTCGTCTCCCTGCCCCCGATCAGGCGGGCATTCTGTCGAAGATCATCGAGAAGAATTATTCCGTCGAGCAGACCAGGGCGCGCCTGCTGGAGTTGACTCGGGACGTTTCGACTGCACGCTTTGACACCACCGAATGCCGGAGCTGCATCCACAACTCGGGCGCGAATGCCGATTTGTTCGAGGCAAGCCTTGGGGCGTCTCGCTGCCAGAACTCTGTCTGCTGGAACCGGAAAACCGAGCAGCTAATTTCTGTTCGGTTGATCGAGGCGCAGGAGGAGCACGCGGTGGTTCATAGCGAGCTGAATCTCGCGAAGGACTCATACGTGAAGCTCGTCGCACGGGGCGAGGATGGTGTGGGAGAGCAACAGGCAGCGGCGTGCGCTACCTGTGCAAGCTTCGGCGCAGTGGTCATGGTGTCGAGGGGGCGCGAAGGCGACGTGATCGGCGGCATGTGCTTCAACAAGCCTTGCCACAAGGAGAAAACCGCCGCCTACAAAACCGCCCTGGCCACCGTAACGAACACAGCACCAGCCACCGTTGCCGGGGGCGCTGTTGGAGCAGCCCCGGCCAAGCCGAAGGCCGCAAGCGCAAAGCCCACCCAGGTGAAGAAGTCGCTACGCCGTGAAGCCTTCGACCTTTACGCCCGCATGAGCAAGCAAGTCGTGCTCAATGACCGCTCGCTAGCGCTGGCAGTGGCCATCGTCAGCATGTATTTCGAGATGCGCAGCGAACTCAAGAGCGAGCTGCGGGCACAGATGGAAAAGGCCATGGGTGTCACAAGCGCCCTGATGACCACGGCTCGCGCCGATGCTGAAATTCGGCTTGCGCAACTCGGGGAGGAAAAACTCCTCACGTTCATGGGCAGCATGGCTGCCGCCTCGCTATTCCGCACAGATAGCGCTGACGCATTCGAGAAATCCGTGTCGGGTGCTCAGTCGCTCAAGTTTATGGAGTACGCCAACGTCGATCCGGCCAAAGGATTCGTGATGAACGAGAGCTACCTCAAGGCTCAGGTCAAGGCGGGCATTATCGAAGATTGCAAGCGTTCAGGCTTTGCCGCCGCCTACAACGAGGCGAAGGGCGAAAAGGCCTTTGAGGGGCTGGCCACCGGCAAGGCCAGCGCTCTGATCGACGCCATCCTAGCCTTCAAAGAGTTCAGCTGGTTGGGTTATTTGCCGCCTGCGTTACAACTATCGGCACAGGGCGGGAAGAACCCCGTTCACCAGCAATCCGAACCGACCCAAGCCTGACAGGGAACATCATCATGCAATCAACTTTTTTTTCCGTAATGGCCGCTGCACTGGCGGGCACTCAGCACCGCGTCAATGTGGCAATCGAAACCGCCTCCGCTGATGCGCTGAAGGTGATGGTTACCGCTGACCTCGGCCCGACACCTGAGAAGGCATCCGAACACGAAGTGCAGCTTCGCGCCGCCATGTGCCGCCCGCTGATCCTGGTAGGGAGTGCTGTTGAGATTGAGGAGGCGCTGATGAAGCGCCTGACACAGCATGTCCAGGCGCTGAATGAGGGGATGAGCCTGCTGGATGAAATCCGCTCGATTGGTGCGACGGTGCAGGCGAAAGCCGCCACGCCAGCTACTGAGCAGTCTGCAACGCCTGCCCTTGATGCCGATGCCGATGCCGATGCCGATGCCGATGCCGATGCCGATGCCGAGGATGGTGACGCTGCGCAGGCAAATGGTGGTTCGGATGAACCCAATCTGAACCTTGCGGCCTCTTTCTAGGAATTGCATTCATGGCACTTGTTGAAATCTCTCTTGCCCGCGTTTTTCGTTACGCCGGTCGCGATCTCCCCGACCCGCAGCCCGAAATGTCCGTGGCTGATGTGCTGAAACACTATGCCCGTCAGTTCCCAAAGCTCAACGGAGCGAAAATCATCGACCCCATTGTGGAGAATGACAGCTATGTCTACGAGTTCCGAGACGGCGGATTCGGCGCAAAAGGTTGACCCGCTTGAAGTCCTGAAAGCGTGGGAGCGTGGCGAACTGGATCGCCACCTCCCGTCCGGTACCGAACCTGATTGTTTAGACCACCAGCAGAGACAAAGGCTATGGAAGTTGCTCTCCTCCCCCGCCAACCCCGGCACTATCGACTTCCACCTGCCGCGCTGACACCTCTTAGCCTGCCGAATGTTGGGCCTGTGATGCGTGACGCACAGGCCAAACTGTTCAGCCGGGACTATGCAGGGGTGGTCGACCACCAGGCTCATAGCATGCTGTGCCGAGAGGCCCTGGAAGCTGGTCTGGTAGCTGAAAGTTCAATCGAATGGCTTCGGCAGTACCCAAACAGCTATGGGCTGCACCGCCTCACGGGCGAGGTTGTACAGCGCCTTGGTGCGTCATTTGCCATCAACGATGAAGGCCTCTTCCCGCAACGCGCCAGCCTGCTGAACCGGCTGAACACCCCGTACGTCGATCCAGTTGCGACGGCATCCTACGCAATAGGCGCTGTAGAGGCAGGGTTGATCGGTCTTGATGCGCTCGCCCCTCATGTCGAGGCAGGCCCTGATGGGGCTGGCAGGATAATGGCGGAGCTAGAGCGCTCGTTGATCAGTCGAGTCAAGGTGCCCACAGCCGTCGAGGACGCCTACACCTTCGGAATCCAGGACGGCCATTTCATTCTGGAGTCGAGCTGCTTCGCTTCCTTCACGGTTCAAGCGCCAGCAAGCTTGGAACTGCGAGTGCTTCTTTTCAAAACACTCGACGCGATGACGCGCCATCTGCTGCCGTTCCACACGCCAATGACCTTCCTGGGGCCGCATAGCTACCTCAACCACGGTCTATCGGAGGCTTTCGAGGAGCTGTCTCCGCGCTTGGCAACCCACTCTAGAGAGGAACTGTGCGCCTTCCTGCTGGATGATTCGGTCGAGCATGATGATTACATCGCCGAATATCTCTACTGCCATGGCCAAGACGAGGACTCTGTAAACAGCCTGCTTGACGCCATCTACGAGATGGATGAGCTGAAACAGATAGCTGGAGCCACGCTTGGCCAGGGAGATCGGTGTGAGATCGAGGAGCTGTTCGATCAAGCGCGGCAAATCTGTGAGCGTGATGATGCACACGCCCCGTTGGTTCAAGTGCTGGCGGAAGCCTTGCAGCACTGCCTGGAGCATGAGGCCAGTGGATCGCTCAAAGAGTTCAACCCCCACGATTTCCCAGGCACAGCCGGTGATGGGGTTTCTCTTTTCGAGAGCATTCTGGTGTGCCTGACTAGGGATTTTCCAAATCTAGAGCAGAGTAGCTATGACGGTTTTGACGGCATTGTCAGCGGCTCTGGCTTCCCTGCAATTGGGTTACCGCTGAGTCCTGATCAACTGCGCACCGTCACCCTGCCAGTTCTAGATGCGCTTTCGCTGACGCTAGGTCTGTTGCAGCGAATCGCCGACGCTTTAGAGGAATGCGGTAATGCTGAGTGAAAAAGTTTCGAGCAAGGCCATGCTGATACACCACCACAGCCAGACCGGCGTGGTCACGGTCACCAGTCACGGCGTCATCGCGCTGGAAGATGGTAAGGCCGGCTTCACGCTGGGCGCTGGGAGGGCATTCAGCGCCTACGACAAATCCGAGCTGGCGGCTCTGCTGCTGAATGAGGATGCAGGGGCGGAATATCTCCCTGAGCATTACCTGTTCAGCTCACGCACCGTCTTGGCCTGGTACCGTCGCCCCGGTCTGCACGATATCCCCATCCTTGGCGAGCGCCTACGCGCCCCGCTGCCAGGCTTGGTCTTCATCGCTGCGGCCAACCAATCCTTCCGTTGCTTTGCGTTCAAGGGTAATCAGCGCCCGACGCCGGAAACGGAACTCTTCTATGCCCCGTTGGGGAATGTTTACCAAGGTGGAACCTTCTGCACTGGCAGCGGCCACGTTCCTCGCGATGTTCGACGTGAGAATATCCCGGCCTGGGAAAACTTCGTGCTGGAAAGCGACAATACCCACAGCGGCACGGTTGAGCCGGTGGCGGGCTGCCGCTCGTTTGAAGCCTTGAAGGAGTTCTATCGAGCACTGAGTGAGAAAGGATCGAAGCGGTTCCCAGCCTCGAAACTGGTTTCAGCTGGGTCGTACAGTGGCCCGCTAACGCTGGCACAAGCTATCAAAGGGGGTGCGCGATGAGCGTTCATCCGATCACGGCTCAGCAATCCCCGATCTACAAGACGCCAGCTTCGTGGGTTGAACGCGCACCACGCATTGTGGTTATCGGGGCCGGTGGCAATGGCAGCGAGGTGGTTGATGCGCTGGCCAGCTTCCACCATGCGCTTCGCTCCCTCGGCCATCCAGAGGGTCTGGAGGTCACGGTCATTGACGATGCAATCGTGCGCGAGCCGAATCTCGTACGTCAGCGTTTCTGGCCGTGTGACTTGGGCCAATTCAAAGCAATCAGCTTGGTGAATCGCTACAACCTCATGCTGGGTACGTCCTGGGAGGCCCTACCCTTCCGATTCCCAAGCAGCGAGACGACAGAGGTGATGCGCGCCGCCGACTTGATCATTTCCGCTGTTGACCTTTCTTCGGCACGGCGTGCAATTGCCAGCAGCTCGGTGCTTTCCAAGCACTGCATGTGGCTTGACCTCGGCAACGAGGCCAGACATGGGCAGGTTGTGTTCGGGGCTGCGCATAAAGACAGGCGCGGCCTCTACCCCAATGTGATGGATGCTTACCCCGAAATCGAAACGCTCGAGGATGACACCAAAAAGTCCTGCTCGGTCGCGGAAGCCATACGGTCACAGGACTGTTTGGTCAACCGTGCGGTCACGACTGCCGGAATGAGCATTGTGTGGGAGTTGCTGCGGACTGGTGAAACCGACAAGCACTGGATCACCGTGGATCTAGCGTCCGGTTGCCAGAACACTTTCCCCTTCCCCACCGTTGCGCGATGCGGTTAGGTCAAGGGCTATCGCGTCCGAGCTGATCGAGGCGTTGCTCCATTTGCGCTATGAGGTCTGCGGCTTTGACTTCGAGGATATTTGAGAGCCGCAAGATCAGTGGGAGAGTCGGTAAACTTTCCCCCCTCTCGATTTTTCCCAGGTGCGCCCGCTCAATCCCAGCCAGGAGAGCAAGTTTCTCCTGAGCCAGGCCTGATTTGATGCGCTGTTCACGTACGACATTGCCGAAAGCTCCTGCCACCTGAGGGTCAAAGCTCGATGTTCCAGCCGGTCGCCCGCGTGCGGGTGGTCGCTTCTCCATAGACAGGAGCGTTATCGGCAGGAACAATTAAAACCACGTTTAAGAATACCCGTTTCGCTATTTACGCTATGCCCGTTCGGCCAGCGGAGCGGTTTTGTATGCACACTCCCTGGTTAGGAACCGAAGATATGACTCACGTTGACCCCTCCGTACCTCAGCACTTGGCAGAGCTTTACCAAGAGCTGAACGCATCGAGAGCGACCCTTCTGGCACTGATCGAGGCAGAGGGTTCTGGCATCCATCGCCGGACACTGGATCAGCTTGACCGCATGATTGCAGAGATATTTTTTCCACTGGAGTCCGTCGTTTACGGCGAAGACGATGCTTCCTCCACGGACAACGCTGCGACTGTGACCCCGGCTGGATATGCGTGGCGTGTAATCGGTCGCAATGGAGAAGTCAGGACTCTCCGCTGTGACGAAACCGGACAGGAAATATCAGTCTCGATTGAGCGAGCGATAAACGACTTTGCCTTGGTGCCGACTCATTTGCCGGAAGTCTACTGTCCCGACCTCGATCTCACTCCGACGCAACTGGAGGGGAAATATGCACAGCGTGGCCACAACCACCCTTTCCTGACCAATTACCAGTGGCTCCAAGCGGTGCGCAACACCCAGACCCAGCTTGGATACTGGCAGTGGGTTTTGGCAGAACTGTCGGCACTGCACCGAAGTTCGCTGTCCTAACGCCGTCCTGAAAGCCGCGCCAATCTAGTTCGATCCACCTCGGGCCTTGGCGCAGGTTCCTTGATGCCTCTCCGAACTGGAAGATGTTCTTGAGCATATTCGCGGCAAAAGTTCCTGCTGCGACGCCTGGGATCTCATCGACCAGGTTTTGCCGTAGGCCACTGCGCGATCCACGTCGCGCACTAAGCCCAACCGAACGTCGAGGAAGATACTGTGGAGTCGGTACACGAAACGCTGAACCCGCAAGGCCCCGGCCAGCAGGACGAGTTCACCGAATGGATGCGTGGCCCTAATGCACGTTTCGTCGGGGCAAAACGTCTACCTGACGGCACCTATGCCGGCGTCCTGCCGTTAATGTTCACGTATGCCATCTGTCTTGGAGTGACCTACGAGGCTGCTTACCAAAAACGGTTCTGCTTTGAGGACACTCCTGTGTGCCTGCATGAATACAGCAAGCTGACCTCCTTCAACGATGAGCCTTCGGGATGGGTTGCACGGCGTCCACTGATTCAAGATCGTTAATCTCAAGGAAATCCACATGACCAAACAACCAATCACGATCATTGACGCAGGTCCGACACATTGCGGCGGTAGATCCACCGAACCCCGCAAAAGGCACCAGTCATAATGCTTTACATCCTCCTATGCTCCGTTGTTCTGCTGATCGTGGTCATTGGTAACGTCGCTCGCGCTACGCAGGCCTTGGTTTCCTCCGGCCCAAGTCAGCGGCTACAGCAAATGGCTCTCGTGCTGGTTTCCTATGCGGTGGGCATGGCCTACTGCGCACCATTGCTTTACCTATTCTTTGGCCCAGATGGCGCTCCAGGGGAAACTCTCGGCATCGATAGTGCGCGGCTAACCGTATACCTACTTTTCGCCGCCTCAGTGGCGCTACTCTTCTACATCCCCTCACTGTGGAAAAGAGCTGCTAACTCCAAAGGCTTTTGGCCGATGGGTCAGCTCACGCTGGTCGCCCTGGCATGTTTCGTAGGGGGCAAATCTGCATACGACCATCTAACGTTTTTCAACACCGATCAAGCAGGATGGGCGGATGTTGCGCTCATGAAGGAAATCGGGGAGATAACCGATATGCCGGGATGCACAAGCCCGGTTGCCTTTGTCCGGTTCCAATCCACTGGCCCATTTGAATACCGCTGCCCTGGTTTGATCGTTTTCAACCGGCTTTCATCGCAGCCTTTTGGCCCATGGCCACACAACGATACAGGCTCAAGTCAGCAGCTCGCAGATGTCATCCTGAAAATCAAAAGCGAAGCTAAAGTGGCGGAAGACTTTGCAGAGGAGCCCGCCCGGTTATGAGTACGAAAGCCCGCAAGCCAAAGCCAGTGCAGGCACCGTCTGAAATGCCTATTGAGTGGCCGCGTGCCGACCCGGCCGAGCTGGCGACCTTCGACCCGGCGTCGAAGGTCTGCAATATGAATTGCGGCCAGCACGCCCGCGACCCGCGCAGTAGGGAAGAGCGGCTGTTTCTGTGTACAGACTGCTAAGGAGTCCGCCCCACTATGACCGCGACCGAAACCCTGTACACCGCCCAGGCCGGCAGCGCCGTGCTGCGCATCGAGCGCAACGGCCGCCGCGACCTGCCGTTTACCCTGGACTGCAACCGGCTGCGCAACGGCAGCCCGTCCTATATGGAGCTGCCGCGCGCCTACAAGACCGAGCGCGGCGCGAAGATGGCTGCGGCGCGGATCACGGGCGGGGGCCTGGAGTGGGTCGCCGTGACCGAGCAAGACCCCGGCGACTGCGCATAACGGCGGATTACGTCAAATCAGCCCTACCAGGGCGTTGCGGTCTAGCAATCTGAATCAGGACTGCTGGCGACCAGTTGTCGGCGGAGTAGCAGAACAGGGCTAGTCCCTGGCTAAAACGAGGAGAAAAAGATCATGGCAAACCAAGAAGTCGTAGTGACGACCGACACCCAGGATTTGCTGGGACTGTCCGCTGAGGCAGCAGATGCGATTCTTTCCAACTGCCAGGTGCAGATCCAGCTCGTAGACCCAGCCGCCGCTGCGCACGCTGTTCAAACCGACGACAACTCAAAGTAGGCAGCCACGTGCTCGGTATCAGTCATAGCCTTGGGATTCAGGCGATCCTTGAGATGCTTAGCAATAAGACCTCGGATACCCCAGGATGCCCGCAATGACCGATGCTGAGTGGAAGAAAGAAGCAGCTCGACTGCAAGGCGCAGCAACTCGCGCAAAATCGAAAGTGAAGAAGGTGACAATGCTTGCCGACAAGCTCGAGGCGCGAGAAGCCCAGAAGGCAGCAGAGGAAGCTCTGCGTATGCACAAGCTGAATTACTACGAATTGGTAGCCATCTAGCACGGGCGCTCAGGCGTGATCGTCTGCCCGCCGCCGGCTATATCAAGTTCCAGAAATAGGGAGCACATCCATGGAAATGAAATTTCGCACCCAGTCCGGTGCCACTGTCACTGCCGACCCTATGGCTGAGGCACCGTACCCCCTAGAGCTTGCAGATCCAGCAGCTGAGCGTGGCGTTGGCCACGTCGAGTCCGCTTCCCTTCTGCGCAAACAGATTGAGCGCGTGATTCGTGAATACGGCGCAGATCCTGCGGAAGCAGCTCTGGCCGTATGCGTCATCCTCGATGGAAATCTGGGGCTGGCGGAAGACGGCTACTTCGACGACGACGATACCGTGCTGAACGCTCTCACTGCCGACAATCAGGCTGACGACTGATCTGTGTGACGAAAATACGGAGGCGAAAACATTGGCCTGGATCAAGACGAAAGACCTCATGCCTACGCCAGGTGTGCCTGTGCAGTGCAAACTCAGGCATTGCAGCAGTGGAGACATCCAGCAGCATCGTCTGGTTCGTGTGGTCGAGGACGATTGCAGCTGGCGAACTGCCGGCGACCTTTGCGAATTGAGCTATGACTGGGACGTAATCGAGTGGGAATCGGACGAAAACAGTGAGCCAGCAGACCACCAGCACGGGGACCAGTATGCAAATTAAACGGAAGGATTTCCGTGCTGGTGGTTCAGGGGATTCAGCCCTGGCCCAATCCATGCTGGAAATGAATGCGTGGCTCAAGGAACGATCTGTTAAGCCCTTTAACGTCGAAACGCTGGTAGATACTTCGTCCAGCATGGGTTGGGCCGGCCTAGGAGGCGCGGTATCTACGAACGCCGTTGGCGTCCGCCTCTGGTATTCAGAAGACGAGTAGAGTCAATGAATCGCCCGCCTGATCAGCATCTCTAAGGAAAACTGTACTGTGAAAAATTTTGCGTTCGTACTCGCCGCTGTGCTCGGTTCAACCTTTTCCTTTGCCCAGGCCTCGGATAAGCAGCTGACGTTAATCCCTTCCATGTCAGTGATCCCTGTCATCGTCGTTTCTCCGGGGTTGCTCACCACGGCTAACGTCCAGGACTTCGATGGGCTGAACCATGCCGCAGGCACCTTCCAACAGGCCAACAAGAAGCTCATCGACAACTTGGTCAAGCGCGAATGCCGAATTACGATCCAGGTGATACGGAAGCTCGATGAAAGCAGGATTTATCGTAACTTCGGTAACGGGGAAGGTTCTCTTTCCTGCACAGAGGGTGACGGCTCGATCAGCGACATCGTTCTCGGCGGCGATCTGGTGGACGAAAGTGGCGCTCTTGGCCTAGACCTCAGAGATTTGAAAAGTGGTACCAAGGCCTACTTTCTCGTGAAGCAGACTGGCGCGATATAACCGGCAGTCGAGCCATCCATTGCCAGCCCGCTTCCAGCGGGCTTTTGCGGTACCGACACGGAGGAGTGCCAATATGGCCAGTGAGTCCCCTTTTCTGAAACACCGAGAAATCCTGCTCCACCAATCCTATAGCGCCGCCGGCGCGCTCCAAGATTTTGCCCTGAGCTGCTACAACGGCCAGCTCGGGCAGTTCCGGGGCGACGCCCTGGCCAACTTCGACCAACAGCATTTCGCGATTTTTGTCGAGATGGCCACCTACTACCATCAGCACCGCGAGAACGATCCGCATCTGCTCGAGGTCGGTGCGGCCATGTGGAGCGATCGCCGCGAGCGCGGCCGTCAACACCTGGCTCGGGTTGCCGAGCACCGCGCGATCAATCCGAAGCAGTATGCCGAAGGCTCAGAGCGCGACTATTACGAGCAGCTGGATTGGTTGGAGCGCCAGACTGAGCGGATGAAAGAAAAGGGCTGGATCGACGAATAAGACGGAATGGAGACCACGATGGCGAACGTACCCAGCGATTTGATGCAGCAACAAGATGACCCTGTGTGGTTCGTGGAGGAGCGCCAGCTGAACGGCGACTGGATCGCCATCGACCGCGCGGACGATCAGGCCGAAGCCGAAGCGAAGTTGAGCCATGCCGAGAACTGCCTTCCAGGCACGTACCGTCTGAGTCGGTCGGATTGGTGAGCCCGGCCACGAAAGAGCCATCCCATCCAGGAGAAGCGCTGACAAGTAGCAGCCGATCGTGCTCTGTTTCCTGTAGATGATTTCTCCTCGGCTTCCTCCTGTCGCAAGGAGGAGCCGCCCACCTCCGCCACCCATCACTTGGGATTCTCGGTTGCCGCCGTAGGCTGAGTCTGTAGGCACCAGGTAGGTGCTCAGAGGACAGCCAATGCACCCGTCAATCTCCCGCGCACACCAGTTCGACGACCAGGTAGTTATCCCGGCACTGGGCCAGCAGCTCACCCTGCTTGGGTTCGAGCCTGAGCCTACGGTACTGGCCGATGGCACCTATTTCGATGCGCCGACAGTGGATCTGGACAGCTACGACCACGTTGTAGTCTGTGTATCAGGCAAGGACAGCATCGCTTGCCTGCTGGCCCTGATCGAGCAGGGGGTGGATCTGCGTCGTGTCGAGCTCTGGCACCACCGGGTGGATGGTGCAGAGGGGAGCACCCTCATGGACTGGGCTTTTAATGACAGTTTCATTGAGAAATTCGCCGAGGCATTCAATTTGCCGGTCTATTTCTCCTGGTTGCAGGGCGGCATTGAGGGCGAAATGCTCAAGATGGACGCCTACTCCAAACCTCACATGGTCGAAACTCCAGGCGGAATTATTTGCTTGGATCGGGATACCAGTCGGACTTCACCGGCGACCCGCCGCCGGTTTCCTCAGCAAAGCGCCAGCCTGACAACGCGCTGGTGTAGTTCCGCGGCCAAGATCGACGTGGGCCGCCGGGCCATCACCAACCAGGAGCGCTTTCTCGGTACCAAGACCTTGTTCGTCACTGGTGAGCGCCGTGCTGAGTCGAGCAACCGCAGCAAATACAATCAGCTGGAACCTCACGCCGTCGACCGGCGCAAGGGTCGCCTCGGCCGGCACGTAGATGCTTGGCGACCGGTGCTGCACTACAGCGAAGAACAGGTGTGGGAGCTGCTTGCTCGCCACCGAGTGGAGGCACCTGTCCCCTACCGCTTGGGCTGGGGTCGCTTCAGCTGCATGACGTGCATCTACAACTCCCCGAAGGTATGGGCCACCATCAGAAAATACTTCCCTGAGCGGGTCACCCCGATAGCCGGTTACGAGGACGAGTTCGGCTGCACTATCAGCCGGCAGAAAATCAACGTGGTGGATCTGTCGGCCACAGCGGAAGCATTCGATATCACTGATCTGGACGCACTTGCCCAGGCGCGCCAGCGCGAGTACGTACTGCCGATCTTCACGCCAGAGGGCAAGGCTTGGCAGTTGCCAGCTGGAGCATTCGTAACCGAAGGCTGCGGATCGATTTAAAAAACTCCTCCGCGGATTTCTCCTGAACCGAGCCCGGCCTCAGTTCCTTGGGATTTCCGATGCCTGCCGTACCTTGAATCCATCAGCTCCAGTGAGGAGCCGGATTCAAGCACGGAGCTTGTCATGCAGCTGTTCGATGTCGATCTGTTCTCTTCCGCTGGCGTCCAGGAGATGCCTGCCAATGTTGTTCGTGGGCCTGAGAAGACCCTGACCGAGAAGATTGCCGGTGCGGTCGACGCTGTGAAGCGCGTCGTGCGGGCCGGCAAGCAGCCTGTTGTGGCGTGGAGTGGCGGCAAGGACTCAAGCGTTACGCTGAACATCGCGTTCACTGCAATTCGCGAGCTGGCCACCGAAGGTTTCGCGGTGCCAACCTTGAACGTCATGCACTCCGACACCCGCATGGAAAACCCGGTGATCCATTGCTACAACCAGAGCCAGATGCAGCAAATGCAGGCCTACGCGAAGGCTGCCGGCATCGAGGTGAAGGTGTGGGTAGCAAAGCCGGGCCTGAGCAATGACTACCTGGTTAGCTTGGTCGGCGGGCGCATCATCGCCAGCGTAGGCTCCAACGCCAAATGCCAGCAAATGACCAAAGCAGATCCACTGAAGCGGGTGAAGAAGGCAATCCTCCGGGATGTCTCGGCTCGCCTCGGCCGCAAGTGTACTGACGACGATATCGTTTCGCTGATCGGTACCCGGTTCGATGAATCGGTGCAGCGCGAGCGGAAAATGTCCGAGCGCGGCGAGAGCGCATTTGAGGCGGTGAATCTCGCCGCCGACGCCGGCGGGCACGACTGGGTACTCAGCCCTATCGCTGAAATGACCACCATGGACGTGTTCAGCTACATCGGCCAGGTGATAGCAGGTCGGATTGAGTGCTACGACAGCTTTCATCAGCTGGTTGAGGTCTACCGCGACATGAATGGCGGGGACTGCATGGTGAACGTCTACCTGGCTGGGAAACAATCCGAACGCCCCGCGTGTGGCCATCGTACAGGCTGCTGGTCATGTACCCGCGTCTCTCGAGACTCGTCGGCCGAGAGCATGATCGCCAAGGAAGGCGGCGAGTACGACTGGCTCAAGCCCCTGAACGACTTGCGGAACTACATCAAGGCCCGCCACTTCGATCCGAGCGCTCGATGCTGGCTGGCTCGCACGGTTGATAAGGAAACGGGGACGATAAAAATCGCTCCGAATTCCTACTCGCCGGCCTTCACCAAAGAGCTGCTGGGAATCATGCTCACGATCCAGCTCGACGAGTTTGACGCCGCCGAGCAAGCCGGTATCAAGCCACGCTTCACGCTCCTGGATATCCAGCAACTGTTGGCGGTCGAGGCGCTTTGGGGCCGGTATGGATACCAGAAGCCGTTTACCGCAATGAGGGTGTTCCTGGAGGTCTACGAGCAAGGTGTTCGCTATGAGATCCCAGATATCGCGGCGCTGCCAAAGTATACCGAGGCAGACCTGCGATACCCCGAAGTCGAAGTGCCGTTCTGTGATGATCAGTACCAGGGGATGTTCAACGGCTTGCGCAGTATTTCCCATGCTGCTGCCGATGCTGAGTTCCTGACCACAACACGCAGTGGCATGGTGGTCATGGACGTGGTGACCAGCAGCGGATTCGAGATCGATCGCGAAGGTGCAGAGCTGTTCGTGAACTTCGAGCTGGATAACGCCCTGTCCCGCGTGACTTTCGACCAGTCTCCGACTGCGGGACTCCATTACCTGATGGGGTTGGGAACCATCGCGATCTACAAGGGCGACCATGGCGACTGGGATCGGATGATGCGGATGTCCAACCAGATTTTCAGAAGCGATCTTCAGCCCATTCTGCATGACCGCGCTGCGCTGATAGCCCGCCTGGGTGGTAACTCACTGGGCCAGATCGATCTGTTCTGACCGTTCCGCTCGGCTACGCATTGGTCAGCTTGGGATTCTCGTTCCGAGCGGCATGATTCGGCTCGAACTCAACCCAGAGGATACATCCCATGCCGCGCCAGGCTCTGCTACTCGCTCTGCTCGCAATTCTCACCAGTGGCTGTACAAGCGCGCCGATACAAAACCAGGCGGTGCCTGCCGGGGTGAGGTCGGCTGCGATGATCGCGCCGGGTTGCATCCAGCTCGCTGATGGGTGGCACTGTCAGGAGTTGGTACCTGCCTCGAAAGCCGAGTCGATGGATCGCCAGCGAGTACCCGGCATTCTGTTGTAATTGACCATCCCTCTCAGCGAGGGATGGCGTGCCCGGCTGCGGCGTTCAGAACTGCATCGCACCGCCGATTCAGCAGGTCGTGCAGCAGCTCGGCATCATTGGCCGCATCCACGCAATCGCGGTGGATCGCCTTCTCCAAACTGCTCTTCAGCCAGTCACTGGTTCCTGGGTTGCTTAGTACCGCCTGAATTTCTTCGTTGATGGCCACTGTTCGACTTCTCCGTCCGAAAGGTGTTGTGTGCTCAGGGATTCACTGCCGGTGCACTGGGAAGGTTGCGGCTTTCCTGCGGAGCCATCGGTTGCCCCATCAGCTCAAACGCCGGTGAGATGAACTCGGCACCCATGGCCGCGGATAACGCCTCCAGCTCGAAGTCGGTTACCTGAAAGCTCCCCGGCCAGATCCTGATGAGCGCCGATTTTCGAGCGACAAGGAATTTCTCCTGTTTGAGCATGGCCTCGTTGACGGCGAGACGAACAGCCTCGGCAAGCGTATCGCGGCTCCTGAAGAAATGAGTCATGGAGGAAAACGCGCAGTCGATCGACACACCGTTGACGATCACCTGATTCGGCTTCAGGTCGATGACGACGCGATTCGCCACCACTTTCCGCTCCGTCCATTCAAGAAACCAGGCCCCGAGAGCGCCAGCAGCAGCGACGGTACCGGCGACTATCCAGTTTCCCTGGCTGGGCGCATCGAAAACCGGAAACACAGCAAATGAGCCCAGCAGCGTGATGGGCATAGCCCCTAACCCGAGCAGGCCTTTCGATAGAGCATTCATTGGAGGGGAACCCTTGATCGCTGATTTCGACCGATTATTCCACGCCGTCAGCGCCAGCAAGGCCGTAATCAGGTCGCAAAGCGGTCAGAAAACGTTTCCCTCGGATTTGGAAGATATGCCCCTGTACGACCCAGGCCAATCTGCTGTCCAGGTCGCCGGCGGGGGCTTCAGGGGGATGGAGTAGGCTGAGCTTTCGCCGCCGTGGACATATCAGACGCCCAGTCCCGGAGATAACCAGGAACGATGAGCTTGTGACGAGCTCTCGATCCCCCGGTGTAAAGGGCTGCAAAAGCCTTGCTCGCGGCAACGCGATCACCAGGCCCAACTTGACTGAGCAAGTCTGGCGCAAGCATCACGGCGTCGATCTCGGAATTGCGGGCATCCATGACCCGTCCGAGCTGGAGCGCGGCTGTCCCAGATGTATCGAGGTTGAGCAACGATGCCTCGAACTCTGATGAGCTATAGCCCTTGCTGAGCATCCGATCGATGCGCTGAAAGCTACTATTTTTGCTGCCCATATCAGCCCGAAGATCATCCCAGTTGGTGTACCTGAAGAGCGCGCTGTGGGTTGGCCGTACCTGATCATGGAACAGGCCAATGCAATCGAGAATGAACCGGCGGAAAGTGTTGATTGCTCCAGGTAGCAAGCTGAAGCTCGCGCCAGCGCTCCCCAAGCGCTGAAACCACTCGAATAATCCCCACTCGGAATCAACCAGTATCGTCACGGCCCCGGCGGGAACCTCTGGCTTGTCGTAGTAGACAACCTTTGTCTCGATGCCGTTGTTGCCCTCGAGCGACGCCAATTTCAGTATCGGGTGTTTGTCGATGAGGGGGTTTATGACTCCCTCGATCTGCCGGCCGGCGCGGATTGAGTGGGTGATCTCGTGCTTGCGTAGTGTGCTGGCCCGTTGGTAGTAGCTCCCATCCAGGCGCTGGCATGCGTCACCCAGGGTAATCACGGGTTGGGTACAGCGGTCCAGAAATACCGAGAGTGGCCAGCTCAGGTCGTGCGCTTCGTCGACAATGATGTGGGTGAACTCCAGGCCTATGACCGCCTCATGAAGAAGGGTCATGTGCTTGATTCGGTGATACCCGCGAAGCGGGAGCTGAAGGCGCTGATCGGTTGGTTCTATGGTCTGATCCCACAGCCTTTGCGCATACCCCACCAGCACCAAGCGATCTACGGTATCGAGGGTAAGCCCTTTGGGGATGTGCTGCTCTGATAAAGCAAGGTCAGTGCTGTTGCAGAAAGAGGCAACCATTCTTGCGCAGGCCGTGGCCACTTGGGCTGGGCTGAGCCTACTGATCGACCCGAAGCCTAACCGGGACGCGATGTCTTCCGGGGCAACCTGGTGCCGAGCGGATGCCCGCTTGCCCGGCCTGTAATAGCCGACACTTCGCTCAAGCACATAGTTGGCGAGATCTCCGAACGTCATTCCTCTCACGTTCGCGGCTCCGATTCGCTGCATCAAGGCCTGGAGCTGCACCGCGGTGAACGCCAGCACGAGTGGTCGACATGATGAAAGCGAGTCCACCAAGCGTTCGATCATGTGGGTTTTGCCGGTACCAGCCAGGCCCTGGATATGAATGCTTTCGTCTGGTTCGGCGTGGATAACGCGAAACGTCCGGCTCTGCTGGTTTGACAGAGAAATTATCTTCCCCGATGGGGTCTCGAACGAATGCTTGAGCGGATTGAGCTTCTGGGTGTGCGCAGCGCAGAAATTGAAGTCCCAATGCCCACCGATCAGGAACTGCTTGGCATCCAGCGCCTCTTCATCCAGAAAGCGAAGCCGCAGCCGAGGCATGAGCGCCAGCCCTCTCTCAAACAACTCACGCTTAAATCGGCCGGCAATCAGGCTGGAAAACGTACCAGGTGGATGCGTTTGGCTCAGTTCTGTTCCGACTGAAATCAACTCGGCCAAGGCCTTCTCAACGAGTGTTTCGCTTTTCGGCTTTCCGTCCAGGGCCGGTAAATTCTGGATGACAGCCACCGAAGCCACTTGGGCCACGTCCCACTGCCCAAGTAGGACACGAGCAGAACCACTCGGATCAACCAAGGAATCGGCCTGTGAAGCCAGCAGTGGGATGTAAAGAACCGGGTCGGTCACGCTTTCTTCTCGATGGAATGCACATCGTCGACCACCACCAGCGCTAGCGCCGGCGGCGGGGCTCAGCTACCCAGTGTATGCCAGGCCGGCCGAACGTCACACTGTCTCAACGCCGGTACCAGTTGAGCCGGTAGCACCTGGCGTCCTCGGGAATCTGGTCGGACGGCCAGCGCAGGCAGTCCAGATACAGACGCTCAGGTTTGCTCGGGCTGGGCCGAGTAGCCTGCACTAGGTAGGCCGACCCACCGGAAGTGAGGATGTAGTCGCCAGCGCTTAGGTCGTCAGCGCCATCGATGTACAGCTTGCATGGGGTGAAGGGCTGGCGTCGGCTGGCCATATCCGCTTTCCTTGATCAGTTTTCGATTTCACAGCTATCAAGTAAGGATTTGATCCGGTCTTGAAACTCTGGGTGCTCAGCAGATATCTCCTGAAGCTCAGGTAGTCGCTCAGTCACAATATCGGCCGCATTTATCCCGAACTCGGAAACCAACCTTTCAAGGCTGTTGATGACCTCTTCTGGCGCAATATTCTCTCGGACAGTGTTGCAAATAAGGGCTGCCGCGGCCTTGGAATGATCATCGAGCTCCACGACACGGATAGGGACTATATCCATACCCAGTTGCTTAGCTGCCAGCCAGCGAACCTGGCCACCGCCAGGGGTAATCTCATAGCGGTCACCAAGACGGGTAACCAAAAGGGGCTCCATGATTCCGTAACTGAGAATGCTCTCAGCCATAGCATCGACTTGGGCCTGACTGGGAGTTTTTGGGCTGAGCTTGCTTCGCACCAGCTTGTTCGTTTGGACCGCCGTGGGGTTTTTCAAGTCTGTTTTCCTCGACCTTTCGGGGTAGTGCTCTGCGGTTCGCCACTCGCAGCCTTCTTCGGCAATTCAGATGGAATATTTCTGCTGCGTCATTGCGCTTTTGCCACTACCGCAATGACATGGCCATCGGCGAAGGCCAGATCGAGCTTGCTGACATCGCGAGCCTGCTGGGCACTGCTGATAATCTCCCCACCAGGGCCACGGACTAAGGCAAAGCCTCTCCCGAGCAGTGCAAGCGGGTTTGTCTTGTCGTAGACCGTGCATGCAAGCTCCAGGCGCGAAAACTCCTTGGTGATCAGCGCCCTACTCAGGGAAGCCACCCTCGAGGCGGCAAACAGCCCCCTTTGGCGCTCAGCTACACACAGACCAGCCCCGAGCCTTGAAAATCGATCCTGCGCGAGCTGGAGGGCCATGCGCTGTTGGCTGATGAGGCGGTCCCGGCCTTTGTCGAGGCTGCTTTGCTGTTGCAACAGTTGCCGGTGCTCCCCATGGAGCATTTCCGTCACCCGCCGGCTGAAGGTGCCCCAAGCGCGATCCAGATGCGGGGCTTGGCCAGACACCAGGCGCAAGATCATGCCGTTGGCCCGCTCGACCTGAGCCCGAGCAGTTGAGGCCTCAGACATGAGCGCTGTCTTGATGAACCCGATGACCTTCGATGGTGTGTCGAACCGGCGGTGCGCCACGAGGTCAAGCACGCACTCGTCGACCTCGTGCCCAATGCCGGTGAATACCGGGACAGGCAACCGGCAGACCCAAGCCGCAAGGTTCGCGTCGTTGAGCCAGGCCAGATCGCTTTTCGCTCCCCCCCCGCGGATGATGCATACGGCGTCGAATGGCTGCTGTTGATGTTGTTCATGAACAGTCCGCAACGCAGAGCGGATGCTATCTGATGCATCACGACCCTGGAACGTCGCTGAGAAATACTCGAAGCCGCATACCTCGGCCGCAGCCAACTGCTCTGCATCACGCCGAAAATCGGCCAGTCCAGCGGCCTCGTGCGGAGCCACAACCGCAACGCGCCAGAAGCCCCCTGGAGAGGGAAGCCCCCGCTGTAGGTCGAACCACTGCCGCTCCTTCAGGGAGGCAATGATCTTCTGCATCTTGGCCTGCATGTCACCCAGCGTGTAGCTCGGGTCGATGCCGGTGACCATCAGGGAGAAGCCAAACTGAGGGGAAAAATCCGCCCTCACTTTCAGCAGGACGTTCATTCCTGCTTGGGGCAGGCCTCCGGTTGCCTGCTGCCACTCACCAAGTACCTTGCCGGCGACGTTCGCAAACATGGTGCACCGCGCCTTCGCGACCTCGGCTCCCTCACGCGACTCCAAGATGTCCATGTAGCAGTGGCCGTTCGGGCGGCGCTTGAAGTCGCTGAGTTCCGCAACAACCCAGCAGCTGTCTGGCACCGCAGCACGGATGGCCTTCTGGATCTGGGTAAGGTATGCGCTGAGAGTGAGGTGCTGCTCAATCGGATCAGGTGCGCTCACCGGCCTGTCCTTCTTCAGCGCCCAAGGTTGCTTGAACAACGCCCTCGATACGGGTAAGCCGGTCGGCGCAGAACTTACGGGCATCCGCAAATTCGCGAGCAAGGGTTTCCAACTCGTCGATGCTGACTTCATTGCGCTCCAGGCGCTTTACCGTCTGGTCGATGAAGGCGATGTTGGCTTCGTAGGTATCTCGGCTCATGTGGGAAGTCCTGGGGAAGATGGGATCAATCAACGTGCCGATTGTCGCAGCTTCCCCAAAAGACCCAACCCTATCAGCTCTCAGGCTGAACCCACGTTGTCTGACCCTCTGGAATCACGCCTCGATTGCAGCCGTATTTGGACAGGTACAACGCCCTGCTCTGCCGCAACCAGGCCTCAACGGTTGGAACGATCATCGCGGCATACTCGGCAAGGCTAGGGTGTTTCTTCCAGTCGCCATTGCCGATCGCGGATTCCAGCGAACGGTCATACCAGGCGTTGACCAGTTGCTCGACTCCAGCCAGTTCCTCGCCGGGGGACGGCGCGGAATGGATGAGGTTATGCGCCTCGCGTTTCCTTTGCTCTCGGGTGGCATGTGCAGCTGGTAACGCACCGAGGGAGAAAAGAGCTTCCTCAAAATTGAGGTGACGCTTCTCGTGAGTAGTCGAGTCCTCGGCTATACCGGGGACGAAAGAAAAGCGGCAGAGCTTGCAGTAGACCACGCCACCGTCCTTCCGCTCGTAGTGCTGCTCCAGCGAGCGGGCGACCCACCTGCGAACTTCGTGGTAGCTACGTGCCTGAAGATGATGCTGCGCCATCAGGTTGAGACGCTGCGTATGGCTCAGTCCTGGGTGACGGACCTTTGCCTGCTTGGCGAGCTTTTTGAGGTTTTCGATATCGCGGAGTGTGATTGGGTTTTGCATACGGCAGCCTCCAAAGGCTGATGCTCTGTGTCCACTTCGGAGCACCCGTAAGGGTTCCGTTGGTTTGTCGGTAGTGCTTTCGCTTTGCCAGTGTGGACGGCAGGCACCTACCCGTGTGCCGAGGGAAATATCTCTGTCTCGATTGCGAACGTCAAGTGTGATGTCGGATTTCGCACTACTGGTTGAAATTTGAGCATCGCCGGGGGAGCGTTCCCAGTCCGCCACGTCAGGACTTTATCCACAGGCTTACCCCCACTTTCAGGGGACAAACCTCGGACGAAAAAAATCCCGCTCGAGCGGGACTTATTCCTGGGCGGGACCTCATTCCAACAGCATGTGCTCGTCACGGCCCATAGGTTTGTGCAGAGAGACGCTTTCACCATCCCTTTTACCCTGAATGTACGCTCGGTACGCATCCATATCCAGTTTTCGGCGTTTCATCTTTGTGATCGGAACACCAGGATAATGTCTTTGGGTATAAGCGCGGATTGCTCGCTCCCCTTCTTCCGTAACGCCGGCGAATTCCTCTACTCGTTTGTGTACGCCGATGATCCACGCTTCTGCATACAGCACTCCGGCTCTGCGCCTTTGCACTGCGCCCTGAGTGCTGACTCCTGAGAGGTATTTTCTCTTGGAGTCTTTCAGTTGCCGGATAAGCACCTCATACGCATAGGCCGACATTTCAGCGCTACCGATTTCTCCAATAAAAATCAGCGACTGACCATCAGCACCATAGCTGTAGAAACTCACACAGCCAAACGCCTTAGAAACCGTCATCGACAACATGCGAATCCATTGTGGCGGAACGCTTTTGGCTTTACCGATCCGCAGGGCGAATTCTTCCGCCTGGGTAGCATGCACATCGCCTACCTCCAGCTTGAACTTGTCCATAAGTTTGCGCGCTTGCCGCATTGCTGCTTCGGCCTCATGCGGATTGCTGGATTTGGCGAGCGCAAAACATTTCTTGATTCTGCCTAGTGCGCGAGCGCGCTTATCCATGTCTGCAATTGCGCACTCACTCACCAGCCAATCCTCCGCTTCGCGACACGTGATTAAGCATGACGCTTCAGCGACAACCAATATCGCCCTGTATTCGGGTTGCTCAGCAAATATACTTGCTCCATCCCTTCAAACGAGGTGTCCAACTTTTGGACGCCTGCCCCGAAATAGTCACTCAAACGCGACAACACTTTTTCCTGCTCTGCTTGCGGCTGTTCTTTAAGCTCATCCAGAACCATCTTCAGCTCTGTGATGGCTGCGGCGAAAAATGTTCTTGCTCGCAACGCATCGGTCTGCCCGAGCGTTGACTCGTAGTCACTAAGCACTACAGTCATTGCCATAGAGCTT
Source organism: Ectopseudomonas mendocina (assembly GCF_008041835.1). Taxonomy (GTDB): domain Bacteria; phylum Pseudomonadota; class Gammaproteobacteria; order Pseudomonadales; family Pseudomonadaceae; genus Aquipseudomonas. The sequence continues at coordinate 38,469 of NZ_VRYE01000067.1, forward strand.
CGCTCGCGCAATTCTGCACACTCTTGAGTCAGCACGATTGCAATTAGGAGATCATGACTCCCTGGAATGTCTGCATGCAGAACCTCTAACATTTCCTCAGACCATTCCTTGTCCCCAGGTAGGCTGTATCCATCTAGAGAAAAACTACCGCTGGCCCCGATCAACTCATTAATGCCGTACATAAAATCTCCTTATCCCTAGATTGTGGTTCGCCTTGCCAGAATGTATTCATCCGCTTCGCGACACGTTTAAAAGCGCACGACCGCAGCATCGAGCTAGCTCTTCCTTTTCGATTCGTAACTGATTCTGTTCATCAAGCAGTAGTCGACAGTGTATCCATCTATCCGGGTAACGATTTCCCCAGTCAAATCGAGCAGAGCAGATGCCCCTGCGTAAAATCCAATTCCGCCGCTGGCATATTTTCCGCTCCGAATCTGAAATCCTCTGGCGTCAGTGATGGATACGCCGGATATTTCGTGCCATAGGAGAAATACACCCTCCCCGTACAGGCCTTCATCCCGCACTGAAAAAAGAACCTGCCGGAGCTGGCTCCCGTGGGCAACGCCTATGAAATCGCCGTTTGGTAGTACCGGCGGAAATAACCTGCCGTCACCTCTCTTTTTAAACTCCAAATGTCACCGCCTGTTCATTGCCGTGTTTAGCCGGCTCTTTATGTTCGATATCACGCTGGTGACAACCAATGCTGACTTGATCAACAGGCTTACGCAGCAAGCCAGGCCGATCACGCACATGCCAGCGAAAATCATCCCGTGGACGGCTGATGTCCATGCTCCCAGTTGTGGCAAGTTCACGAAAATCATTCGCTAGACCCTCCCCTTGCGCTCGCAGATTTGCCAGCCAAGGCTTTCATCGCCGCCCGCAGTTTCGCGCAGTCGGTTTTCGCATCGCTGAGTACATACCTCGATCCGTAGTAGGTCAGCCAGGCGGTTGCTAACCCGGCACTCAATGCGCCGATTGATCCAAGCAGCAGTTCCAGTTGTTCGCTCCCGAGCATGAGATTTACTCCCCCTCAATCCTGGCCGCTTTCTCCAGCCCGCAAATTTGCGCTGTGCCAATGCTCCCACCATCGCATCCAATCCCAAGGATTTAATGCGTCCTGATTCCGATCGCCGCCCTCTTACCGCCCGCTGGTGTTTGCTCACTTCCGACACACAGCCTTCATCCGCTTCGCGACACATGTTCAGGAAAGCGACCCTCACACCACCTCGCTTGCTTATGGGAGTCTGACGGTTCACCTCACATAGAGAGAAAATCGCATTGGGGCTGGTTTCATGCTCACCGCTTTGAAAGGCCCGCGCCACGTGGGGTGTAGGGATATCCACCTCAGATGGTTGCCTTGAAGGGGTGTCGTCATCGCCAAAGGGGTGTTGTGAAGAGGTGTTGTGAAGGGGTGTTGCTGGCCTGAAACGCCCGCCCGTTAAGGCGTCGCGGCTATTCAGCCGGGTCGGTTTGCAGCAAAGGGTACTGTGAAGAGGTGTCGTCATTGTCGAAGGGCGTCGTGAAGGGGTGTCGTGAAGGGGTTTTGTAGGCCGGAACCCTTGATTTTGTTGGGCTCCAGCATTTTTTCGGCACCGTTCACAGTCGACACGCTTAGTCGGACGTTGCGGGGTAATCATGAGTGATGAACGCAGAAATTGAGCCGTCAACCACGCCAGCTTTCTTTACCGCAGGGACAAGCTGACGGCGGACTCGCTGAATGACTGAACACGTTTCCCGGATCTCGGCGAGCTGGATTTCGTAGGCCCGAACTATGTTCTTCAAGGGCTCCTTCACGAATGAGAACGACGAGACCTGGTACTTGCTTCCTTGGCCCTTGTTGATTGTCCGGATGACCCGCGGCTTCTTGGCTTCGCCTTCCCTGAGCCTCGGCAAGATGACTTTCGCCCATTCGATGGTGACGGCATTCGGGCTGGATTGCCGGATACGGATCACGATCGGTATGTGCCCTGGCTTACCTGCGTGCAGTGAAAGGGCTGTCTGGAAGAAAGAGTCGCGCAGCTCCTCCGCTCGGCCTACCAGGCTGGAATAGACACGATCAAGCTCAGCTACTGCTGGGTGCTTTGGGGCTTCACAGGGTGAGTTCATATGTTGCTCCTTTGTGGATGGGTGCATTTTGCGGGTCGACAGAGAGGGCGTGGCTCGTTTTCAGACGCAAAAACGTCCTGAAAACGGAGCCCAAAGCTTTCAGGAAGACTGATTATTACGGTGCGTCGTCATCTGGTGACCGGTTGATGCAGGTATAGCGCTTGGGATTCTGTGGGTGTGGGGTTTCATGTGCTACGGGGTCATACGCGTCGTCATCTGGCGCACTTCTTTTGTCATTATTTGCTGGGAGCGGCATTCAAATGGGTAACGCCTTGGGTCTGGATATTGGTTACAGCAACGTGATTGGCGTTTTTGGCAGCGGGGATGGGCATCCTGAGTCGATTATTCGCCCCTCGCAGGCCGCTCCCCTGAGCGTTCTGCCTGGGGATTCTGGATTACGTGCTGGTGAGGTAATCGTGGAGGTTGATGGCGCGCCCTGGGTGGCATTTGCCGCGCCAGGCCGTGTTCAAGATGGACGTGAACTGCACGAGGATTACACGTCTTCGCACGCCTATGAGGCCCTGTTTAAGGGTGCTCTGCTGCATGCAGCGGGTGATAAAGACGTAATTGACTGCTTAGTAACTGGTCTTCCTGTCTCGCAGGCTCGCGATAAGGCCTATGTGGAAGCCCTAGTAAAGCGTATGACTGGGACACATCGCATTACGCCAAAGCGAGAGGTTACCGTTAAGCGAGTAGAGGTTGTTGCTCAGCCGATCGGGACTCTGACAGAGATCTACTGCAACTCAGATGCATCGGAAGTTATTGAGGAGTCAGTTTCGATCATTATCGATCCGGGATTTTTCAGTGTTGATTGGGTCGTATTTGACCATCGCGAACTGGTAGTCAATTCCAGCAGCAGCAGCCTCAAGGCTATGTCTGTTGTACTTGAAGCGTGCAATGAAGAAATTGCGAAGGATCATGGCGGTATTCCTGGCGTAGAAAAAATTGAACATGCGCTCCAGTCGGGTAAGTCATACATCCTGATTTATGGCCGCAAGGTTGAACTTGCAGAATATCTAGAGCGTGCTGCCGAACGTGTTATCCCATCAGTTTTCACTGAGATTAAACAAGGACTTCGATTCCTGAAGGGCCGTGCTATCGACTGTGTGATCCTCGGCGGTGGGGGAGCCTCATTGTATGAGCCATTTGCCAGAAAAGAATTTCCCGATGCATTGGTAGTCAAGCCCGTGAACAGCGTAAAAAGCAATGCCGAAGGTTTCTGGCATATCGCACGCTCTTAATGTAAACGGGTGCGCAAGGACGCGCTGAGGAGGGAATGTGGATAAAACGATGAGACTACAATGCCGAGTCACGCCAGCGACACAAGAATTGCACGCGCATCTTGAAACTATTGACCCCGATTATCGTGGCAAAAGACTTGTTGCAATGGCAGCGCTATATCTAAGCATGATTAGTGCGACCGAAGATGCTAAAAGTAAGCAAGCAGATATTCAGCAAGACAATATTGTTGCTGATGACAAAAAAGAACAAATCAGTAATGAGCCAGTCTCTCGTCCAGTTGCCAGCTGGATAAGGGGGGCAAATGTTTAATATCCGTATCAGCTCTTTTATTGCAGTATCTGCATGCATTGCCATAGGTACTTCAGTGAGCGCTAAAGCTAATGGTTTTTCATTAAAAGGAACGATGTGGGAGCGAGCGTCAATGGCCTCCGTATGCAAGCCGGACCCTCTGCTTCTATATTCACTAGCTCTAAAGGAATCTAAAACATCTGCCGGAAAAGGCATGATTGCACCTCACCCGTTTGCGCTTCGCAATGAACCTAGTGGCGCTCTGTACCCTAATACCTACATGGATGCCAAGGCTGTACTCGGCAAATATATTGCCGAAGACATCCTCACCGACATAGGGATTATGCAAATAAACTATCGTTGGAACGGAAATAGAGTAGCGCGCCCGGAGTTTCTTCTTGACCCCGAGGTGAACATCCGCGTTGGTGCTGAGATACTTTGCGAGTCGATTGCTCAATATCCTGTCGATATGCAACTTGCTATTGGTGGGTACCATACACGAAACCCAAAGCGTGAACTTGACGCACGCGAGTATGCGAGTAATGTGCTCAGCATTTGGCGTTCACTACAGCGTTTAAAGTAAGGGCAGGGACATGCGAGTTAAGATCAACGCATCGATGATACAAATGGGTCTGCGCTGGCTGACATCTGGCTTGCGGGATTTCAATGTCATTCTCGCCGAGCAGCGCTTGACTCAAAGCGATATGGTTTGGCTTTCGTCTTTGAGCGCGAACCAGCGTCAGTTGAACGCTGTAGATGCCCTTCCCGTTTCTCTCTACCGTGTTCACTACAACACCCTGAAAGTCGGCAGGGGCTACCTGGACGATGAGGAATTCAGGGAGATTGGCAACAAGATGGTCATGTTCATGGAGTTTTGTCATTTCTCCCGCGTCAACGAAACAAGCCCTATTCTGGCTGTAGGCCTCGACGATGTTGGGTATCGGGTGTTCGAGGCAGGATCTTTCGACTCTCGCATGATGCTGGTGAGCCGCGGCGGGTTCTCGATTGGCACCAGGTGCAACCTCAGGAAGCTGAGGATGAACCTATCATCGCCAGATGATCAACTGAGAGACGTGACCACCGTATTGCTTGGCGACCTTCGGTACTTCCTGAAGCCTGGCGTGAGTGGCATAGGCCGGGTTAAAGACTATCCGTCTACGATGCCCCTCGATGTGGTTGCGACCGAGTTGCTTCAGCAGAAGCTACAGCCAAAGCTGGTCGCGCAATGGACAGGATTGAATGCAGACGAGGTAGTACGGATGAAGCGCTCTTTGCTACGGGATACCCCCCTTGTCCAGTCCCAAAGCGGGCGAATACAGGCACCGAATAAGACACTGGCTGAAAGCCCTCTTCACAGCCTGCTCTACCTCACTGTGTACAGGCTGCTCGCCGACAATCCTCTTCGGCGGACGAATGCTCGCGCGGTGGTTGCGGCTCATCGTGAGTATGTGGAGCTGTGTAAAGCGGTTGGCGTCGAGGCCAGCGATATGATCTCCCCTTCCAATGGCTACCAGCTCAGCAACGCAATGAAGACCGGAGACATCACTCTCACCCCGTGCAGCAAGTGCAAGGAGATCAATGCTCGTTACGCGCTCAAGCCCGGCCGATGCATCTGGTGCAACCACTGAACATCCTCTGCCAGGCCGTAGCCAGGCGGCATGCCAAGCGGACGACTTGGGTTATGGGTGAGATGCTGTAGGGTCGGAAGCATGCAAAGGCGAAAAGTGACCTTTAGGCTTTACCCCAATGTCAGCCAGCAAGAACGGCTGGACGGCTGGGTGCGCCTGCACGCCGAACTGTACAACGCTGCGCTTCAGGAGCGCATCGAGGCGTACCGCAAAGCTGGTATCAGTATCAGCTACTACGACCAACAGAACACGTTACCCGTCATAAAACAGTTTCGGCCGGAGCTGGTCGAGCTGGGTAGTCATGCCCTGCAAGAGACCCTGCGCCGACTGGATCGAGCCTTTCAGGCGTTCTTTCGCCGGGTCAAAGCTGGCCAGTCACCGGGATTTCCCCGCTTCAAATCCAGCGCCCGCTACTCGGGCTTCTCCTACCCCGATCCAGCCGGCTGGAAGCTCCAGCAGCTCGGCCAGCGCGGCGGCACGTTGCGGCTGGGCAGCGGCAAGGGCGCGATGATGATTCGTCTGCGGGGCCGCCACCGTTTCGCCGATTTCACGCCGAATGACCTGACCCTCAGCCGCCGCCGCAATCACGCCACCGGCCAAGATCAGTGGTATGCCTCGATCACCCTACGGGTGCCCGAGTCCGCCTGTCGGCGTGAGCGAACAGGCGACGATGCAATTGGTATCGACCTGGGCGTCAGTCACTGGGCCAACTTTGATGATGGCAGCCAGATCGAAAACCCCCGCTGGCTGCGCGAGGCGCTGCCCCAGTTGGCCAACCTGCAACGACAACGCGCCAGAAGGAAGCGGGGTTCGCACCGCTATCGGCTGCTAAGCCAGGAAATCATCCGTCTGCACCAGCGCATTGCAGATGGACGGCGCGACTTCCTGCATAAACAAACGACTTCCCTGGTGCAGCGCTGCGCCCTGATCGCCACGGAAGAACTGCAACCCCAGAACATGAGCCGCAGCGCTAAGGGCACGGTTGAGAAACCGGGCCGTCGCGTGCGGCAAAAGGCTGGACTGAACCGGGAAATTCTCTCGGCCGGCTTCAGCATGGCGCATCAGATGCTCACCTACAAAGCGCACGAAGCTGGTTCCGTTTTGCATCTGTCCGATACGCGCCGATTAAAACCCTCGCAGCGCTGTTCAGCCTGCTGGGCCATCGTGCCCAAACTGCTCAGTGAGCGCATGCACCGCTGTGCCTGTGGCTGCGTGCTGCCGAGGGATCAGAACAGCGCCAGGGTCGTACTGCTCGACGCCTGGATACTGCAAGACACGCCTGGGACGGGCGTGACGGCGAGACTCAAGCCGCTGTCCGCGCAAGCGGTCAAGCCCAAGTCAACGACCCGCGAAATTCCGACGACAACCGCACATGCGGTTTAGTGGCGGAAGAGTTCATTGGTGAACGAGATGCGAAACGACAAAGTTGAGTGCCAGTGCTGCAAGAAAATGATGGTCCCGAAGGTGGTCACTAGCGCCCCCTTCTACATCAGCGGCGTCCCCGTTGGTGGCCGGGACCCGGAGTCTTCGGTTTGTCCGTTTTGCCTGTCGCCCAAGTGGATGCTGACTGAGCAGCAGGTTCTCACTGGAGCAAAAGCGAATGCTGAGTTTTTTGGCATCATGGTGTTGCTTCTGATCAACATCGTCGTGTTCGCCCGCTTGGGTGCCGAGGCGTTGGGCGTGAGCCTTGGCCTGTCTGTTTTGATGTTCCTGTTGCGGGAGCGAATTGCCATCGCGGTGAAGGGTTGGCTGGCCGAACTCTTCAAGGGATGAATTGGGCAGTCGATAGAGAGAAAGGTTTCGTTGTGCGCCAGGCTCGCCCGCAGTCGCGAAGGTGAGGTGTCTACCCATCCAGGGAGAGGCCTGCCCTAGCCAGTTCCTGCCATTACGTAGATTCGCTTGGGTTTACAGCGCGCTGTGAGATTCTTAGGGTAAGAACTTTCGAGGGGTGAACGAGATGCGAAACGACAAGGCTGAGTGCCAATGCTGCAAGAAAATGATGGTTCCACGTGTGGTTATGGAGCGATCGATTTATGTCGATGGTGTGCAGGTCGGGGGTGAGAAGCCTCTCAAAAGCATCTGCCCCTTCTGTTTAAGCGAGGAGTGGAATGGGATGCCTCGGAAAAGCGGGCTTGCTCGCTTGCGTCGTGATGCCATTCTTGGGCTTCGAGCGATTTCTTTGGAGCTGACTATCATTGGTGGAATCGCCCTCTTTTTCGCTGTCATGGCGATCTACCGATTTGTCTTTGTCGGCTTCAACTAAAAAGGGGCCTTGCGGAGTATATAGTGAATTTTGTGTACTTCTGTTGGTGAGTGAGTGAATGCCCCATAAGCAAAGGCTTTTGGGGCATTTTTAGTTTTTACACGGTATGTAATTTGGTGTGTAAAAATAGGAGCACTTGCTCCAAGGGCTCTGCCCTCTCGCCGCAAGCGGCGATTCACCCGAGGTATTTCACGACCAGCGATGTGATCCAGTGAGAGCACAGATACAGATAACTTCCTCGGGGATGCTTAAAAGTGAGCAATGGTCGTACCACCATACTCATACTGTAGCTGGAGGATGCCATAATAAATTGGCCGCCCGTAGCTTTGGTCGCAAAGCGAACGTTCAGATTTCGGAATAACGCCCTGTTAAGGTGTGAGCAACGCAATACCGAAGCCTCCACACACCACCTTAATCACTTAAATCAACGCATAGTGAAAATGCCACGCGTTGCGAATCACTCTTGAACAGTTTGTTAGCCCTTTGTCCAAATTTGGTACGTGTAATCAATATTTGAACTGAAACTTTGCTCAAATGTTTGCTTGAAACTCTGTGGAACTGAAGGGAAAAACACGTCGCCAGAGATGTGCTTATGAATCACTGAAAGATGGATAACATCTGCTTGTTCGATTAATGCTTTGTAAATTTCACCACCACCAGAAACAAAGACATGTGTTGTCGTGTTGTCTAAGTAAGCTAATGCCGATTCAACGCTTGTGAAATAAACAACATCAGGATCATTCGAGGCCATTTCAGTACGAGTAACCACAGCATATTTCCTATTCGGAAGTTTACCCATTGAGTCGAAAGTTTTACGACCGACTAAAAGCCAATGATTGTAAGTCATAGCTTTGAACAGGAGCTGCTCACCATATACATGCCAAGGTATATCCAATCCAGAGCCAATTACTCCATTCTCGGAAACAGCTGCCATAATGGATATTTTCATTTTTCCTCCTGAGGGCTAACGCCCGCCTAAGGGGCTGGCAACGCATTACTACTAAACTCAAACACAACAACCGAAACCACCGCGGCTCAATGGGACTGGAAACGCCACGCGTTGACAGTCCCTCTTGAGGCGTTTGTTATGGCGCAATTCTCAAGTCAGGCCACATAGCCAACCAACCCTTTGACTTTACTCGATTTTCGAAGATTCCATATGTTCGTTTAGGGTTATGTGTGATGAAACCTTGAAATAAACTCTCGAAACCAAAGGCTGATATACATTCGTAACGATCGTGCTGGACTTTCCTCACTGCTACCGCCGTTTCTTTTTCAGGCCAATAGCTCATGGCATCCAATGTGCTTTGGTAAGGATTGTCGCCATTTTGTAAGTGCATCTTAGCTTGATTTTTCACTTGCCAATTGAGCTGGGGCATTTGCTCCGACAACTTAAGTTCAAGTGATTTTTCATAATCTGAATCTAAACGATCGGCATCGAAGAAAATGACATCAATGTCGTTTAATGCCGTCAGCTTTACGTTGTGATGTAAAGAGTCCCAGACAAGATTTCGCACAAAACCTGCGCCTATGTAGCATTGAGGCAATTCAAGCTGATAAACACATTCTAGTGCTTCAAGTCGAATGGGATCTTTTCTAATTAAATCAACGATGGCTTTCATTTTCACCTTGCGCCATAACGCCCGCTTAAGTGGTGAGCAACGCTACCACAACACTCAATTATTACACCGTAAATACAAAAGCCAATTCAAACTAAAACCGCCAAACGTTGCGAATCCGTCTTAAAGCGTTTGTTATGTGCGTAGCCGAATCTTGCGCTTAGTCAGGAACAATGATTACCCCTAATTGCTCCAGTAACTGTTCCTGTTGCCACGAGCATATTTTTACACCCGTAAGATCAATCTTTCGAGGATCTAAACCATAAAGCTCTGAATGGCTTAAATCACAGCCTTGTACTCTAAACTGTTCCCAGCAGTCTTCCGAAAAAACACCACGGCTTAAATCTGATTCTTTAAATGAAGCGCCTCGAAGATTTGCACCAATCCATCTATTTTCGAACAGGTCACATTTTTCAATAAGCTGCTGCTCAAAATTGGCATAGGATAAGTTACAACCTGTTATGTATGCAGAACAAAAGTACATTTTATTCGAAACCTGATTTACAAAACTAACTTGACTAAAATTTGCTCCTTTAAGATCACAATCTCTCAGTTCAATACCAAAGCAATTTGCCCCCTTAAAATGGGACATTGAAAGCTGACAGTTTTTAAATGAAGCATCTCGAAGATCAGCATAAGAAAAATCGCACCCTTCCAATGCCCCCTGCTCTATGAAAGTACAGTTAATGAACTGTGTATCTCGGAGGTTTGAGCGCTTAAAATTACAATGTATAAAAGTACAATTGCTAAAGATATGTTCTTGCAAGTCCTGATGTGAGAAGTTCACTTGATTATATAATTGCTTTGATTTTTCCATGCTGTGGCTCCAAAAAACATTTGATTTGAAGACTATCATTTACCTGAAAGTTCTCAACAAAAACAAAACCAATAAAAACAGAAACTTAAAACACCCCGTTTTAGCCAAAATAAGGCATCAAAACGGCATTTTAAAGGTGGCTAATTCGAAACGACCGATGCGGCCAGCCAGAAGAAAGTTTCAGTGAATCTGGCTTGTTTTAGAGAAAGCACATAACAGCTTATTAGTTTGCTTTCTTATTAAACCGCAACACCATCACCCAGTCCAATACTGCTTCACAACCTGAATAACCTCGATTTTTCAGATCATTACCCCTCCATCTCAGGGGGCTTTTGAGCTTTTGGTTCTGTGAAAAGTGTGCACGCGGGATATTTATGCACGTTTTTGCACGTTAAATCCAGTGGGTCGAATTTTTCCCATGCTGAAACAGATACCGGCGATTTTCAAGGTAGTTGTCGCGTGAGCGTGTCACGCTGCCTTTGATGTTTGCTGCAGTACCGCTTCCCGCTCCGGGTTCAGGCACACGATTGGTGCCAGCACCCAGTTCCTGATGTTGCCGCTCCAGCGCTCCGGGTGCCGTGCACGCGCCGCCTCGTACAGCTCGATACGCTTGCGCAGCAACTCTTCCGCCTGGCCAGTATGTCGCTGCGCCGGGGTCACGAACTTCAGGGCGCTGTGGCGATGTTCATGGTTGTACCAGGCCACGAAGCTGTTCACCCAGTTCCTGGCCTGCTCCAGCGTGTCGAAGGGCCGCTCCGGCCACAGCGGGCAGTACTTCGCCGTGCGGAACAAGGCCTCGGCATAGGCGTTGTCATTGCTCACCCGCGGGCGGCTGAACGAGGGCATCACACCCAGGTTCTGCATGGCCGCCAGCATGGTCGAGCCCTTCATCGCGCTGCCGTTGTCCGAGTGCAGTACCAGCGGCTGGCCTGCCCGCTGTTCACGTAGGCAGGCCTGGCGTAGCAGCTGGGCGGCCTGCTCGGCGCTTTCACTTTCATGCACCTCGTTGGCCACCAGCTTCCGGCTGTAGACGTCCTTGATCATGTACCAGTAGAAGTAACGGCCCTTGACCGTGGTCGGCAGCCAGGTGATGTCCCAGCACCACAGCTGGTTCGGGCCGTCGGCCACATGGGTCGTCAGCGCTCGTTTCACCGGTGGGCGGCTACGGCCGCGCGGATGCTGCTGTTCGGCGTCCTTCAGCAACCGGTAAAAGGTCGACTCCGAGGCCAGCCAGGTGCCCTGATCGGCCAGCCGCGCCACGATCTGCTGCGGCGGCAGGCTGACAAACTCGGGCTGGTTGGCGACCTCCAGCACGCGGCAGCGCTCTTGCGGGGTCAGCTTGTTGGCCGGCTCAGCTCGCTGTGCCGAAGGACGCCGATCCTCCGGGCAGTGCTGCCAGCGCTGCAGGCTGCGCAGCGACAGGCCCAGTTCGGCGCAGGCCTGCGCCCGCCGCGCTCCCGCCGCCACGGCGTCCTCGATCAACTGCAGCGTTTCACGGCGATCCGGGGCGCTGATCATTCGTCCTCGTCCTTCCCCCAGAGCGCCTCGGCTTTTTTTCGCAACACCAGCAGAGCTGCGGTTTCTGCCAGCGCCGCATCCTTGCGCCGCAGTTCACGCTCCAGCTGCTTGATGCGCTTCTTCGCGGCCTTTTCCTCTTCGCGTTCGCGCCGGGTCTTGCTCGGCTGAGCCAGGCTGTTGGCCTGCTCGCAGGCTTCGCGCCAGGCGTTGATCTGCTCGACATACAGGCCTTTGCGCCGGCAGTACTCCGCCAGCTCAGCCGCATTGAGGCTGGCGCTTTCCAGCACCACCCGAAACTTGTCCTGGCTCGACCACTGGTCGGCCTGCTGTCCATCTGCCGGCACCACTGCTCCCGCTGCTCTGGCCTGTTTGCGCCAAGCATACAGGGTGGCATCAGTAATGCCTGTCGCTTCCACCAGCTCCGGCACCGTCCGGTTCAAGGGCGGCATCATCTGCCGCACCACCCACTCCCGATGCTCTATCGAATAACGCGCCACACGGCTCTCACTTCCGCCCACCGACCAAGACTCATCGAATCAACTCACACGACAACTATCCTGACGCGGCGGGATACCTACAGAGATGCATTGTGAAAAGTGAGCAGGGCCGTGCAAATTAAGCCGCAAGAATTTTGGTGTTTTTGGGTGTTTTTTATTATAACTGTACGTACATACAGCATTCAGCCACGGAGGGCGAGCGTGTCGAAATCACCGTTTCTACAATCGGTCCGCACAGAAATTAGGACAAAGCAGTACAGCTACCGAACCGAGAAGTCCTATCTTTACTGGGTTCGTCAGTTCATCCTTTTCAATGACAAGAAGCACCCAAAAGTCATGGGTAATCACGAAATTGAGCGTTTCCTGAATCACCTCGCCGTCAATCGGGGAGTCAGTCCGGGCACTCAAAATCAGGCGCTATGCGCGATTATTTTTGTCTACAAGCATGTGCTGAAGCGGGAGATTGAAAACCTACAGTACAAGATGACGAAAACGCCTCGACGCATGCCAACCGTTCTGAGTCCCGATGAAGTTGCTTCTATTCTTCAAAACATGGATGCAGAGTATTGGCTCATCACTGCGCTTCTTTATGGATGCGGTTTGAGAATCAACGAAGCTCTTTCGCTTCGCGTGAAAGACATCGACCTAAAAAGCCGCAGTTTGCTCGTATTCAACGGTAAGGGACGAAAAGATCGATACACACTGATTCCAGGCAATCTAAGAGAAAACATGGAGCGACAATTCGCCCATGTCAGGGCTGTACATGAGTCCGATCTGGCCGATGGATTCGGGCTTACGTCAGTGCCGGCCTCACTTCACAAGAAGTATGGACCGGCCATGAAGGACTTTGGTTGGCAGTACCTGTTCCCATCCGTAACAAGATGCGTTCATCCCATCGCTGGTTATGTGTGCCGCCACCATCTTCATCATTCATCGTACTCGCGGCGATTGAGGCAGGCCGTTCTGGCCACGGGAATCACCAAGCGTGTGACGGCTCATACCTTTCGGCATGCCTTTGCGACAGAGTTATTGAGATCGGGGAGCGATATCAGGACGGTCCAGGAAATTCTTGGGCATAGCGACATTCGAACGACAGAAATCTACACGCATGTCATTGGCGATCGACGTGCTGGAACCGTCAGCCCTTTTGATCGTTTGCCAAGTTCTTGATGGGGCGTTGCTTACCCGTTTAAGGGGCGTAAAGCCTGGAATTGGGAGTGCGGCGAATGTCCGCTTTTGTTTATGAGCTGATTTCGAGGTATTTGACGACCAGCGATGATCGTTTAAGATGAAGTTGCGGTACAGGGAGAGGTCCCGATGGCCGCGACCGGCGATGAGGGGGCGTGCCATTAATGGCTTACCCCCGAATCCCTCTCTTGCAGCAGCTCCCTCAAGAAACTCGCCCGCCTGGTGGCATTGCTTACCGATTTTACGATGGACGCAAAATCACTAGCCTGCCCGACAATATGTATCTCTGCCTCGGCACGGGTAATCGCCGTGTAAAGCCACGCACGGTCTGAGATACGCCCCGTCTGGACTGCCACGATGATTCTCGGGAACTGGCTCCCTTGAGCCTTGTGGAGCGTGATTCCGTAGCCAAGCTCCATGCAATCGAAGACTTCATCCGTAATTGAAATGGCTTCGCCGGTATCCAGCGTCACGACACCAAATGTTTCCTGGCCGTCCTTGGTGTCGCGCTCTGTTGAGGATAATACGCCAAGAGACCCATTCTGAATGCCGATGTTGTACTTGTTCCTGGTGAAGAGGATCGGGTCGCCCACTCTGATATCGAGGAAGAATTCATCGCCATGCAGTCTAAACTGCAAGCACTCCCCATCGGGATTGATCAGCTTTTGGCACTCACGGTTCACCTCGCCAACTAGAGCCTTGGTGGCTCCGATGATCTGAGTGTTATAGGGTGACTCCGCATACAAGGATTTGCACTTATCGACCATCTTCTGCGGAGGCGTCTCGTGGAACGTGATTGCGCCAACCGATAACGCAGGAGGCACCTCACCCCGATTGATGGTGGCCGAGTATTCCGGGATGCCCGTTGAGTCTTCCTGGCGTTTGACGATGTTCAACTCAACCGTAGCGATTGCACCGGACTCAACGATGTCTGAGAGGACTTTGCCGCAGCCGATGGCTGGTAGCTGGTTCGGATCGCCGGTCAGGATGATGCGTACCGAAGGATCGAGGTGCGTAACAATCCGATACATGGTCGGCAGGTCGGTCATACTGGCTTCGTCGATGACCAGGAGATGCTGCGCCTGATCCAGTGACGGCGAGATCGGCTCTTCCCGCAACAGGCGAGCAATTGTCATGGTGAAGAATCCGATGCTCTCGTGCAGTCGCATAGCAGCTCGCCCCGACAGAGCGACGGCATGAACCTGATAGCCTAGTGCGGCATAGGCTTTGAGCACGGCACGAAGGACCGTGGTTTTACCCGTACCGGCACCACCCGTAATGCAGGACACCGCATTGGTAAGGCTCAACTCGACCGCTTGGACCTGCTGCTCGGTCAGGTCGTAGGGCAACTCCTGAACGGCCTCGGTGAGCGCCTTGAAGACGGATTCATCTTCATTCTTGATGGCGGCCAGGGCCTTGAGCCGCTTCGCAACGACCGACTCCATCATGATTTGGGCGGTAGGGTGGTAGGTGCCGGTCTCTGGCCTGAGAATGAACTGGCCGTTGCGATAACCGCTGGCGAACGCCTCTGCGACCAGAGCTTTATCGCCCAGAAGCTTGGTCACCTCGGGCCTGAGCGCCGGATGGGAGGCGTAGGTGTGCCCCTTTTCTACCTCTTTTCGTATCGCGCTTTCTAACGCAGCTGCGAGCCGCACCGGTGCCGATTTATCCATGCCCATTTTTTCAGCAATCGCATCGATATCGGGAAAAGGCATTCCGAATCCGAGCAATGCGTAGGGATTGGTCTTGAGTACCTCAACGGTTCGATTATCGTGGTACTTTAGAATGCGTTGCTGGATGCTCAGCGGCACTCCCAGAGAAGCCAGCCAATTCGCATGCGCAAGGTTTTTGTACTTGGCGTAGCCGTTGTATAGCGCGGTTACTGAAACCTCGCTAAGAACCTCCCTGAGACGGCCTCTGTGCTCGGAGGTATTGGATTGGAGCATGGGGTGCAGGTCACTGCCAAAAACGTTCCAGAGGGCGCGTGCTTTGGCCTCACCGATACCGGTGAACTCCTTTTCATTGGCAATGAAACGGATCAGCGCCTCGCCCGTTTCCGGCAGCGTGCACTCCATCTCAGCTGGGGCGTCATACAAATGTTGCTGAAGCTTATAATCGCCTGCCTGAACGGTCTCCAGCGTCCTTACGCCACGCACTCGCCATTGCTGACCAACGGACGGCTTGATAGGCAGGGACTGGTTTTCGCATCGGATGCTGACGATGTATTTGCCCGAGTTGATCTTGTAACTGTCAGTCTTGAGGGGAACGCCCGTGAAGATCGTGTATTTATAGCCGTTATGCTGGCAGCTGGTGACACGGAAATACTCTTCATGCATCGGGCGCTACTCCGAACTCTGTGAGGACTTCGGACAGTTCACCGTAACGTTTTAGCTTGGCTTCGAGGGTTGCCACCCGGGCCTTTAGTTCAATGTTTTCCTGCTCCAGCACTGAGAGCCTTCTCGATTCCATGGCTCTTTTGTTAACGCTGGGATCATAGCGTTTGGGTTCTGATCGCTGGGCCTTGGCGGTTTCGGTCAGTTCTGGCAGAACACCCCGATAACGCAGGTTCTGCTCCAGATTCTCCAATGCCGTTTTGATGGCCGGATTCTGGCGCAACGCGCTCTTTCCGATGCCTATGGCTTTGGCCACTTCGCCACGGTTTAACTGGCCCCGATGGAGGATCTGCTTAAAATCGTCATCCGTTTGGGTGGCCACCCAGCTCTGGAAGGCACTCAGGTTCTGACGTGCTCTTTCCTGACCATTACTCATCAATTTCCCCCAGGATCTTCTTGAGCCCGGTCAGGAAGCCACGAGGCAGGATTTCCACACCATACTCATCCTTCACCTGACCCAATTCGTTCGCCTGGAACCCGAGCTTTTCGAGCCACTCATCGGTGCAGACGGTTTGCAGGGCTTTAATCTCGTTGTCAGAGCAGACTCCCTTCAATGAGGGCAGCAGCTCCACACTGGCGTCTGACTGGGGTTCACTGTAAACCGTAGGGCGCTTGTCGATGACGATCTGGGTTTGGTTCTTGAGCATGTTGGCTTCGCTCCTGTAGCGATCCCGCTCACGGATGATTTGCCCAAAAAGGGCTCGCACAGCTGTATCATCAATCCGCTCAAGCAACTGATGGTCCTGAGTTGGTCTCTTGGCAGGCCCTACCGGTGGCTTCTTGGTGGTGGTCTTCGCCTTAGCGGCCCACGCTTCAATCAGGTCCCGGTAATGCTTGTTCGCGGTGGCACGAATCGACTGATAGCCAACGCCGTCATTTTCCTCTGAGACACGCCCTATGGTGGTAATGGAGAAGTCCCGGGCACCGGATTCGTAGTAGTCCTTCAGGGTCTGGTTGAGCGTATCCAGGGACGACTGTGTTTTAGCGGTTTTACCGTCCTTGAGGGACTCCAGAACCGCATTGGTATCGATGTTCATTCTTTCACCTCCAGGGCGGGAATCCGCGCCACGGATTCAGTAGGCAAGGTGATTGGGGCTATCTTCTTCACGGCGTCAAACCCGGATTTCAGCAGCCGATCGTCTTTCAGGAATTCCTGCGCCTCAATGTAATTGGACGCGATCCGGTAGCCCTCAAGCCGATCTTCGGGGGCGGCGATTTTGGCCATCTTGCGCATGAGCGCGTTACCCGCAATCAACTGGGTTTGTTCGTCCATTTCAAGGAAAACGGGCTTGTACCCGGAACGGGCCATCATGCGGCTCAAGGCGTTGGTACGCTTGGCTATCGCGGGCGTCTTGCGCAGATCATCATGCAGATCGGGGTGGAACTCAGCGTCCTCGCACAGCAGTGCCAGGTGCAGTAACTCCGAGTCAGTTTCGACGAACTTCATACTATATTTGAGGTCTTCATCAGAGCCGACCGCGATCAGCTTTTGCCCGTCGTCGTCCTCTTCACGCCCATTCTCGATCTGGATCACCCGATTGATCAGGTTGAAAATTGCGATGCAATCCTTGGCGTACTCATCCGCCTCCACCCTCTGCTTCTCGTAGCGCCGTTCTATCGCCTGAAGTTCGTTGTGCTTGAGAAACACTGCACCGGTTTCCTCAGCGATGAACAGCTCATCCTTTAGTGCTTCTAGCTGACCCTCTAGGTGAACAGACAGCTCGGCCGCCTGGTGCGCCTTGTAGCTCACCTGGTTGAACGCAGAATTGAGAGCCGGAAGATAGGTGGCATCGGTAATGTGCCAGCGACAGCGGGGACAGTTTTCCGGCCCGAGGGGGACCGGGCCATAAACTCTTGAATGTGCGCTTTCTGAACCCCTAACTATCGGGCCACCGTTCCAGCACCCGCCTACGGTGGACAGCTCATCTGAGCGCACGGTGTTGCCCCCAACCAGGCACAAGCCCGTGGCTCGTTCCTCCCAGCCGATGGGATTCCGGTTGGCAAGCACGCTCTCGACGGAATTGTGCTGGTCGTTGTGAAAGGCAGCCCGGAGCGGGATCTGTCTCATTTCCGCGTCCACCAGGAAGTTTCGGAGCGAGCCTTCACCTCGTTCGGACAGAACTGCGTGTGCCTCCTTCATTTTGTCGGCCATCACGGAGGGCGTGATCTTGTTGTAATAGATCGTCATCAGAAGCCGTGTGTGGCCGGCCAGAAGCTTCGCGATCACCGGCAAGGGGAGGTCGGTGTCCATGGTGTAGCAGGTGATCAAGGAGACCCGAAGGCTGTGAAGCGGGTAGTCCGTTGCCACCTTAGCGGCTTCCGTACCTTCAAAGTCCTCGCCGTAGTCTTTCACAAACCGAAGGCGATCCCCGTTGGCCATCGTTTGGCCCGACTGGAAGACATCCTCTTCCAGTTTGGACAACAGGCGATACCACGAACTAGCCAATGAGGTGTAGGTAATTGGAAAAGCAGAATTACGCTCCCTGAATAAAAAGGCAAACTCGCCCATTTGTTTCAATTGTTGCTTGGATTTAGCGACGCCAATATGGCTACGCTTAAGCTCTGTGCCACTGACCAGTCGGTTAATCGGGTTGTATTTTTCCTGCCAACTGCGGAGCTTTTCCAGCCAATACAGCAGCTCTTCGTGCTGCCAAGGGATGGTGTATCCCCGCTGAAGTTCATCCTTGTTTTGATCGGCGGTTTTGTTGGTGGACACGTAGAGGCCGGTCGAGTACCCCTCGGTCATGGAGTCATATATGCGGCGGAAGACGCCTTTCTCATAAGGTCGCTTGGGCGTTCCATACTTGAAGGGGTGCTTGGTGTTTTCCACCCATTGCCCACCTTCATAGCGCCAGGTATCGGCTTCGCCGGAGTCCAGAAACCTCACCTGAAAAGAGCGCAGGGGTAGGTGCAGCTTGGTAAACAGGAACATCGCCATGACCGGCGACCAGATTTCGTGGACCTCAACTCTTTCTCCCTTCCTGGGCACAATCCGAGTCCGGAAAACGCAATCCGGATCATCAGGGTCGATGACCTCGGGCGGCACTTCCACCCATGCCCCATTGCCAGACTGAAGGTGATCGATGGCCCATTGCCAGTCCCGGAAATGGTGGCCTACCCACGGCGTTTTATTGCCGGGGTCGTCGGTTGGATAGGGGCAGAGGATGTGCCTCAGTTGCTGGATGTAGCGATAGGGCAAGGGGCTGTGGACGGTTTCGGTGTTTGATGTGTTATTCGTGATTTTCTCGAACGGATTCGGGAATAGGGGCCGCCCAACGCCGTTATCGTCCTCGGCGCTCAAATGGTGCTTGAGGATGTAATTGCATAAATCGACCGTGGACGAAATGTGTTTAGAGTTTTTAGTAATCGATCCACTGCTAACCAGAAAGGCCTCAAACTCTTCCGTGGACACCTTGTGACCACCCGGATGGCCCTTGAACATCGTGGCCACGTCAACGGCGTACGGGGCTTTAGCGTTCAGATAGTTAAAGAAGTGTCTTAAGCATTTTAATCGCAGATCAATGCCTACGTTTTGCTCCGCAAGCCATTCGGCGGCGTACTGCTGCCATTGCAGCCAGTTGTGCCCCAGTTCCTTAGTCACCCACCCCAGCGTCAGATCCGTGGTGTAGCCTTTACTCGTCCTTCTTTTTGTCATGATTTACCTTTGCCCAATCGTGGATTCTTGCCCGTAAAGTGGCCGTTTGGATCAATGTCTTCAAAACCGTGTTCTGCAAGCGTCTTCCAATCGAAAGATGCGGGGGGCTTTTCCTTATCCGATCCCAACTGAAGTTGTTGTGTTGCCTGGGACAGCGCTTCCGAGACTTTCGCGCTGGAGGGCATGGTGTAAGGAACCTGAGACTCCAGGCTTGCGTGATGCAGGCACTTTTTGCGAATAAGCGGATCGACTCCGGCATCCGTCAATCGACGGCCATAGTTGTGGCGATGGCCGTGTGGATCTAACCCTACGGTCTTGTCGGGTTCGAGACCAATTCGTCTTAACCCAGCCGCATAATTTTGGTTGAAGGAATTGTAGGTATAGGGATTGCCCAGATAGCGAGAGTCGAAGCTAACAAACGCATAGGGATGATGGCACTCCACCGATGCACGGAAAACCAAATACTGTCGCCACAGCGACATGAATACTTGGGCAAACTCTTGCGGGAAGAAATGCGCCTCCAGGTAGCCATCCTTGTCATCTAGGGTTTTGGATTTCCAGCCGAGATGTGGGGTTTTTTGCATCTCCTGGCGCGGGATGCGTGCGTATTTTTCTTGGGTATACGGATTTAATGG
>NZ_VRYE01000068.1 GCF_008041835.1 Ectopseudomonas mendocina
GGCGGTGGGGCGTGAGCGCTGGGGGACAATAGGGCGGGCTGGTTAGTGTTTGTAAAATTTTCGTGCTAGGGTTTGGCTGGCGGTGTCAATCGATGCGGTATAGGTAGTCAAAAGTGCTTCGCCCATGCACTGATTTGAGCGCTAATTACATGTTATTTATGGATCATTTCCAAAGTTGATGACATTGTGGCTGACCCAGGGCCGGTCATTCAAACCTTTTTCCTCGATGAGCGATCAATGTCAGCGTTAAAGCTGGACGCGGTGATAACGGTAGTTGATGCGGCTAATGTTGATTATCATTGGGAAAGTGACGAACTCCAGGAGCAGATAGCATTCGCGAATGTTTTGCTTCTCAATAAGTCTGAGCTTTGTTCAGAGGAAGATCTCAAACGTATCCATAATCGGATTCGCCGCTACAACCCGCTAGCATGGATCTGTGAAACTTCCCACTGTTCTGTGGGCTTGGATCGGATCATGGACATCGGTGCTTTCGACCTTCAATCCGCTCTCAGCATAGACCCTGAACTCCTTTCTGAAACGGCCCACGAACACGAAGAGGCGGTGTCTTCGGTAAGCATCCGACTGACGGGGACTCTCGACAGCGACCGCTTCAATCGATGGATCAACGAGTTTGTCCAGAACAATGGCCCGGATCTATATCGCGTAAAGGGCATTCTGGATATGGATGCCTCTCCCCGTCGTTTCGTATTCCAAGGTGTGCACATGGTCCTTGATGGCCGACCGGGTCTGGCCTGGGGAGCGAACGAGGAACGCATCAATCAGATCGTATTTATCGGTCGACATCTTGATCAAGGAACGCTGGAGCGCGGCTTAGAGAGCTGCCTCGCCGCAGCTAAGCCGAAAACCGATAGCGCTTTAACAATGACAGCATGTGCTTGAGTTCAGTTCGCGCTATCTTCTGGCACGTAAATTCGAAGAAACGAGGTATATCATGCAACAAATGACTGCCATGAGCGTTGGGATTGGTATTTTCGGTGCGCTCGCTACCTATCTCACCGCAACAGTGCTTCCTCTGCCGGTGTGGGTGATATTCATTGCTTGGGCTTCATTCTTCGCCGCAGGAGGCGGTATCAAGGGATTGGTTAAGTCAGTCGCGTCGAATGTAACTGGCGTTATTATCGCAACTTTGAGTCTTGTGGCGGCGACCAAGCTGGGTGGATCTCCGATTGCTGCTGCTGTCTGTGTAGGCCTCGGAAGTGCGGCGATGGTGCAGGTTGGTCGTGCCGAACTTCTTGCATTTACTCCTTGCGTTGTCTTCGGATTCGCCTCGACGGTGGGCACGTCTGCCGCGCTTGGCCTTCCAATAATGCATTCTGGCATTGATAACCCGGCACTCGTCGCAGCTGCGGCTGTTGCAACGGGTGGGATCTTCGGTATAGCGCATGAGAGCTTCGCTTCCATGCTGACAAAAGGGAGCGATGAAAAAACTGTACCGGATACGCAATAAATCGCCGCACGTGATCACCATACGGCTAATTTAATGGAGGCTGCAATGAAACTACAACACCGCTTGGGAGGCCTGGAAAATGTCGGGCCCGTTAGTACAGAAACAAATGTATTCGTTTACGAATGGGAAAAACGAATCTTCGGCATACATATGTCCATGATGGCTCTGAGTAATCATTTAAAAGACAGGCCCAAGAATCTTGTTTTTGACAGTGAGTGGACCTGGGCAGATTTGCGCAAAGGCGCAGAAGCGATGAATCCCTTTGAGTATTTTAAGTACCGCTATTATGAGAAGTGGCTCGGTGGCATTTCGGGATTCTTAATTGCTGAGGGTTACATCACGGAGGATGAACTTGAGGAGCGCGCGAACAATTACCTCACAGGAAACCCAAAAAAGACCGTTAACGGCTCAGCGGGTCAGGAGGTTGATGACCAGATACTGAAGTATATGCAGTTTGGTGACTCCCCTAAAGCTGATGTTGAGAAAACGCCCCTATTTGTTGAAGGCGATCGTGTTCGCATCCGTGATAACCACGTGACGGATCATACACGGCTTCCTGGCTACCTTCGGAATAAGGTAGGAACCGTTATGGAGGTCTACGAGGGAACCTTCACTTATTTCCAGAACACGGGTCCCGATGGCATCGGTGATGCAATGCCTGTTTACAACGTGCGGTTTGAGCAGGATGAGCTATGGGGCGAATTGGGCGAACCTGCCACGCTGCTATACGCGGAATTATTTGAGGCTTACCTGGATGCCGCAAAGTAAACAAATGGGGATTTGGAAATGAACAGTCTATTTAATTATCAAGATGATCGTGAAGAACGTAACGCAGCGCGTGCGAAAGCGCTAGAAGATCTATTGATTGAGAAAGGTGTGATAGCGAAGGGTTCCATTGATAATATCTTAGAATATTTTGAAACGAAGATGGGTCCATTTAACGGGGCCCGTATAGTGGCGCGCGCTTGGATAGATGAGTCATTCAAAAAATTCTTGCTAGACGATACTCCAGGTGCAATCGCATCAATGGATTTCCCGACAGGGATGGCCGGCGCTGAAGGTGAGCACATGAAAGCTGTAGCGAACGGCCCTAAGGATCACAACATCATAATTTGTACGTTGTGCTCCTGCTACCCGTTCCCAGTTCTCGGTCTTCCACCGTATTGGTACAAAGACCCCGCTTTCAGAGCTCGTGCAGCCCGCGAACCCAGAGCCGTATTAAAAGAGTTCGGGGTGGATCTGCCATCCGAAAAACGAGTGCATCTTTGGGATAGCAGTGCCCAAATCCGTTGGTTTGTCATTCCAGAGCGTCCTGCGGGTACGGAGGGTTGGTCAGAGGAAGAGCTGGCGAACTTGGTTACGCCGGAGTCCATGATGGGGGTAGCTCTGGCGGAACTTCCGTAACGAGCCCCAGGGCACCTTGGTAATTACGCTCCATCCGAGAGGATGGAGCTCTTAAGTAATTAAATTGCGGCTCCTGTAAGGCCATTATATGTGAGAGAGGTTGGTAAACCGTGCAAACAAAATTTGAGCACTACGCGACGACGAACCTCCTAGGGGGACGGCAGTCGCCTCCCAGATACAACGGTAAACTTCAGTTTAAATCAGAGTGGGAAAGTCGCGCATTTGGACTTGCACTTGCGTTATCGAAGGCCGGCTATTTTGAGTGGGAACAGTTTCAGCAGGCTTTGATCCAGACCATTGCTGAATGGGAGGAAGCAAATGAACTGGATGACCCCTCTTGGAACTACTACGAGAGATGGCTGCTTGCTTTGGAGCTAGTAGTGAGAAACTCGGGCTTAATTGCATCGGAAGAGGCTGCTGACCGCGTTGCAGAAATCCGCGAGGGATCATATGCCTGTCAGGTAAAACGTAACGATTTTTAACAAGAGTGCCGGTGTTGAGGCTTTTGTGAGCAAGCTTAGCGCCGGAAACAACAGTGCTGGACCTGAGTGAGGTACCCGAAACTAGAGTCCGGTCCAGCACTTTAGGTTCTGTCGGGCGATGTCTTACTCAGTCGGGGATTGAATCTGAAAAAAGGGCGGCAAAAAGGTCCGCTTTCCAATGGAAACGTGCATCTTTACAGATGGCTCGCCAATGTTCGCTTTTGTTTATGAGCTTAACCTGAGGGGAGGTATTTGACGACCAGCGGTGATCGTTTAAGATGAATCTGCGGTACAGGGAGAGGTCCCGATGGCCGCGACCGGCGATGAGGGGGCGTGGCATTAATGGCCACCCCCCCGAATCCCTCTGTTCCAGCAACTCCGTCAAGAAACTCGCCCGCCTGGTGGCATTGCTTACCGATTTTACCATGGACGCAAACTCACTAGCCTGACCGACAATGTGGATCTCTGCCTCGGCACGGGTAATTGCCGTGTAAAGCCACGCACGGTCAGAGATGCGACCCTTCTGGACTGCCATGATGATTCTCGGGAACTGGCTCCCTTGAGCCTTGTGGAGCGTGATTCCGTAGCCAAGCTCCATGCAATCGAAGACTTCATCCGTAATTGAAATGGCTTCGCCGGTGTCCAGCGTCACGACACCAAATGTTTCCTGGCCGTCCTTGGTGTCGCGCTCTGTTGAGGATAATACGCCAAGAGACCCATTCTGAATGCCTATGTTGTAGTTGTTCCTGGTGAAGAGGATCGGGTCGCCCACTCTGATATCGAGGAAGAATTCATCGCCATGCAGTCCAAACTGCAAGCGCTCCCCATCCGGATTGATCAGCTTTTGACACTCACGGTTCACCTCGCCAACGAGAGCCTTGGTGGCTCCGATGATCTGGGTGTTATAGGGTGACTCCGCGTACAAGGATTTGCACTTATCGACCACCTGCTGCGGAGGCGTCTCGTGGAACGTGATTGCGCCAACCGATAGCGATGGAGGCACCTCGCCCCGATTGATGGTCGCCGAGTATTCCGGGATTCCCGTTGAGCCTTCTTGGCGTTTGACGATATTCAACTCAACCGTTGCGATTACGCCGGATTCAACGATGTCTGAGAGCACTTTGCCACAGCCGATGGCGGGTAGCTGGTTCGGATCGCCGGTCAGGATGATGCGTACCGAAGGATCGTAAGCGCTCCATAAACCCCGCCAGCCAGGACGGGATTTATTATCAGGAAGCAGGAGCAGAAGCAGGCGAGCAGTTGCACGTCAGCAGCGCCTCGTAATCCTCGACGCTATTGGCTGCCGGCAGGCGTTCGGGGATGTGACGCGGCCAGGCGTACGGCTGCTGGCCATGGGTCTTGGGGGTTTCGATCCGGCTGGTGTACTCGCTGCTGGCCGCGCCCCCCTCGGGCGGGGGCGGTCCACGCCGTGGCGTTGCCGCACAGCGCGAGCG
>NZ_VRYE01000069.1 GCF_008041835.1 Ectopseudomonas mendocina
CTGGAGTGACGGGGGGGTCGCGCCTCGTGGCGACGCGTGTGATGCCGGCTCGATGTTTGTGGGGCAGCCATTGTTCGCGGCGGGGCGCCGATACTACAGGGGGTAGCGTCGTTTGCTGGGCTGGCGTGGGAGCCCTGCCTCGGGGCGAAGCTGTTGAGGCCGGCTCGATATTTGTGGGGCAGCCATTGTTCGCGGCGGGGCGCCGCTCCTACAGGGGGGGGGCGCGTCGTTTGCTGGATTGGCGTGGGAGCCCCGCCTCGGGGCGAAGCTTTTCCCAAAACCACACTCATCTAAGCTGGAATTAGACACTCCTGCGGAAGGGAATCCGATGACAGAGAAACGCTACACCTCACACAGACTTCGCGACGGACGCTGGTCCAGTAGCGGACAAATCTATCTTGTCACCACCGTAACCAATGGTCGTCTGCCTGTTTTTGCTGATTTTTCAGCGGCGCGCACGCTCATACAGGTCATTCGTCAAGATGAGTTGCGTGGATCGCATCAAACGCTCTGCTTTGTCGTGATGCCTGATCATCTGCACTGGCTATTGCAATTACAGAATGAAACCCTGCCCAGATTAGTGGGGAGAATTAAATCAATATCTGCCAAACGCCTGGGCAAGCCGATATGGCAGAAAGGCTTTCATGATCATGCGCTGCGTCGGGAGGAGGATGTTCGGAGTGTGGCGAGATATGTGGTATCGAACCCCTTGAGAGCCGGGCTCGTGGAACGAGCGGGTGATTATCCGCATTGGGATGCAGTGTGGATATGAGGGCAGTTGGGCGCAGCCTTTAGCTATTGCTTCGGTATTGCAGGGTGATGG
>NZ_VRYE01000007.1 GCF_008041835.1 Ectopseudomonas mendocina
AAAAGAGTCATAAGGCTTTCAGCCGTTTTTGTTTTTGCGTTCCTGAGAAATCCGGGTTAGGCTTGATCGCCGGCTTTTTTATGCACGTTATTCGGGGTCGGCACCGATCACAGCAGGTCGACCGCGCTCGGGAAAGAACAGGCGCTGCAATTCACTGCCCGGACTTTCCGCACGCATAAAGGCTTCCCCGACGAGGAAGGCATAGACCTCGTTGATATCCATCAGCTCGACATCGGCGCGGTTGAGAATGCCGCTCTCGGTCACCACCAGGCGGTCACGGGGAATACGCGGCAGCAGGTCGAGGGTGGTTTCCAGGCTGACATCAAAGGTGTGCAGGTTGCGGTTGTTGATGCCCACCAGTGGTGTGTCCAGGGTATTCAGCGCTCGCTCCAGCTCGGCGCCGTCATGCACCTCCACCAGCACGTCGAGGCCGACGTCCTTGGCCACCGAAGCCAGCTCGGCCATGCGCACGTCATCCAGGCAGGAAACGATCAGCAGCACGCAATCGGCGCCGAGCGCACGGGCTTCGACGATCTGGTACGGATCGACCATGAAGTCCTTGCGGATCACCGGCAGCGCACAGGCCGCGCGCGCCTGTTGCAGGTACTGGTCGGCACCCTGAAAGAAGTCGATATCGGTCAGCACCGACAGGCAGGTGGCGCCACCGGCCTCGTAGCTGCGGGCGATATCTGCCGGGACGAAGTCGGCGCGCAGCACACCCTTGCTCGGCGAGGCCTTCTTGATCTCGGCGATCACCGCCGGCTGCTTGCGCGCCGCCTGCTCGAGCAGTGCGCGGGCGAAGCCTCGCGGTGCGTCGGCACTGCGTGCAGCAGCCTCGACTTCGGCCAGGCTGACCTGGGCGCGCCGCGCCGCCACTTCCTCGAACTTACGGGCGACGATCTTCTCCAGTACGGTTGGTACGCTCACCCTTCGTTCTCCTGTTTGAATACCGCGGTAAAGGACACCAGCTCTTCCAGCTTCTCGCGCGCCAGGCCGGTGTGCAGGGCGTCATGGGCCAGCTGCATACCTTCGCGCAGGCTGCTGGCATGATCCGCAGCGTAGAGCGCTGCGCCAGCATTGAGCACGATCATATCGGCGGCCTTCTGACCGTTGTCGGTCTTGCGCCGGCCGAGGGCATCATGGATCAGCGCCAGCGACTGCTCGGCGTTGTCGACGGTCAGGCCGATCAAGCTCTGACTCTTGATAGCGAAATCCTCAGGCTGGATGCGGTACTCGCTGACCACGCCATTCTTCAGCTCGGCGACGAAGGTCGGCGCGGCCAGGCTGACCTCGTCCAGGCCATCCTGCGCGTGCACCACCAGCACGTGCTCGCTACCCAGGCGCTGCAATACTTCAGCCATCGGCCGGCACAGCGCCTGGCTGAACACGCCGATGACCTGATGCTTGGCGCCCGCCGGATTGGTCATCGGGCCGAGCATGTTGAAGATGGTGCGCAGGCCCAGCTCGCGACGCGGGCCAATGGCGTGCTTCATCGCGCCGTGATGAGACGGGGCGAACATGAAGCCGACGCCAACGCTCTCGACGCAGCGCGCCACCTGCTCGGGCTTGAGCCCCAGGTAGACACCGGCGGCCTCCAGCAGGTCAGCACTGCCGCTCTTGCCGGACACCGCACGGTTGCCGTGCTTGGCCACCTTGCCGCCCGCCGCCGCGACGACGAAGGCCGCCGCGGTGGAGACGTTGAAGATGTTCATGCCATCGCCACCGGTGCCGCAGGTGTCGACCAGGCGCTCGGCGTCGATTTCCACTGGCGAGGCCAGCTCACGCATGACGCTGGCAGCACCGACGATCTCGTCGATGGTCTCGCTCTTCATGCGCATGCCCATGAGAAAGGCGCCGATCTGCGCCTCGGTGCACTGGCCGGTCATGATCTCGCGCATGACCGCCTGCATTTCCTCGGTGGTCAGATCGAGCTGGGCGACGATGCGGTTGAGGGCTTCCTTGATGTTCATGCGCGCACGCCTCCGGTCTGCTTGAGGAAGTTGGCGAACAGTTCGTGGCCCTGCTCGGTGAGGATGGACTCGGGGTGGAACTGCACACCCTCGACGTTCAGGGTCTTGTGGCGCAGACCCATGATCTCGTCGACTGAGCCGTCTTCATGCTGGGTCCAGGCAGTGATTTCCAGGCAATCCGGCAGGGTTTCGCGCTTGACCACCAGAGAATGATAGCGGGTCACGGTGAGCGGGTTATTGAGGCCGGCGAACACGCCCTTGTCCTCATGGAACACCGGGCTGGTCTTGCCGTGCATCACCTGGCGCGCGCGCACCACGTCGCCGCCGTAGGCCTGACCGATGCTCTGGTGGCCGAGGCAGACACCGAGGATCGGCAGCTTGCCGGCGAAATGCAGGATGGCCTCGATGGACACGCCCGCTTCGGTCGGCGTACAGGGGCCGGGAGAGACGACGATGCGCTCGGGCTTGAGTGCTTCGATTTCAGCGATGGTCAGTTCGTCGTTGCGAATCACGTGCACGTCGGCGCCCAGTTCACCCAGGTACTGCACGACGTTGTAGGTAAAGGAATCGTAGTTGTCGATCATCAGCAGCATGGTATGCGTTGCCTCTTGATGTAATGCCTTGGTGGCCCCGAAGAACAGGTTTCACGTCCGAGCACGGCTCGAGGACAGGGGAAACAACGGGAGCGAACGATAACGAACCGGCCGGGCCGGCAAGGGAAAGGTCAGGCGCGCCAGCGCCAACGGGCCAGGGCCTTGAGGAGACGCATCAGAAGGGTGCTGCTGAAGGTCACAGGGGTATCTCGCTTCACGATTGCCGCACAGTAGCCCAGCTCATGGCCAGGCGCAACCGTGAACGGCGGTTCAACGTACGCGACGCGCATAAGCAGCCAGCACGGTGCGTTCGGACTGCACCAGGTAGGCATCAAGCGCCTGCGCAGCCTCCTGAACCTGACCGGCTTCGAGGCGCTGGAGAATTGCCGCATTCATGTCGATGTAGGGCGAATGAAGGAGCTCGGCATCGTTGAGCAGACCGAAGGCCAGGCGCAGCTCGGCGGACAGATGGGCATAGAAGGTATTGAGGCGCTCACTGTCGGCCAGTTCGACGATGGCGGCGTGAAACGCCATGTTGGCGGTCCCCGCGCCGCTCCAGTCCTGCGCCTCACGGCAACGTTCGGCTGCGGCCACGGCCTGTGCCATGCGCTGCACGGCGGGATGTTTGGGGTAGGCCTGAGCCAGTGCCTGACATTCGATGAACCGGCGCACTCGGTATATATCGATGATCGAGGCCATATCCGGTATGGCGACGAACACTCCACGATTGGGCTCGTGCTTGAGCAGACCTTCCTGGGTCAGCACACGGAAAGCTTCGCGCAGGGTATTGCGAGAAATATCCAGGCTTTCACTCAGCGCAGCCTCTGACAGGCGCTGACCAGGCACCAGCTCACCATCGACCAGCTTGCGGCGGATTTCGGCCGTCACTGTTTCGCCAAGAGTGCGCGGGTTGTCGGGCATGTCTTTGCTCATCGTTCCATCCATTGTGCTTGGTGGGGCTGCCGGGCTCGCAGATGCTCCATGAGTCCGCCCCCCGAAGCAAGCGCTGCCGGGTGTCACCAGTTGCACAGCAATGGAACACAAGCGGGTAATTAGGTAACAAATAGTGCATTTTGATGAACCATAAAATATTTATTGTTGAACAATATGCTCAGCATTAATCAACAACACAGCCCGACTCGAAGGGTCTTGGCACAGTGATTGCCTTGTCATGGACAACAGATCCTCCCCCATCCAGGAGCGCCCCATGCAAGCCCAGACCACCGCTGACTTCGCCCGCTCACGCCGCTCATCATTGATCGCGGCCATTTTCCTGATGGCCACTTCGGCCATTGGCCCCGGCTTCATCACCCAGACCGCCACCTTCACAGCAACCATGGGCGCCGCCTTTGCCTTCGGCATCCTTGCTTCGATCCTCATCGACTTCGTTGTCCAGCTGAACGTCTGGCGTATCGTCACCCTGACCCGCATGCGCGCCTCGGACCTGGCCAACGCGGCAATTCCCGGTAGCGGCTATGTGCTGGCGGTGCTGGTGATCTTCGGCGGGCTGGTGTTCAACGTCGGCAACATCGCTGGTGCCGGCCTGGGCCTGAATGCGCTGATGGGGCTGGATCCGAAATGGGGCGGCGGCCTCAGTGCGCTCGTCGCCATCGGTATCTTCCTGTCCAAGCGCGCAGGCATCGCAGTTGACCGTCTGATCGTGGTGCTGGGCCTGCTGATGATCCTGCTCACCCTGTTCGTCGCCATCGCCTCCAATCCGCCCCTGGGCGAAGCGTTGCGCCAAACTGTGTGGCCGGACACGATCAACTTCGCCACCATCACCACCATCGTCGGCGGCACTGTGGGCGGCTATATCACCTACGCCGGCGCACACCGCCTGCTGGATCGCGGCCTGGTCGGCGAGGAGCATGTGAAGGAAGTTACCAAGGCAGCGCTGAGCGGTATCGCGGTTACCGGCGTAATGCGCTACATCCTGTTCCTGGCGATTCTCGGCGTAGCCGCCAGCGGCGTGGTCATCGACACCTCAGGCCAGGGCGCCAACCCGGCGGCACAAGCCTTCCAGGCGGCGGCGGGTCAACTCGGCCTGCGCGCTTTCGGCCTGGTGCTCTGGGCTGCGGCCATCACCAGCGTGATCGGCGCGGCCTATACCTCCATGTCCTTCATCACCGCCTTCATGCCTGGCATCAGCGAACGGGGGCGTAACCGCGCTACGGTGTTGTTCATTGCTCTGTCGCTGAGCGTTTATCTCATGCTCGGCACTGCGCCAGCCGCTCTGCTGGTGTTCGCTGGCGGCTTCAACGGCCTGATTCTGCCGATTGGCCTGAGCATCTTCGTCTACGTCGGCTGGCGTCGATCCGACCTGATGGGCGGCTACCACTATCCACGCTGGCTGCTGACCCTGGGTGCCGTTACCTGCATCCTGACCTGGTACATGGCGGTCAAATCGGTCGGCCCGATTTTCGCCTTCCTCAACGTGGCCTGACTCCAGGAGACCCAACATGCCAACCATCGACCTCAACAGCGACCTGGGCGAGAGCTTCGGCCAGTGGTGCATGGGCGACGATGCCGCAATGCTCGACATCGTCACCAGCGCCAACGTCGCCTGTGGTTTCCACGCCGGCGACCCGGCCGGCATCCTGCGTACCCTCAGGGCCGCAGCGGCCAAGGGCGTGACCATTGGCGCCCATGTCGCCTACCCGGACCTGGTCGGCTTCGGCCGCCGCAACATGGATATCGCCAGCTTTGATCTGACTGCCGACGTGATCTACCAGATCGGCGCCCTGCAGGCCCTGGCCACTGCCGCCGGTACATCGGTGCGCTACGTGAAGCCCCATGGCGCGCTGTACAACACCATCGCCCACGACACGCGCCAGGCTCTGGCGGTGATCGAGGCGATCCGCGCCGTCGATGCACGCCTGGTGCTGGTCGCCCTGGCTGGCTCGCCGCTGGTCGAGCTGGCCCGTGGCGAAGGCCTGACCTGCATCGCCGAGGCCTTCGCCGACCGTGCCTACACGCCGCAGGGCACCCTGGTCTCGCGCCGCGAACCCGGTGCCGTGCTGCATGACGCCGAGCAGGTGGCCCAGCGCATGCTGCGCCTGGTGCAGACCGGTGAGATCGAAGCCATCGACGGCAGCGTCACGCGCATCGAAGCCGACTCCATCTGCGTGCACGGCGACAGCCCCGGTGCCATCCAGATGGCCCGCGAGGTGCGCCAGTTGCTGGAGCAGTCCGGCGTATCCCTTCAACCCTTCGCCGGAGCCGCCCGATGAACGCCATCCAACGCGCCCAGCAGGCGGCCATTGCCGCCGCCCGCCAGGCCCGCGCCGAGTACCGCAACGGCCGCGTCGCGCCTACGGCCGGTATCGCGCCGGGCATGACCCAGGCCAACCTGATCGCCCTGCCCCGCGACTGGGCCTATGACTTTCTGCTCTACGCCCAGCGCAACCCCAAGGCCTGCCCGGTGCTCGACGTGAGTGACGCCGGCAGCCCGCACACGGTACTGGCCGAAGGCGCCGACCTGCGCACCGACCTGCCGCTGTACCGCATCTGGCGTGATGGCAAGCTGGCCGAGGAAGTCAGCGACGCCACCGCCGCCTGGGCCGAATACCCGGATATGGTGGCGTTTCTGATTGGCTGCAGCTTCACCTTCGAGACCGGCCTGCAGGAGGCCGGAATCGAGGTACGGCACATAGCAGATGGCTGCAACGTACCGATGTACCGTACCAACCGCGCCTGCCGTCCGGCGGGTCGCCTGCATGGCGAGATGGTCGTGTCGATGCGGCCGATCCCGGCGGATCGCGTGGCCGAGGCGGCCGGCATTTCCGGGCGTTATCCTTCGGTGCACGGCGCACCGGTGCATATCGGCGAGCCGGATCGGCTCGGCATCAAAGACCTGCAGGCGCCGGATTTCGGCGATGCGGTGCGCATCGAGCCCGGCGAAGTGCCGGTGTTCTGGGCCTGCGGCGTGACGCCCCAGGCGGCGGTCATGGCCTCCGGCGTCCCCTTCGCCATCACCCACTCGCCGGGCCATATGTTCATCACTGACGTGCCTGACAGCACGTACCACGTATAGGACAAGCCCGTGCGTTTTCTCCCAGCCAACCTCGATACGCTGCTCGTCGAACTGCAGGATCTCGACGAAACCCTGGCGCTGTTCGACGCGCTGCAGGCCGAGCCTATCGCCGGGGTCGAGGAAATCGTCCCGGCGGCCCGTACCCTGCTGATCCAGTATCGGCCCAGCGCCGTCGACCGCCAGGCGTTGATCGATGACATCGCCCGCCGCGACCTGAGCCAGCGCAGCACCCGCGAGAGCCGCCGCGTTGAAATTCCCGTGCATTACAACGGCGAAGACCTCGACGAAGTGGCCAGCTTGCTGGGCATCAGCCGTGAGGAAGTGGTACGCCGCCACACCAGCGCCGATTACGAAGTGGCCTTCTGCGGCTTCGCCCCCGGCTTCGGCTACCTGACCGGCGGCGCCGACTTCCAGGTGCCGCGCCGGCAGACGCCGCGCACGCGCATTCCAGCCGGCGCCGTGGCCCTCGCGGGCAACTTCAGCGGCGTGTATCCCAAGGCCAGCCCCGGTGGCTGGCAGATCATCGGCGTCACGCCGTTGCAGATGTGGGATTTGCAGCGCGACGAGCCGGCTCTGCTGCGCCCTGGCTACAAGGTGCGCTTTCAGGATGCCGGCCCGCTGCCGGCAGGTGGTCTGCCCGCCCATAAACAAACGACAGCCAGCAAGCCGCCGGCCGGTGCCCATCTTGAAATTCTCAGCCCCGGCCTGCAAACGGTGCTGCAGGATCTTGGCCGCGCAGGTCATACCGACCAGGGCGTGTCGATGTCCGGCGCCCTGGATCGCGGTGCCCTACGCGCGGCCAATCGCACAGTGGGCAATGACTCGGCCTGCGCCTGCCTGGAAGTGGTGCTCGGCGGTCTGAGCTTCCTCTGCCACGGCCGCACGCTCATCGCCATTACCGGCGCGCAAACGCCCATCACCGTGACCACCGCCAGCGGCCTGCAATGGCAGCCCGGTAATTACCAGCCTATCGAACTGGATGACGGCGACCGCGTCAGCCTCGGCGCGCCCCAGGCCGGGCTGCGCAGCTACCTGGCGATTCGCGGCGGCTTTCAGGTGGCGCCGGTGCTGGGCAGTTTGTCCTACGACAGCCTGGCCCAGGTCGGCCCACCGCCGCTCAAAGTCGGAGACCGGCTGGGTTTCGAGGCAATCAGCGCCGGTAGCAGCGTGTCGACGAACGAAAGCCCCGCATTCGATCTGCCGACCGCCAAGGACGTGATCACTCTGGATGTGGTCATGGGCCCGCGCAGCGACTGGTTCACCCCGGCGGCCATCGAACGCCTGAGCAGCCAGCTGTGGCGCGTCACCCCGCAATCCAACCGGGTCGGCATTCGCCTCGAGGGCGAGGTGCCGCTGGAGCGCTGCAAGCATGGCGAGTTGCCCAGCGAAGGCACTTCACTGGGCGCCATTCAGGTGCCGGCGAGCGGCCAGCCGGTGCTGTTTCTCGCCGACCACCCGCTGACCGGTGGCTACCCGGTGATTGCCGCCGTGGCCAGCCACCACCTGGATCTTGCCGGGCAAATCCCGATCAACGCGCAGATCCGCTTCAACCCAATCGAGGCGTTCGCCGAACTGCAGGCCGACGTACTCCTTTCCACTGCCGACGCGAAAGAGATCCCATGAAAAAAGTATTGATCGCCAACCGTGGTGAAATCGCCGTGCGTATCGCCCGCGCCTGCCGTGATTACGGTGTGGCCTCCGTGGCCGTGTACGCCAATGCCGATATCGACGCCCTGCATGTGCGCCACGCCGACGAAGCCTACGCCCTGAACGGCGAGCGCCCGGCCGACACCTACCTGAATATCGACAAGCTGCTGGCCATCACCAAGCGTGCCGGCGCCGATGCCGTGCACCCCGGCTACGGATTTCTCTCCGAGCGCGCCGACTTCGCCCGTGCCGTGCAAGGCGCCGGGCTGATCTGGATCGGCCCGAACCCGGACACCATCGATGTGCTTGGCGACAAGGTCGAGGCGCGCAAACTCGCCCAGCAGGTCGGCGCGCCCCTGGTGGCCGGCACCCCCGGCCCGGTGCAGAGCGCCGCCGAAGTGCTGGCCTTCGCCGAGCAACATGGCCTGCCGATCGCCATCAAGGCCGCATTCGGCGGTGGCGGGCGCGGCATGAAGGTCGCCTGGCGCATGGACGAAGTGGCCGAGCTCTATGCTTCGGCGGTGCGTGAAGCCGAGGCCGCTTTCGGCCGTGGTGAGTGCTTCGTCGAGCAGTTCCTCGACCGCCCAAGGCATATCGAAGCGCAGGTGATCGCCGATAGCCACGGTAACGTGGTGGTGGTTGGCACCCGCGACTGCTCGCTGCAACGGCGCAACCAGAAACTGGTGGAGGAAGCGCCAGCGCCCTTTATCAGCGATGAGCAGCGCCAGCGTATTCATCAGTCCGCTCATGATATTTGTGCCAAAGCCGGCTATGTCGGCGCCGGCACCGTGGAATACCTGCTCAGCGCCGACGGCACCCTGTCATTCCTGGAAGTGAATACCCGCCTGCAGGTCGAGCACCCAGTCACCGAAGAAACCACGGGCGTCGACCTGGTAATCGAACAGTTGCGCGTCGCCGACGGCCTGCCGCTTTCATTCCGTGAAACGCCGACGCCGCGCGGCCACAGCTTCGAGTTTCGTATCAACGCCGAAGACGCCGGCAAGGGCTTTCTGCCCACCCCCGGCAAGATCAGCGAATTCCGCGCCCCGAGCGGCCCCGGTGTGCGCCTGGACAGCGGCGTGGAAAGCGGCTCCAGCGTGCCTGGCACCTTCGACTCGATGATGGCCAAGCTGATCGTCACCGGCGCCACCCGCGAACAGGCCATCGCCCGCGCGCGCCGCGCCCTGGCCGAGTTCCAGATCGAGGGCATCGCCTCGGTACTGCCCTTCCACCGCGCGGTGATGGATCACGACGATTTCACCGGCGGGCACTTCGCCGTGCACACGCGCTGGATCGAAACCGACTTCGCCAAGCAGATCACCCTGGCACCGCGCACCTTGCCAGTGGCCGGAGAGGCGGTGCTGCGCACCTTTATCGAGATCGATGGCAAGCGCCATGAACTGGGCCTGCCGAGCGCGCTGCTGCAAGGCCTGGCTCCATTGGGCGGTAACGTCCAGGCGGCGCCTCAGGCCTCGGCACATGCCGCCGAAAAAGGCCTGGTCAGCGCACCGATCTCCGGCAACCTGCATGCCTGGCTGGCCGAGGACGGCGCCCAGGTCAAAGCCGGCGACGTGATCGCGGTGATGGAGGCGATGAAGATGGAAACCCAGGTCACCGCGCCGGCGGACGGCACCCTGCGCATTCGTGAGCAGGCCGGCGCCTATCTGGACGCCGGAGCAGCGCTGGCCAAGCTCGAGGGCTGAGATCGGCCCCAGGTATCGCTGCGCTCCACCCAGGCTGCGGTTTGTCTGTAGGAGCCGGCTTGCCGGCGATGCTCTTAAAACGTATCGCCAGCAAGCCGGCTCCTACATCAAAACGACTTATGCTGCCTCAGCGCGAGCCCTGCTCCGCCAGGGCCACGGCCTTGAACATGGCGCGGCGCTTGTTCAGAGTTTCTTCCCACTCAAGGGCTGGCACCGAGTCAGCGACGATGCCGGCGCCGGCCTGGACGTGCAGCTCGCCGTCCTTGATCACGGCGGTACGAATAGCAATCGCCGTGTCCATATTGCCGTTCCAGGCGTAGTAACCGACCGCACCGCCGTAGACGCCGCGCTTGACCGGCTCCAGCTCGTCGATGATTTCCATCGCGCGAATCTTCGGCGCACCGGACAGGGTGCCAGCCGGCAGGATGGCGCGCAGGGCGTCCATCGAAGTCAGGCCTTTTTTCAGCTCGCCGGTGACATTGGAGACGATGTGCATGACGTTGGAGTAGCGCTCGATGACCATCTTCTCAGTCAGTTTCACCGAGCCAACTTCCGAGACGCGGCCCGTGTCGTTACGGCCCAGGTCGATGAGCATCAGGTGCTCGGCGATTTCCTTGGCATCGGCCAGCAGGTCTTCTTCCAGCGCCAGGTCGGCCTCTTCGGTCGCACCGCGCGGGCGGGTGCCGGCGATTGGCCGCACGGTGACCAGATTGTCCTCGACGCGCACCAGCACCTCGGGCGACGAACCCACCACGTGGAAATCGCCGAAGTTGAAGAAGTACATGTACGGCGTCGGGTTGATGCAGCGCAGCGCGCGGTACAGGTCGATGGGCGCGGCCTTGAAGGGGATCGACATACGCTGGGAAATCACCACCTGCATGCAGTCGCCGGCCAGGATGTAATCCTTGATCGAATCCACCGCTCGCTCGTAATCCTCACGGCTAAAGCTGGAGCGGAACGCCGGCTCGACGCCTGCCGGCTTGTTCAGATCCACACCCAGGCGCGGCGTGAACGGCTGACGCAGCTTGTGCAGGATGTCCTGCAACTGCTGCTGGCCACGGGCGAAGGCATCGGCTTCGGCTGGGTCGGCCAGGACGATGGCGTGCATCTTGCCGGCCAGGTTATCGAACACCACCACGGCATCGGAGACGTTGAGCAGGATATCCGGCGTGCCCAGCGCGTCGGGGTTCACCCCGGCGGCCAGCTTGGGCTCGACGTAACGCACGCTGTCGTAGGCGAAGTAGCCGACCAGGCCGCCGTTGAAACGCGGCAGGCCGGCGATGGTCGGCACCTTGTAACGCGCCTTGAACTGCTCAACGAAGGCCAGCGGGTCGGCACATTGGTGGCGCTCGACTTCGACGCCGTCGGTGGTGATCACCACCTCGTGGCGGTGCACGCGCAGCACGGTGCGCGCCGGCAGGCCGATGATCGAGTAGCGCCCCCATTTCTCACCACCCTGCACCGATTCGAGCAGGTAGGAGTTGGGCGCATCGGCCAGTTTCAGGTAGATCGACAGCGGCGTGTCGAAGTCGGCGATGGTTTCGCAGGCAAGCGGAATGCGGTTGTAGCCTTCAGCGGCTAAACGCAGGAATTCTTCATGGGTCATGATCAGCCTCATGGCTCGGGGTAAACAGTCGGGTGCAAACGGGCCGCACGCAGCGGCAGGAAATGTCAGGCGCGCCAGCGCCAACGGGCCAGGGCCTTGATGACTTTCATCCAGAGTTTGCAGGTGACCACCACGGTGCGATCTCGACAGGCGGGGGAATAGGGAGAGCTGCCAAGGTAGCGCAGCCGCTCAGGCTAAGCAACCCGTAGGAGCCCGCTTGCGGGCGATCAAGCGAATCATTGCCCGCAAGCGGGCTCCTACGCACAAATGCGATTACAGCAACTCGGCCAGGCTATCGACCACCAGGCTTGGCCGCTCTTCAGCAATCGGCCGGCCGTGGTTGTAGCCGTAACTCACGGCGATGCAAGGCACCGCGGCAGCGCGCGCGGCCAGCACGTCGTTGCGCGAGTCGCCGATGAACAGCGATTGCGATGCCTCGACGCCAGCCAGACGCATCACCTGCAGCAGTGCCGCCGGGTCGGGCTTCTGCTGCGGCAGGGTATCGCCACCGATGATCCAGCGGAAATAGCCGCCCAGGCCAACCTGCTCCAGCAGCGGCGCGACGAAGCGCTCCGGCTTGTTGGTCACCACTGCCAGTTCGACGGCAGCGGTGCTCAAGGCCTCCAGTAGTTCATGCACGCCCGGGTACAGCACGGTCAGGTTGTGGCAGTCGGCGTAGATATCGAGAAAGCGCGCCAGCGCCTCTTCCGTCTCGGCCTCGCCCACTGCTGCGTGATCCAGGCCACCGGCAAGGGCGCGGCGCACCAGCACGCGAGCGCCATTGCCGACCCAGTCACGGACCTTTTCCACACCAGCCGGCGTGCGCCCCAGTTCGACCAACATACGGTCGACCGCCGCGGCCAGATCCGGCACCGAGTCGATCAGCGTGCCGTCCAGGTCGAACATCACCAGGCGCGGCAGCTCCCCGCCGCACAGCTCGCGCAGCGGTTTCATCCACGCACCTGGGCCAGTTCGGCCCGCATGGCGTCGATCACCGCCTTGTAGTCCGGCTGGTTGAAGATCGCCGAGCCGGCGACGAAGGTGTCGGCGCCCGCTTCGGCGATCTCGCGGATGTTCTGCACGTTGACGCCGCCGTCGATTTCCAGGCGGATCTCGCGGCCGCTGGCGTCGATCAGCGCGCGGGCTTCGCGCAGCTTGTCGAGAGTGCCAGGGATGAACTTCTGCCCGCCGAAGCCGGGGTTGACGCTCATCAGCAGAATCATGTCGACCTTGTCCATCACGTACTTGAGCACGTCCAGCGGGGTGGCCGGATTGAACACCAGGCCAGCTTTGGCGCCGCCGTTCTTGATCAGTTGCAGGGAGCGGTCGACGTGCTCGCTGGCTTCCGGATGGAAGGTGATGTACGAGGCGCCGGCTTCGATGAAGTCGCCGATGATGCGATCCACCGGTTTGACCATCAGGTGCGCGTCGATGGGTGCGGTGATGCCGTACTTGCGCAGCGCCGCGCAGACCATCGGGCCGATGGTCAGGTTGGGCACGTAGTGGTTGTCCATGACATCGAAATGGACGATGTCCGCCCCGGCGGCGAGTACGTTGTCCACTTCCTCACCCAGACGGGCGAAGTCGGCGGAAAGGATCGACGGGGCGATGGCGAAGGGTTGCATGGCGCACCTCTAAAGGCTTGGGTCACGGTGGCGCGCATTGTAGCGGCTCAGCGGCTATCTGGCAGCGCCACTGGATCAGGCGCGCAAATTCGTCTCATGGCAAAAGGCCCCGCCGGTTTCCCGGCGAGGCCCTGAACATGCAGCTACGGCGATTTATTCCGGCGCCGAAGTTCGCAGCTTCTCGCTACGTCCGCGCAGCCATTCCAGAGTCAGCAACAGCAGGATGGAAAAGCCGATCAACAGTGTGGCTGCGGCAGCGATAGTCGGCGACAGGTTCTCGCGGATGCCACTGAACATCTGCCGTGGCAGGGTGGACTGCTCGGGGCCCGCGAGGAACAGGGTCACCACCACTTCATCGAACGAAGTGGCGAAGGCGAACAGCGCACCGGAGATCACCCCCGGCGCAATCAGCGGCAGGGTCACCCGGCGAAACGCTGTCAGCGGCGAAGCACCGAGGCTGGCAGCCGCGCGCACCAGATTATGGTTGAACCCCTGCAGCGTGGCCGACACGGTGATGATGACGAAGGGCACGCCGAGCACGGCATGCACGAGGATCAGCGACAGGTAGCTGTTACCCATGCCCAGCGGCGCGAAGAACAGGTAACTGGCGACACCGATGATCACCACCGGGACGATCATCGGCGAGATCAGCAGGCTCATCACCAAAGCCTTGCCACGGAACTCGCCACGGGTCAGGCCGATGGCCGCCAGGGTGCCGAAGACCATGGCCAACAGGGTGGCGGCCGGGGCGATGATCAAGCTGTTCTTCAGCGAGCGCATCCAGTCGGCGGACATGAAGAAGTCTTCGTACCAGCGCAGCGAGAAGCCCTGCAGCGGGTAGACCAGAAAAGTGCCGGAGTTGAACGACAGCGGCACGATCACCAGTACCGGCAAAACCAGAAACAACAGCACCAGGCCGCAGAGAATGCGCAGGCCGTAGTACCAGAGGCGCTCGATGGGTGACATATAGGGGCTGAGCATGGCTGTGACTCCATTTAGCGTTTAGCTCCCCTCACCCGCTTGCGGGAGAGGGGCTGGTGGAGAGGGCGCTCTTCTTGCGCCCTCCTCCCGAGTTCGGTTACCGAGAAGCAGTGGTGCTGAAACAAGCACCCTCTCCCGCCCTTCGGGCACCCTCTCCCATCAATGGGAGAGGGTCATCAGATGGCCTGCTGCGCAGGCCGTTTTTTAGCCAAGCCTCAGCTTGCTGGCGCCAACCAGCCAGCTGTACACCACGTACAGCACCAGCGTCGCAGCCAGCAGCAGACCGCCGAGGGCCGTGGCCATGCCCCAGTTGATGGTGGTGTTGGTATAGAAGGCGACGAAGTAGCTGATAATCTGGTCGTTCGGGCTGCCCAGCAGCGCCGGGGTGATGTAGTAGCCAATCGACAGAATGAACACCAGCAGACAACCGGCGCCGACACCGGCCAGGGTCTGCGGGAAGTACACCCGCCAGAAGCTGGCGAACGGGTGGCAGCCGAGCGACACCGCCGCACGCATGTAGCTGGGCGAGATGCCCTTCATCACGCTGTAGATCGGCAGGATCATGAACGGCAGCATGATGTGGACCATGGCCACGTACACACCGCTGCGGTTGAACACCAGTTGCAGTGGTTGCTCGATGATACCCAGCGATATCAGCGCGCTGTTGATCAGCCCTCCCGACTGCAACAGCACGATCCAGGCCGCGACGCGCACCAGGATCGATGTCCAGAACGGTAGCAGCACCAAGATCATCAGCAGGTTGCCCTGGCGCGTCGGCAGGTTGGCCAGCAGGTAGGCCAGCGGGTAAGCCAGCACCAGGCAGATGGCGGTGATCACCAGACTCATCCAGAAGGTGCGGGCGAAGATGTCTAGGTAGATGGCCTGATCCGGCGTGGCCTTGGCCAGTTCGCCGAGGTCGTCGATGCGGTGATCGAGCGCGGCCAGCAGGTAGTACGGCGTAACCGACGAGGCATTGCGGCGGATCACCTGCCAGTAGGCGGGGTCACCCCAGCGCTCGTCCATGTCGAGGAAGGCTTCCTGGTAGGACGCCGGCTCCTCGCGCAGCGGCAGCTTGCGTGCGGTGGCGCTGACCAGACTGCGGAAGCCCGCCAGCTCCATATTCAGGCGCTTGGACAGATCGCCCAGGCTCTGATTGCGCCGCGCTTCGAGCATATCGCTGGCAATCGCCCGGTACACCGCCTCGTCCGGCAGGCCACGGCCATCCCAGGCAGCAATCGCCTCGACGGTGCGTGGCAGGCTGCCGACCACTTCCGGGTTGTCCACACTGCGCATGAGCAGCGCGCCGATAGGCAGCAGGAAGGTGAGCAAGAGAAACAGCAACAGCGGCAGGATCAGTGCCTTGGATTTCAGGCGATTGAAACGCTCAGCACGGGCCAGTCGCTGCTTCAGGCTGGGCCCGGGCAGCGCGGTGGCGGACAATTCGCTGGCCATGGACAACTCCGCAGGCAAGAAAAAATTCAGTCGGCCCCAGCGCAGTGGGGCCAGATAGGTCGCTTGGGCTACCCTGAAAAGCTATTTACAGTCACTCCCGCGAAGGCGGGAGCCCAGGGATTTCGCACCCCTGGATTCCCGCCTTCGCGGGAGTGACGGCTTTTTCAGAGCTTCCTTAACGGGCCGCCCAGGCGTTGAAACGATGCTCCAGCTGCTCGCCGTAGTCAGCCCAGAAGGTCACGTCGATGGCCACCTGGTTGGCGATGTTTTCCGGGGCGGTCGGCATCAGGCTCAGACGCTCCGGCGGCAGCAGCTCGATGGCCTGCTTGTTGGCCGGGCCGTAGGCGATGTTCTCCGAATAGGTCTTCTGCGCTTCAGGCGTAACCGAGAAGGCGATGAACTGCTTGGCCAGCTCGGTATTCTTCGCGCCACGCGGAATGGCCCAGGAGTCGAAGTCGTAGATGCCGCCGTTCCACACCACCTGCAGGTTG
Organism: Ectopseudomonas mendocina; assembly: GCF_008041835.1. Taxonomy (GTDB): domain Bacteria; phylum Pseudomonadota; class Gammaproteobacteria; order Pseudomonadales; family Pseudomonadaceae; genus Aquipseudomonas. Next base: position 16,102 of record NZ_VRYE01000007.1, read on the forward strand.
CTCTCGTCCTGTACCGCGGCGATGCGGCCGTTGTAGGCCGAGCTCATCACGACGTCACCGGAGACCAGGTACTGCGGCGGCTGAGCGCCGGCTTCCCACCACTGGATATTGGGCTTGAGTTCGTCGAGCTTCTTGAACGCGCGATCCTGGCCTTCCTTGGTGGCCAGCACCTTGTACACGTCCTTGACCGGCACGCCATCGGCCATCAGGGCGAATTCCAGGGTGTACTTGGCGCCCTTGCGCAGGCCGCGCTTACCGGGGAATTTCGCCACATCCCAGAAATCGGCCCAGCTGGTCGGCGCCGCGCTGAGTTTGTCGGCGTTGTAGGCGAGCACCGTGGACCACACGAAGAAGCCCACGCCGCAGGGCTGAATGGCGCCATCGATGAAGTTGGCCTCATCGCCGAACTGCGCCGGGTCGAGTTCTTCGAACAGGCCTTCGTCGCAACCGCGAGCCAGTTCCGGCGACTCCACCTCTACCAGATCCCAACTCACACTGCGGGTGTCGACCATGGCTTTGACCTTGGCCATTTCACCGTTGTATTCACCGCCCAGCACCTTGTTGCCGGTTTCCTTCTCGAAGGGTTCGTAGAAGGCCTTGACCTGCGCCGCCTTGTTCGCGCCGCCGAAGGAAACCGCCGTCAGATCCACCGCCAGTGCCGGCATGGCACAGCTAACGCCCAGGGCCAATGCCGCCAGCTTCAGGGATTTCGTCATTCTTATCAGCTCCTCTGTGTTACGGGGTAAAGGTGAAGCACTGCGCGAAGCGCTCACTCGGCTTGGAGTGGATCCAGCGCGCGGACATGCTCGACAGACCAGCCGAGCGGAACCAGGTCACCAACCGTCAGCGCCGGATCGAGTTCGGCGACGGGTTGCTTGACGTAGAAATCGGACTTGCCGCAGACCTCCAGGCGAATGCGCACGTGGTCGCCCAGGTAAATGAACTCGGCGATACGCCCGGAGAAACGGTTCGGGCAGGCTTCGCTGTGGCCGTTGAGACGGATACGCTCGGGGCGGATCGACAGGCTCACCGCCTCACCGACGGCACCGACGTTGACCGCCGTGGCGCGCACTTCCTCACCGCGCGCCAGGCGCACCACGCACTGCTCGCCATCGCGGCTGACCAGCTCGCCAGCCAGGCGATTGTTCTCGCCGATGAACTGGGCAACGAAAGTGTTGTGCGGCGCTTCGTAGAGTTCGCGCGGCGGAGCGATCTGCTGGATCTCGCCCTGATGGAACACGGCCACGCGGTCGGACATGGTCAGCGCCTCGCCCTGATCGTGGGTCACGTAGACCACGGTCACGCCCAGGCGCTGGTGCAGGTGCTTGATCTCCATCTGCATGTGTTCGCGCAGTTGCTTGTCCAGCGCGCCGAGGGGTTCGTCCATCAGCACCAGTTGCGGCTCGAACACCAGCGCACGGGCCAGGGCCACACGCTGCTGCTGACCACCGGAAAGCTGACCCGGATAACGGTTGCGGAAAGTGTCGAGCTGCACCATCGACAGGGCGCGCTTGACCCGCTCGCTGATGTCGGTGCGCGACATGCCGCGCACGCTCAGCGGGAAAGCCAGGTTCTCGGCCACGGTCATGTGCGGGAACAACGCGTAGTTCTGGAACACCATGCCGATGTCGCGCTTGTGCGGCGGCAGTTTGTTCAGCGAGCGGCCATCGAGGAGGATTTCGCCAGCGGTCGGCGTCTCGAAACCGGCCAGCATCATCAGGCTGGTGGTCTTGCCGGAACCGGACGGGCCGAGCAGGGTCAGAAACTCACCCTTGCGGATATCCAGGTTGAGGTCTTTGACGATCAGCGTTTCGCCGTCATAGCTCTTCTGTACGCCACGGAAGCTCACCAGTACATCGTTTGCCATCACACCACACCCTTGTTCTTGTCTCAGGCAGATGACTCAAGAGTAGGTCGACAAGAGCGGGTGAAAAATCGGGCAGAATGACAAGCTGATATCAGGCGCGAGGAAATTCTTGCGTAGGGATTGCCCTACAAATTCCGAGTGATCACCTCGGTTTTCGAAGGTGCATCATGGGTCATCCATGGGCAGGCTGGACATCGCTTTTCATGTCCACCGATGCGGATGTACCCATACCGCAACGCTGGATGAAAAGAGCCTCATCCATGCCTGCCATACAGTCGCGTGCTGCGGGAGTGTCCGATCAGACCAGGCGATGCTCCATCGCATAGCGCACCAGATCGGCCATCGAATGGGCGCCGAGCTTCTGCATCAGTCGCGCCTTGTGCGTGCTCACGGTCTTGTTGCTGATGGCCAGGTGCAGAGCGATGTCGTTGACGCCTTCGCCGCGTACCAGACGCTCGAACACCGAGAATTCACGCTCGGACAGTTGCGCATGGGGCGGACGCGAATCGGTCAGGCCGACCTCGAAGACCATGCGGTCGGCCAATGCGGGGTCGATATAACGCCCACCGCTGGCCACCTTGCGAATGGCGGTGATCAGCAGCGCCGGATCGCTGTCCTTGGTGGCGTAACCGGCAGCGCCAGCCTTGAGCGCACGGGCCGCCATCTGCGCCTCGTCGTGCATCGACAGCACCAGAATCGCCGGTGCCTCGGTCAGCGCGCGAATGCGCGGAATGGCCTCCAGACCGTTGACGCCCGGCATGGAGATATCCAGCAGTACCACGTCGCAAGGCGTACGGCGCAGCACTTCGATCAACTGTTCACCATTGCAGGCTTCACCCGCCACTTCGAGGTCGCGGGCCATGCCGATCAGTTGCTTGATGCCTTCCCGCACGATGGTGTGGTCTTCGGCTACCAGTACCCGAATCACGCTGCGACCTCCTCTTCCAGATTGATGCGCGCACACAGGGTAGAGCCCTCGCCCGGCCGGCTGTCAATCTGCAACTGGCCACCGAGCATGAGCATGCGTTCCTGCATGCCAACCAGGCCGAACGACTGCCCGGGCTTGCGCAGTGTCGGATCGAAACCCTTGCCATCGTCGACCACCGACAGACACAAGGCTCTGTCCTCCAGCCACAGGCGCACCTCGACGCTGTGCGCGCTGGCATGGCGCATGACGTTGGTCAGCGCCTCCTGGAGGATGCGGAACAGGCCGATGGCCTGCGCGTCGGGCAGGCGTGGCAGGTGCTCCGGCACTTCAACCAGACAGGGAATCTGCGTGCGCTCCTCGAAGCGGCGTACCTGCCATTCGATGGCCGAGGCAATGCCGGCATCGAGAATCGGCGGGCGCAGCGCCGTGGCCACATAACGCACCAACTGGAACAACTGGGCGATCAGGCGCTTCGTGCTCGCCAGGCGCTCGTCCAGCTCGGGCATCTGCCCGGCGCATACCAGCTCGCACATCGCCGTCTCCAGCTTGAGTACGGTCAGCACCTGGCCCAGTTCGTCATGCACTTCGCGGGCAATACGCTCCTTCTCTTCTTCACGCACGCTTTCCAGATGCGCCGACAACTGGCGCAGGCGCGCCCGCGAATCGGCCAGCGCCAGCTCGGCCAGCTTGTTCTCGGTGATATCCCAGAGAATGCCGTCCCACACTACCCGGCCATTGCCCAGCGGCCGCGCGGTGGTGCGGATATCGGCCCACAGCACCTCCTGCTTGGCGGTGATGATGCGCCCCTGCCAGTACCAGTCACTCTCGCTTTCCAGCGCCAGCGTCTGACTGTTCAGGTAGCTGGGGAGATCCTGCGGGTGCACCAGGCTGCGAATACCCCGTTCATCACGCTGCAGCTCATGCGCCGGCCAGCCGACCATGTCCTGACTGGCCTCGCTGATGTAGGCGAAGTTGACCACCGCTCCCGGCCCGGCCCGCTCCAGACGAAACACCAGGCCAGGCACGTTACCGGCGATACCCTTGAAGCGCGCCTCGCTTTCCTCCAGCGCCGCACGCGCTCGGCGGCGCTCGGTGACGTCGCTGAGAAACACCACCAGGTACTCGGCCTGGCGATAACGCAGGAAGCTCAGGGAAACATCCGCCGGCATGCGACTGCCATCGGCACGCAGACAGTCCACCTCGAAACTGGGTGAGCCCTCGGCCTGCTGGCGCACGCGCTTCCACAGATTGAGCCAGCGGTCCATATGCAGGCCGGGCTCCAGCTGACTCAATGGCTTGTCCACCAGCTCACCGGGGGCGTAACCGAGCATGCGTTCGGCGGCACGGTTGGCATAGCGCAGGTGACTGTCCCAGTTGACCCAGAGGATGCCGACCGTGCTGTGGTCGATGGAGAACTGGCTCAGGCGCAATGCCTCGGCCGCCTGTAGGTGACGATCCAGCTCACTGCGCGCGCCCAGCAGCCCGCGCTCGAGCGTGCGCGTCTGCTGACGCTGGCGATAGAGCGCGGTGGCGCCAATCAATAGCAACAGTGCGAGAAACAGCGCGAGAGTCTTCCAGAAGCCGACGAAGTCAGTGGATTGTGGATAACGCAGCGGCATCCAGGTTTCGCGCAGCTCATCCAACTCACGGGCAGGCAGCGCCTGCAGGGTCAGGTCGACGATGCCGGCCAGCAACGGCTGATCACGACGCGTGGCCAGGCGCAGCAACTGCGGCAAACCAATATCGCCAACGATACTCAGGCTGGCGAAACGCGATTCACGCAGCAACAGGCTGAGACTTGCCTCGTCCAGCACCGCGTAGCTGACCTCCTGATTCAGCACCAGCAGCAACGCGGCACGGTCCGAAGGCGCCGCACGCAGGCGCAGGTTGGTATGGGTGCGCTCCAGGTATTCGGCCGCCTGACTCGGTGAGCGCAGGGCGACCATCTGCTCCAGCGGCAGTTGATCCAGATCGACCGCGCCACTGCCACTACGCTCGCCGACCACCAGATGCGGCACACGCAGATAGGGCATGGAATAGTGCCAGATGCGCAGACCTGCCGGTGTTTGCTGCAGGCCCGGTGCCAGGTCGATCTCACCGGCGCGCGCCGCCTGCTCCAGCGCTTGCTGGTTTGGATAAAGACGCTAGTCAGGCGCCACGCCCATCCCCTCGAGCAGACGCTGCATCAGCTCGACATTGGCGCCGGTCAGTTGCCGGTTCCGCCCCCGCTGCACCCAGGGCGCCTGTTGGATCAGGCCTACGCGCAAAACCGGATGCTCACTGAGCCAGGCACGTTGCGCGGCATCGAACGCCGGGCGCAGTGGCATACGCGCGCTCTCGGCCCAGGCGGTGGAAACAGCCAGCATCAGCAGCAGGACGAGGGAACGAAGAAGGGAATTCATACACGGCGAATCCGGTGACGCGCCCCCCCCTACCTTACTCCAGTCTTGCGCCAATCGCCTGACAAAAGCGGAGCCCGGCATTAGGCTCTGTAGCAGACGATCAGGAGCCTCATCGATGCGCCTTCATTCACTAGCACTGCTCGGTTTCTGCCTGCTCTCCTGTTCCGTGGCCTGGGCCGAGGAGCCGACCGAGAATGCGCCGGCTGATAGCGCCGACGCCCCCGCGGCGAGCGAACGCCCGCTGTTGCCCGAACGCAGCGTCAGCGAGGCGCAGACGCTGGAGCACCGCCTGGACAAACGTGAACAGCAGATGCTGCAGGCCGGCGCCGAAAGTTTTCTCGCCCTGTGGCTGCCTGCCAATGTCGGCGAACCCCATGGAGCAGTGATCCTGCTGCCCGGCGATGTGGAAAACGCCGATGGCGCTGCGGCTATCGGCCCGCTGCGGCGCAAACTGCCCGACGCCGGCTGGCACAGCCTGAGCCTGACCCTGCCAGACCCGGACGGTGACCCGCTGCCACTGCGCACTGCCGCCACTGCAACAGCGGCACCGCAAAGCGATACCACCACTACCGAGAGCGCTCCTGCCGCCGAAAGCCCGCCCGACGCGACCGTAGACGAGGCTGCACAACCAGCCGACAGCGGCGCGATCAGCCCGGAGCAACGGCGTCAGGCGCATGTCGAGCGGGTCATGGCACGCATCGATGCCGCCATCGCCTTCGCCAACCAGCAGCAGGCCAAGGCAATCGTCCTGCTCGGTCATGGCAGTGGCGCTTACTGGGCTGCGCGCTACCTGAACGAACGCCAGCCGGACAACGTGAAGAACCTGCTGATGGTGGCGGCGGACTTACCAGCAGGGTTCGCCCCGCCGCTGGACGAACTGGTCACCCAACTGCCGGTGGCCACCGGCGACTTCTTCTACAAGGATCAGGCCAACGAGCGCAAGGCCGCGCTTGAACGCCTGCAGGCCAGCAAACGCGCCAAGCTGCCCAACTACATCCAGGTAGCGATGAAAGCCCTGCCGGGCAACCTGGACGTGCAGCACGAACAACTCTATCGCCGCCTGCGTGGCTGGCTACAGAAGCACACCAACGCCGCAGGCAGCTAGCCTAGCGGATACCCCGGCGCTGACGAATCAGCGCATAGGCCTGATGCAGTTGGCGCGTGGTGTCGGTGGCTTCACGAATGCGCTCAGGCGAGGCGCCGGAGCCGGCCAGTTTGTCAGGGTGATGGCGGCTGAGCAGGCGCCGGTAGGCGCGCTTGATCTGCTCAGGCTCGCTGCCTTCATTCACGCCCAACAGGCGCAGCGCCTCCTGGTAACTGCCGCCAGCCGGTGCCGGTTGCTGACTGCGACGCGGCGCGTATTCCTCGCCCAGGCTATCGAGGCGGGTGCTGTCCCAGCCAAGCCACTTGCCCCAGAGCAGAATCAGCTCATGCTCACTGGCCGATACTCGTCCATCGACCCAGGCCATGCGCCAGCAGGCCCGCAGCATGGCATCGGCGCGCTCGCGCTGGCGCTGCAGCGGCGCACGCAGGTTGTCACGCCCGGTCTTGCCCCGAGCAAAAGCCTCGATGGCGCGGCGCTGGGCTGCGGCGTCCAGGCCAAGTCGCTGCATTTCCGAGCGTGTCTGCTGGATATGGCTCTGCACCACCCGACCATCACTCTTGGCCAGACGCCCCAGCATCAGAAACAGCAGGTCGTCATCCGACGGCGCCGCACGACCGCCCAGACGCTCGCGCAGATTGTCCCAGCCATGAAGGCGCAGACGACGGTCCAGCACCTGCCCGAGCAGACCGCCCAGCAGAGCACCAGGGATGCTGGCCAGGGCCAGTCCGGCCGCAGCGCCTAGCAGGGTCGCCGGCCAAAGCACCTAGATTGCCTCCTGCAACAGACACTCGACCTCGGCCAGACGCTCGTGCGTACCGACGTCGACCCAGCAGCCGCTGTAGTGTTCGCCACTGACCTGCCCGGCCGCCATCGCCTCACGCAGCAGCGGCGCCAGCTTGAAGGCACCGGGCTGAGAAGAGCCGAACAGACGCGGGTGCAGCACGGCGAGCCCGCTGTAGGTCAGCCGCTCACCTGTCGCCTCACCGTCATGCACCCGGCCAGCCGCCAGCACGAAATCACCCTGCGGGTGATGTGCCGGATTATTCACCAGCACCAGATGGGCCAAAACCGCGAGCGGTTTGCGCAGGGCAGCAAAGTCGTAGTCAGTGAACACATCGCCATTGACCACCAGAAATGGCTCGGCACCCAGCAACGGCAGCGCCTTGAAGATGCCGCCGCCGGTTTCCAGCGGCTCACCTTCGGCGGAATAGACAATCCGCACACCGAAGCGTGAACCATCGCCGAGGTAATCCTCGATCTGCTGACCGAGCCAGGCGTGGTTGATCACCAGCTCGGTAAACCCCGCAGCAGCCAGGGCGCGGATGTGGTACTCGATCAACGGCACGCCCGCCACCTGCACCAGCGGTTTGGGCGTATGCAGGGTCAGCGGCCGCATGCGCTCACCCTTGCCCGCCGCGAGGATCATCGCCTTCATGCACGTGCCCCTTCATCTTTCGCCAGGCTGGCGAACAGCTCACCCAACTCGGCGAGCTCCGGCCGACGCGCCAACACAGCTTCTATATAAGAGAAGAAACGCGGCACATCGCCGAGGTACTTGGGCTTGCCATCGCGGTGGCAGATGCGCGCAAAGATGCCGATGACCTTGAGGTGGCGCTGCACGCCCATCAGGTCGCTGGCACGCAGAAAGTCTTCGAACGATGCCTGTAGCGGAATGCCCGCCGCCTTGGCACGCTCCCAGTAGCCGTGCAACCAGGCCTGCACGCGCGCCTCGGGCCAACTGAGGAAGGCATCCTTGAACAGGCAGGTGATGTCGTAGGTGACCGGGCCGTTGACGGCATCCTGAAAATCCAGCACACCGGGATTGGGCGTGCTCTGCATCAGGTTGCGCGGCATGAAATCGCGATGCACCACCACCTTGGGCTGCGCCAGGGCGCTGTCGATCAACAGGCGACTGATACGCTGCCAGACGGCCTCCTGCTCGGGTGTGAAGGTAAGCCCCAGGTGGCGTTGTACGTACCACTCGGGAAACAGCTGCAACTCACGACGCAGCAACGCCTCATCGTAATGCGGCAGATGGCTGTCGAGGGGCAAACGCTGCTGCAGCAGCAAGGCGTCGATGGCTGCGGCGAACAGATCGTCGGCATTGTCTTCGTTGATTACATCCAGGTAGGTCTGCCGGCCCAGATCATCGAGTATCAGGAAGCCCCGCTCGAGATCGGCAGCCAGCACCTGCGGCACATGCACGCCAGCGCTGGCCAGCAGAGCCGCGATACGCACGAAGGGCTCGCAGTTTTCCTGCGGCGGCGGCGCATCCATCAGAATCAGGCTGCGCTCACCGGCCTGCCAACGAAAATAGCGGCGAAAACTGGCGTCGCTGCTGGCAGGCGTGAGCACGGCCGCAGGCACCGCGCCCCATTCGCGCTCCGCGAAAAGGGCTGGCAGTTGCTCGGCGAGCCAGGTTTGCAGCTGTTGCAGACGTACATCGTGTTCAGACATCTAGGGGTCTCCGACGGCGCTAGCCGTTGCGCGGGTCATGCTTTATTATCCAGCATCTTTTTCAGCCCATCGAGAGGCGTGCGGCCCCTGGGCCGATAGCGCGCAGGAAGCCCGGACTAACAAGATGGCAGTAAAATACCCCGCGTTCCGCAAGAAATTTCCGCTGCTGGTTACCGGCAGCCTCCTGGCCCTACAGCCCGCGTTCAGCCTACAGGCCTTCGCCGCTGAGCAATACAACTGCCAGGCTTCGCCTACGGGCGGCTGGGCTTGTGCGCCGAAATCAGCAGCCAGCGCCCTGCCCCCGCGCCCGCTGCACAGCCGTGATGCTGTCAGCACCGGTGGTGCCACCAGCCAGGCAGTAGCCAAGCAGGAGGCTGCGCCGGTGCTGGTCACCGAGAGCAAGGGCCGCGCCCTCGCCTCGCGCAGCCCCGATTACAGCCACCTGGACTGGGTCCCGCGCGAGAAGCTGACCGCAGCGCAACTGGCCGAAGCCGGCCCCTACTGCGCAGGCGCCTATGTCGAGCCGCTGCGCCCGGGCATGGATGACACCACGCCGCTGGACGAATCGCCGATGTATGTATCGGCCAAGGCATCGCGTTTCGAGCAGGAAAAACAGATCGCCACCCTCGCCGGTGACGTCGTCCTGCGCCAGTCCGGCATGCAGGTCGAGGCCGACGAAGCCAGCCTGCACCAGACGGAAAACCGTGGCGAGTTGGTCGGCAACGTACGCCTGCGCGACAAGGGCATGCTGGTGGTCGGCGACCGCGCCGAATTGCAACTGGATAACGGCGAAGCCCGTATCGACAACGCCGAATACGTGATGCACCAGGCTCACGTGCGCGGCAGCGCGCTCTACGCCAAGCGCGAAGAGACCGCGATCATCCGCCTCAAGGATGGTACCTATACCCGTTGCGAACCGGGCGACAATGCCTGGCACCTGAAGGGCAACAACGTCACCCTGAACCCGGCGACCGGCTTCGGCACCGCGACCAACGTGACGTTGCGGGTCAAGGACATTCCGGTGTTCTACACCCCGTACATTTACTTCCCGATCGACGACCGTCGCCAATCCGGTTTCCTGCCGCCGAGCATCGGCACGTCGAGCAGCAACGGCTTCTCGCTGCAAACGCCGTACTACTTCAACCTGGCGCCGAACTACGACGCCACGCTGTACCCGACCTACATGGCCAAACGCGGCCTACTGATGGAAGGTGAGTTCCGCTACCTGACCGAGAGCAGCGAAGGCCAGATCGGCGCTGCCTACCTCGACGACAGCGAAGACGAGCGCAAACTGCAGTCCGAGTACGAAGATCAGCGCTGGATGTACAGCTGGCAGCACAAGCAGGGGCTGAATTCGCGCCTGCTCGCCGAGGTCGACTACACCGACATCAGCGACCCGTACTACTTCCAGGACCTGGATACAGATCTGGGCATTGAAACAACAACCTACATCAACCAGCGCGGTACCCTGACCTATCGTGGTGACAGTTACACCGCTCGCCTGAACCTGCATGCTTACGAGCTGGCCAATATCACCGACGTGACACCGTACGATCGTCTGCCGCAGATCACCCTGGACGGCAAACTGCCCTTCAACCCGGGCGGGCTGGAGTTCACCTACGGTTCAGAGCTGGTTCGTTTTGACCGCAGCCTGCGAAACGGCGAGTTCATCAACAAAGACGGCGTTTCCGAAGGTCCGTGGCACGATGTGAATATTTCTGGCCTGGCTCGCGCCAACGGCACGCGACTGCACCTTGAACCCGGCGTGAGTCTGCCGCTTGACTGGAGCTGGGGCTTCGTCAAACCGCAAGTTAAGTACCTGCAGACCAATTACGATCTGGATCTCGACCAACGCGGTAAAAATACACTTCTGCCAAACGAGCAATACAGCAGCAGCCAGAACCGTGGCATAGGCCTGTTCAGCGTCGATAGCGGCCTGTACTTTGACCGCGACACAACGTTATTCGGTCGCGAAGCACGTCAAACCCTTGAACCGCGCTTGTTCTACCTCTACGTCCCTGAAGAAGATCAGACCGACATCCCGGTATTCGACAGCAGCGAAAGCACCTTTAGCTATGCGTCGCTTTGGCGTGAGAATCGCTTCAGCGGCAAGGATCGTATCGGCGACGAGAACAAGATATCCCTCGGCGTGACCAGCCGCTGGATCGAGTCCAACGGTTTCGAGCGTCAGCGCATCAGCCTTGGCCAGGCCTTCTATTTCGAGGACCGCAAGGTACAGATGCCAGGCATCGACTACCGCACCCGCGAAGAAGCTCAGTCGTCGGTCTCGCCGTACGCCTTGGAGTACATGTACCGCTACAATCAGGACTGGCGTTTCACCTCGAGCTTCAATTGGGATCCGGACAGTCACCGCACCCGTTCCGGCAGCGCCATGTTCCACTATCAGCCTGCCGACAACCCGCGCAAGATCATCAACGCTGGCTACCGCTATCGTAATGACACCCTCAACTACGACCAGAGAACCGGTCGCTGGTTGTACGGCGGTGATTACGGTGAGCCGACAGACCCCTATTACGTCAAGAACTACTACAAGATCGACCAGCATGACTTCTCTGTTATCTGGCCGCTGGCTCCGCAGTGGAGCCTGATCTCGCGCTGGCAGTACGACTATGGCCGCAACCGTACCCTCGAAGCCTTCGGTGGTTTCGAATACGACAGCTGCTGCTGGAAGCTGCGCCTGATCAACCGTTACTGGATCGATTACGACGAAGTCAGCCTCAACCCGTCGCGCAACGACGAGCCGGACCGCGGCATCTTCCTGCAGATCGTCCTCAAGGGCCTCGGCGGCGTCGTTGGCAACAAGGTGGAAACTTTCCTCGACCAAGGCATTCAAGGTTACCGTGAACGTGAAGACCAAGCTTTCTGATCGCCTGCGCCCCCTGCTATTGGGCGCAGCACTGCTGGCAGCAATGGCTCAGGCCCAGGTTCGCCCACTGGATCGCGTCGTGGCCATCGTCGACAACGACGTGGTCATGCAGAGCCAGCTCGAGGCTCGCCTGCGTGAAGTACAACAGACCATCGACAAGCGCGGTGGCGCCCTGCCTCCGGAGAACGTACTCAGCCAGCAGGTGCTCGAACGCCTGATCATCGAGAACATCCAGCTGCAGATCGGCGAGCGCTCCGGCATTCGTATCACCGACGAAGAGCTGAACCAGGCCATGGGCACCATCGCCCAGCGCAACGGCATGAGCCTGGAGCAGTTCCGCGACGCGCTGGCTCGTGATGGCCTGTCCTATGCCGATGCTCGTGATCAGGTGCGTCGCGAGATGATCATCAGCCGTGTGCGTCAGCGCCGCGTGGCCGAACGCATCCAGGTCACCGACCAGGAAGTGCAGAACTTCCTCGCCTCCGACCTGGGCAAGATGCAGCTGTCGGAAGAGTTCCGTCTGGCCAATATCCTGATTCCGGTTTCCGAGGGCGCGTCCTCCAGCGAAATCCAGGCCGCCGAGCGCCAGGCGCAGGAGGTGTATCAGCAGCTGCAGCAAGGCGCAGACTTCGCGCAACTGGCAATTGCCCGCTCGGCCAGTGAAACCGCGCTGGAAGGCGGCGAGATGGGCTGGCGTAAAGCCGGTCAGCTGCCGCCACCGTTCGACAGCATGATCAGCCAGCTCAATCCGGGCGAAGTCACCGAGCCGGTGCGTACACCGGGCGGCTTCATCATCCTCAAACTGATCGAGAAGCGCGGTGGCGACACTCAGGTGCGTGACGAAGTGCATGTTCGTCACATTCTGATCAAGCCCAGCGAGATTCGCAGCGAAGAAGAAACCCGTCGCCTGGTCGAGCGCCTGCATCAGCGCATCGTCGATGGCGAGGATTTCGCCGAACTGGCAAAGAGCTTCTCGGAAGATCCGGGTTCTGCACTCAATGGCGGCGACCTGAACTGGATCGACCCCGAGGCGCTGGTGCCCGAATTCCGCGAAGTGATGAACAACACTGCCAGTGGCGAGCTGTCCAAACCGTTCAAGAGTCCTTACGGCTGGCACGTGCTGCAAGTCATGGGCCGCCGCGCCACTGACAGCAGCGCGCAGTTCCGCGAACAACAGGCCGCAAACCTGCTGCGTAACCGCAAGTACGACGAAGAGCTGCAGGCCTGGCTGCGCCAGATCCGCGACGAAGCCTACGTCGAAACCAAGCTGTAAAAGTCGTTTCGAACGCAAGAGCCCGGCCCAGCGCCGGGCTTTTTCGTTTCCGGCCCGGCAGCGTAAACTGGCGCCCCACGCCACACCGAGAGCCATCATGACTGCGCAGCCCTGCTTTGCCCTCACCCCTGGCGAGCCCGCTGGTATCGGCCCCGATCTCTGCCTGCTGCTGGCCCGGCAGGCGCAGCCAGCGCCTCTGGTCGCCATCGCCAGTCGCGAGCTACTGGCAGAACGTGCTAAGCAGCTGGGGCTGAATATCGAATTGCTGACCGTCGGCCCGCAGCGATGGCCAGACAGCCCCGCAGCGGCTGGCAGCCTCTACGTCTGGGACACGCCCCTGGCGACGCCTGCCACACCCGGCAAACTGACGCCCGCCAACGCCGCCTATGTGCTGCAGACCCTCACCCGCGCAGGCCAAGGCTGCCTGGACGGAACATTTGCCGGGATGATCACGGCGCCCGTACACAAGGGTGTGATCAACGAAGCGGGTATCGCCTTCTCTGGCCACACCGAGTTTCTCGCCGAACTGACCCACACCCAGCAGGTGGTGATGATGCTGGCGACCCGCGGCCTGCGCGTGGCGCTGGTCACCACTCACCTGCCACTGAAGGATGTCGCAGCAGCCATCACCGCCGAACGTCTGGAGCGTGTGACCCGCATCCTGCATGCCGATCTGCAAAGCAAGTTCGGCATCGCCAAGCCGCGCATCCTGGTGTGCGGGCTCAATCCGCATGCAGGCGAAGGCGGGCATCTGGGACGTGAGGAAATCGAGATCATCGAACCGACGCTGGAGCGTCTGCGCAGCGAAGGCATGAACCTGATCGGCCCGCTGCCGGCCGACACCCTGTTCACCCCCAAGTATCTCGACCATGCCGATGCCGTACTGGCCATGTACCACGACCAGGGCCTGCCCGTGCTCAAGTTCAAGGGCTTCGGTGCGGCGCTCAATGTCACGCTGGGCCTACCGATCATCCGCACCTCGGTGGATCATGGTACTGCCCTGGATCTGGCCGGTACCGGCAAGGTGGACATCGGCAGCCTGCAGGTGGCACTGGAAACCGCCTACCAGATGGCCGCCAGCCGCCGGGAATGAACCACTGAGACCACAGCCCGCGCCCGCGGCGCCATTCGCTGGTAGACTGTGCGACTTTCTTTTTGCATCCAGCCTCGAGCAAAACGCCTCGAGGCGCTGCGCGGAGCCGTACATGTCCGAATACCAACACCGCGCGCGCAAGCGCTTCGGCCAGAACTTCCTGCATGATGCCGGGGTGATCGACCGCATCCTGCGCGCCATTCGCGCCAAGGAAGACGAACGCCTGCTGGAAATCGGCCCAGGCCAGGGTGCCATTACCGAAGGGTTGCTCAGCAGCGGTGCGCAGCTCGACGTGATCGAACTCGACCTCGACCTGATCCCCATCCTGCAAGGCAAGTTCGGCGACAATCCGCGCTTTCGCCTGAATCAGGGCGACGCGCTGAAATTCAACTTCGCCCGCCTCGAAGCGGCGCCGCGCAGCCTGCGCGTGGTCGGCAACCTGCCCTACAACATCTCCACGCCGCTGATTTTCCATCTGCTGGACAACGCGCCACTGATTCGCGACATGCACTTCATGCTGCAGAAGGAAGTGGTCGAGCGCATGGCCGCCGGCCCGGGCGGTGGCGATTGGGGGCGGCTGTCGATCATGGTGCAGTACCACTGCCGCGTGGAGCATCTGTTCAATGTCGGCCCCGGCGCCTTCAACCCGCCGCCCAAGGTGGACTCGGCCATCGTCCGCCTGGTGCCGCATGAAACCCTGCCGCATCCGGCCAAGGATCATCGCCTGCTCGAACGCGTGGTGCGTGAGGCCTTCAACCAGCGCCGCAAGACCCTGCGCAACACGCTCAAGCAGCTGCTGCCCGCCGAGGCCATCGAGGCTGCCAGTGTCGATGGCAGCCTGCGCCCCGAACAGCTGGATCTGGCTGCCTTCGTTCGTCTGGCCGACCAGTTGGCCCTGCAGCCCTCGGTTGCGGCGGACTAAACTGCATTAACGCTCAACGGATTCATCGCATGTCCGACCCTCGTTATCAGATCGACGTCAGCGTCACCACCCGCTACCTGGCTGCGCAATCGCAACCGGAGCAGAACCGCTACGCGTTCTCCTACACCATCACCATCGTCAACAACGGCGAGCTACCGGCGCAACTGCTGTCGCGTCACTGGATCATCACCGACGGCGATGGCCGCGTGCAGGAAGTCCGGGGCGCCGGGGTGATCGGCCAGCAACCGCATATCGAGCCCGGCGCCAGCCACACCTACAGCAGCGGAACGGTCATGACCACCCAGGTCGGCACCATGCAGGGCAGCTACCAGATGCTCGCCGAAGACGGCAAACGCTTCGACGCAACCATCGCGCCGTTCCGCCTGGCTGTGCCGGGGGCCCTTCACTGATGGCGGTGTATGCCGTCGGCGACCTGCAGGGTTGCCTGAAACCGCTCAAGTGCCTGCTCGAACAGGTGGCCTTCGATCCCGCGCAAGACCAGCTGTGGCTGGTCGGCGATCTGGTCAACCGCGGCCCGCAGTCGCTGGAAACCCTGCGTTTTCTCTACTCCATTCGCCATGCGATCACCTGTGTACTGGGCAACCATGACCTGCACCTGCTGGCTGTCGCACACAATATCGAGCGCCTGAAGAAAGGTGACACCCTGCGCGAGATTCTCGACGCGCCGGATCGCAATGACCTGCTCGATTGGCTGCGCATGCAGAAGCTGGTGCACCACGACGCCGAACGCAAGGTGACCCTGGTACATGCCGGCATCCCGCCGCAGTGGACACTGAGCAAGGCGCTGCGCCGTGCTGCCGAAGTCGAAGAGGCGCTGCGTGACGACGCCCGTCTGCCGCTGTTTCTCGACGGCATGTATGGCAACGAGCCGGCCAAGTGGAGCAAGGAGCTGCATGGCGTCACCCGCCTGCGGGTGATCACCAATTATTTCACCCGCATGCGCTTCTGCACCGCAGACGGCACGCTGGATCTGAAGACCAAGGAAGGCGTGGGCAGCGCACCGCCCGGCTTCGCGCCCTGGTTCAGCCACCCGCAGCGCAAGATGCGCGGCGAGAAGATCATCTTCGGCCACTGGGCAGCACTGGAAGGCCATTGCACCGAGCCCGGCCTCTACGCACTGGACACCGGCTGTGTCTGGGGCGGCGCGATGACCCTGCTCGATGTCGACAGTGGCGCCCTGCATCGCTGCACCTGCCCCAAGGCATAAGCCTGCCCTTCATCCGGTAAAGGTTCCTGAACATGAGCGAATTCAAACGCATCTCCCCACAACAGGCACAAGAACTGCGTGCACAGGGCGCCGTGGTGGTCGACATTCGTGACCCACACAGCTTCGCCAATGGCCATATCAGCGGCTCGCGCCATCTGGACAACCACTCACTGCATGACTTCATCACCCACGCCGACCTCGACGCACCGCTGATCGTCTCGTGCTACCACGGCAACTCCAGCCAGGGCGCTGCCGCCTATCTCGCAGGCCAGGGCTTTTCTGAGGTTTACAGTCTCGACGGTGGTTTCGAGCTGTGGCGCGCCACCTACCCAAGCGAGACGGCGCAAAGTTCCGAAGAATAAATTTCTTCAGGCGGCAGGCCCCGTCCGCCCTGGCCTGCCGCCACTTCCCGACGCACGGTAACATCCCGTTATCGTTGTTGTGCCCTTGACGCGCTGCAGAACGAACTATTCTCTTACTCAGGCCATCCCACTGAAGGTAGAGCCGGCCAACCGGCATCGGGCCATCGGTAACGACTTTTAGGTTTGGGGGATTGTTCCCGACTTCTTTGGAGCCGGCGCCACCCAGCACCTGCACGCACGACCGATCCCGAGCCAGCTTTCAGCATCGAGCGAGGTGAAGTCATGAGCATTTTCAGTCACTTCCAACAACGTTTCGAGGCGACCCGCCAGGAGGAGTACTCTCTGCAGGAGTACCTCGAACTGTGCAAGCAGGATCGCAGCGCCTATGCCACTGCGGCCGAGCGTCTGCTGATGGCCATCGGTGAGCCCGAACTGCTGGACACCTCCAGCGACCCACGTCTGTCACGCATCTTCTCCAACAAGGTGATCCGCCGCTATCCGGCCTTCGCCGATTTCCATGGCATGGAAGAGTGCATCGACCAGATCGTTTCCTACCTCCGCCACGCGGCGCAGGGGCT
Organism: Ectopseudomonas mendocina; assembly: GCF_008041835.1. GTDB lineage: Bacteria > Pseudomonadota > Gammaproteobacteria > Pseudomonadales > Pseudomonadaceae > Aquipseudomonas. Next base: position 33,204 of record NZ_VRYE01000007.1, read on the forward strand.
GGAAGAGAAGAAGCAGATCCTCTACCTGCTGGGCCCGGTGGGCGGCGGTAAATCCTCGCTGGCTGAAAAGCTCAAGCAACTGATGGAGAAGGTGCCCTTCTATGCCATCAAGGGTTCACCGGTATTCGAGTCTCCGCTGGGGCTGTTCAACGCCACCGAAGACGGCGCCATTCTCGAAGAGGACTACGGTATCCCACGGCGCTACCTCAGCTCGATCATGTCGCCCTGGGCGACCAAGCGCCTGCAGGAGTTCGGCGGCGACATCAGCCAGTTCCGCGTGGTCAAGCTGTATCCGTCGATCCTCAACCAGATCGCCGTGGCCAAGACCGAGCCGGGCGACGAGAACAACCAGGACATCTCCGCCCTGGTCGGCAAGGTGGATATCCGCAAACTGGAGGAATACCCGCAGAACGACGCCGACGCCTACAGTTACTCGGGCGCGCTGTGCCGGGCCAACCAGGGCCTGATGGAGTTCGTCGAGATGTTCAAGGCGCCCATCAAGGTCCTGCACCCGTTGCTGACCGCTACCCAGGAGGGCAACTACAACAGCACCGAAGGCCTGGGGGCGATTCCCTACAGCGGCATCCTGCTGGCCCACTCCAACGAATCGGAATGGCACAGCTTCCGCAACAACAAGAACAACGAAGCCTTCATCGACCGTATCTATATCGTCAAGGTGCCCTACTGCCTGCGCGTCACCGATGAAATCCGCATCTACGACAAGCTGCTGATCAACAGCTCGCTGGCCAAGGCGCACTGCGCGCCGGACACCCTGAAGATGCTCGCCCAGTTCAGCGTACTGAGCCGCCTCAAGGAGCCGGAGAACTCCAACATCTACTCGAAGATGCGCGTCTACGACGGCGAGAACCTCAAGGATACCGATCCAAAAGCCAAGTCGATCCAGGAGTACCGAGACAGTGCCGGCGTGGACGAAGGCATGAACGGCCTGTCGACCCGCTTCGCCTTCAAGATTCTCTCCAAAGTGTTCAACTTCGACCCGCACGAGGTGGCGGCCAACCCGGTGCACCTGCTCTACGTGCTGGAGCAGCAGATCGAGCAGGAGCAGTTCCCCGCCGAGGTACGCGAGCGCTACCTGCGCTATATCAAGGAATACCTGGCGCCGCGCTACATCGAGTTCATCGGCAAGGAAATCCAGACTGCCTATCTGGAGTCCTACAGCGAGTACGGGCAGAACATCTTCGACCGCTACGTGCTGTATGCCGACTTCTGGATTCAGGATCAGGAATACCGCGACCCGGAAACGGGCGAAATCCTCAACCGCGTGGCGCTCAACGAGGAACTGGAGAAGATCGAGAAGCCGGCCGGCATCAGCAACCCGAAGGATTTCCGCAACGAGATCGTCAACTTCGTGCTGCGCGCCCGCGCCAACAACAATGGCAAGAACCCCACCTGGCTCAGTTACGAGAAGCTGCGCGTGGTGATCGAGAAGAAGATGTTCTCCAACACCGAGGACCTGCTCCCGGTCATCAGCTTCAACGCCAAGGGCAGCAAGGAGGATCAGCAGAAACACAACGACTTCGTCAAACGCATGGTCGAGCGCGGCTACACCGAGAAGCAGGTGCGCCTGCTGTCGGAGTGGTACCTGCGCGTACGTAAATCGCAGTAAGCGGCCTCAGGCGACAGGCCGCAGGCTCCAGGCGAAAGCGCTTGCAGCCTGGGGCCTGAGGCCTGCAGCGCCCGGAGGGCTTGTATGAGCTACGTGATCGACCGACGCCTCAACGGCAAAAACAAGAGTACGGTGAACCGCCAGCGCTTCCTGCGGCGTTACCGTGAACACATCAAGAAGGCGGTGGAGGAAGCCGTCAGCCGGCGCTCCATTACCGACATGGAGCACGGCGAGCAGATCAGCATTCCCGGCCGTGATATCGACGAGCCGGTGCTGCACCATGGCCGCGGCGGCAAGCAGACCATCGTCCACCCCGGCAACAAGGAATTCACCGCCGGCGAGCGCATCCCCAGGCCGCAGGGTGGTGGCGGTGGGCGCGGCAGTGGCAAGGCGAGCAACTCCGGCGAAGGCATGGACGAGTTCGTCTTCCAGATCACCCAGGAGGAATTCCTCGACTTCATGTTCGAGGACCTGGAGTTGCCCAATCTGGTCAAGCGCCACCTGACCGGTGCGGAAACCTTCAAGACCGTGCGCGCCGGTATCAGCAACGAGGGCAACCCTTCGCGCATCAACATCGTGCGTACGCTGCGCTCGGCGCACGCGCGGCGCATTGCCCTGTCCGGTTCCAGCCGCGCCAAGCTGCGCGAAGCCAAGGCCGAGCTGGAGCGCCTGCGCCGCGAAGAGCCGGACAACTTCGGCGATATCCAGGCCATCCAGGAGGAAATCGAACGCCTCAGCGCACGTATCCATCGTGTGCCGTTTCTCGACACCTTCGACCTCAAGTACAACCTGCTGACCAAGCAGCCCAACCCAAGCTCCAAGGCGGTGATGTTCTGCCTGATGGACGTCTCCGGCTCGATGACCCAGGCCACCAAGGATGTGGCCAAGCGCTTCTTCATCCTCCTGTACCTGTTCCTCAAACGGAACTACGACAAGATCGACGTGGTGTTCATCCGCCACCACACCAGTGCCAAGGAGGTGGACGAGGAGGAGTTCTTCTACTCCCGCGAGACCGGCGGCACCATCGTCTCCAGCGCCCTGAAGCTGATGCAGGAGGTGATGGCCGAGCGCTACCCGGTCAACGAATGGAATATCTATGCCGCCCAGGCATCGGACGGCGACAACTGGAACGATGACTCGCCGGTATGCCGGGATATCCTGATCAACCAGATCATGCCGTTCGTGCAGTACTTCACCTACGTCGAGATCACCCCACGTGAGCACCAGGCGCTGTGGTTCGAGTACGAACAGGTGGCCGAGGCCTTCGCCGACAGCTTCGCCCAGCAGCAACTGGTGTCCGCCGCGGACATCTACCCGGTGTTCCGCGAACTGTTCCAGCGCCGTCTGGTGAGTTGAGGAGTTGCCATGAGCGCCACCGCCAAGAAACGCCAACCGATCTCCACCGGCTCGGAATGGACCTTCGACCTGATTCGCCAATACGACAAGGAAATCGCGCGCATTGCCGAACGTTATGCGCTGGACACCTACCCCAACCAGATCGAAGTGATCACCGCCGAGCAGATGATGGATGCCTATGCCTCGGTCGGCATGCCGCTGGGCTATCACCACTGGTCGTACGGCAAGCACTTCCTCGCCACCGAAAAAGGCTACAAGCGCGGGCAGATGGGCCTGGCCTACGAAATCGTGATCAACTCCGATCCGTGCATCGCCTACCTGATGGAGGAGAACACCATCTGCATGCAGGCGCTGGTCATCGCCCATGCCTGCTATGGCCACAATAGCTTCTTCAAGGGTAATTACCTGTTCCGCACCTGGACCGATGCCAGCTCGATCATCGACTACCTGGTGTTCGCCAAGCAGTACATCATGCAGTGCGAGGAGCGCTACGGCATCGATGCGGTTGAAGAGCTGCTCGACTCCTGCCACGCCCTGATGAATTACGGCGTCGGCCGTTACAAGCGCCCCTACCCCATTTCTGCCGAGGAAGAGCGACGCCGGCAGAAGGAGCGCGAAGAGCACCTACAGAAGCAGATCAACGACCTGTGGCGCACCATTCCCAAAAGTGCGGACAAGGGCGGCGAGAAGGACAGCAAGCGTTTCCCCGCCGAACCGCAGGAAAACATCCTCTACTTCCTCGAAAAACACGCGCCGCTGCTGGAACCCTGGCAGCGCGAGGTGATCCGCATCGTGCGCAAGATCGCCCAGTACTTCTACCCGCAGCGCCAGACCCAGGTGATGAACGAAGGCTGGGCCACCTTCTGGCACTACACGCTAATGAACGACCTGTACGACGAAGGCCTGGTCACCGACGGTTTCATGATGGAGTTCCTGCAGTCGCACACCAGCGTGGTCTACCAGCCACCGTTCGACAGCCCCTACTACAGCGGCATCAACCCCTATGCCCTGGGTTTTGCCATGTACCGCGACATCCGCCGTATCTGCGAAAACCCGACCGAAGAGGACAAACGCTGGTTCCCCGACATCGCCGGCAGCGACTGGCTGACCACCCTCAAGTTCGCCATGACCAGCTTCAAGGACGAGAGCTTCATCCTGCAGTTCCTCTCGCCCAAGGTGATTCGCGACTTCAAGCTGTTCGGCATCCTCGATGACGACCAGAAGGACGAGCTGCTGGTGCCGGCCATCCATGACGAGTCCGGCTACCGCACCATCCGCGAGCTGCTCGCAGCGCAATACAACCTGGGCAACCGCGAACCCAACGTGCAGATATGGAACATCGACCGCCGTGGCGACCGCTCGCTGACCCTGCGCCACCAGCAGCACGACCGCAAACCACTGGGCGACTCCACTGGCGAGGTGCTCAAGCACCTGCATCGGCTGTGGGGCTTCGATATCCATCTGGAGGTGTGCCAGGGCGATCAGTTGATCACCACTCAGCATGTGCCACCGCGTGGCAGCTCGGAGGGCGAAAGCGACTACCCGAGGCTGGATCTGATAATCCCGCCGATTTGAGCGCCTGCGCACCCGGCACGTTCTTCGGTATCCTCTGCGCTTCGTGGAGGAATACACATGCAGATCTACAAAGTCGGCGGCGCGGTGCGCGACCGCTTGCTTGGCCGCCCGGTCAGTGAAGTGGACTGGGTCGTGGTCGGCGCCAGTGCCGAACAGATGCTCGAACTCGGCTATCGCCCGGTAGGCGCTGACTTTCCGGTGTTTCTGCACCCGCAGACGAGCGAGGAATACGCGCTGGCCCGCACCGAACGCAAGAGCGGGCGCGGCTATGGCGGCTTTACCTTCCACGCCAGCCCCGATGTCACCCTGGAACAGGATCTGATCCGCCGCGACCTCACCGTCAACGCCATGGCCGAGGATGATCACGGCAACTTGATCGATCCCTACGGTGGCCAGCATGATCTTGAAGCCCGCATCCTGCGCCACGTTTCGCCGGCATTCGCCGAAGATCCGCTGCGCGTACTACGCGTCGCCCGCTTTGCCGCCCGCTATGCGCCGCTCGGTTTCAGCGTCGCGCCCGAAACCCTGGCACTGATGCGTCAGTTGGCCGAATCCGGCGAGCTGACCCACCTCACCGCCGAACGCAGTTGGAAGGAAATCTCCCGCGCCCTGATGGAGCCGCGTCCAGACGTGTTCGTCCAGGTACTGCGCGACTGCGGCGCCCTGGCAGCCCTGCTGCCGGAAGTGGACGATCTGTTCGGCGTACCGCAACCGCAAACACACCACCCGGAGATCGATACCGGCGTGCATGTGCTCAGCGTCCTGCGCCAATGTGCCGAGCACGACCAGCCGCTGAACGTGCGCTGGGCCTGCCTGCTGCATGACGTCGGCAAAGGCCTGACACCGGAAGCCGAGTGGCCACGGCATATCGCCCATGAGCACAAGGGGCTGCGCCTGATCCAGGCGATCAACGCGCGCTGCAAGGCGCCGCGTGACTGCGCCGAGCTGGCCATGCTGGTCGGTGAGTTTCATACCCACGGTCATCGCGCGCTGGAGTTGCGACCCTCGACACTACTGGAACTGCTGCAACGCTTCGACGTGTTCCGCCGCCCGCAGCGCTTCGTCGAATTCGTCGCCGCCTGCGAGATGGACGCGCGTGGCCGCCTGGGTCTGGAGCAGCGCGATTATCCACAAGCGGCTTACCTGCTCGGTGCTGCCGAAGTAGCACGGCAGGTGCCGGTCAAACCGCTCGTGGAGAAGGGATTCAAAGGGGCGGAGCTGGGCGAAGCGCTCAACCGCGAGCGCCTGCAAGCGCTCAAGATCTACAAGGACCAATAGCCTTGTTGGCGCCGCGCAGCGAATCGTGGCCAGGCCGTAAATCTTTCTAAACGGCCACAATCGCTTTCGCCCCGGGGCGGGGCTCTTACACCAATATGCGCCCTCCCTGTAGGAGCCGCGCCTCGCGGCGAATCTTGGCCAGGCCGCAAATCTTTCTAAACGGCCACAATCGCTTTCGCCCCCGGGGCGGGGTTCCTACACCGATATGCGCCCTCCCTGTAGGAGCCGCGCCTCGCGGCGAATCGTGGCCAAGCCGCAAATCTTTCTAAACGGCCACAATCGCTTTCGCCCCCGGGGCGGGGCTCCTGCACAGGCGCGCGATCAAACAGAAACAGGCCGCAGCCCGGATGCAATCCAGGGCGATTTGAGGCCGCCTACGCAGGGCGCGCCTGCAGCAACTCTGGCGGCGTCAACTCGGTGCCACGCCACTGGAATGCCGCTGGCCACAACTGCTGATCGATCTGCGCCGAGGCCCACAGCTCGGCGAACGAACGACCATCGACAGGGTGCTGCAGTTGCGGCGCCAGCAGCGCCAGCGGCCAGAGCACGAAGGCGTTCTTGAGAATCTCCGCGCGCGGCAGGATCAGGCCGTTGAAGTTGCCGACCTGCTCGCCAAACAGCAGCACATCGATATCCAGCGGCAAGCCCTTGCGATCCGGTGCATAGCGGCCATTGTCGGCCTCGATGAATTTCAGCCGGCGATCCAGCTCCAGCAGTGACAGCTCGGTATCGCCAACTACTACCAGATTGAAGAAGTTGCCGCTCTTGATGCCCACCGCATGGCTTTCGAACACCGGCGAACAGCGCATATCACTGAGCAGCCCCGCCAGTGCATCGAGGCCGGCAACGAGGTGTGGCTCACGCTCGATATTGCTGCCAAGGCCGAGAAAGACACGAGTCAGAGACATCCGCGCTCGATCTCCACGCCCACGCCGCCGCGTGCGGCTGGCACTGCGCCGGGCTTGGTCAGCTTCAGACGCATCCAGGGAATGTTGAACTCGTCCATCAGGGTCTGCACCAGCCGTTCGGCGAAGGTCTCGACCAGGATGAACTGCGACTCGGCCGCAAAGGCCTGAATGCGCGTGGACACGCTGGCGTAGTCGAGTGCCAGGTTGAGGTCATCAGCGGCTGCGGCCGGACGATTATCCCAGGCCATCTGCAAGTCCAGACGCAGGCACTGGCGAATGTCGCGCTCCCAATCGTAGGCGCCGATCACCGTGTCGACTTCCAGCCCCTCGATAAATACTCTGTCCACCACACTCTCCGCGCCACGACAAGGGCGCTGCACCTCGTTAGAATCGGGCCACCCCATGCCCTGGAATGGCCACCATGTTCTGGCTTCTGGCAATCCTTGCCTACCTGCTCGGTTCGCTGTCCTTCGCCATCCTGCTCAGCCGACTTGCCGGCGGGCCGGATCCGCGCGCCAGCGGCTCGGGCAACCCCGGCGCCACCAACATGCTGCGCGTCGCTGGCAAGAAGCTCGCCGTGATGACGCTGCTCGGCGACCTGCTCAAGGGCGTCCTGCCCATCCTGATCGCCAAGTTGTTCGGCCTCAGCCTGCATCAGCAAGCCTGGATCGGTCTGGCGTCCGTCGTCGGCCACCTTTACCCGTTGTACTTCCGTTTTCGTGGCGGCAAGGGCGTCGCCACTGCCGCCGGCATGCTGCTTGGTCTCTATCCGCCCGCCGCCTTGCTCGCCCTGGCCGCCTGGGCGCTGGTCTTTCTGCTGACCCGTACCAGTTCGCTGGCTTCGCTGATCGCGACACCGCTGACGTTACCGCTGCTGGCCTGGCAACAACCGGCGGCCTTGTTACCGGCCTGCGTACTGACCGGGCTGATCGTCTGGCGGCACCGCAGCAACCTGCGTGATCTGTTCGCCGGCCGCGAGCGGCGCTTCTAAGCAGGCGCTCTCACCACAAATCGTGGCGCAAGCATGGCCCACGCGATAAACGACTTAAATCGCCGGCAGCGACTCCATCGGCCAACGCGCCTGTACCTTGATCGCCAGATCCTCATGCTGCCCGGCCAGCAAGCGCTGGCAACCGGCGTAGGCGATCATCGCGCCATTGTCGGTGCAGAAACGTGGCCGTGCGTAGAACACCTTGCCTTTCATCTCACCCAACATCCGTTCCAGATGCTCGCGCAGCGCCTTGTTGGCACTCACGCCACCGGCGATGACCAGGCTGTTCAACCCGCTCTGCTTGAGCGCGCGCTTGCACTTGATGGTCAAAGTCTCAACCACCGCCTGCTGGAAGGCCAGGGCGATGTCGCGACGGGCTTGGTCGAGGTCGTCATCGCTGTCACGGCATTGCTGCCAGGTATTCAGGGCGAAGGTCTTCAGACCGCTGAAACTGAAATCCAGCCCCGGACGGTCGGTCATCGGCCTGGGGAAGACGAAGCGTCCCGGCATCCCCTGTTCGGCCAGTTTGGCGATCTCCGGGCCGCCCGGATAATTCAGGCCCATCAGCTTGGCCGTCTTGTCGAATGCTTCACCGGCCGCGTCGTCCAGCGATTCGCCGAGCAACTGGTACTGGCCGATGCCATCGACGCGCACCAGTTGGGTATGACCACCGGAGACCAGCAAGGCGACGAACGGAAAGGCCGGCGGCTGCTCTTCCAGCATCGGCGCCAGCAGATGACCTTCCATATGATGCACGCCCACGGCCGGCACACCCCAGGCAAAGGCCAGCGCCTGCGCGCAGGAGGCGCCCACCAGCAGTGCGCCGACCAGTCCCGGCCCGGCCGTGTAGGCCAGGGCGTCGATATCGCCGGGTTGTTTGCCCGCCTCATCCAGCACCTGGCGGATCAGTGGCAGCATGCGCTTGACGTGATCGCGAGAAGCCAACTCGGGCACCACGCCGCCATAAACGCGATGTAGGTCGATCTGGCTGAACAGGGCGTCGGCCAGCAGACCGCGCTCGCTGTCATACAGCGCGACGCCGGTTTCATCACAGGAGGTTTCCAATCCCAGTACGAGCATGGAGCTTGAGCCTTGATTTGCCGCGTGGAACAAAGGCGCGCATGATAAGCGCCGCCCGGCGGAGCGGCCAGCGCTTTTCGATCAGAGGCCTTTGCATTCCTCGGCGCGAGGCGGTAACATCCGCAACCCTTGAAAACCGACGCATCCCGAGCCATCTGCCGGGCACGCGTTGAAACCGGTAATTGAAGATAGGTACGACCTGGATGCCAGCCGTCAAAGTTAAAGAGAACGAACCCTTCGACGTAGCCCTGCGTCGTTTCAAGCGCTCCTGCGAAAAAGCCGGTGTACTGGCTGAAGTTCGCAGCCGCGAATTCTACGAAAAGCCGACCGCCGAGCGTAAGCGCAAGGCCGCTGCCGCTGTTAAGCGTCACGCCAAGAAAGTGCAGCGCGAGCAGCGTCGCAGCGTTCGCCTGTACTAATCCGTACACGCAACGCCCGAATGCCCGGTCTGTGCCGGGCATTGCTTTTTCAGGAACTCCGCCTCACCTCGGGTGAACAGCGGAGTTTTCTGCTTTCTGAGTGCCCACCCGGGCAGTATTCTGAGCGTCTATGGCCGGCCTGATCCCGCAATCCTTCATCGATGACCTGCTCAACCGCACCGACATCGTCGACGTGGTGAGTTCGCGCATCCAGCTGAAGAAGACCGGCAAGAACTACAGCGCCTGCTGCCCGTTTCACAAGGAAAAGACCCCCTCCTTCACCGTCAGCCCGGACAAGCAGTTCTACTACTGCTTCGGCTGCGGCGCCGGCGGTAATGCCCTCGGCTTCGTCATGGACCACGATCAACTGGAGTTCCCCCAGGCGATCGAGGAGCTGGCCAAGCGCGCCGGCATGGATGTACCACGCGAGGAAAGCGGCCGCGGACACAAACCCAGGCAGCCCGTCGACTCACCGCTCTACCCGCTGCTCAATGCCGCCGCCGAGCACTATCGCCAGGCACTGAAAAGCCATCCACAGCGCAAGTACGCGGTGGATTACCTCAAGGGCCGTGGCCTGACCGGCGAGATCGCCCGTGACTTCGGCATCGGTTTCGCGCCGCCCGGCTGGGACAACCTGCTCAAGCATCTGGGCGCCGACGCCCTGCAGCAGAAAGCCATGATCGACGCCGGCCTGCTGATCGAGAACGCCGAAAACGGCCGGCGCTATGACCGCTTCCGCGACCGCATCATGTTCCCCATCCGCGACAGCCGCGGCCGGGTCATCGCCTTCGGCGGCCGCGTACTGGGCGACGACAAGCCCAAGTACCTCAACTCACCGGAAACCCCGGTGTTCCACAAGGGCCAGGAACTCTACGGCCTGTACGAGGCGCGCAAGCACAACCGTGATCTTGACGAAATCATGGTGGTCGAAGGCTACATGGACGTCATCGCCCTCGCCCAGCAGGGCCTGCGCAATGCCGTGGCGACCCTGGGTACGGCCACCAGCGAAGAACACCTCAAGCGCCTGTTCCGCATCGTGCCCAGCGTGCTGTTCTGCTTCGACGGCGACGCCGCCGGGCGCAACGCCGCCTGGCGCGCCCTGGAGTCGACCCTGCCCAGCCTGCAGGACGGCCGCCGCGCGCGCTTCCTGTTCCTGCCCGACGGCGAAGACCCGGACACCCTGGTACGCGCGGAAGGCACCGACGCCTTCCGCGCCCGCATCAACCAGCACGCACAACCGCTGGCCGACTACTTCTTCCAGCAACTGTGCGAAGAAGCCGACCCGCGCTCGCTGGAAGGCAAGGCGCACCTGGTGACACTGGCCGCGCCGCTGATCGACAAGATCCCCGGCAACAACCTGCGCGCGCTGATGCGCCAGCGCCTGAGCGAGATCACCGGCCTCTCCGGCGAAGCACTGAGTCAGGTCGCTGGCAGCGCAACGCGCAGCCACGCACCGAGCACCAGCAGCCAGACGCCCGGCAGCGATTACCCGGATTACGGCGACATCCCCGACAGCGCCTACTACGACTCCCTGCGGGACGTCGGCGGCTACGAGCAACCTGCGCCCCCCCAGCAGCACTACGAGCGCAGCAACGAAAGCGGCAAAGGCAGCTGGAAAAAGGACAGCAGCGGCAAGTGGCACAAAAAGGGCAAAGGCGACTTCGCGCCACGTGCCCCGCGCACGCCCGTGAGCGTCGAATCCCCACATCTGATCGCCCTGCGCACGCTACTGCACCACCCGCATCTGGCGCAAAAGGTCGAGGATGTCAGCCACTTCGCCGACGAAGAAGACACCTACGCCCAACTGCTCGTCGCGCTGGTCGGCGCCCTGCAGAAAACGCCCAACCTGCGCTCGCTGCAACTGATCGCTCGCTGGCACGGCACCGAACAGGGCCGCCTGCTGCGGGCACTGGCGGAAAAGGAGTGGCTGATTCAGGGCGACAACCTTGAACAGCAGTTTTTCGACACCATTACTACACTTGCAAACAGTCAATCGCAGAGGCGGCGTGAAAAGGCGCTCCGCAGCATCATTCATAAAAGCCCCAGCGAGCTCACCGACGAGGAAAAGACCTTGCTCAGAGAGCACTACAGCATCACCTCCTCGCCGGGCAGCAAGTCCCCAGCTGGCGCCTAAAGCCAAAACCGGGGTATAATCCTCGGCTTGTTTTCAGCCCGCCAAGACCTTCAGTGGATAGGGTGTTATGTCCGTAAAAGCGCAACAGCAATCTCGTTTGAAAGAATTGATCAGCCGCGGTCGCGAGCAGGGTTACCTGACGTACGCGGAGGTCAATGACCACCTGCCGGAAGACATTTCCGATCCGGAACAGGTGGAAGACATCATCCGCATGATCAACGACATGGGGATCAACGTATTCGAGAGTGCTCCGGATGCGGACGCCCTGTTGTTGGCCGAAGCCGACACCGACGAAGCCGCAGCCGAAGAAGCTGCAGCCGCCCTCGCCGCCGTTGAGACCGATATCGGCCGCACCACCGACCCGGTGCGCATGTACATGCGCGAAATGGGAACCGTGGAACTGCTGACCCGCGAGGGCGAGATCGAAATCGCCAAACGCATCGAGGAAGGCATCCGCGAAGTCATGAGCGCCATCGCTCACTTCCCCGGCACCGTTGACAGCATCCTCGCCGAATACAACCGCGTCACCACCGAAGGCGGCCGCCTGGCCGAAGTCCTCAGTGGCTACATCGACCCGGATGACGGCAGCGTGCCTGACGAAGCCGCCGCCCCCGTTCCCGTCAAGGAAGGCGCCGCTGCTGAAGCAAGCGACGACGAAGAAGAAGACGAGAGCAGCGACGACGAGGAAGAAGAAAGCGATGGCGGCCCGGACCCGGAAGAAGCGGCTCGCCGTTTCACCGCCGTGGCCGAGCAGCAGGACAAAGTCCTCAAGGCGCTGAAGAAGCATGGTCGTGGCAGCAAGCAGGCCACCGAAGAGCTGGCCACCCTGGCCGAGCTGTTCATGCCGATCAAGCTGGTGCCCAAGCAATACGACGCCCTGGTTGCCAAGGTGCGCGACGCCCTCGACCGTCTGCGTGCGCAAGAACGCGCCATCATGCAGCTGTGCGTCCGTGATGCGCGCATGCCGCGTGCCGACTTCCTGCGCCTGTTCCCGGGCAACGAAATCGACATGGACTGGGCCGCCGACCTGGCCAAGGGCAAGGCCAAGTACGCCGAAGCCCTGGGCAAGCTGCAGGGCGACATCCAGCGCTGCCAGCAGAAGCTGGCTGACCTGGAAGCCGAATGCAGCCTGAGCCTGGCCGAGATCAAGGACATCAACCGTCGCATGTCCATCGGTGAGGCGAAGGCTCGCCGCGCCAAGAAGGAAATGGTCGAGGCCAACCTTCGCCTGGTCATCTCCATCGCCAAGAAGTACACCAACCGTGGCCTGCAGTTCCTCGACCTGATCCAGGAAGGCAACATCGGCCTGATGAAGGCGGTGGACAAGTTCGAATACCGTCGCGGCTACAAGTTCTCGACCTACGCCACCTGGTGGATTCGCCAGGCAATCACCCGCTCGATTGCCGACCAGGCGCGCACCATCCGTATCCCGGTGCACATGATCGAGACCATCAACAAGCTCAACCGCATCTCCCGCCAGATGCTGCAGGAGATGGGTCGCGAGCCCACGCCGGAAGAGCTGGGTGAGCGCATGGAAATGCCCGAGGACAAGATCCGCAAGGTATTGAAGATCGCCAAAGAGCCGATCTCCATGGAAACCCCGATTGGCGACGACGAAGACTCGCATCTGGGCGACTTCATCGAGGACAGCACCATGCAGTCCCCGATCGACGTAGCCACGGTCGAAAGCCTCAAGGAAGCCACTCGCGAAGTGCTGGCCGGCCTCACCGCCCGTGAAGCCAAGGTGCTGCGCATGCGCTTCGGTATCGACATGAACACCGACCACACCCTTGAGGAAGTGGGCAAACAGTTCGACGTTACCCGTGAGCGTATCCGTCAGATCGAAGCCAAGGCGCTGCGCAAACTGCGCCACCCGACGCGAAGCGAGCACCTGCGCTCCTTCCTCGACGAGTGATACCAAAACCCCCGGCCCAAACCGGGGGTTTTGCTTTGTGAAGCAGATTGCACACGAAACCTTTATCCAGCCAGATCAAGCGGTTGGCGCTGGCGAGAACGCGCCGGTATAATTCGCCGACCTCTGAGGGCCTATAGCTCAGTTGGTTAGAGCAGAGGACTCATAATCAGGTTGCCAGTGTAGGAAGATACAAGTTTTCGGGCCTTTAGCTCAGTTGGTTAGAGCGCGCGACTCATAATCGCTCGGTCCCCGGTTCGAGCCCGGGAAGGCCCACCAACCCCTTGGTTTCCAAGGCTTTTTCTGGAAACCAGCCTTTACCCGACCGCCCCGCCATCCAGCCCCCCCCAAGGGGGCCAGGATTGGCGGTGGTGCAATCGGGGCCAGCTCTCCCCAAAAGTCGGTGGTGCAGATGGAGGTGCAAACACCCTCCCAGCCCAGCCGGGGTTACCAGGCCGTTGAAAAACTACCTACGTTGCCATTGCTGCGTTAAAAACAGCCTCAAAATGCTCATTTACAGCACGTAAACTGCGCTTTTTCGGCTGTTTTTGCCTTGCACTGGCTGCCTCGCCTACGTTTTTCAACGGCCTGTTACACCCCAGCCACCCCCAGCCCAGCGCGGGCCAGCCGGACGCCTTCGCTTGCAAGGTCGCTGGCAAGCCGGAACAACTCGGCGGTGATGACCGGGCGTAGCGGGTCCAGCCGAAGAAGACCTCCGGGGTAGATTCACCGATGATGGTCAGGCTGGGGGCACGAACTACGGCGGTGTTCTTCTCCTTGTCGCTGTATGCCTGCACCCCGACGAAGCCATCCGGCCCACTGCGCGAATACAGCGCCAGCAGTTCGCTATGCAGGGCTTGTTCTGCACCGGATGCCTTGGGCGTCGTGATGCGCTTGACGGTGGAAAAACGAGAGCTGTACGAGGCCCAGGCGATGGCAGCAGAGCTACCGCTGAGCACCTACCTACGCAACCGGCTGGAGCGCGAAGATGCCGTCATGGATGAGTTGCAGATGCTCAGGCGAGCAGTCGAGCGGATGACAGATCTGGCACCTGGAGAGCCCCAAGGCAGTAACTGCCTGCAAGGCATGGATGGCGTACTGCTGGAAATGTTGCTGACCTTGGGACAACTGGGCGGCGCTAAAAACGACCTAGCGCAGAAGGAAATTGCGCGTCAGGGCTATGAAGTATGGAGCGCAACGTGAGCGAATTATTTACGTGCAGGCACCAAACAATGCACTGAGGCTGATAGGTCGCATCACAACGCACAGCACTACCTCCCCACCATGATTTGCACCGACTGGTGGGCACTTTGTTAGAATCCCAACTTTCTCGCTGTCGGAGCAATACCGTGATGGAACATCTGGATACCTTCCTGGCCCGCTGGCAAAAGGCCGGTGGTACTGAGCGCGCCAACTACCAGTTGTTCCTCACCGAGCTGTGCAGCCTGCTGGGCCTGCCACTGCCGGAGCCGGCCGGCGACGACACCCGTGACAACGCCTATGTGTTCGAGCGCCGCGTGGTCATCAACCAGCCGGACGGCAGCAGCAACAACGGCTTCATCGACCTCTACAAGCGCGGCAGCTTCGTGCTGGAGGCCAAACAAACCGGCAAGACCCTGGACAGCTCCGGCTGGGACAAGGCCATGCTCAAGGCACACAACCAGGCCGACCAGTACGCCCGCGCCCTGCCCGCCGAAGAAGGTCGCCCGCCGTTCATCTTAGTCGTGGACGTAGGCCGCAACATCGAACTGTATGCCGAGTTCAGCCGCTCCGGTGCCACCTACACGCCCTACCCGGACGCCCTCAACCATCGCATCCGCCTGGAAGACCTGCGTAAGGAAGACGTTCGCGAACGCCTGCGCGCCGTCTGGCTTGATCCGCTCTCACTCGACCCGTCCCGCCGCTCGGCCCGCGTCACCCGCGAAATTGCCGATCAGCTGGCCAAACTGGCCAAGTCGCTGGAGGCCGATGGCCATCCGCCGCAACTGGTCGCCAGCTTCCTCATGCGCGCCCTGTTCACCATGTTCGCCGAGGACGTGGGCCTGCTCCCCGAGCGTGGTTTTACCGAGCTACTGCAACGCCTGAAGAACAAGCCGGACACCTTCGCGCCGATGCTCGAACACCTCTGGCAAGCCATGAACAGCGGTGGCTTCTCGCCGATCCTGGAAAGCACCTTGCTCAAGTTCAATGGCGGTCTGTTCGCTGAAGCCCAGGCTATTGCCCTCGACCGCGACCAGATGGACCTGCTGCTCAATGCCTCCGAGGCCGATTGGCGTTATGTCGAACCGGCCATCTTCGGCACCCTGCTGGAACGCGCGCTCAACCCCCGCGAGCGCCACAAGCTCGGCGCCCACTACACGCCCCGCGCCTATGTTGAGCGCCTGGTACTGCCCACCGTCATCGAGCCGTTGCGTGCCGAATGGAAGGAAGTGCAGGTTGCCGCGCTCACCTATGAAGGCCAGGGCAAGCACAAGGAGGCCGTCGCCGAAATCCGCGCCTTCCACCGCCACCTGTGCGAGGTACGCGTACTCGATCCGGCAGCTGGCAGTGGCAATTTTCTTTATGTCACCCTGGAGCACATGAAGCGCCTGGAAGGCGAAGTGCTCAACCTGCTGCACGACTTGGGCGAATCCCAGGGCCTGCTGGAACTGGAAGGTGTCACCGTCGACCCGCACCAATTCCTTGGCCTGGAAATCAACCCGCGTGCCGCCCGCATCGCCGAAATGGTGCTGTGGATCGGCTACCTGCAATGGCACTTCCGCACCCACGGCAAGGTCAACCCGCCCGAGCCGGTGCTGCGGGACTTCCACAACATCGAACACCGCGATGCGCTGATTGCCTATGACGCGATGGAGTTGCTGCGTGACGAAGCCGGAAACCCCATCACCCGTTGGGACGGCATCACCACCAAGACCAGCCCGATTACCGGCGAACAGGTGCCGGATGAGTCGGCGCAGGTGGAGCAGTACATCTACCGCAACCCGCGCAAGGCTGAGTGGCCGCAGGCGGAGTACATCGTGGGAAATCCGCCGTTTATTGGTGCCTCAACCATGCGCCGCGCTCTGGGAGATGGCTATGTCGATGCCGTGCGCGCCACCTGGAAGGAAGTGCCCGAGTCGGCGGATTTCGTCATGCACTGGTGGCATATCGCGGCTGAAGCCGTGCGCGCCGGGAGCGCCCGGCAGTTTGGCTTTATTACCACCAACAGCATCAAACAGACCTTCAACCGCCGCGTTGTACAGGCGCAGCTTGAAGCCAAGAACCCACTGAGTTTGATCTTTGCCATCCCTGACCACCCCTGGGTGGATGCCGGAGATGGTGCGCAAGTGCGTATCGCTATGACCGTGGGCAGTGGAATTGATGGCGCTGG
This sequence comes from Ectopseudomonas mendocina, assembly GCF_008041835.1. Classification (GTDB taxonomy): domain Bacteria; phylum Pseudomonadota; class Gammaproteobacteria; order Pseudomonadales; family Pseudomonadaceae; genus Aquipseudomonas. The sequence goes on from NZ_VRYE01000007.1 coordinate 49,854, forward strand.
CCGACTGCTTCAGGTTCGCGAGGAAAATAGCAGCGATCAGGATCAGGACGAGATAGAGGTCAACCTACAAGAACAGCAGGGCCGGCTCTTTGCTGATCTGAAAACCGGGGCGGATGTTGCGAGCAGTCAGCGTCTCAACGCCAACGCCGGAATTAGTAATCGTGGTGTTTGCTTGTTTGGTTCAGGATTCATCGTTAGCCAAGACGAAGCGAACGCACTTGGGCTTGGAAAAATTCATGGCCTTGAAAAACACATCAGGCATTACCGCAACGGGAAGGATCTGACTCAAACATCGCGCAATGCGATGGTAATTGACCTCTTCGGCTTAACCGCAGATGCAACACGTCAGTCGTTTCCAGAGGTTTACCAGTGGGTACTGGAAAAGGTGAAGCCGGAGCGCGATCAAAACAAGCGCGACAGCCGTAGAATCAACTGGTGGCTCTTTGGTGAAACAAACCCGAAAATTCGTCATCAGCTAGCTGGCCTCCCTCGCTATATCGCTACGGTCGAGACAACCAAGCACCGGGTGTTTCAATTTCTTGATGCGGAGATCTTGCCAGATAACATGCTGGTCAATATCGCCTGCGACGACGCTGCATATTTGGGGGTGGTTTCCAGCCGCCCACATAGTGCTTGGGCGTTGGCCGCAGGTGGCCGTCTTGGCGTCGGCAACGACCCGCGCTACAACAAAACCCGTTGTTTTGAAACCTTCCCCTTCCCGGACGCCACGCCAGAGCAACAGGCACAAATCCGCGACCTAGCCGAACGCCTCGACGCCCACCGCAAACGCCAGCAGGCACAGCACCCCGAGCTGACCCTGACCGGCATGTACAACGTGCTGGAAAAGCTGCGGGCCGGCGAGCCGCTGACCGCCAAAGACAAGACCATCCACGAACAGGGCCTGGTTTCCGTGCTACGCGAGCTACACGACGAACTGGACCGCGCCGTATTCGCCGCCTACGGCTGGGATGATCTGGCCGAGCAACTGGTCGGCAAACCCGGCGCCACCACGCCACTGCCGGACAAATCCGAAGCCCAGGCCGAAGCCGAGGAAGAACTGCTGCGCCGCCTGGTAGCCCTCAACGCCGAGCGCGCTGCCGAGGAAGCACGCGGCCTGGTGCGCTGGCTGCGCCCCGAGTACCAAAACCCAAGCGCCGCCGTCGCGCCGGAGCAAAGCGAAGCCGAGCTGGACGACACAACGGACTCCCAATCAGCCCCTGCCGCCGCAGCCGCCCCCGGAAAACTCACCTGGCCCAAGCAAATGCGCGAACAGGTCGCTGCCGTGCGCCACGCACTCAGCCAGAGCCCACTACCAGCCGACGCCCTCGCCGCCCAGTTCAAACGCTCACCCAAGGTCGCTGTTCAGGCCGTACTGGATGCCCTGGAAGAGCTGGGCATGGTGCAGCAAGACGCAGACCAGTATCGTCTGGCCAGCTGATGCATAAGGGAGTCGGCAATGGCCGAGGGTAATTACATAGAAGCTGTGGAGATCATCCGGCGACTGGAGGGCGGCATGACACGTCCCTTCCTATGCCGAGCCAGCAACGGTAAACACTATGTGGCCAAGGGCTTGGAGCTACCATCCGCCGAACGCATTGCCGAGCTGCTGTGCGCCCGCCTGGCCGCTGACTTCGGCTTGCCCATCCCCGAGCACGGCTATATCTACATTGACCCCGCCCTGCTGCGCTACAACCCAGAAGCACGCAGCGACCTGGGGCCTGGTGACAGCTTCGCCTTGGCCTATGTCGCGGACGCTGCAGACCTGCTCTATTCGCAAGCACTGCAGGTTCCTGTCGACCTGCAAAAAGCTGTTTTCACCTTTGATTGCTGGGTTGGCAACGGTGATCGTCAGCTAGGGCCGCTGGGCGGCCGCCCCAATCTGCTGATGTGCAGCACAGACAATCAGTTGCAGCTGATCGACCACAACCAGGCGTTTCACTGGCCGCAGGATGCCCAAGAGCTTGCTGAAAGCCATGTGTTTGGCCCAAGCAATCGGGCATGGCACCTGGATCTGGTCGACAAAGTTGAATACAGCCAGCGGATGCACGAAACTGCCAAACGCTTTCGTGACCTATGCTCAGACATACCCGATGAATGGTGTGAATCTATCGGCGAACAGGGACTCGACATTCTGCTCGAAGAAATCGAAAGTAACCTGATGCGCTGCAATTCGGACGAGTTCTGGAGCGTCCTGCAATGAAATACGCCTGTCTTTACAGCATCGTGCGCTTCGCGCCTTTTGCCGAAACCGAAGAGTTTGCCAATGTCGGCATCGTTCTCTCGGCCCCGGCTATCGGCCGCATGGAGTACAGGCTCGCCCGTAAAAACCTGAAACGGGTCAATCATTTCTTCGAGTGCAACAACCTGTTCGCCAAGGCCATGGAAATAGCCCAGAACGAACTGGACGCCGTGCAAGCGATGACGAAAGAAGCCCAGGAATCGCAGATCGTTAACCACTTCCGCTTCCTGACAGAGCCCAAGGAATCGCTGATTCGCTTCAGCTCCATGCGCTCGATCCTGGTGGAAAACTTTGACGCGACCCTTGATGAGCTGTTTGGCCGCTATATCGACCGCCAAGGCATGGCGCGTGATCGTCGTGAGGAAGTCATGGTGCGTGAAATTCGCACCCTGTTCACGGAAGCTTCTATCCGTAGCTTCCGCGATGACACCCTGACTGGTGATCTAACCAAGCTTCACCTACCTCTGGTTCACCGCAATGAAGTCGTTGCCGCCATCAAGCCTTTAGCTTTTGATCAGGCCGAACCAAGCGCAATCCTCGACCACTGCGATCAGTGGCTGATGAAGTTCGCGCGTGCTGAGCGGGAAGGGGTTATTCAGCTGGAAAACGTGCTCATACCTGTTGCGGCCCCGGCAGAGAGCGATTCGCCCCGCCACCGCAGAGCGGTGCAGATAGCCAAGGACAGCATCCAGGAACGCGGCCTGCAGCTGGTCGACTATCAGAACACCCAAAAAATCGCTGCCTTCGCGCAGCGCTACGCTCAATAGCCCAGGCAGCTTTCCTGCTCAGCACAAGGCCCGGTAAATCCGGGCCTTGTGCTTTTATTCTTGCGTTACACCATGCGCCAAAGAAGCTCTTCAATTGCACGCAAGCGGGTTACGCTGGTTTCAGCGGTAAATTTCTCGGCGGTTGCCAAGCTGTAGGACGAGTATCCGCAAGGCTCCGTCCTGGATGTCGCAGATCACCCGGAAGTCTCCTACACGATACCGCCACAAGCCACCCAATGGGCCTGTAAGCGCCTTGCCAGTGGTTCTCGGGTCATCCCGGCTGGACACCCGCTCATCCATAAAGTCAAGAATGCGCTTCGCTGACTGTTTGTCGAGCTTACGCAACTGTGTTTTGGCCGTGTCGGTGTAATCAATCGTCCAAGCCAAGGTCTTTCCTTACGTCCGCAGCAGAGTGAACGGCCTCTGTTTTTTTACGGACACGCTCCAGGACTTCAGCCGCGAGGTAGTAGTCCTCAAGGTCAGCCAAGCCGTTATCGATGATTTCACGCAGATAATACGCCTTGGTACGCCCAGTGCTGGCCGCCAGAAAATCTAGGCGCTGCTCAACTTCGGGTGCCAATCTGATGGAAGTGGCCATGTCTAATAACCCCATGCGATACGTGTATTCACATTATCACAAATCTACGCACTGGCACTCAAGCAAGGGAAGACACGATGCTTAGCGTATGCTTCTTCCGAATTCTGAGGGCTCCCCACGTCTTGCCTGGCCGACGCAGCTAGCCTGTAGCCCAAGAGCTACATCTTTCGGCACTTCACCCGTTTCTGATGCCCAGGGGCTACAAATGACTGCTCTCCACGATGTTTCTGAGATGCTGAAAGAGGCGCGAAGCTTAGCCGTCCTCAGTCCATGAACAGTGGACGTACTGCTCACAGCCTCGGTGAGTGCCAAATCAGGTAAAGGTCATCACCCGCTGCGAATTTTCGCCACGCGAAAAATCATGACCACATAGTCACACCCTCATTTTCGCGACGCGAAAATCTAGACTACCGAGGAATATCCCCATGAGCAGCGAGCTGCTGACACCCTATGACCCTGCCAAATACCTGATCGATGATGAAGACATAGAGGTGTTTCTGGCCGACCCGGAAGGAACCGGCGATGCCGGCTACATAGCGCGCGCAAGAGAAGTAGCCGAGCGAGCTAAGGCTCTGAATCAGGCGAGAAAAGAAGCCTGCAGCGACAGCGACTATACCGACCTCAGCAAGAATCAACGCGGCGCCTGAAACTCGAGCCTGAAAGGATGCCTAGAGCCGAGTGAGCCGAATAGCCGGAATATTCGGCTCACGCAATGAGCCGATTGTCGCCATTGAATAGGTTCGTCCATTTACGCTGACTTTCGGTACTATCCGGTTAACTCAGGATTACCAAGGATAGGAAATGGACTTCACACCCATCATCGCTCAGGTCTGGGGCATGCTGACCTGGTTTATCCCAGCCGCACTGCTGATCGGCCTGCTCAAGTCGTAAGCGTCCGCCGAACTCACCTTGCGTGATTCAGGCAGGTACCCACTGATGCGGCAGTAGTTGGCCGATCTCACTCGCCCGCTGCGTCGGCAGTCGTGTCAGCACGTCCTTGAGATAGGCATACGGATCATGTCCATTCATCCGCGCCGACTGGATCAGGCTCATGATCGCCGCCGCGCGTTTGCCGCTGCGTAGCGACCCGGCAAACAACCAGTTCGAGCGCCCCAGTGCCCATGGCCGGATCTGGTTCTCGACCTGGTTGTTGTCGATGGGCACAGCTCCATCCTCCAGGTAGCGCGTCAGCGCTACCCAGCGTTTGAGGCTGTAATCCAAGGCTTTTGCCGTGGCTGATCCGTTGGGCACAAGATCACGCTGGGCCAGCATCCAGTCATGCAGCGTATCGAGGATCGGTGAGGCCTTTTCCTGCCGTATTCGCCAGCGCTCTTCATCGCTCATGTCCCGTGCCTGCCGCTCGATTTCGTATAAACCGCCCATCGCGTGCAGTGCCTGTTCAGCCAACTGGCTTTTGTTCGCCGCGTGAAGATCGAAGAACTTGCGGCGGGCGTGGGCCATGCAGCCAATTTCGGTGATGCCCTGCTCGAAGCTGGCCTTGTAACCGGCGAAGTCGTCGCAGACCAGCTTGCCGTTCCACTGACCCAGAAAATTGCGCGCATGCTCACCAGCACGGCTGGGGCTGAAGTCGTACACCACGGCCTTCAGATCGGTGAAGGGCGTGGTGCTGTAGGCCCAGACGTATGCCCGATGGGTTTTCTTCTCGCCTGGGGTGAGCATTTGCACCGGGGTTTCGTCAGCGTGGATCACGCGTTGGGCCAGCACGGCTTCGCGCAGGGCATCGACCAGCGGCTGGAGCTGCACGCCGGTTTGTCCGACCCACTGGGCCAGTGTCGAGCGAGCGATGGCCAGGCCGGCACGGGCAAAGATTTTCTCCTGCCGGTACAGCGGCAGGTGGTCGGCGAATTTGGCCACCATCACGTGAGCCAGGAGGCCGGCGGTGGGGATGCCCTTGTCGATCACCTGGGCCGGCACAGGGGCCTGGATCAGGGTTTCGCACTGGCGACAGGCCCATTTGCCACGCACGTGCTGCTCAACGGTGAACACGCCCGGCGTGTAATCCAGCTTTTCGCTGACGTCTTCACCGATGCGTTGCAGCTGGCAGCCGCAGGCGCACTGGGTGTTCTCCGGCTCGTGACGAATCACGGTTCGCGGAAATTGCGCGGGCAGCGCTGTGCGCTTGGGTTGTTGGCGCGGTTCGGCTGGAGCAACCGGAGGATTGACGGCTTTCAACTCCGCCTCGATGGCGGCGATGTCGGTGTCGAGCAGGTCATCCAGCAGGCTGCCCTGGTCAGGGCTCAGCTGCTCGCTGCGCTTGGCGAACTTGTGCCGCTTGTACCAGGCGATTTCGTGGGTGAGCTGCTCGATGATGGTTTGATCACGGTGGATCTTTTTGCCCATCGAATCGACCTGCGTGAGCAACTGCGCGGCCAGGGCGCGCAGTTGCTCAGCTGTCAGTTGGTCGAGATTGGGCGAGGAAGTCATGCCGCTGATTGTGCCAGAGCAGGCGCTCAGCGCAGATACACCGATGGGCTAATGGCTGGTGCTACAGCACTGTGATTGCGCCGGCTGCACCAACGCGCTGCCAGGGCAAACCCAGAACCAACGCCTGAAGTTGCTCGCCGTCGAGTTCGACTTCCGAACCGTGGCGGATGCCTGGCCAGTGAAACTTGCCCTGGTTCAATCGTCGTGCGGCCAGCCAGATACCCACGCCGTCATGCACCAGGACTTTCATGCGGTTGGCGCGACGATTGGCGAAGAGATAGGCGCAGTGGGGCTTCGCGGCACCGAACACCGCCACCACGCGGGCCAACGCGGTTTCAGTACCCGCGCGCATGTCCATGGGTTCGGTGGCGAGCCAGATGGTATCGATGCGGATCACTGGGTGAGCCCACGGACAAAGCGGGCGCAGCCTTCAGGGTCGGAGGCTGGCCATTTGACGGTGATCGCTTGCTCGCCAAGCGGTAGCTCGATCATCACCGATGCTTCAGTCGACCGTTTAGGCGCAGCCCTCACTGGAACGAATGCCGGCAACGCAGCTGGCAGTTGATCTCGATAAAGCGGTAGCCACTTGCGAATGACGTTGGCGTTGATGCCGTGGCGGATGGCAACGCTGGAGACGGTCGCGCCGGGTTGCAGGCACTCCTGAACAACCTGGGCCTTGAATGGTTTGGGGTAAGAGCTTCGTTGGCGCATGGGAATCCCGGCGATAAGGGCTATCGCGTCCGCTTAAAAATACGCGGACACCATCGCCCTTAATGCTGGAGTTCGGAAGGTGACTTGGCTGGACGCTTACCTCAAGTCCCCATGGGCAAAGGGTCATATGGGCGAACTCCTGGTGCGGCTATTTGCCCATTGGCAGCTGGATAAGCAAATCCGCCGAGCTGCTCGACGCGTTGAAAAAGCATGTTCAGCACTTAGACCCGAATAGATCCGAGGTGATTGCTAGGTACAAGGCGCTGGCCGGCGACGATACGTGCCTTTCGCAGGCTGAGAGGGATTTACAGGCAGCGTATGGAGACCCGCAAAAGAGGCAGGCATGGTGCCGGCAATTTCTTGAGGCGAGCCCGCACCAGCTAGAAGAAGTAGGTCCATTTCTCAATCTGGCCAATCCGTCCGAGCTTGGGGAATGGCTGAGTCGCGAGAGAATATTGGCCGGGGCCTCCGAAATGGAAGAGGCCTATATCAGGCTCGTTGCGGATATTTTTCGACGTCCGGATCAAGACGATAACCCAGTCCATCGGCGTGAAGTAAGTGAACATGTAGACCGGTTCACCACCGAGTGGGAGGGTGCACTCCACACCATCGCACCAACCGGTCTCTTCGAAATCGCTGAGAATCCATAAGCCGCTGAAGCTCATGAAGCGCTCTAGTTCAATGCATTCAGCACTTCAGGAAAACTGCCCGGCCATCACTCCGCCGGCGTTGCCGTGAGGTTGGCCCGCAGGATCTCGATGAACTCCAGTACCAGTTGCGAAGGCGCCTCGTGGGTCGGGTGCAGCAGGGCCACTTCATAGCGAATCGACGGGCGAAACGGACGCAGCACCAGCCCACTGGTGAACGGACGACTCACCACCGGATCGATGATGCCCACCCCCAGGCCAGCGGCGACCAGCTCGCAGGCGGTGGAGAAGAATTCGGTTTCCGCCACCACGTTCCAGGATGCGCCGTACTCGGAAAATGCCGTGGCCAGTTGCTGGTGGATCGGGTCGCCCTTGAACAGGGACACGAACGGTACACCGCTCAGGTCGGCCGGCGTGATGCTGGGCAACATGGCCAGCGGATGGCTGGCCGGCATCATGCATTGGCACTCATAGGAGAACACTTCCATGTTCGCCGTCGGGTAGTCCAGCGGCAGCTCGGCAATGGCGATATCGAACTGCTGGGTGGCCATCAATTCGCGTACCGATTGCGAGTTGCGGCTGATGATCTTGATCTGCAAGCCGGGGCGTTCCCGAGCGAATTCGGCCATCAGCCGCGGCAGCAAACTGATCGAGACACTGGCATAGGCGGCTACCGCCAGATGCCCGCGTTTACCCAGACGAATCTCCTGGGCATGACGCGTGGCCTTCTCCACCGCTTCCAGCGCGCGGTTGGCCTCGACGTAGAACAGGCGCGCCTCGGGAGTGGGCTGCAAACGCCCGCCACGGCGCACGAAGAGGGTCAGACCGATCTCATGCTCGAGGATGGCGATGGTGCTGCTGATGGCTGGCTGGGATATGCCCAGCAGCTCGGCCGCACGGGTCATGGTGCCGTGGAGCATAAGGGTTCGGAAGCATTCGAGCTGACGGATTCGCATGGCGATCCTATAAATTTAACTTATAGTTAAGCCAAGTTATATTATTGGTTTTCCCATGTCACGCTGTGATTTCCTTGGTCATGCGTTGTTCAAGACCGATAACAAAGGAGCATCCACACGTGACCGACACCCCAGTTTCCGCGACATTCACCGCCATTACCCGCCTGGCCCCACGCCATGGCGTAGCGGTGAAACTGACCAGCGGGCAAACCATCCGCATCACCAACACCCACGGCCATCAAGTGGTCGACACCTGGGCCTTCGCCCAGGACGATGTGGCCGAGTGCATGTCCATGGAACACAGCCGCGCCTCACTGCTGCGCCTGATCCCGCAGGTCGGTGATACCTTCCTGAGCAACCGTCGCCGGCCGATGCTGACCCTGACCGAAGACACCACGCCAGGCATTCACGACACCCTGATCGCCGCCTGCGATATCCACCGCTATCGTCAGTTGGGCGCCGAGGGCTATCACGACAGCTGCACCGACAACCTGGCCAACGCGCTGGAAGCCATCGGCCTGCACATTACCGATACGCCCTGCCCGCTCAACCTGTTCATGAACGTGCCCGTCGACAGCGACGGTCGCCTGGCCTTCGTGCCGCCCGTCAGCAAACCGGGCGACCATGTCACCCTGCGGGCGGAAATGGACCTGGTGATCGTGTTTTCCGCCTGTCCGCAGGACATGACGCCCGTAAACGGCATGATGCCCACCGAAGTGCACTACCAGGTCCAATGACCGACAGGCCAAGACAAAAATAAAAAGTCTCAGCCTTTTGCCCTCAACCCGAGCTGCCACAAAAACCAAGCCATGAGGTCACTACCATGATCACGCTTCCTCGCAAACACATCGCCGTTGCCCTGTTCAGTGCCTGGACCGCCCTCAGCGCGTCCTGGGCCAATGCCGACGACCTGCTCGCGCAGATCCAGTCCAGCAAACGCATCACCATCGCCACCGAGGCCCGCTACGCACCGTTCGAATTCGTCGAAGGCGGCAAGATGGTCGGCTACGACATCGACCTGATGAACTACGTGCTGGCCGACCTGCCAGGCGTCAAGCTCAAGCACCTCGACCTGCCCTGGCAGGGCGTGCTGCCTGGCCTGGATCGCAAGAAGTTCGACTTCGTGGTCAGTGCCGCCACGGTCAACAAGGCCCGCGCCGAACAGTTCGCCTTCACCATTCCGATTGCCGATGCGACGGTGAAACTGCTCAAGCGCGAAGGGGATGATTCGATCAAGTCGCTGGACGATCTCAACGGCAAGATCGTTGGCTCGCAGACCGGCTCCGGGCAGATCCTCGCCCTGCAGGCCTTCGACAAGCAGCTCAAGGCCGAGGGCAAGCCAGGCCTGAAGGAACTGCGCCAGTACATCGCCTATGACGAAGCCTACGCCGACCTGGCGGCGGGGCGTCTCGACGGGGTCGCCCAGGCGCTGCCGAACATCGGCCCGCTGCTCAAGGCACGCCCTGGTCTGTTCGCCACCCTGCCGGATCCGCTGGGGCCGAAAACCTACTTCGCCTGGGTGGGCCGCAAGGATGCCGACAGTGCATCGCTGGTGAAATTCTTCAATGATCGCCTGGTCCGCGCCAACCAGGACGGCACCATGCAGAAGCTGCAGCAGAAATGGTTCGGCTTCACCATGGACCTGCCGACCGAAAGCCCTGAACCGGAAATCTGAGGTCACCCCATGAACGAGTTCATTGAACGGCTGATGATGTATCTGCCGGCACTCGGGAATGGTCTGCTGGTAACCCTGGGGCTGTGCCTGGTGGCCATGCTCCTGGGGTTTGCGCTGGGTGTCGCACTGTACCTGTGCGGCTCCAGCCGCTCACCGGCGCTGATCTGGTTTTCCCGTGGCTACGTCAGCTTCTTTCGCGGCACGCCGCTGCTCGCGCAGTTGCTGTTGTGCTTCTACCTGCCGACCAGCCTGGACATCGACCTGCCGGGCGTCGTGGCGGCCATCGTGGTGCTGTCGCTGAACACCGCGGCCTATCAGTCGCAGATTCTGCGCAGTGGCTTCGAGGCGATTCCCAAGGGCCAACTGGAAGCCGCCGCCGTCTTCGGCCTGAGCCGCTGGCAGACCCTGACTCGCGTGCAGATCCCGCAGGTTCTGCAACTGGCCTCGCCGGCCCTGGTGTCGGAACTGATCGACGTGATCAAGGCCTCGGCCGTGGTCTCGGTGGTCGCCATGACCGACCTGATGCGCGTCAGCCAGCAACTGGTCGCACAAACCTATCGGCCGCTTGAGGTCTACCTGGTGGCCGCCCTGTTCTACCTGGCGCTGACCAGCGTGCTCGCGCTGGCCGGCAGGGCTCTGGAGCAATACTGGCAGAGGCGCGCGTAATGGAAGAAGTACTGACTTACCTGCCCGACTTCCTCAATGCCCTGTGGGTCACGGTGCAGATCAGCCTGCTCGCGGCCCTGCTCGGTGGCATCCTCGGCTTCGTCCTCAATGGCTTGCGGGTAGCCTGGGCACCGCTGGTCCATGTCTACCGTGTGTATGTCTGGTTGATTCGTGGCACGCCATTCCTGGCGCAACTGATGCTGGTGTACTTCGGCCTGCCCGTGCTCGGCCTAACGCTCAGCGCAGTGGAAGCGACCATCGTGTCGCTGGCCCTGTACAGCTCGGCGTACTTCGCCGAACTGCTGCGCACGGCGTGGAACAGCATTCCGCGTGGCCATGTCGAGGCGGCCCACGTGCATGGCATCGGTGCCTGGCGCGTGTTCTGGCATATCCAGACGCCTCAGGCGCTGATGTTCTGCCTGCCACTGCTGGGCAACCAGGTGATCCTGACCATCAAGGAAAGCGCAGTGGCCTCGATCATCACCGTCCCGGAGCTGACCCAGACCGCCGGCGCCATCGTTTCCAACACCTTCTCCTATGTCGTGCCCTACGCCCTGCTGGTGATCGCCTATTGGCTGCTCACCCAGACCGTCGGCACCCTGTTCGGCTTGGCCGCCCAGCGCGCCAATCGCATTCTCAGAGGTTGAACATGAATCCGTCTCCGATCATCGAACTGCGTGGCCTGGGCAAATCCTACGGCGACCATCGGGTGCTCAAGGGTATCGACCTGAACGTGATGCCCGGTGAGATCGTCTCCCTGATCGGCCCCTCCGGGTCGGGCAAGACTACCGCCCTGCGCTGCATGAACTTTCTCGAAGCCTACGACGAGGGCGAGGTGCTGATCCACGGCCGTCTGCTCGGCTACAAGAACGACGGGCGCAGCCTCAAGGACCGCCAGAGCGCGGCACAACTGGCCGAGGTTCGCCGGCCGCTGGCCATGGTGTTCCAGCAGTTCAACCTGTGGCCGCACATGAACGTGTTGGGCAACGTGATGGCGCCCCTGTTGCTCGGCAAACGCATGGCCAAGGCCGAGGCCCAGACCCTGGCCGAACAGGCCCTGCATCGTGTAGGCATGAGCCACAAGCTGGACGCCTATCCGGGGCGCCTGTCCGGTGGCCAGCAGCAGCGGGTCGGTATCGCCCGCGCCCTGGCCGTGCAACCGGAGCTGCTGCTGCTCGACGAGCCGACCTCGGCCCTCGACCCGGAACTGGTGGAAGAAGTGCTGCAAGTCATCCAGTCGCTGGCCCAGTCCGGCATGACCATGGTGATGGTGACCCACGAGATGAGCTTCGCCGAGAAGATCTCCACCCAGGTGGTGTTCATGGAAGCCGGCCAGGTGGTCGAGCGTGGTGCGCCAGCGCAGTTGTTCCGCCAGCCGACCACCGAACGCCTGCAGCAATTCCTCAAACCCTGGCTCAACCGCGGCACCGCGGCCGCATGAGCGAAGCACGCGGCGGAGAACGACCGAGCATGAGCACGCTGCTGGACGAGGCGTATCGCCTGGGCGAGGGCCTGACTGACCCATTGCAACTGACCCGCCAGGCGCTGGCCGCTGCGGCCTCGTCAGCGCATGTGTTCATCGCCCTGTGCGAAGAGCGGGCACTGCGCCAGGCCGAGGCTTCGGCGGCGCGGCGCCTGCGCGGGCAGCCCCTGAGCCCGTTCGACGGCATCCCCTATGCCGTCAAGGACCTGGTGGATATTGCCGGCATGCCGACCAGTGCCGGCTCGACACTGTTCGCCGACGGCCCGCTCGCGGCGCGGGACGCACCGGTGATCGCCGCGCTCAGCTCGCTGGGGATGATTCCGATCGGCAAGACCAACCTCAGCGAGTTCGCCTACTCCGGGCTGGGTCTGAACCCGAACTTCGGTACCCCGGTGGCAGACGCTGCCGTCGATGAACCCCGTGCCCCCGGTGGCTCCTCGTCAGGCTCGGCGATTGCCGTGCAACGCGGCATCGTCAGCGTCGCGCTGGGTACCGATACGGCGGGCTCTGTGCGCATTCCCGCCGCGTTCAACGGCCTGGTCGGCTACCGTGCCTCCTGCAACCGCTACCCCATGCAAGGCGTGCGAGCGCTGGCGCAAACCCTGGACACCCTGGGGCCTATCGCCAACAGCGTGGCCGACTGCATTGCCTTCGACGGTGCCTTGCGCGGCACGCTGGCCAGCCTGCCCGTGCCTCTGCGCCTGGCGGGCATCCAGTTTGTCGTGGAGGAAACGGTTCTGCGGGACCCGCTTCTGCAACCTGCCGTGCGCGACAACCTGCTGGCATGCATGGAGCACCTGCGTGCAGCGGGGGCAGTGGTCGAAGTTCGCGCGCTGGAATCCGTGGCCCGTACCCGCCAATTGATCGCCGAGCATGGCTGGCTGGGCGCAGTGGAAGCCTGGCAAAACTACAGGGAAGCGGTCGAAGGCCCGCACGCGATGCAGATCGACCCGCGCGTTCGCCAGCGCCTGCTGGCCTCCAGGGCCGTCGGCGAGCGCGAGGCACTGCTACGCCAGGGCCGCGACCAGTTGATGGCCGGGCTCGAGTTCGAATTGGGCAACAGCGTGCTGGTCATGCCCACCGTCTGGCATGTGGCGCCGCCTCTGGCCGCGCTGGAACAGGACGACGCGCACTTCGCCCTGACCAACCTGCAGACCCTCAACCTGACCATGATCGGTAGCCTGCTGGACATGCCCGGCATTGCCATGCCCTCAGGCGTCGATGCCCAGGGCCTGCCCACCTCGATGCTGTTTTCGCTGACGCAAGGCCAGGACGACAGCCTGCTGGCCATCTGCCTGGCGGTCGAGCAAGCCTGTAGGCCGGCTTCAACCACGTGAACACAGGGCGCCCGGCGGACGGGCGCTTTCGTGCAGGCAACAAAAAACCCGCCGAGGCGGGTTCTTTTCAGACCATTCCGACATCCTGTCAGCAGCCATCCTGGCAATGGTCGATCGTCCATGATCCTGAGCGCGTCCTGCGCTTCAGTGATGGGTGAAGATTAAGCCTGTCTCCGGGTGATCAACAGAGCGAATCGCAGGCAGGCCGTGTAAGCCTTTCGCTATAGCTGTGCCGAGAAAACGCCCCTTACATCCCGCAAACACCCGAAAACAGTGGGTCGCCTGCGGATTCCACGCCATTCGGACACTCAGCCCACGCTGATCCGGACACCTGTTCCACGCTCATTCGGACAGGCAGTCGGAGCGCAGCGACGCAGGGGTGGCATTGTTAGTCCGGGTTGGCTGGCGTCGTCAATTTCTGCGTCCGTTTGCGCATTGATTCACCCTTCAGATTGATCCGATAAGCGTTGTGCACCAGGCGGTCGAGGATGGCATCGGCCAGGGTCGGATCGCCGATCAGTTCGTGCCAGTTGTCCACCGGCATCTGGCTGGTGACCAGGGTCGAGCGCTGGCCGTAGCGATCATCCAGTAGCTCCAGCATGTCGCGCCGCTGTTCGGCGGTGAACGGGGCCAGGCCCCAGTCATCGAGGATCAGCAGGTCGGTCTTGGCGTAGCTGCTCATCAGCTTGGCGAAGCGGCCGTCGCCATGGGCCAGACCCAGTTCTTCCAGCAAACGTGGCAGGCGCAGGTAGCGCACGCTGTAGCCATCTCGGCAGGCCTGGTGGGCCAGAGCACAGGCCAGCCAGGTTTTACCGACACCGGTGGGGCCGCCGATGATCAGGTTGAGGCCGTCGCGCAGCCACTGACCACTGCTCAGTTGCAAGATCAGCGCCTTATCCAGTCCGCGCGGGCTGCGGTAGTCGATGTCTTCGAGGCAGGCGTTGTGCTTGAGCCGGGCCTGGCGCAGGCGGTTGCTCAGGCGCTTGTCATCGCGTTCGGTCAGCTCGCGGTCGACCAGCAGGCCGAGGCGTTCTTCGAAGCTCAGGCTGTCGATGTCCGGGGTTTTCAGTTGTTCGTTCAGCGCCTTGAGCATGCCGTGCAGGCGCAGGGTTTGCAGCTTGTCCAGGGTCGGATGGGGCAGCATGGTGGGATTCCTTGGGGTCAGTGGTAGTAGGCGGATCCGCGCAGGTTGGCGTGGTCGTCCGGCAGTAGCGGCAGGTTGGTTTGAGCTAGCGGCAGGTTTTCCAGCCCCTGGCGCAGGATCGATTCGAGGCTCTTGTAGCTGCACGTGCCGAGGCTGATGACGCGACGGCAGGCCAACTCCAGACGCGCCTCACCGTGGGTTTTACCCAGGCGCAGGATGCCCAGGCAGGCCCGGTAGCCCTGCTGCGGATGGATGCGCCGTTCGAGGATGTGCCGGATCACGCCGGCGGTGTTCGGCCCGGTCTGCTCGGCCCAGCGGATCAGCCGCTGCGGCGTCCACTCGGCGTGCTCGCGATGGCTCTTGGGCATGTGCTCGGCCTGCGTGCTGTGCCTGCCCTTGTGCATTGAGCGCAGGTGGCTGGCCACTCGCTGGTTGGCGTGGAAACACTCGACGGTGCGCGCCGTCAGGCGTACTTCCAGTTGCTTCTTCACCAGTTGATACGGCACCGAGTAGTAATGCCCATCGACCTCGACGTGGTAGTCGATGTGCACCCGCGCCTTCTTCCACTCGGCGTAGACGTAGGGTTGCACCGGCTAGGGGCGCAGCGCCAGACGATCCAGAGCCTCGAAGGCCGAGTGCCGGGAGTGCGGATTTCGGTGAACGTGACCGAGCGTTTCGCTAATACGTGACCGGTACTTCCACCCCGGTTGCGCGGGTTCTGGATTGTAATCGCATCGGTCACGATGCGGCTTGTTCCTCGGCTTTTTTTCGGCGCAGCGACTCGCCTTTCATCGTCAGTCGGTAGGCGTTGTGCACCAGGCGGTCGAGGATGGCATCGGCCAGGGTCGGGTCGTTGATCCAGCCGTGCCAGTGCTCGATGGGCAGTTGGCTCGTCAGGATGGTGGAGCGGCTGCCAGCGCGGTCGTCGATCACCTCCAGCAGGTCATGCCGGGCTCCTTCCTCCAGCGGGGCAAGCGCCCAGTCGTCCAGCACCAGGCCTCCGACCTTAACCAGATGTTGCAGGGTGCGGCCGAAGCTGCCGTCGCCGTGGGCGGGACGCCGTGGTTCCAGCAGCCGTGTCGTGCGCAGATACGGGGTGG
>NZ_VRYE01000070.1 GCF_008041835.1 Ectopseudomonas mendocina
GCCGTAGATCAGCAACGACAGCAACATAGCCGGATGGTAGGCAGCGCTGCCACGGCCCGCATAGACGCTCTCCAGCTTCGACAGATCCAGGCCCTCTACGACCTCCACCACGTAGCGCGCCAAATGTGACTCGGGCAGCCAGTCCTGCACCGACGGCGGGAGCAAGTAGTCGATTTCGCGGTTTATCGGTCGAAAGCGGCTCATACAGTCAGGTTCCAGGAGCGATGCGCAATTCTACCGGCGAGGGGAAAAGTCCGACAGGCTGCTAGGAATGCCGATGTGATAATGCCAAAGGTAGTTGTCTCTGGCATATCTGAGCTTTTCGTAATAGTCAGGGTCTGTGCCAGGAACGTTGTCAGATGCGCGAATTTTGCCTGGCAGGCCATTCAAGCCGTGAGTCTGGCCAGATGACCGTGGAATCCGCAGGCTTGGCTGTTTTGATTGCGGAATCGGTCAGCGGCATGGTGCCCCCGTGTGAGCCATGCCGGGCGGCGTTTGGCGGCTCAGGTGTGAGTAGATTTATCGACCAAACTCGATCTACTCACAAATCTACTCACAATCTAGTGGGCTTACAAGGTAACGGTAGGGAACTGCGGGCAATAAAAAACCGGCTCAAGTGGCCGGTTCTCTGGGGTTTCAGGTCGTTTCGGTACGTCCTGAGATGTTTGTATGGTGCCCCGGGGGAGACTCGAACTCCCACTCCTTTCGAAAACGGATTTTGAATCCGCCGCGTCTACCGATTCCGCCACCGGGGCACGATGGCGGCGAAGTATAGGGATGCGTCTGGCGCCGGTCAATCGGCGTTGCTGTTGTTCTCTGGTCAATGGTGAGTCCGTCTGTTTGCAAATCGTTGTCATCGGGCGCGGCGGTGTTGTTACGGTTTGCCGATCCTTGGCGGCGAGCGTGATGACTATGGCCTGTATATAGTGGCGCTGGCGTATATCCAGTCATGGAGGAGGGTGTGATCAGAATCTTCAGCGGAGCGTTTTTTTGTCAGTCTGCTGCTGGCACCAACTGCCCGTGCTGCACCATTGGTCTACGGCGTTACTGGCGAAAGCTGGGCGCCCTACTGGATAGTCGAGCAGCAGCACGTGGGCGGTATTTTCATGAATTCATGCTCGCACGGGATGAGTGCTTGCCAGAGCAGTTGTAAGCCAGTCGTCCCTTGCCGCCGCTGCGCACGCAGAAGCTGTTTCGCCAGGGGGCGCTGCAGATTGAGTGTTGCGTGAGCAAGCACTGGCGCCGTGATGCCGGGCTGGGTGAGGTGTCGTTGTGGACGGTGCCGGTGCTCGAGGGCGAGGAGATGCTGGTTTTCGCGCCAGGCAGGCGTTTTGCCTATCAACGGCTGCAGGATTTGCGTGGGCGTTCGATCGCGACCGTGCGTGGTTATGGCTACGTCGCAGTAAGTATTTCCAGCGTCGCGATGGTGCCGATGTGCAGGCGCTGATTCACCTGGTCGCGCAGGGGCGTAGCGAGGCCGGTATTCTGGATCGTCTCAAATGGCGCTACCTGCAGCATGAGCATGCGATGTTGCAGGGGGCTCGTTGGCAAGTAGAGGAGGGGCCGACGATCAATCGCTCTCAGTTGCGTCTGCGCCTGCATCGGCAGCAGGCGAACTGATTGGCGGCCTTTAATGCTGCGTACGTTCTCTGCAGGCCGATGGCACCCTGGCGCGTCTCGTTGCCCGCTATGCCCCGCAGGCTCACGTGGTCGGGCCAGTGGAAATCCGGTAAGCTCTGCGACCCTGCAAAAATACCCCCTCCGAATCATGCGTGTTGCCGATTTTCACTTCGACCTTCCCGAATCGCTGATTGCCCGTCATCCGTTGGCTGAGCGTCGTGCCAGTCGCCTGTTGCAGCTCGACGGGCCAACGGGTGCGCTGCGCCATGGCCAGTTCACCGATGTGCTGGAGCAACTGCGCCCCGGTGATCTGATGGTGTTCAACGACACGCGGGTGATCCCGGCGCGTCTGTTCGGCCAGAAGGCGTCCGGCGGCAAGCTGGAGGTGTTGGTCGAGCGTGTGCTCGATCAGTATCGGGTGCTGGCGCATGTGCGTTCGAGTAAGTCGCCCAAGCCGGGGTCGCAGATTCTTATCGACGGTGGCGGTGATGCCGAGATGGTCGCGCGCCACGATGTGCTGTTCGAGCTGCGTTTTGCCGAGCCGGTGCTGCCGCTGCTGGAGCGTGTCGGTCATATGCCGCTGCCTCCTTATATAGACAGACCGGACGACGAAGCGGATCGTGAGCGTTATCAGACCGTCTATGCGCAGAAGGCGGGGGCCGTCGCTGCGCCGACTGCCGGTCTGCACTTCGATGACGAGCTGTTGGCGGCGATCCGTGCCAAGGGTGTGGAAACCGCATTCGTGACCTTGCACGTCGGTGCGGGCACCTTCCAGCCGGTGCGGGTCGAGCGTATCGAAGATCACCACATGCACAGCGAATGGCTGGAGGTTGGCCAGGATGTGGTCGACGCCGTGGCGGCCTGCCGTGCGCGTGGCGGGCGCGTGGTTGCCGTGGGTACCACCAGCGTGCGCTCCCTGGAGACGGCCGCTCGCGATGGCGAGTTGAAACCCTTCAGCGGTGATACCGATATCTTCATTTATCCAGGACGCCCCTTCCATGTGGTCGATGCCCTGGTGACCAACTTCCACCTGCCTGAGTCGACCTTGCTGATGCTGGTGTCGGCCTTTGCCGGTTATGCCGAAACCATGGCCGCCTACCGCGAGGCCGTGGCGCAGGGCTATCGCTTCTTCAGTTACGGTGATGCCATGTTCATCACCCGCAATCCCGCCGCGCGCGGGCCCGAGGTTTGAGTATGTCGCGCACCTGTCGCATGTCCTTCGAGTTGCTGGCCACCGACGGCAAGGCCCGACGCGGTCGCCTGACCTTTCCGCGTGGCGTGGTGGAAACCCCGGCGTTCATGCCGGTGGGTACCTATGGCACGGTCAAGGGCATGTTGCCGCGTGATATCGAGGCCATCGGCGCGCAGATCATCCTCGGCAACACCTTCCACCTGTGGCTGCGCCCGGGCATGGAGGTGATCAAGAAACACGGCGACCTGCACGATTTCATGCAGTGGCAGGGGCCGATCCTCACCGACTCTGGCGGCTTCCAGGTGTTCAGCCTCGGTGCCATGCGCAAGATCAAGGAGGAGGGCGTGTACTTCGCTTCGCCGGTCGATGGTGCCAAGGTGTTCATGGGGCCGGAAGAGTCGATGCAGGTACAGCGTGATCTGGGCTCGGACATCGTGATGATCTTCGATGAATGCACGCCGTACCCGGCGGAATTCGACGTGGCCAAGCGTTCCATGGAGCTGTCGCTGCGTTGGGCCA
Source organism: Ectopseudomonas mendocina (assembly GCF_008041835.1). GTDB lineage: Bacteria > Pseudomonadota > Gammaproteobacteria > Pseudomonadales > Pseudomonadaceae > Aquipseudomonas. Next base: position 3,332 of record NZ_VRYE01000070.1, read on the forward strand.
AGCGCTCCAAAACTGCGCATGGCGAGAGCACGGCGGCGCTGTTCGGTATCGTTCAGGGTGGCATGCATGAAGAGCTGCGCATGCGCTCGCTCGAAGGGCTTTGCGAAATCGGCTTCGACGGCCTGGCCATTGGCGGGCTGTCGGTCGGCGAGCCGAAGGAAGAGATGATCCGTGTGTTGGATTTCCTGCCGCCGCACATGCCGGCCGACAAGCCGCGCTACCTGATGGGCGTAGGCAAGCCGGAAGACCTGGTCGAGGGTGTGCGCCGTGGCGTGGACATGTTCGACTGCGTGATGCCGACGCGCAATGCGCGCAACGGCCACCTGTTCGTCGATACCGGCGTGGTGAAGATTCGCAACGCCGTGCACAAACACGACGACTCGCCGCTGGACCCGACCTGCGACTGTTACACCTGTAAACATTTCTCGCGCGCTTATCTGCATCATCTGGACAAGTGCGGCGAAATGCTCGGTAGCATGCTCAATACCATCCATAACTTGCGGCATTATCAGCGGGTTATGGCTGGTTTGCGTGAGGCTATCGGACAGGGTACATTGGCCGCCTTTGTCGAAGCCTTCTATGCCAAGCGCGGCCTGCCTGTGCCGCCGCTGGACTGATTCCCCGAACGTTTGAAGATCCTTTCCATTAGGAGTGTTACATGAGCTTTTTCATCCCCGCCGCCTACGCTGATACCGCAGCTGCTGGCCCTGCCAGTGGTTTCGAGTGGGTTTTCCTGATCGGCTTCCTGGTCATCTTCTACCTGATGATCTGGCGTCCGCAGGCCAAGCGTGCCAAAGAGCACAAGAATCTGCTTGGCAGCCTGCAGAAGGGCGACGAAGTGGTCACCAGCGGTGGTATCGCCGGCAAGGTGTCCAAGGTTGCTGACGATTTCGTGGTGGTCGAGGTGTCTGACAGCGTCGAGCTGAAATTCCAGAAGCAGGCCATCGCTGCCACCCTGCCCAAGGGCACGCTGAAAGCCATCTGATTCGGTTCTTAGTTTCCATTCGACGGGGCGCTTTTAGCGCCCCGCGTCATAAGCGGGCGGCTCGTTCATGCTCAATAAATACCCTCTGTGGAAGTACCTGCTGATTTTGTCCGTTCTGGCAATCGGCCTGGTGTACTCCATTCCCAACCTTTATCCAGACGATCCTGCCATACAGATCAGTGGCGCCAGCTCGGCGCTGAGCATCGAGCAGGCGGATGTCGACCGTGCCAGCAAAGCGCTGCAGGACGCCGGTATTGTCGTCAAGGCTGCCAGCATCGACGAGCGTGGCCGCGGTGGTCTGATTCGTCTGACCAGGCAGGATGACCAGTTGCCGGCCAAGGACATCGTCCGCCGTGCGCTGGGCGATGATTACGTCGTGGCGCTGAACCTGGCGCAAACCACCCCCGACTGGCTGCGTAGCCTGGGTGCGAGCCCGATGAAGCTCGGCCTGGATCTGTCTGGTGGTGTGCACTTCCTGCTGGAAGTCGACATGGACAAGGCGCTGGATGTGCGCCGCAAGGTTTATGAAGGTGAGATCAAGAGCCTGCTGCGCAAGGAGCGTATTCGCTACCGCAGCATGCCGGAAAGCAATGGCCGGATTCAGCTCGGCTTTGCCGACAGCGACACGCTGGACAAGGCGCAGCGCCTGATTCGCAAGGATTACAGCGATTTCGAACTGACCACTGTCGAGCGTGGCGGCCAGCATATTCTGCAGCTGGGTCTGACTCAGGCGAAGATCGCCGAGATTCGTGAGTACTCCATTCGCCAGAACCTCACCACTGTACGCAATCGCGTTAATGAACTGGGCGTGGCCGAGCCGCTGGTGCAGCGCCAGGGTGCCAACCGTATCGTGGTGGAGCTGCCGGGTGTGCAGGACACTGCCGAGGCCAAGCGTATTCTCGGCAAGACCGCCAGCCTGGAGTTCCGTCTGCAGGCCGACCCCAATGCGCCGCGTGGCGCCACCGAGACCTTCAGCTTCCGTGAGGAAGGTCGTCCGCCGGTACAGCTGGAGCGTGAGCTGATCATCACTGGCGATCAGGTGACCGACGCCCAGGCGAGCTTCGACGAGAACGGTCGCCCGCAGGTGAACATTCGCCTCGACGGTCACGGCGGCGAGCTGATGAACCGCGCCACCCGCAACAACGTCGGCCGCAGCATGGCGGTGATCTTCATCGAGCAGAAGCCGGTCACCCGCTACGTGCGTCAGACTATCGACGGCGTCGAGCAGGAAGTTGCCATTTCTTCCTTCGTGGAAGAGAAGAAGATCATCAGCCTGGCGACCATCCAGTCGCCACTGGGCAGCCAGTTCCGCATCACCGGCCTGAACGGCCAGGGCGAGTCGTCCGAGCTGGCGCTGCTGCTGCGTGCCGGTGGTCTGGCGGCACCGATGTACTTCGCTGAAGAGCGCACCATCGGCCCGAGCCTGGGGGCCGAGAACATTGCCAAAGGTATCGCCTCCACCGAGTGGGCGATGATCTTCGTGTCCCTGTTCATCATCGCCATCTATCGCTTCTTCGGTGTGCTGGCGACCGTTGCCCTGGCGTTCAACCTGGTGCTGCTGGTCGGTCTGATGTCGGCCATTGGCGCGACCCTGACCCTGCCGGGTATCGCCGGTATTGTGCTGACCCTGGGTATGGCGGTAGACGCCAACGTGCTGATTTTCTCGCGGATACGCGAGGAGCTGGCCAATGGACTGCCGGTGCAGCGTGCCCTGCACGAGGGCTTCGATCGTGCCTATTCGGCGATTCTGGACAGTAACCTGACCACCTTGTTGGTGGGCGGCATCCTATTCGCCATGGGGACCGGTCCGGTCAAGGGCTTCGCGGTAACGCTGTCGCTGGGCATCATTACGTCGATGTTCACCGCCATCATGTTCACCCGTGGTCTGGTCAACCTGATCTTCGGTGGCCGTAACTTCAAGAAGCTGTGGATCTGAGGTGCAGCCATGATCAAGTCAACCATTCGTTTCATGGCGGTCCGCAATATCGCCTTCTCCATTACGGTCGTGCTGACGCTGATTGGTCTCGGCGCGCTGTTTACCAAGGGGCTTAATTTCGGCCTGGATTTCACCGGTGGCACCCTGATCGAGTTGCAGTACGAGCAGCCGGCCAACCTAGAGCTGATCAAGGCCGAGTTGAGCCAGGCCGGTTATACCGACGCCGTGGTGCAAAGCTTTGGCGCCAGCACGGATGTACTGGTGCGTCTGGCTGGCGATTCCCCTGATCTGGGTAATGAGGTCGCGGCTGCGCTGCGCAAGGTCGACGAGGCAGCGCGCTTCGAGGTCAAGCGCGTCGAGTTCGTCGGTCCGCAGGTCGGTGAAGAGCTGCGTGACCAGGGCGGTATCGCCATGCTCCTGGCGCTAGGCGGGATCATGCTCTACCTGGCGTTTCGCTTTCAGTGGAAGTTTGGTGTCGGTGCCATTGCATCCTTGGTGCATGACGTGATCATCACCTTGGGCGTGCTGGCCTTCTTCCAGATTCCGTTCGACCTGACGGTACTGGCGGCGGTGCTGGCGATGATCGGTTACTCGCTCAACGACACCATCATCATCTACGACCGTATCCGCGAGAACTTCCGCGTACTGCGCAAGACCTCGTTGATCGAGAACATCGACGTTTCGATCACGCAGACCTTGCTGCGTACCATCGCCACTTCGCTGTCCACTGCGCTGGCCTTGTTGGCACTGCTGTTCTTCGGCGGTGACGTACTGGCGGCCTTCGCGCTGACCCTGTTGGTCGGTGTGGTAGTCGGTACCTATTCCTCGGTCTATATCGGCGCCACGGCACTGGTGTGGTTGAAACTCAGCGTCGAAGATCTGATTCCGCCAGTGGCTGAAGCCGAGGCGGACGACGGTCGCCCCTGATGGTGTGATTGACTTCATGAAACTCAGCGAAAGCCGCGGCAAGTCGAACTTGTCGCGGCTTTTTGCTGTCCCAGGCAGGGAGAAGGGCGCGAGTCGCCGAGCCTAGGAGACACAAAAATGAACAAGTCGATGTTGGTAGGTGCCGTACTGGGTGCTGTGGGTGTGACCGCTGGTGGGGCCGTAGCGACCTATAGCCTGGTTGATCGCGAGCCGGATTATGCCGAGGTGCTGGCGGTAACGCCGATCAACGAAACCGTTAAAACGCCGCGTGAGGTCTGCCAGGATGTCACCGTCACCCGCCAGCGTCCGGTGCAGGATCAGCACCAGATCGCCGGCACGGCCATCGGCGCCATTGCCGGCGGCCTGCTGGGCAATCAGGTGGGGGGTGGCACGGGCAAGAAGATCGCGACCGTCGCGGGTGCGGTTGGCGGCGGTTATGCCGGCAACAAGATTCAGGAAGGCATGCAGCAGCGTGACACCTACACCACCACCGAAACCCGCTGCAACACCGTGACCGATACCAGCGAGAAGCTGGTGGGCTATGACGTGAAGTACCAGTTGGGCGAGCAGGTTGGCACCGTACGCATGGATCGTGATCCGGGTAGCCGTATCCCGGTCAACAAGCAGGGCGAGTTGGTGCTGGTGCAGCAGGCTCAGTAAGAATCTAAAGCAATAAAAAACGCCCCTCGGGGTAATGCCAGTCAGTTAAGCGTCGCCGCTGCGAATACGTAGGAGCGGCGCCCCGCCGCGAACCAGGGCGATGCGCAATTGAAAAGCTTCGCCCCGAGGCGGGGCTCCTACGAAAGGCCGCTTTGGCAATCTTATCTGATCGGCATTACCCCTCGGGGCGTTTTTTATTGTTCGATGGAACTCAGCGCTTCATCGAGGGTGCCAGATGTGGCTGGATCGCGGTCAGCACGGCCTTGAAGCATTTGGTGTTGCCGGCCACGATCTGGCCCTTTTCGAGGAATTCATGGCTGCCGCTGAAGTCGCTGACCAGGCCGCCTGCTTCCTGGATCAGCAGCGCGCCGGCTGCCATATCCCATTCGGACAGGCCGAACTCCCAGAACGCATCGAAGCGACCGGCGGCGACATAGGCCAGGTCCAGGCTGGCTGCGCCTGCACGGCGAATGCCGGCGGTCTGGCCGGTCAGGCTGCGGAACATGTTCAGGTAATTGTCCAGGTGATCGAGCTGGCCGTCACGGAACGGGAAGCCGGTGCCGAGCAGGGCGCCGTCGAGGCTCTTGCGGATGCTCACGCGCAGGCGGCGACCGTTGAGGGCGGCGCCACGGCCGCGGCTGGCGGTGAATTCTTCCTGGCGCACCGGGTCAAGGACGATGGCGTGCTCAAGGCGGCCGCGGTATTTGCAGGCGATGCTGATGGCGAAGTGCGGTACGCCGCGAACGAAGTTGGTGGTGCCGTCCAGCGGGTCGATGATCCACTGGTAGTCGGCGCCGTCGCCGCTGCCTTCCAGCACGCCGCCTTCCTCGCCCAGGAAGCTGTGGGTCGGGTAGGCCTTGCGGATGGCCTGGACGATCATCAGCTCAGCGGCTTTGTCGACCTCGGTGACGTAATCCTTGGCGTCCTTCTCGTCGACCGAGATGACATCCAGGCGCTCGATCGAGCGAAAGATCATTTCACCGGCGCTGCGAGCGGCGCGCAGGGCGATATTCAGCATGGGCTGCATGGGCGGTTCACCTGGGGCGTTAAAGAAAGCCGGCCATGTTAGCAGAAAACCGTTGCCGATGAAGCGCCGTCTGTACGCTGCATGGCATTAATCGAAGGGCTTGGGTAAGATCGTCGCCCCCTTGAGATTTCTGAGAGCGTCTGCGTTGCTGGACAATATTCGCGTGGTTTTGGTGGGCACCAGTCATCCGGGCAATATCGGCGGTGCCGCGCGGGCGATGAAAAACATGGGGCTGTCGCGTCTGGTATTGGTGGCTCCCGAAGATTTCCCCAGTGGCGAGGCTGTCGCGCGCGCGTCCGGTGCGACCGATGTGCTGGATGCCGCGCAGGTGGTCGATAGCCTGGAGGAAGCGCTGGTGGGCTGCACCCTGGTGGTCGGCACCAGTGCGCGCGATCGACGCATCCCCTGGCCGCTGCTCGATCCGCGCGAATGCGCTGTGGCCAGCTGTGAGCAGGCTGCTGCAGGTGGTGAGGTGGCGTTGGTGTTCGGTCGTGAATATGCCGGCCTGACCAACGAAGAGTTGCAGCGATGTCAGTACCACGTGCATATCCCGTCCAACCCGGAATTCAGTTCGCTGAATCTGGCGGCGGCGGTTCAGGTGCTGGCCTATGAAGTGCGCATGGCCTGGCTGACGGCCTCGAGTCTGCCGACCAAGGTAGAGAAGCTGGAGTCGACGGCGATGCTCAATGCTCAGGCGGCGACCGCGGACGAACTGGAGTCCTTCTACGGTCATCTGCGGCGCGTGCTGGTGATGATCGGTTTTCTCGATCCACAGAAGCCGCGGCACCTGATGACGCGTCTGCGCCGACTGTATGGGCGCAGTGCGGTGAGCAAGTTGGAAATGAATATCCTGCGCGGCATCCTGACCGAGACGGAGAAGGCCGTGCGTGGAGAGTCTCACAAGCAGGGGAAGTCTGATGTTTGAGCGCATGCGAGAAGATATCCAGAGCGTTTTTCACCGTGATCCGGCGGCGCGCAATGCGTTCGAGGTGGTGACCTGCTATCCCGGGCTGCACGCTGTCTGGCTGCATCGCGTGGCGCACGCGCTGTGGTGTTCGGGCTGGAAGTGGCTGGCGCGCGTGGTCTCCAACTTCGGGCGCTGGATGACCGGTATCGAAATTCATCCGGGGGCGAAGATCGGGCGGCGTTTCTTCATCGATCACGGTATGGGCATCGTCATTGGTGAAACCGCCGAGATCGGTAACGACGTGACCCTTTACCAGGGGGTCACCCTCGGTGGCACCAGTTGGAACAAGGGCAAGCGTCACCCGACCCTGGAAGATGGGGTGGTGGTGGGGGCTGGCGCCAAGGTGCTGGGCCCGTTCACTGTCGGGGCTGGTGCCAAGATCGGCTCCAACGCGGTGGTGACCAAGGCGGTGCCGGCCGGGGCGACGGCAGTTGGCATTCCCGGCAAGATCATCGTCAAGTCTGATGACGAGCAGGAAGCCAAGCGTCAGGCCATGGCTGAGAAGATCGGCTTCGACGCCTACGGCGTGGGTCAGGATATGCCGGACCCGGTTGCCCGTGCCATCGGTCAGTTGCTCGATCACCTGCATGCAGTCGATGGTCGTCTGGAGGGGATGTGCAAGGCGCTGACGGCGCTCGGCAGTGATTATTGCGCCAAGGATCTGCCGACCTTGCGCGACGAGGACTTCGCCGATGTGTGCAAGGATCAGCAGCAGGGCGACAAGCCGGCTGCCTGATGCGGCGGGAGACGGGCTTTGCTATGATGCTGCCTCCTTCTTGTGCGCAAGCCTGAGTAAATCAATAGGTCTTATAGTTGACTTAAATACTCGGGAATCGCATACTTCATGGCACTTCAGTGATTCGTGGTAGAGCCATGCGACTGACCACCAAAGGCCGTTACGCCGTTACCGCCATGCTCGATCTGGCGCTGCACGCGCAGCACGGTCCCGTTTCCCTGGCTGATATTTCCGAGCGGCAGGGCATTTCCCTGTCTTATCTCGAGCAACTGTTCGCCAAGCTGCGCCGTGGCAGCCTGGTTTCCAGTGTGCGCGGGCCGGGCGGCGGTTATCAGCTGTCACGCGACATGCGCGGCATTCAGGTGGCTCAGGTGATCGATGCGGTCAACGAGTCGGTGGATGCCACGCGTTGCCAGGGGCAGGGTGATTGCCATGCCGGTGACACCTGTCTGACCCACCACCTGTGGTGTGACCTCAGCCAGCAGATTCATGAATTCCTCAGTGGCATCAGCCTGGCCGACCTGGTCGCGCGCCATGAGGTGCAGGAAGTGGCCTTGCGTCAGGATCAGCGTCGCTGCTCTGGCAAGGCGCCACGCCTGGATAAGATTGAAGCGTCCGCCGTCGAATGAACGGTGCGCTTGCCGATAGGAGAAGTCTGATGAAATTGCCTATTTACCTCGATTATTCCGCTACCACGCCGGTCGATCCGCGTGTGGCGCAGAAAATGAGCGAGTGCCTGCTGGTCGATGGTAACTTCGGCAACCCGGCTTCGCGCTCGCATGTGTTTGGCTGGAAGGCTGAAGAAGCGGTGGAAAATGCCCGCCGTCAGGTCGCCGAACTGGTCAATGCCGACCCGCGCGAAATCGTCTGGACCAGCGGTGCAACCGAGTCCAACAACCTGGCGATCAAAGGCGTGGCGCACTTCTACGCCAGCAAGGGCAAGCACATCATCACCTCGAAGATCGAGCACAAGGCGGTACTCGATACCACCCGCCAGCTCGAACGCGAAGGCTTCGAGGTGACCTATCTGGAGCCAGGCGAAGATGGCCTGATTACCCCGGCCATGATCGAAGCCGCGCTGCGTGACGACACCGTGCTGGTGTCGGTCATGCACGTCAACAACGAGATCGGCACCATCAACGACATCGCCGCCATCGGCGAGCTGACCCGCTCCCGTGGTGTGCTGCTGCATGTCGATGCCGCGCAGTCCACCGGCAAGGTGGAAATCGATCTGGAAAAGATGAAGGTCGACCTGATGTCCTTCTCGGCGCACAAGACCTATGGCCCGAAAGGCGTGGGCGCCCTTTACGTGCGCCGCAAGCCGCGTGTGCGTCTGGAAGCGCAGACCCACGGTGGCGGCCATGAGCGTGGCATGCGCTCCGGCACCCTGGCCACTCACCAGTGCGTCGGCATGGGCGAAGCCTTCCGCATCGCCAAGGAAGAGATGGCTGCTGAGAATCAGCGCATTACCGCCCTGCGTGATCGCTTCTACCGCCAGCTCGAAGGCATGGAAGAGCTGTACGTCAACGGCAGCCTGACTGCTCGTGTGCCGCACAACCTCAACCTGAGTTTCAACTACGTCGAGGGTGAGTCGCTGATCATGGCGCTCAAGGACCTCGCCGTATCGTCCGGTTCGGCCTGCACCTCGGCTTCCCTGGAGCCGTCCTACGTACTGCGTGCTCTGGGCCGTAACGACGAGCTGGCGCACAGTTCGATTCGCTTCACCTTCGGTCGTTTCACCACTGAAGAAGAGGTCGATTACGCTGTCGCCAAGGTTCGTGAGGCTGTGGATAAGCTGCGCGAACTGTCGCCCCTGTGGGATATGTTCAAAGAAGGTGTCGACCTTTCCTCCGTGGAATGGGCAGCACACTGATAGCTGCCTGAAGAGCGGCACCTGATGAGAGAGGAAGTACAGCATGGCTTACAGTGACAAGGTCATTGACCACTACGAAAACCCGCGTAACGTCGGCAAGCTGAACGCCGAAGATCCCGATGTTGGCACCGGTATGGTCGGCGCGCCGGCCTGCGGCGACGTCATGCGTCTGCAGATCAAGGTCAACGAAAGCGGCGTGATCGAAGACGCCAAGTTCAAGACCTATGGCTGTGGTTCGGCGATTGCCTCCAGCTCCCTCGCCACCGAGTGGATGAAGGGCAAGACCCTGGATGAAGCCGAGAGCATCAAGAACACCCAGCTCGCCGAAGAACTGGCACTGCCACCGGTGAAAATTCACTGCTCCGTGCTCGCCGAAGACGCCATCAAGGCCGCCGTGCGCGACTACAAGCAGAAGAAAGGCTTGCTCTGATACGAGGTTTGTAATGGCCATCACCATGTCTGAAGCAGCTGCCCGTCACGTGCAGCGCTCTCTCGAAGGGCGCGGCAAGGGCGAGGGTATTCGTCTCGGTGTGCGTACTACCGGTTGTTCCGGCCTGGCCTACGTGCTCGAGTTCGTTGACGAATTGGCGGCCGAGGATCAGGTATTCGAAAGCCATGGCGTCAAGGTGATCATCGATCCCAAGAGCCTGGTCTATCTCGATGGCACCGAGTTGGACTTCGTCAAGGAAGGTCTCAACGAGGGCTTCAAGTTCAACAACCCCAACGTGCGCGGCGAATGTGGTTGCGGCGAAAGCTTCAATGTCTGAGGCCCTGAATGGGTAATCCCTGCCATTTCGCTCTGTTCGACCTGCAGCCGAGCTTTCGTCTGGATCTGGATCAACTGGCTGCGCGTTACCGTGAGCTGGCGCGTCAGGTTCATCCTGACCGTTTCGCCGATGCCGGCGAGCGTGAGCAGCGCCTGGCGCTGGAGCGCTCGGCCTGTCTCAACGAGGCGTATCAGATTCTGAAAACGCCATCGCAGCGTGCCCGTTACCTGCTGGCCATGCGTGGGCCGGAGCTTCCGCTGGAAGTGACGGTGCAGGATCCGGATTTTCTCCTGCAGCAGATGCAGCTGCGCGAAGAGCTGGAAGAGCTGCAGGACGACGCCGACCTGGCTGGTGTCGCGGCCTTCAAGCGTCGCCTGAAGATCGCTCAGGAGGCGCTCAATGAGCGCTTCGCGGCATGCTGGGACGACGATGCTCGTCGCGAAGAGGCTGAGCGCCTGATGCGGCGGATGCAGTTTCTCGACAAGCTCTCCCATGAAGTGCGCCAACTAGAAGAGCGCCTCGACGATTAACCTGTGGGTTGCCTCGGCAGCCTGCCTGATGATTTCAAGAAGACCATGGCCTTATTGCAGATCGCCGAGCCAGGACAGAGCCCGCAACCGCACCAGCGTCGGCTGGCAGTGGGTATTGACCTGGGCACCACCAATTCACTGGTCGCTGCCGTGCGCAGTGGTCTGGCCGAGCCTCTGGCCGATGCTGCCGGCAAGGTCATCCTGCCTTCGGCGGTGCGTTATCACGCCGCCAGCATCGAGGTCGGCGAGTCGGCCAAGGCTGCTGCTGCCAGTGATCCGTTGAACACCGTGTTGTCGGTCAAGCGTCTGATGGGCCGCGGTATCGCCGATGTGCATCAGCTTGGCGAGCAATTGCCCTATCGCTTCGTGGCGGGCGAGTCGCACATGCCCTTCATCGAAACGGTGCAGGGGGCGAAGAGTCCGGTCGAGGTGTCCGCCGAAATTCTCAAGTCGCTGCGTTTGCGTGCCGAGCAAGCGCTGGGTGGCGAGTTGGTGGGCGCGGTGATTACCGTGCCGGCCTACTTCGATGACGCGCAGCGTCAGGCCACCAAGGATGCCGCGCGTCTTGCCGGCCTTAGCGTGCTGCGTCTGCTCAACGAACCCACTGCTGCCGCTGTCGCCTATGGTCTGGATCAGAAGGCCGAAGGCGTGGTTGCCATCTATGACCTGGGCGGCGGCACCTTTGATATTTCCATCCTGCGCCTGACCGGCGGTGTTTTCGAGGTGCTGGCCACCGGTGGCGACAGCGCCCTGGGTGGCGACGACTTCGATCATGCCATTGCCGACTGGATCATCCAGCAGGCCGGGATTTCCAGTGATCTCGATCCGGCAACCCAGCGCAGCCTGCTACAGGCTGCCTGTGCTGCGAAAGAGGCGCTGACCGAGGCGGACAGCACTGAACTGAGTCATGGCGACTGGCGCGCTGTGTTGAGTCGCGAGCAGTTCGAGGCGCTGATCGAACCGATGGTGGCGCGCAGCCTCAAGGCTTGCCGTCGCGCTGTACGAGATTCGGGCGTCGAGCTGGAAGAGGTCAGTGCCGTGGTCATGGTGGGCGGCTCGACCCGCGTGCCGCGTGTGCGCGAGGCGGTAGGCGAGCTGTTCGGTCGCGCGCCGCTGACCAATATCGACCCTGATCAGGTAGTGGCCATCGGTGCGGCAATCCAGGCCGATGCCCTGGCGGGTAATCAGCGTGGTGATGGCGAGGAGTTGCTGCTGCTGGATGTGATTCCACTGTCGCTCGGCCTGGAAACCATGGGCGGGCTGATGGAAAAGGTGATTCCGCGCAATACCACCATCCCGGTGGCGCGTGCGCAGGAATTCACCACCTACAAGGATGGCCAGACGGCCATGATGATTCATGTGCTGCAGGGCGAGCGCGAACTGATCGCCGACTGCCGTTCGCTGGCGCGCTTCGAGCTGCGCGGCATTCCGCCGATGGTCGCGGGTGCAGCGAAGATTCGCGTGACCTTCCAGGTCGATGCCGATGGCCTGCTCAGTGTCGCGGCGCGGGAATTGAGCTCCGGCATCGAGTCGAGCGTCCAGGTCAAGCCGTCCTATGGTCTGACTGATGGCGAGATCGCGCGCATGCTGCAGGACTCCTTCCAGAACGCCGGCGACGACAAGGCCGCGCGCGTGTTGCGCGAGCAGCAGGTCGATGCGCAGCGTCTGATCGAGGCGGTCGAAGGCGCGCTGGAGGTCGATGGCGAGCGCCTGCTGGATGCCGAGGAGCGCGCCATCATCGAACTGCAGGTGCAGGAGCTGCGCGAGCTGCTGGCCGGCAACGATGGCCTGGCCATCGAGCGGCAGACCAAGCGCCTGTCGCAGGTGACCGACGCATTCGCGGCCAGGCGCCTGGACTCGACGGTCAAGGCCGCGCTGGCCGGGCGCAATCTCAACGAGATCGAGGAATAATTTGATGCCGCAGGTAATTTTTCTGCCTCACGAGCGCTTCTGCCCGGATGGCCTGGTGGTCGAGGCCGAGCCCGGCATTTCCATTCTCGAGTTGGCGCATGAGCACCATATCGAGATGGAAAGCGCCTGTGGCGGCGTCTGCGCCTGCACCACCTGTCACTGCATCGTGCGCGAGGGCTTCGACTCGCTGAACGAGGCGGACGAGCTGGAAGAGGACTATCTGGACAAGGCCTGGGGGCTCGAGGCGCAGTCGCGCCTGGCCTGTCAGGCCATTGTCGGTGAGGAAGACCTCACCATCGAGATTCCCAAGTATTCGCTCAATCACGCGGCCGAAGCGCCGCACTGACAGGCAACTCCCTCATCCGGCGCTTCGCGCCACCTTCTCCCAAAGGGAGAAGGGCTCAGGGGAAGTTGTCGCTACGCGACTTTCACGTTAAGCGGGAAGCATGATCATGAGTCTGAAATGGGTCGATGTACTGGATATCGCCATCGAACTGAGTGAGCAGAAGCCGGATGTCGATCCGCGCTACGTCAACTTCGTCGATCTGCACCGCTGGGTCGTGGAGTTGCCGCAGTTCTCCGATGACCCGCAGCGCGGGGGCGAGAAGGTGCTGGAGGCGATCCAGGCCGCCTGGATCGAAGAGCTCGACTGAAACAGGCGCTTACGGCGCCTGGCCTACGCTTTTAACCGGAACCCGCGTATAATTCGCGGGTTTAATTTTTCGCTTTAACCCTAAAGTTTCTGGAGCTTCACATGGCTGTTCAACGTACTTTCTCCATCATCAAGCCTGACGCCGTTGCCAAGAACGTCATCGGTGAGATCACCACCCGTTTCGAAAAGGCCGGCCTGCGCGTCGTGGCTTCGAAGATGGTGCAACTGTCCGAGCGCGAAGCCGCCGGTTTCTACGCTGAGCACAGCGAGCGCGGCTTCTTCAAGGATCTGGTTGCTTTCATGACCTCCGGCCCGGTCATTGTTCAGGTTCTGGAAGGCGAGAACGCCGTTGCCAAGAACCGCGAGCTGATGGGCGCCACCAACCCGAAAGAAGCTGCTCCGGGCACCATCCGTGCCGATTTCGCCGTTTCCATCGACGAAAACGCCGTTCACGGTTCGGATTCCGAAGCTTCCGCTGCTCGCGAGATCGCGTACTTCTTCTCCGCTACCGAGCTGTGCGCACGCATTCGCTGATTGGCGAATGAAGCGAGGGTGAAGCCATGACCAATACCACCGGCAAGATCAACCTGCTGGGCCTGACCCAGCCGGAAATGGAACAGTTCTTCGAGTCCATTGGCGAGAAGCGCTTTCGTGCCGGCCAGGTAATGAAGTGGATTCACCACTTTGGCGTCGATGATTTCGCCGCCATGACCAATGTCGGCAAGGCCTTGCGCGAAAAGCTCGAGGCCTCTGCCGAGATTCGCGGCCCGGAAGTGGTCAGCGAAAATATTTCCGCCGATGGCACGCGCAAGTGGGTGGTGCGTGTGGCGTCGGGTAGCTGCGTGGAGACCGTGTACATCCCGCAGAACGGCCGCGGCACCCTGTGTGTGTCGTCGCAGGCCGGTTGTGCCCTGGACTGCAGTTTCTGCTCCACCGGCAAGCAAGGCTTCAATAGCGACCTGACCAGCGCCGAGATCATCGGCCAGGTGTGGATCGCCAACAAATCCTTCGGCAGCGTGCCGGCGAAGATCGACCGTGCCATCACCAACGTGGTGATGATGGGCATGGGTGAGCCGCTGCTGAACTTCGATAACGTCGTCTCCGCCATGCAGATCATGATGGATGACCTCGGCTACGGCATTTCCAAGCGCAAGGTGACCCTGTCCACCTCCGGCGTGGTGCCGATGATCGACAAGCTGGCCGAAGTCATCGACGTGTCCCTAGCATTGTCGCTGCACGCACCCAACGACGAGCTGCGCAACCAGTTGGTGCCGATCAACAAGAAGTATCCCCTGGACATGTTGCTGGCGGCCTGCAAGCGCTATATCGCCAAGCTCGGCGAGAAACGCGTGCTGACCATCGAGTACACCCTGCTCAAAGGTGTCAACGATCAGCCCGAGCACGCTGAGCAGATGGTCGCACTTCTGGCCGATGTGCCTTGCAAGATCAACCTGATTCCGTTTAATCCCTTCCCCTTCTCGGGGTACGAGCGGCCGAGCAATAACGCCATTCGCCGCTTCCAGGACCTGTTGCACAAGGCCGGGCACAACGTCACGGTGCGCACCACGCGCGGTGATGATATCGATGCGGCGTGCGGCCAGCTGGTTGGCCAGGTCATGGATCGTACTCGGCGCAGCGAGCGTTACATCGCCGTGCGCCAGCTGGGCAACGAGGCGCAAGAGCCTCATGCTGCCGCCAATCGAAATTGAAGAGAGGATCTCCATGACCTTGCGCCCTACGCTGCTATTGCTCGTTGCCAGTTTGCTCGGTGGTTGCGTGACCACGGGCGATGTCGACCCCATGCGTACGGCGAAAGGGCGTGACGAAGCACGCGATGCCTATGTGCAACTGGGCATCGCCTACATCCAGCAGGGCGATACCCAGCGTGCCAAGGTGCCGCTGAGGAATGCGCTGGAGCTGGACTCCTCGAACGCCGATGCCCATGCGGCACTGGCCATGGCGTTCCAACTGGAGATGGAGTCGAAGCTGGCTGACGAGCATTTTCGCAAGGCGCTGTCGCAGCGCCCGAACGACGCGCGTCTGCTGAATAACTACGGTGGTTTCCTGTTCGAGCAACAGCGCTATCAGGACGCCATGAACACCTACCTCAAGGCCGCAGAAGATAATCTCTACCCGGAGCGCTCCCGGGTGTTCGAGAACCTGGGGCTCACGGCCCTGCAACTGAACCAGCGCGAGCAGGCCAAGCAATACTTTCAGCGTGCCCTGCGCCTGAGCAGTCGCCAACCGCGCGCGTTGCTGGAAATGGCCGTCATGTCCTACGAGGACAAGGAATACGTACCGGCCCGTCGTTACTACGACAGTTACAGCGAAATGGCGCCGCAGAACGCGCGTAGCCTGTTGCTCGGTGCACGCCTGGCCGAAGTGTTCGAGGACCGTGACCGGGCTGCCAGCCTGGGGCTGCAATTACGGCGCCTGTACCCGGCGTCTCGGGAATATCAGCAATATGTTTCGGGGCAACAATGAACGCGGCACATAGCGAAGTGAATCAGCCGATGCCGACCAATCCTGGTGAAAGCCTGCGTCAGGCCCGTGAAATCAAGGGCCTGAGCATTGCTGAGGTGGCGACGCAGCTCAATCTGACGCCGCAGCGTCTTGCCCAGATCGAGTCCGGTGCCTTCGACAAGCTGCCGGGCCCCACCTTTGCCCGTGGCTACATCCGGGCCTACGCCAAATTGCTGGAGATGGATCAGAACCGTCTGGCGATGGAGTTCGATCAGTTCACCGGCGCCGATTCCAGCGGCAGCAGCGTGCATGCGCTGGGCCGTATCGAGGAACCGGTGCGCTATTCGCAGAGCATCCTGCGTCTGGTCAGCTTTTTGTTGCTGCTGGCGTTGATTGGTGGCGGCTTCTTCTGGTGGCAGGATCAGGGCCGCCCGGTTGCCAGCCTGGCTGATCTGGCGCTCGAGCATGTAGAGGTGGAGGGTGCCGACGGTACGACCCAGGTGCACTCGTTGGCCGAGCCGGAAGATCAGGCAGTTGCCGATGTGCAGGGCCGTGAGCCAAGCAGTCCGCTGCTGTTGCCGGTCGAGCCGGGACAGGCTCCGGAAGACGCTGGCGCTGCCGAGCAGCCGGCTGCCGAGGTCGCGCCTGAAAACGCTGCCGCACCCATTGCCGAGGCTGCAAATGCAGCGCCTGCAGCGGTTGCAGCGGAACCTGTCGCTGCTCAGGCTGCAGCGCCTGCAGCCACTGCGCCGGCGCCGGTGCCGGTGCCGGCACCATCGCCTGCGCCTGCCGTGGCCGCTGGGCAGGGCGTAGTCAATTTGCAGTTCACCGCCGATTGCTGGACGCAGGTGACCGATGCCGATGGCAAGGTGCTGCTCAGCGCGCTCAAGCGCAGTGGTGAGCGTATCGAACTGACTGGCAAGGCGCCGATAAAGCTACATCTGGGCTTCGCCCGGGGCGCACAGGTGACTTACAACGGCGAAAGCGTTGACGTCACACCGCATATCTCTGGCGAAACCGCGCGCCTGACACTGGGGTTGTAAAGCATGCATTGCGAATCGCCGATCAAGCGCCGACAGTCGCGCAAGATTTGGGTTGGCTCGGTACCGGTAGGCGGCGATGCGCCGATTGCCGTGCAGAGCATGACCAATACCGACACCAACGATGTGGCTGCCACTGTGGCACAGATCCGTCGCCTGGAAGATGCCGGTGCCGATATCGTGCGGGTTTCCGTGCCGGACATGGACGCCGCCGAGGCGTTCGGCCGCATCAAGCAGCAGGTGCGTGTACCGCTGGTGGCCGACACCCACTTCGATTACCAGATCGCCCTGCGTGTGGCTGAGCTGGGTGTCGATTGTCTGCGCATCAATCCGGGCAACATCGGCCGCGAGGATCGCGTCAGGGCGGTGGTTGAAGCCGCTCGCGACAAGGGCATCCCGATCCGCATCGGCGTCAACGCCGGCTCGCTGGAAAAGGATCTGCAAAAGAAGTACGGCGAGCCGACGCCCGAGGCCTTGGTCGAGTCTGCACTGCGCCATGTCGAGCATCTGGATCGCCTGAGCTTCGCTGATTTCAAGGTCAGTGTGAAAGCCTCCGACGTGTTCATGGCCGTCGAGGCTTATCGCCTGCTGGCCAAACAGATCGAGCAGCCGCTGCACCTGGGCATCACCGAAGCCGGTGGCCTGCGTTCCGGTACGGTGAAATCCGCTGTCGGCCTGGGCATGCTGCTGGCTGACGGCATAGGCGATACCATCCGTATCTCCTTGGCCGCCGACCCGGTGGAAGAGATCAAGGTCGGTTTCGATATCCTCAAGTCCTTGCGCCTGCGTTCGCGTGGCATCAACTTCATCGCCTGCCCGAGCTGTTCACGGCAGAACTTCGATGTGGTCAAGACTATGAACGAGCTGGAGAGCCGCGTTGAGGATCTGCTGGTGCCGCTGGACGTGGCCGTGATCGGCTGCGTGGTCAACGGCCCTGGCGAAGCCAAGGAGGCGCATATCGGCCTCACCGGCGGCAGCCCGAACAACCTGGTCTATATCGATGGCAAACCGGCCTCGAAGCTGACCAACGAAAACCTGGTGGACGAGCTGGAAAAGCTCATTCGCGACAAGGCGGCCGAAAAGGCCGCCGCCGATGCTGCCGTGATCGTGCGCGGCTGATCCGTGCGTAAGGAATACATTTGAGCAAGTCCCTGCAAGCCATTCGTGGCATGAACGATATCCTGCCGGAGCAGACGCCTGCCTGGCGTTACCTGGAAAATACCCTGGTCAACCTGCTCGACGGTTATGGCTACAAGGAAATCCGCCTGCCCATCGTCGAATACACCGAGCTGTTCGCTCGCGGTATCGGTGAAGGCACCGACGTGGTCGACAAGGAGATGTACACCTTCCTCGATCGCAACGAAGAATCCCTGACCCTGCGTCCCGAAGGCACCGCCGGTTGCGTGCGCGCGGTGCTCGAGCATGGCCTGGCCGGTGGCGGTCAGGTGCAGAAGCTGTGGTATGCCGGCCCCATGTTCCGCTACGAGAAGCCGCAGAAGGGGCGTTATCGCCAGTTCCATCAGGTGGGTGTGGAAGCCTTCAACCTGCCCGGGCCGGATGTTGATGCCGAGCTGATCGTGCTCACCTGGCGTCTGTGGAAAAAACTCGGTCTGGCCGATGCGGTGACCCTGCAGCTCAACAGCCTGGGCTCCAGCGAGGCGCGCGCCGCCTATCGCGACGCCCTGGTGGCGTACCTGCGTGAGCGTTTCGACCAGCTCGACGAAGACAGCCAGCGCCGCCTGACGACCAACCCGCTGCGCATCCTCGACAGCAAGAACGAGGCGACCCAGGCCGTGTTGGTTGGTGCGCCGACCCTGGGCGACTACCTCGACGAGGAATCGCGTCTGCACTTCGAGGGCGTCAAGGCGCGCCTTGATGCGGCCGGCATTCGTTACCAGATCAACCACAAGCTGGTACGTGGCCTGGACTACTACAATCGCACCGTATTCGAGTGGGTCACCGACAAGCTTGGTGCCCAGGGTACGGTGTGTGCCGGTGGTCGTTACGATGGCCTGGTCACGCAACTGGGCGGCAAGGCTACGCCGGGCGTGGGCTTCGCCATGGGCGTTGAGCGCCTGGTGCTGCTGCTGGAAACCCTGGACTTGCTGCCGGCCGAGCTCAATCGCGCTGCCGACGTATACGTCTGCGCCTTTGGCGAAGCGGCGGAGCTGGCGGCGCTGACGCTGACCGAGCGTCTGCGCGACGAGTTGCCGGGGCTGCGTCTGCTGCTCAATAGCGGTGGCGGCAGCTTCAAGAGCCAGTTCAAGAAGGCCGACAAGAGTGGCGCGCGCTATGCGCTGATTCTGGGGGACGACGAATTGGCAGGCCGCGTGGTAGGTTGCAAGCCGCTGCGCGACGACAGTGAACAACAAAGCGTTGCCTGGGATGCTCTGGCTGAGCATCTGGCCGCCTGCCAGCAGGCCTGAGCAGGCTCTCGATTAGGAGTACGGGGTTAGACATGCAGACCGAAGACGAACAGATCGCGCAAATCAAGGACTGGTGGGATCGCAACGGCAAGCCTTTGCTCGCCGGTGGCGTCCTGGCGCTGGTAGCCGTATTCGGCTGGCAGGCCTGGCAGAAGTACCAGGACAACCAGGCGCAAGGCGCCTCGGTGCTTTATCAGCAGTTGCTGGAAGCGGCGCTGGACCCAGCCGGTAAGCCCGATGCCGCGAAAGTCGCCGAGTTGGCCGGCAAGCTCGACAGCGAGTTTGGCGGTACTCACTACGCGCAGTATGGCAGCCTGTTCGTCGCCAAGGTCGCTGTCGAAGCCAATCGCCTCGAAGATGCTGCCGCAGCTCTGCAGCGCGTACTCGACAAGCCTGCCGACGCCACGCTCGGTGAGCTGGCACGTCAGCGCCTGGCCCGTGTGCTGGCCGCGCAGGACAAGGCTGATGATGCGTTGAAACTGCTTGATGCCAAGGTCGAGGAAGCTTTCCTCGCCAGCCGTGAAGAACTCAAGGGCGACCTGTTGGTACAGTTGGGTCGCAGCGATGACGCGCACGCCGCCTATCAGAAGGCCAAGGATGCGCTGGCCGAAGACGCCGCCGTTGGCGGTCTGCAGATGAAGCTGGACGACCTGGCAAAAGGGGATGCGTGACGTGATGCGTTGGAAGAATGCCGCACTGCTGGCTCTGGTCGTTCTGGCCGTGGGTTGCAGCAGCAATAGCAAGAAGGAACTGCCGCCCGCCGAGCTGACCAAGTTCGATGCCGAAGTCGAGCTGCGCACCGAGTGGAGCCGCTCCGTTGGCGATGGCCAGGGCGAAACCTTCAACATGCTGGTACCGGCCATCGACGGCGAGGTGATCTACGCCGCCGACGTCGAAGGGCTG
This sequence comes from Ectopseudomonas mendocina, assembly GCF_008041835.1. Taxonomy (GTDB): domain Bacteria; phylum Pseudomonadota; class Gammaproteobacteria; order Pseudomonadales; family Pseudomonadaceae; genus Aquipseudomonas. The sequence continues at coordinate 23,135 of NZ_VRYE01000070.1, forward strand.
GTCATGGCCATGGACCGCACCAGCGGCAAGGTCATCTGGCGCAAGAAGCTCGACATCCCGGTGTCCGGCGCCATCGGCGTTGGCTACGGCCAGGTACTGCTGGGTACGCTCAAGGGTGAAGTGATCGCCCTGGACTCTAGCGACGGCGAAGAGCAGTGGCGTTCGCGCGTGACCAGTGAAGTGCTGGCAGCGCCGGCCACCAATGGCGATATTGTCGTGGTGCAGACCCAGGACGACCGTCTGATCGCCTTCGATGCCAGCACCGGTAGCCAGCGCTGGATTGTCGAGAATACTCCGGCCGTCCTGACCCTGCGTGGTACCGGCGCGCCGCTGGTGACCAACCGTCTGGTGGTCGCCGGCCTGTCCAGCGGCAAGGTGATCGCGGTCGACGCCCAGCGTGGCCTGCCGGTCTGGGAGCAACGAGTGGCTATTCCACAAGGTCGTTCCGAGCTGGAGCGTGTGGTGGATATCGACGGTGGCCTGCTGCTGTCCGGCGGTACCGTCTATGCCGTGAGCTATCAGGGCCGCGTCGCAGCCATGGATCTGGAGTCCGGTCGCGTGCTGTGGCAACGCGAGGCATCCAGTTCGGTAGGCGTCGCTCAGGGCTTCGGTAACGTCTACGTCAGCCATGCCAGTGGCACCGTCGAAGGTATCGACGAGCGTAGCGCTTCGGCTCTGTGGAGCAACGACTCCCTGGCACGCCGTCAGTTGTCGGCACCGCAAGTGTTCTCCAGTTACGTGGCCGTGGGCGATGTGGAAGGCTATCTGCACCTGCTGAGCCAGGTCGATGGTCGCTTCGTCGGCCGTACCCGTATCGACAGCGACGGCCTGCGTGCCCAACCACTGGTGGTCGGGGACTGGCTGTATGTCTACGGCAACAGCGGTAAGTTGGTGGCACTGACCATCAAGTGAGGACGCTGTCCAGTACGCTCGCGCGATACTGAACGACATCCTTGACTATGCTGCCGGTATGTCCGACAGCACGAAACATCCCGGCCGCTGCCCGTGCAGCGGCCTTTGCATTTTCTGAATTAACCAAGTGGAGAGCCTGATGGTTCCCGTAATTGCCCTGGTGGGCCGGCCGAACGTCGGCAAGTCCACCCTGTTCAACCGCCTCACTCGTAGCCGCGACGCCATCGTCGGCGACCTTTCCGGTCTGACCCGCGACCGCCAGTACGGCGAGGCGAAGTGGCAGGGGCGTACCTATATCGTGATCGACACCGGCGGTATTTCCGGTGACGAGGAAGGCATCGATGCGAAGATGGCCGAGCAGTCGCTGCAGGCCATCGAAGAGGCCGATGCCGTGCTGTTCCTGGTGGATGCGCGCGCCGGCATGACCGCCTCCGACCAGATGATCGGCGAGCACCTGCGTCGCCGTAACAAGCAGAGTTTCCTGGTGGTGAACAAGGTCGACAATCTCGATGTCGACCTGGCTCGTGCCGAATTCAGCCCCATGGGCCTGGGCGAGCCGCTGGCGATTGCCGGCGCCCACGGCCGCGGCATCACCCAGATGCTGGAAGTGGTGCTTGGCGCGTTCCCCAAGGATGCCGGCGAGCCGGAAGAGGGCGGCGAAGAGGAAGAAGTGCTGGAGGGCCAGGAGGCCAAGCGCATTCCCGGCCCGAGCGAGAAGGACGGTATCAAGCTGGCCATCATCGGCCGTCCCAACGTGGGCAAGTCGACGCTGGTCAACCGTATGCTCGGCGAGGAGCGGGTCATCGTTTATGACCAGGCCGGCACCACGCGCGACAGCATCTACATCCCCTTCGAGCGTGACGACGAGAAATACACCCTAATCGACACCGCCGGTGTGCGTCGCCGCGGCAAGATCTTTGAGGCCGTGGAAAAGTTCTCCGTGGTCAAGACGCTACAGGCCATCCAGGATTCCAACGTCGTGGTGTTCGTCATGGACGCCCGCGAAGGCGTGGTCGACCACGACCTCAACTTGCTCGGCTTCGTGCTGGAAAGCGGCCGCGCGCTGGTCATCGCCCTGAACAAGTGGGACGGCATGGATCAGGGGCAAAAGGACTACGTGAAGACCGAGCTGGAGCGCCGGCTGTTCTTCGTCGACTTCGCCGATATCCACTTCATCTCTGCCCTGCATGGCACCGGCGTTGGCCATCTGTACAAATCGGTGCAGGCCTCGTTCAAGTCGGCCATCACCCGCTGGCCCACCAGCCGCCTGACGCAGATTCTCGAAGACGCGGTCAGCGACCATGCACCGCCTTTGGTCAACGGTCGCCGCATCAAGCTGCGTTACGCCCACCTGGGTGGCGCCAACCCGCCGCTGATCGTGATCCACGGTAACCAGGTTGACGCCGTGCCGCGCGCCTACACCCGTTACCTGGAAAACACCTTCCGCCGGGTGCTGAAACTGGTGGGTACGCCGATTCGTATCGAGTACAAGGGCGGTGAAAACCCCTACGAGGGCAACAAGAACAAGCTCACCGATCGCCAGGTGAACAAGAAACGTCGCCTGATGAGCCACCACAAGAAGGCCGAGAAGAAGCGCAAGGACAAGCGCAAGTAAACGTGGGCGCGCCGTGCATGTCGGACTTCATTCGGCATGCGCGGCATAAGCTTTGGCTTTTCATAAGGGCTGCGGGTGCCGTTTATGGCACCCTTCGGCTATCCTCGCGGCTTGCCTTGTTCTTCGTAGGAAGTCGCGATGCTCGTCAGCAAATTGCCCAACGTCGGCACCACCATCTTCACGCGGATGTCCCAGCTCGCGCTGGAGACTGGTGCGATCAATCTGTCCCAGGGCTTCCCGGATTTCGACGGACCGCAGGCGTTGCGCGAAGCCGTGGCGCGCCACGTCATGCAAGGGCGCAACCAGTATTGCCCGATGACCGGCCTGCCCGCGTTACGGCAGCAGGTGGCGGTCAAGCTCGCCCGCAGCTACGGCGTGCAACGTGATGCCGACAGCGAGATCACCATCACCCCGGGTGCTACCGAGGCGATCTTCTGCGCGGTGCAGGCGCTGATTCATCCGGGGGATGAAGCCATCGTCCTCGACCCTTGTTACGACAGTTACGAGCCGTCGGTGGAGCTGGCCGGTGGACGTTGCGTGCATGTGCCGCTGGCATTGCCGGACTTCGCTGTCGATTGGCAGCGTCTGGCTGATGCCATCACGCCGCGTACCCGACTGATCTTTCTCAACTCGCCACACAACCCGAGCGGTGCGTTGTTGACCCGTGTCGATCTGGACAGGCTGGCCGAACTGATTCGTGGCCGCGATATCCATGTGATCAGCGATGAGGTCTACGAGCACCTGATCTTCGATGGCCAACGCCATGCCAGCGTGCTGGCGCACGAGGAGCTGTATCAGCGCGCCTTCGTGGTCAGCTCCTTCGGCAAGACCTATCACGTCACCGGCTGGAAGACCGGCTATGTGGTGGCGCCACCGGCACTGACCGCCGAGCTGCGCAAGATTCACCAGTACGTCAACTTTTGCGGGGTGACGCCGTTGCAGTTCGCTCTGGCTGACTTCATGGCCGCCTGCCCCGAGCATGTAGAGGAATTGCCGGCGTTCTACCAGGCCAAGCGCGACCTGTTCTGCGACCTGCTGGCCGACTCGCGCTTCACCTTCAGCCGCGCGCCGGGCACTTATTTTCAGCTGGCCGACTATTCGGCGATTCGCCCCGATCTGGACGATGTGGCCATGGCCGAGTGGCTGACCCGCGAGCACGGTGTGGCGGCGATTCCAGTATCGGTGTTCTATCAGTCGGCACCCAAGGACATGCGCCTGGTGCGTTTCTGCTTCGCCAAGCGTGAAGAAACCCTGCGCCAGGCCGCCGAGAAACTATGCGCGGTGTGAGGGGCGGGCAGGGTCAGCCCGCCTGCAAGGCGTTGACGATTACGGCAAACGAGGTACTGCGATGAGCGATAAACCCGATCTCGAACTGGTGCTGATCCAGACCAGCCTGGCCTGGCATGATCCGGCTGCCAATCGCGAGCACTTCCAGAAACTGCTGGAGCAGGCGCGCGGTGCCGATCTGGTGATCCTGCCGGAGATGTTTAGCACCGGCTTTTTCATGGAGTCGGCCGCATTGGCCGAGCCCGAGAATGGCCCGACCACCCACTGGTTGCGTGAGCAGGCGCAGCGTATCCATGCGGTGATCTGCGGCAGCCTGATCATTCAGGCGGCGGACGGCAGTTACCGCAATCGCCTGCTCTGGGCTCGCCCGGATGGCTCGCTGGCGCATTACGACAAGCGTCATCTGTTCCGTATGGCTGGCGAGCACAAGCATTACCGCGCTGGCGATCAGCAGGTGGTGCTGGAGCTCAAGGGTTGGCGGGTGCGCCCGTTGATCTGCTACGACCTGCGCTTCCCGGTCTGGAGCCGAGACGCAGGCGGCACCGACCTGCTGCTGTATACCGCCAACTGGCCGGGGGCGCGCCGACACCACTGGAACCGCCTGCTGCCAGCGCGGGCCATCGAGAACCTGTGCTATGTCGCGGCTGTGAACCGTGTCGGCGAGGACGGCAAGGGCCACGCCTACACTGGCGATTCTCAGGTGCTGGACTTCCAGGGCGAGGCTTTAATGGCGGCAGGCGAGGGGGATGGCGTGTTCCGCGCTCGCCTGTCGAGCGAGGTGCTGGCCGCCTACCGCGAGCGCTTCCCTGCACACCTGGATGCCGATGCCTTCACCTTGAACTGATCAGGAGCTACATGAACATGGACGTACAGCAGAGCAATCCCTTCCAGCCTCCGCAGGCCGATCTGCAACAGGCCACTACCACTCAGGCGCCGCTCTACAGCATCGCGGGTGTTGGCCTGGCGACCTTCATCGGCACGCCGCTGGCTGGCGCCTGGCTGCTGGCGCATAACCTGCAACTGCTCGGCAAGGCGGATCGAGTGGCGATGGTCTGGGGCATTTCCGTCTTCCTGCTGGTGGTTACCTTGGTCCTGGCTTTCGTCTTGCCGGAGGAGGTGCCCGCCATGCCGTTCGCCATTGCACAGTTGATGGCGATGATCATGTTTGCCAAGAGCCTGATGGAAGCCGATCTCAAGCAGCATGCCGAGGCCGGTGGTGCATTTCTGTCCAACTGGCGGGCGGCGGGTATCGGTCTGATGTTCACCCTCGGCCTGGCCGCGCTGATGTTCGCGGTGCTGATGATTTTCGATGTCTGAGTGTATGTTCCCGGATTTCATCCGGGCTACGCATGCAAGTACCTGCAAATCGGCTGTTCGTAGGAGCCCCGCCTCGGGGCGAAGCCTTTTGAGCCCACGGCACCGCGCCTACAGGATTGCGATAAGCTGCCCGTATGCATACAAAAACGCCGGGTATTGCCCGGCGTTGTGCGTTCGGCTCAGGGCTCAGGCCGCTTGCGACTCGGCCTGGCTCAGGGCGCGGTTCAGCGCGCTGAACAGGGCGCGGAAGCTCGCGGTGGTCAGGTTCTCGTCGATGCCGATGCCGTGCAGGGCACGACCGCCGTTGACGCGTAGCTCGATGTAGGCCGCTGCCTTGGCATTGGTGCCGGCACCGATGGCGTGCTCGCTGTAGTCCATCACCTCGACGGCAACCGGCAGGGCTGCCGCCAGGGCTTCCAACGGGCCTTTGCCGATGCCGTGCCAGTGGTGTTTTTCAGCACCTTCGATGACCTCGATATCCACCGCGCTGGTGCCGTTTTCTTCCTGCAGACGATGGCCTTTCAGGGTGTAGGGGCTGCGCGCTTGCAGGTATTCGGTTTCGAGCAACTGATAGATCTGCGCAGCAGTCATTTCCAGGCCGAGGCGATCGGTTTCACGCTGTACCACCTGGCTGAACTCGATCTGCATGCGCCGCGGCAGGCTGATGCCGTATTCCTGTTCGAGCAGGAAGGTGATGCCGCCCTTGCCGGACTGGCTGTTGACGCGAATCACCGCCTCGTAGTCGCGGCCAATGTCGGCCGGGTCGATCGGCAGGTACGGCACTTCCCACAGCGCATCGTCCTTCTGCTGGGCGAAGCCCTTGCGGATGGCGTCCTGGTGCGAGCCGGAGAAGGCGGTGTGCACCAGATCGCCGACGTACGGGTGGCGCGGGTGCACCGGGATCTGGTTGCAGTCCTCGACCACCTTGCGTACGGCATCGATGTCGGAGAAGTCCAGCTCCGGGTCAACGCCTTGGGTGTAGAGGTTCAGCGCCAAGGTCACCAGGCAGACGTTGCCAGTGCGCTCGCCGTTGCCGAACAGGCAGCCTTCGACGCGATCGGCACCAGCCATGACGGCCAGCTCGGAAGCGGCGACGCCGGTGCCACGGTCGTTATGGGTGTGTACGCTGATCAGCACGCTGTCGCGCTTGTTCACATTGCGGCCGAACCACTCGATCTGGTCTGCGTAGTTGTTCGGTGTGGCGCACTCGATGGTGGCCGGCAGGTTGAGGATCAGCGGGTTGGCCGGGGTCGGCCGGAACACGTCGATCACTGCGTTGCAGACCTCGACGGCGAAGTCGATTTCGGTGCTGCTGAACACTTCCGGCGAATACTCGAAGCCCCACTGAGTTTCCGGCGCAGCATCGGCCAGGCGCTTGATGGTGGTACCGGCAGCCACGGCGATGGCTTTGACACCGGCCTTGTCCTGGTTGAAGACAATCTTGCGGAAGCTCGGCGCACAGGCGTTGTAGTAGTGGACGATGGCCTTCTTGGCGCCTTTCAGCGACTCGAAGGTGCGCTCGATAAGGTCGTCACGGGCCTGGGTCAGCACCTGGATGGTCACGTCGTCGGGGATGTGGCTGCCTTCGATCAGCTCGCGGACGAAGTCGAAGTCGGTCTGCGAGGCGGACGGGAAGCCCACTTCGATTTCCTTCAGGCCCACGGCCACCAGGCATTTGAAGAAGCGCATCTTCTTCTCGGCATCCATCGGCTCGATCAGCGACTGGTTGCCATCGCGCAGGTCGGTGGACAGCCAGATCGGCGCCTTGTCGATGATCTTGTCCGGCCAGGTACGGTCCGGAATCTGGATCTGAGTAAACGGGCGGTACTTCTTCGACGGGTCTTTGAGCATGGTCATGAGCGGGTCCTGCGAAATGGGAGTCGAATACGAGGCCGGGCGGCCATGAAACGGGGTTTCAGGCGGGGCTTCGCAGTCGCGGGCTGACCAGTCGCAGGCATGCGAGCTGGCGGACGAGAAAGAGGACGTTGACGATTTTCATGGGGGAAACCCTATCCATCATGCGTGGATATGGCAATGCTTGCCGGAAAAACGCCGATTTATTGCGGATAGGTTTTTATCAAGGGATTTTATTGCTCGAAACGAGGTTTTTTCAGCGAATCGTGTTTGCTGCATCTGGCCGGCGGTGAATCTCTCCGCTGGCCAGACCTGATCCCGGCTCAGTCGGCGTAGTCGTACGCGCCGCCCTTCTCCAGCGCGCGGCGATAGGCCGGGCGGGCGTGGATGCGTTGCAGGAAGTCGTGCAGGCGTGGATGGTTCGCCAGCACGCCACGGGCAGCGGCCGCTTCCAGCGGGAAGCTGAGCTGGATGTCGGCGGCGCTGAAGGCGTCACCAGCGAACCACTCATGCTCGCTCAGCTGGCTTTCCAGGTAATCGAAATGCAGTTTCAGTTGCGGCGTGATGAAGGCCTGGCCGACCTTGTCCGCGATGCCACGGGCGATGGGCTTGATGAAAAAGGGCATGGGTGAGCTGCGCAGCTTGTCAAACACCAGCTTGAGCAGCAGCGGTGGCATCGCCGAACCTTCGGCGTAGTGCAGCCAGTAGCGGCAGCGCAGGCGCTCCGGGCTGCCGGCTGCCGGTAGCAGCCAGTCGCCATAGCGTTCAGCCAGGTATTCGATGATGGCGCCGGATTCGGCCAGGGTCAGCTCGCCGTCGGTGATCAGCGGTGACTTGCCCAGCGGATGCACCTGGCGCAGCTCGGCGGGGGCCAGCAGGGTCTGCGGGTCGCGCTGGTAGTGCTTGATCTGGTAGTCGATGCCGATCTCTTCGAGCATCCACAGAATGCGCTGGGAGCGCGAGTTGTTCAGGTGATGCAGGGTGATCATGGCAAGCTCCGGCCGATTCTGGGGCAGCGTTCTGTAATACGTCGTTCTGGGACGCACCACTAGCGTTTTATTGCATCGCCCTTGGCTGCTCGGCAATGGTGGGTCGCAATTCGCGCATGTCCGCACCGCTCGGATGCTGGAACACGCGCAGGCCGAACTCGGGGAGGATGGCCAGCAGGTGGTCGAAGATGTCGGACTGGATCCCTTCGTAAGCATTCCACGCCACTGTATTGGTGAAACAGTAGATTTCCAGCGGCAGGCCGTCGGCGGTCGGGCTGAGCTGGCGTACCAGCAGGGTCATGTTCTGGTGGATGTTGGGGTTGTGACGCAGGTAGTGCTCGACATAGGCGCGGAAGCTGCCGATGTTGGTGATACGGCGCGTGTTGACCGGATCCTTGCCGTACTCGGCCAGCTTGGTGTTCCAGTCCTGCAGCTCCTGATCCTTACGATCCAGGTATTCGTCGAGCAGCATGAAGCGGCGCAGGCGGGCGATTTCCTCGTCGCTGAGAAAGTGCACGCTGGTCAGGTCGAGATACAGCGCGCGCTTGATCCGGCGCCCGCCGGATTCCTGCATGCCACGCCAGTTCTTGAACGGGTCGGTGATGAAGCGCTTGGTCGGGATGGTGGTGATGGTCTTGTCCCAGTTCTGCACCTTGACCGTATGCAGGGCGATGTCGATCACGTCGCCATCGGCGTTGAGCTGGGGCATTTCCACCCAGTCGCCGACGCGGATGATGTCGCTGGAGGAAATCTGCACGCTGGCCACCAGCGACAGCAGGGTGTCCTGGAAGATCAACATCAGCACGGCGGCCATGGCGCCGAGGCCGGAGAGCAGGATCAGCGGCGAGCGGTCGATCAGCGCCGCCACCATGAGGATCGCGGCAATGGCGAAGATGGCGATCTTGATCACCTGCAGGTAGCCCTTGATCGGCTTCAGGTGCGCATTGGGCCGGCGTTGGTAAAGGGTGTTGAGAATGTCCAGCAGGGCGCCGATGGCCAAGGCGATGGTCAGCACGATGAAGGCGCCGCAGACGTTCTGCGTGACCGTTACCACGGCTTCGGGCATGCCCGGCACCACGGCTACACCGGAGGACAGCACCAGCGCCGGGACGATGTGCGACAGGCGCTTGATGATGCCGCTTTCCTTGATCTGGCCATGGCGACCCAGGGTGGTCGCGCCGACCACGCGGTAGATGGCACGCACCAGGATACGTTTGACGATCCAGTTCGACAGCCAGGCGGCGACGATCAGGGCAAAGGTGGCGGTGAGAGTGAGCAGTTCAGGCTGTTCGTTCAGCCAACCCATCCAGGTATCGAACTCATTCGGCATTTCCGGCTCCGAAGCAGGCAGGAGGAAAGACCGACGCTTAAAGCCGGCCACCTTGGCCGCCGTACCCTAACAAAAATACGTCAGCAACCCAAACCGCAGGTATTGCAGGCTGCGTAGGTTCAGGGCTTGAACGCACCGATGAAGATCGCCGGGTCAACCCGTGCGTCGTTGAGGCTGACGTTCCAGTGCAGGTGCGGGCCGGTCGCGCGCCCGGTGGCGCCGACCTTGCCGATATGGCCGCCACGGGCGATCTCGTCGCCGAGCTGCACGTCGATCTCGGAGAGGTGGCAGAACATGCTGATCAGCCCCTGGCCGTGATCGAGAAATACCGTCTTGCCGTTGAAGAAGTAGTCGCCGATGAGGATGACCTTGCCTGCCGCTGGTGCCTTGATCGGCGTGCCACGATTGGCGGCGAAATCCAGGCCCGAATGCGGGTTGCGTTCCTCGCCATTGAAGAAGCGGCGCAAACCGAAGGGGCTGGACAGCGGGCCGTTGACTGGCCGGTCGAACAGCAGGTTGCTTGGCTGGCGTGGGCTGAACTGCTGGTAGGCGCGGGTCTGCTCGGCCAGTTCGCGCTCGATACGTTTGAGGTTCTCGGCGTTGGGGGTGACCTGCTGCTGATTCTTGATGGTGATGCGCTGCTCGGCGTAGTGCTTGCTGCCCACCTCAAAGCTGAGTGTCTGACCGCCCGCGACCTCTACCTGTTGAGTGCCCGGTTTGACGCTGAGCGGGATGCCGACAATGGCGATCCAGCGCTGGCCGTCTTCATGCACGGTCAGCACCGGCTTGCCCTGATAACGCACCTTGGGCGCCTGCGCCGGGTTGCCCAGATCGATCACCGCCACGCCACCTGGCACCGGTTTGTTCAGCAGGCGGGTGATGAAACCTTCGGCGTGGGCGGGCAGGGCCAGACAGCAGGCAAGCAGAAAGATCAGTGGGCGCATAAAAAGTCCTATACGAAAAGAACGCCGAAGGTTGGATGCAAACGGTAGGGTGGGCTTCAGCCCACCAACAGGGGGCTGGTTTTGGTGGGCTGAAGCCCACCCTACCAACTGAAGCGCAGCGCCGCCCGGCCCACCCTGCCAACTATTAGTCCAGCAGCGACAAGGTCGCCGGTTGTATGTGGTTGTCCTCGACGCGCACGTCTAGTTCACCCTCGCCCAGGCGTGCCTTGAGACGCTGGCCGGGCTGGGTTTGCGCGGCGCTGCGCACCGCCTGGCCGCGCTCGTCGAGGAGGATGCTGTAGCCACGACCGAGGGTGGCCAAGGGGCTGACGATCTGCAGTTGCGCAGCCAGGGCACCCAGTTGCTGGCGCTGGCTGCGGAGCTGGCTGTGCATGGCGCGCGGCAGGCGCGTGGCCAGGCCATCGAGGCGCTGGCGCAACAGAGCCAGGCTGCGCCCCGGATGCTGCGCGGCGAGGCGTGCGTCGAGGCGGGCCAGGCGTTCGCGTTGATTGGCCAGTTGCTGGTTGAAGGCGCGGCGCAGGCGCATGTCCAGGTCATCCAGGCGCTGGGCCTGCTGGCGCAGGCGTTCGCCGGGGTGGCGCAGGCGTCGGCTGGTGCCTTCCAGGCGCAGGCGTTCGCGGGCCAGACGGCCTTGCATGTGCAGCGCCAGGCGCCGTTGCAGGTTGTGCAGGCGCTGCACCAGCTCGCTGCTGTCCGGGGCCAGCAGTTCGGCGGCGGCAGAGGGCGTCGGCGCGCGCACGTCGGCGACGAAGTCGGCGATGGATACATCGGTCTCATGGCCCACGGCGCTGACGATGGGCGTGACACAGGCGGCCACGGCGCGGGCCACGACTTCCTCGTTGAAGCACCAGAGATCTTCCAGCGAACCGCCGCCACGGGCCAGGATCAGTGCGTCGTAACCTTGCGCATCGGCGCGCTGCAGGGCGCGGACGATCTGCGCCGTGGCCTCGCGGCCCTGTACGGCGGTGGGGATCAGGTTCAACTCCACCTGCGGCGCGCGGCGGCGGAACACGCTGATGATGTCGCGGATCACTGCACCGGTGGGCGAGGTGACGATGCCGATGCGCTTGGGATGAGCGGGCAGGGCAATCTTGCGTTCGCTGGCGAACAGGCCTTCGCCGCCGAGCTTTTCCTTGAGTGCCTCGAAGGCCAGGCGCAGGGCGCCGTCACCGGCTGGCTCGACGGCATCGAGAATCAACTGGTAGTCGCCGCGGCCCTCGAACAGCGAAACCTTGCCGCGCACCTTCACCGCCAGACCATCACGCAGGGCCTGGCGCACGCGTACGGCGTTCTGCCGGAACAGCGCGCAGCGCACCTGGGCCTGGCTGTCTTTCAGGGTGAAGTAGATGTGGCCGGAGGCCGGGCGGGCGAGGTTGGAGATTTCCCCCTCGACCCAGATACCGGCGAACACGTCCTCCAGCAGCAGGCGGGCGCGGTTATTCAGTTGGCTGACGCTGAGCACCTCGCGGTCGAGGTTCAGGCGGGCAAAAGGGTCATTGATCATGGGGCGGCATGATAAGCGCAGAGGCGCTCAACTGTCTTCGAGCAGACGCCCGAGCAGCCAGGCTGCCACCGGGCCAAGTTCACGCTGGCGCGACCAGATGGCGTCCACCGTGACCCGCCGTGGCCAGCCATTGCAGGGCAGCTCATGCAGGCCGCCAAAGCCGTAGGCATCGACCAGTTGCCTGGGCAGTTCGGCCCAGCCGAAGCCCAGACGGGCCATTTCCAGCAGCATCAGGTAGTCCGGCGCGGCCCAGCAGCGTCCGCCGCTGCCGGGCAACTCGTCCGTGTTCGCATCGTCATGGGCGACGCTGCTCAGGCGCAGCAGACGCCAGCGCGACAAGTCGTCCTGACGCACTCGTGGCAGCTTGCTCAGGGGGTGATCCTTGGCGACGAACAGACCGAACTCGCTGCTCATTTCCAGGCGGGCGTGGGCGATATGCGGTGGATAGGCCGCTTGCGCGGCGAGCAGTCCCAGCTGAGCGCGGCCCTGGGTGATCAGGTCGAGTACGTCGGCCTGTTCGGCGATCAGGCTCTCGAACTGCAGATCGGCAAAGCGTTGATCCAGCTCCTGCAGGCGCATCTCGTATTGTTTCGGCTGGTAGGCATCGGACAGTGCCAGGGTCAGGCGCGGCTCCTGGCCCTTGGCCAAACTGGCGGCATGTCGCGCCAGGCGGTCGCTGGCGTTCAACACCTCTTCGGCATGGGCCAGCAGGCTGGCGCCGGCGTCGGTCAGTTGCAATTGACGCGGGCCGCGCTCGAACAGCGCCACGCCCAGATCGATTTCCAGGCGCGCGACGGCCTCGCTGATGGTCGACTGACTCTTGCCCAGGCGTCGCGCCGCAGCGCTGAGCGAGCCGCAGTTGGCGGCTTGAGCGAAGGCTTGCAGCGATTCAGGTGAAATATTCATATCGTTATGGCCGATGGCTACTGGCTTTGGCTTGGCTGGTATTCCGATGATCATAGCGCTCGTTGCCACTTATCACGAGGTCCGCTTCATGACTCAGCCCCCGCCGCGATCACTGCGTGAGCGCATCGGTCACGCCCTGGCCTTCGAGGGCATCGCCGTGCTCATCTGTGCACCGGCCATGGCCTGGTTCATGGACAAGCCACTGCTGCACCTGGGGGTGCTGACCCTGATGTTCTCAACCGTGGCGATGCTGTGGAACATGCTGTTCAACTACCTCTTCGACCGCGCGCAGAGTCGTCTGGGTTTTGAGCGCGGCTTGTGGGCGCGGGTCAGTCATGCGCTGCTGTTCGAGGTGGGCCTGATCGTCGCACTGGTGCCATTGGCCGCCTGGTGGTTGTCGATTGGCCTGCTCGAGGCGCTGCTGCTGGATATCGTGCTGATTCTGTTTTTTCTGCCCTACACCCTGGCGTTCAACTGGATCTATGACCTGTTGCGCGCGCGTTGGCTGGCCCAACGTCAGGCGCAGTTGGGCGATGCGGTCTGTCGAGGGGCTTGATTGGCCGGCCGCAGCGGCTAAGCTGCCGCCCTTTCCCTATCAGCTCCGAGCACCATGACCGCGCAACTGATCCTCGTCCCGCAGATATCCACGCTTCCTGCCCACGAGCAAAAGGCCCAGGCCATGCTGCGCTGGCTGGTCAAGCGGGACATCGTCGCGGCGCTGCCGACCACCTGTGGGCAGGGCGGCAACGGCATGGCTTATGCCATCGGGCCAGGCGCCCGGCATATTGCCCAACGTCCCGAGTTGCTGCCTTATGGGCAGCCGCACAATGGTTTGGAGATCATCACCAAACGCTGCATCTATCTGCCAACCCGCGACTTTCTCGAAGAGGCGGGCTGTGCCGAATGCCGCAGGGAAGTGGGCGTACCGCTGTTCGACAGCCTGGAAGTGTGGTGGCCAGGGGAGACCGACAACTTCACCTGCCCGGAATGCGGGCATGAAGATGACATCAACGGTTTCCTGTTCCTGCAACCTTGCGGTTTTTCCAACCTGGGCTTCATCTTCAACGGCTGGATGGACGCCGGCCTGCGCCCGGCGTTCGTCGAAGAATTCGGCGAACGCCTAGGCTTTGCGGTGAGGCAGGTGCGGGTGGACGATCCGGCTTGAGCGGTTTTCAGCCAATTGTGGGGGGCTCGGCACAAGGTGGCTGCGCTGCCATCAGGTTAAGGTCAGAACTCGACGCTGGCCGACAGGTGCACTTCGCGCGGCTCGCCCACTGCGATGCGCAGATCATCACCGCTATTGATCGCAGCGTTGATCGCAGCCGCCCAGCACGAGTATCCATCGATCATCGAGGCGCCAGTTGTCCTTGGCACAGATCGCGTTGAAGTGCCCTTCGTCGAGGCGGTCGCTTTGCACGGCGCTGAGGGTTCGCGCTGCGCTGCCGTGGTTGCGCCGGTAGTCCTGGTGCTGCCGCTCGGCGACCAGACGCCAGGCGAAGCGGCCGTCCTTGAGAGCGATGGAGGATTTTCCCGCAGTGCTGGCGCGCTAGGCCTGATAGCTGTCTTCGTCCTGATTGGCGTTGGCAACCCCTTCCAGGCTGGGCAACTCCAGCTCATGAGCCAGCAGTTGACGAGCTGTCAGCAGGCAAGGGCCGCAACGTGACACGGTGGTCGCCCAGGGAAGATCGGCTGAACTTTATCTGATACTCAAATGTGGGTGTTTTTGAGGATCATTATCCTGTGATTTTTAACGCATGGCCGCTTGGGGGCATACTTTGCATTGAGTGAGGTGAGGTCGCTGGGTATAATGCCGCGCTTCTTATTTTCCCGCCCGGGAGCCCGCCATGCTGCGCATCAGCCAAGAAGCACTCACTTTCGACGACGTCCTGCTCATCCCCGGTTATTCCGAGGTACTACCCAAGGATGTCAGCCTCAAGACCCGCCTGACCCGTGGCATCGAGCTGAATATCCCGCTGCTGTCCGCTGCAATGGATACGGTCACCGAGGCGCGTCTGGCCATCGCCATGGCTCAGGAAGGCGGCATCGGCATCATCCACAAGAACATGACCGTCGAGCAGCAGGCTGCCGAAGTGCGCAAGGTCAAGCGCTTCGAGTCGGGCGTGGTGAAAGACCCGATCACCATCGAGGCCGATGCCACCGTGGGTGATCTGTTCGACCTGACCCGGCAGAACAATATTTCCGGTGTGCCGGTGCTGCATCATGGTGATCTGGTCGGCATCGTTACCAGTCGGGATGTGCGTTTCGAAAGCAATATGGCCGCCAAGGTGCGCGACGTGATGACGCCCAAAGAGCGTCTGGTCACCGTCAAGGAAGGCGAAGACACCCAGGTGGTGCGTAAGCTGCTGCACAAGCACCGCATCGAGCGCGTGCTGATCGTCGATGATCAGTACCGCCTCAAGGGCATGATGACCGTCAACGACATCGAGAAGGCCAAGGCCTACCCGCTGGCGAGCAAGGATGACCAGGGTCGTCTGCGTGTGGGCGCTGCCGTGGGTACCGGTGCCGATACCGGTGACCGTGTTGCGGCGCTGGTCGCAGCCGGCGTCGATGTGATCATCGTCGATACTGCCCACGGCCACTCCAAGGGCGTGATCGACCGCGTGCGTTGGGTCAAGCAGAACTTCCCGGAAGTCCAGGTGATCGGCGGCAATATCGCCACGGGCGCCGCTGCCAAGGCGCTGGTTGAAGCCGGCGCTGATGGCGTCAAGGTCGGCATCGGCCCGGGCTCCATCTGCACCACCCGTATCGTCGCCGGCGTCGGCGTACCGCAGATCTCCGCCGTGGCCAATGTTGCCGCTGCCCTGGCGGGTACCGGTGTGCCGCTGATCGCCGACGGTGGCATCCGTTTCTCCGGTGACCTGTCCAAGGCAATCGTTGCGGGCGCATCGGCTGTGATGATCGGCTCCATGCTGGCCGGTACCGAAGAAGCACCGGGCGAAGTCGAACTGTTCCAGGGCCGCTCCTACAAGGCCTACCGTGGCATGGGCTCGCTGGGCGCCATGGCGCAGGCGCAAGGTTCGAGCGACCGTTACTTCCAGGACTCCTCGGCCGGTGCCGAGAAGCTGGTGCCGGAAGGTATCGAAGGCCGTGTGCCGTACAAGGGCGCCATGAGTGCCATCGTTCACCAACTGATGGGCGGTCTGCGTGCCTCGATGGGCTACACCGGCTGCGCCACCGTCGAGGAAATGCGCACCAAGCCCGAGTTCGTGCGTATCACTGGCGCCGGTATGGCTGAGTCGCACGTCCACGACGTGCAGATCACTAAAGAGGCTCCCAACTACAGAGTTGGTTGATTCGCCGCACTTTTATGAATAACGGGGCTGTTCGATCAGCCCCGTGTCATTTGTGAACACCTACGAGAGACGGCCATGGCCCACGATATTCACGCCCACCGCATCCTCATTCTGGACTTCGGTTCCCAGTACACCCAGTTGATCGCCCGCCGCGTGCGTGAGATCGGCGTTTATTGCGAACTGCACCCCTGGGACATGAGCGACGAGGACATCCGCGCCTTCGCCCCGCGCGGCATCATCCTCGCCGGTGGCCCGGAGTCGGTGCACGAAGCAGGCAGCCCGCGCGCCCCGCAAGCGGTGTTCGAACTGAATGTGCCGGTGCTGGGCATCTGCTACGGCATGCAGACCATGGCCGAGCAGCTTGGCGGCAAGGTGGAAGGTTCCGATCTGCGTGAATTCGGCTACGCCCGTGTCGACGTGGTCGGCAAGAGCCAACTGCTGGCCGGCATCGAAGACCATGTCGACGCCGACGGTGTGCTGGGCCTCGATGTATGGATGAGCCACGGCGACAAGGTCACCCGCCTGCCGGAAGGCTTCAGCATCCTGGCCAGCACGCCGAGCTGCCCGATCGCCGCCATGTGCGACGACACCCGCCATTACTACGGCGTGCAGTTCCACCCGGAAGTGACCCACACCAAGCAGGGCGGTCGCATCCTTTCGCGCTTCGTGCTGGAAATCGCTGGCTGCGAAGCCCTGTGGACGCCGGCCAACATCGTCGAAGACGCCATCGCCGCCGTGCGCGCTCAGGTTGGCGACGCCAACGTGTTGCTCGGCCTGTCCGGTGGTGTGGACTCCTCGGTGGTCGCAGCGCTGCTGCACAAGGCCATCGGCGATCAGCTGACCTGCGTGTTCGTCGACAACGGCCTGCTGCGCTTGCACGAAGGTGATCAGGTGATGGCCATGTTCGCCGAGAACATGGGCGTCAAGGTGATCCGCGCCAATGCCGAAGAGCAGTTTCTGTCCAACCTGGCCGGCGAAGCTGACCCGGAGAAAAAGCGCAAGATTATCGGTCGCACCTTCATCGACGTGTTCGATGCCGAGGCCAGCAAGCTGGATAACATCCAGTTCCTCGCCCAGGGCACCATCTATCCGGACGTGATCGAGTCGGCTGGCGCCAAGAGCGGCAAGGCCCACGTGATCAAGTCGCACCATAACGTGGGCGGCCTGCCGGAGGAGATGAACCTCAAGCTGGTCGAGCCACTGCGCGAACTGTTCAAGGACGAAGTGCGCAAGATCGGCCTGGAGCTGGGCCTGCCTTACGACATGGTCTACCGCCACCCGTTCCCGGGCCCGGGCCTGGGCGTGCGCATTCTCGGCGAAGTGAAAAAGGAATACGCCGACATCCTGCGCCGCGCCGACCATATCTTCATCGAAGAGCTGCGCAAGGCCGACTGGTACCACAAGACCAGCCAGGCGTTCGTGGTGTTCCAGCCGGTGAAATCGGTGGGCGTGGTCGGTGACGGTCGTCGCTACGCCTGGGTTGTTGCCCTGCGCGCCGTGGAAACCGTCGACTTCATGACGGCTCGCTGGGCGCACCTGCCCTACGAGCTGCTGGAGACCGTCAGCGGTCGCATCATCAACGAAATCGAAGGCATCTCCCGCGTCACCTACGACGTGTCGAGCAAGCCGCCAGCGACCATCGAGTGGGAGTGATCCCCGGCGCTGTATGAAGAAACCGGCTTAGGCCCAATGCCGATCAGATAAGCTTGCCAAAGCGGTCTTTCGTAGGAGCCCCGCCCCGGGGCGAAGCTTTTCAATCGCGTATCGCCCTGGTTCGCGGCGGGGCGCCGCTCCTACCCATTTGCAGCTTCGACGCTTAACTGACAGACATTAGGCTTAGGCCGGTTTTTTCATGCCTGCAGATCGGTGCTGCGGCAACCCGTCTCTGTTTGCGGACTCGTTTTTCAAGTGATGAAAATGAGAAGATACCGCAATTGAGTATGACTACAGATTGCCGAGGATGAAAATGTCGTTTACCCGCAGACAAGTGCTCGCCGGCCTGGCTGGCCTCGGTGTTGCCGGCCTGGGCGCCGGTGGCGTGCGTTACTGGCTGGGGCGCCCGGAGAATGTGGCGACTCACGACTATGAGCTGATCGCCGCGCCGCTTGATCTGGAGCTGGTGCCGGGGCAGGTGACGCCGGCCTGGGCTTATGGCGGGCAGGCGCCGGGTGTCGAATTGCGCTGTCGTCAGGGCGAGCGTCTGCGGGTGCGCTTCATCAATAAACTGGATGTGCAGAGCACCATTCACTGGCATGGCATTCGTCTGCCGCTGGAAATGGACGGTGTGCCTTACGTTTCCCAGGCGCCGGTGTTGCCGGGCGAGTATTTTGACTATGACTTCATCTGCCACGATGCCGGCAGCTTCTGGTATCACCCGCATACCACCAGTGCCGAGCAGTTGGGGCGCGGCCTGGTCGGGCCGTTGATCGTCGAGGAGCGTGAGCCGAGCGGCTTTGGCCATGAACGTACGCTGAGCCTGAAGACCTGGCATATCGACGAGCGGGGCGCTTTCACCGAGTTTCTGGTGCCGCGCCAGGCCGCGCGCGAGGGTACGCGTGGGCGCTTGACTACCATCAACGGTGAACCCAATCCGACTCTCGACTTGCCGGCAGGACAGGTGGTGCGTCTGCGTCTGATCAATGTCGACAATACCGTGACCTATCGGCTCAATTTGCCGGGTGGAGAGGCGCGCATCTATGCGCTGGACGGTAATCCGGTGCAGCCGCGCCCGTTGGGCAAGGAATACTGGCTGGGGCCGGGCATGCGCGTCGATCTGGCGCTGAGGGTGCCGGCAGCCGGTGAAGTGTTGTCGCTGCGCAATGGGCCACTGCGTCTGGCGACGCTCAAGGGTGTAGCCACTGGCGAAACGACGGGAAGCTGGCCGCCGCCCCTGCCGGCCAACCCGATTGCCGAGCCGGATCTGGCGTGCGCCGAAACGCTGCGTTTCAACTTCGAGTGGGCGGCGATGTTGTCCGGTAACGTCGAGCGTGGCGGCAGTTACAAGTATTGGCAGATCAATGGCCAGGCCTGGGATATCAATGACAAAACCTGTGCCGAGCGCCCGATTGCCACGCTGAAGAAGGATGGCCACTACATCTTCGTGCTGCGCAACATGGCGCAGTACCAGCACCCGATTCACCTGCACGGCATGACCTTCAAGGTGCTGAGCTCGGACCGACGCAAAATCATTCCCTACTTCACCGACACCTACCTGTTGGGCAAGAACGAGACGGCGCGCATCGCCTTCGTTGCTGATAATCCCGGTGTGTGGATGTTCCACTGCCACGTTATCGACCATATGGAAACGGGGCTGATGGCGGCCATCGAAGTGGTGTAGGGTAGGCGCCGTTTTTCGCCGGCCCCTATGGATTGTTGCAATGAAACGACCGCAGATCATCGACCGCTCGCGTGACGAGCACTTCATGCGCCTGGCGCTGGCGCAGGCGCATCTGGGGGCTGAGCAGGGCGAGGTGCCGGTCGGTGCCGTGCTGGTGCAGGGCGGTGAGGTGGTGGGGCAGGGGTTCAACTGCCCGATTTTGCGTCACGACCCCAGCGCCCATGCCGAGATGGTGGCGATCCGTGCGGCGGCGCAAAGCGTGCAGAACTATCGACTGCCCGGCAGCACCCTGTACGTCACCCTGGAACCCTGCAGCATGTGCGCAGGTTTGATCGTGCATGCGCGGATCGCCCGCGTGGTGTTCGCCGCCAGCGAGCCGCGTGCGGGGGTGGCGATCAGTCAGGGGCAGTTCTTCGATCAGGCTTTTCTCAACCACCGCGTGCAGGTGGAAGGGGGCTTGCTGGCCGAAGAGAGCGGGGCGCTGTTGAAAGCGTTCTTCAAGGCTCGGCGCGCCTGAGTGACGTGCCCCAATGAGAGGGACCCCTCCCTCCTACGGCGCCATTGGGCCAGACCGCAGGTTACCAAAAAAAACAGAC
>NZ_VRYE01000071.1 GCF_008041835.1 Ectopseudomonas mendocina
AGATGTAGATAAGGGACAGGTGGGCGAGTCCATGTAATTAGTTCAGGGGATTTATCCCGCCATTGCCTTTCCCCGGATTGCATCCGGGCTACCGGCGTAACGCGACTTCGCCGAGTACGGCGCCATGCGCGCCGAAGCTGCGCTCGGTGATGTTCCAGTCGCCACTCTGCTCAAGGTTCAACACCGTGCTGGCGCGGGTGCCATAGGTTGCGCTGGCGATGAACACACTCGATAGCAGGCGCTCCGTGGCCAGTCCTACGCCAGTGTCCGGCAGCAGATGATCGGCCGGTTGGCGGTTGTCGCTCAGCAGCTCGAGCAAGTCCTCATCCACACCCTCGATGCGCTCGCGCAACGCCTCTCTGGCGTACAGCAGTTTCGGCCAAGGCGTGTCGAGACTGGCGTTGGACATGCCGTAGATGCCGCTGCGCAGTTGCCGAGGCCGCCCTTCCCGGGAGTTGAAATGCCAGAGCTGCTGGCGGTCGCCCAGCAGCAGGTTGAAACCGGCATAGTCGGCAGCGTCGCGCATGATCCTGTCGAGATAGGCCGGCGCTGATGCCTGACCCAGCAGATACTCGGTCGTCAGGGCGCCGCGTGAGCGCGGGCCGGCTTTCAGCCTGGGGTCGCGGATATTGGTCAGTGCGGCGAAGCGGCCTTCGGCGGTGATGCCCAGCCAGGTGCCGCCAGCCTGCAGGTCGCGACCAGCGAATATGCCGGGGGCATCTGCCCATTCACTCAACGCGGCGCTGGGACGCGCGTAGAACTCGTCGCGGTTGGCCGCCAGGCGCAGCACCGTCGGGCTTTCCGGCTGCCAGGCGAAGACGATCAGGCACATGCGCATTCCTCCTATGGCGGAACCTGCCAGGCTAGCGAGCGGAGCCTGGGGCGGCAACCATTGCGTCGCCCCGTGTGCCGTTGTTAGGGAATTTCCGCTACCATGCGCCTTTGCTTGTGGGGGTGTCGATGGAGCTGCTGCTCTACCTGGTACTGGGCTCGGCTGCAGGTGTGCTGGCCGGTCTGTTTGGCGTGGGCGGTGGTCTGATCATCGTACCGGTGCTGGTGCTGAGTTTTACCGCTCAGGGCATGGCCCCGGAAATCCTCACGCACATGGCCGTGGGCACGTCTCTGGCGACCATCGTCTTCACCTCGATCAACTCGCTGCTTGAGCATCACCGCAAGGGGGCGGTACGCTGGCCGCTGTTTCGCTGGCTGACGCTGGGTATCCTGCTGGGTGCAGCGCTGGGTGCACTGACCGCAGCGCTGATCCAGGGGCCTTGGTTGCAGAAGATCATCGGTACCTTCGCCATCGTCGTGGCGGTGCAGATGGCGCTGGATCTGAAACCCAAGGCCAGCCGTGGTGTCCCAGGCAAGCCCACATTGACCGTGGCTGGCGGGGTAATCGGCTGGGCCTCGGCGATCTTCGGCATTGGCGGTGGTTCGCTGACCGTACCCTTCCTGGTCTGGCGCAGCGTGCCGATGCAGCAGGCCGTAGCGACCTCGGCGGCCTGTGGTTTGCCGATTGCTATCGCCGGGGCGCTGAGCTTCATGTTCACTGGCTGGGGGCATGCGAGTCTGCCGCCATGGAGCGTCGGTTTCGTGTATCTCCCGGCAGTACTGGGGATCGCCATGACCAGCATGTTCTTTGCCCGTTTGGGGGCGCGTCTGGCTCATCGCCTGTCGCCCCTGTTGCTCAAGCGTCTGTTCGCCCTGCTGCTGCTGAGCGTGGGCCTGAGTTTTTTCATTTAAGGAGTCCTGGATGCTGCCTTATCCGCAGATCGACCCGGTGGCCATCGCCCTTGGTCCCCTGAAAATCCACTGGTACGGCCTGATGTACCTGGTTGGTATTGGCGGTGCCTGGTGGCTGGCCTCGCGCCGGCTGGAGCGTTTCGATGCGACCTGGAGCAAGGACAAGCTGTCCGATCTGGTGTTCTGGGTGGCCATGGGGGTGATTCTCGGCGGCCGTCTGGGTTACGTGTTCTTCTATGACTTTGCTGCCTATATCGCCGAACCGGCGAAGATCCTGCGAGTCTGGGAGGGCGGCATGTCCTTCCATGGCGGGCTGATCGGGGTGATGCTGGCGACCTGGTGGTTCGGCAAGCGCAACGGCAAAAGCTTCTTCGAGCTGATGGACTTTATCGCACCACTGGTGCCGATTGGCCTGGGTGCCGGACGCATTGGCAACTTTATCAACGCCGAGCTGTGGGGCAAGGCCACCGATGTGCCCTGGGCGATGGTCTTTCCCACCGACCCCGAGCAACTGGCGCGGCATCCGTCGCAGCTCTACCAGTTCGCCCTGGAAGGCGTGGCGCTGTTCACCATCCTCTGGTTCTATTCGCGTAAACCACGTCCGACCATGGCGGTATCCGGCATGTTCGCCGCCTGTTACGGAGTGTTCCGCTTCATCGTCGAATTCGTTCGTGTGCCGGATGCCCAGCTGGGCTACCTGGCCTGGGACTGGCTGACCATGGGGCAGGTTCTCTGCCTGCCGATGATCCTCGGTGGCATCGGCTTGATCGCCTACGCCTACAAGCGCCAGCCTGTTCAACGAGCCGTCTGATGAAACAGTATCTCGACCTGATGCGCCACGTGCGCGAGCACGGCACCTTCAAGGAAGACCGTACCGGTACCGGCACCTACAGCGTGTTCGGCTACCAGATGCGCTTCGACCTGGCCGACGGCTTCCCTCTCGTCACCACCAAGAAGTGCCACCTGCGTTCGATCATCCACGAGTTGCTGTGGTTTCTGCAGGGTGACACCAACATCAAGTACCTCAAGGACAACGGTGTCAGCATCTGGGATGAATGGGCCGACGAGAATGGTGACCTCGGCCCAGTCTACGGCTACCAGTGGCGCAGTTGGCCGGCGCCCAACGGCGAGTCCATCGACCAGATCGCCAAGCTGATCGAGATGATCAGGAAGAATCCGGATTCGCGCCGCCTGATCGTCTCGGCCTGGAACCCGGCGCTGGTCGAGCAGATGGCCCTGCCACCGTGCCACGCGCTGTTCCAGTTCTATGTGGCGGACGGCAAGCTCAGCTGCCAGCTCTATCAGCGTTCGGCGGACATCTTCCTTGGCGTGCCCTTCAACATCGCCAGCTACGCGCTGCTGACGCTGATGGTGGCGCAGGTGTGCGATCTGCAGCCGGGTGAGTTCATCTGGACCGGCGGTGACTGCCACCTGTACGCCAACCATATCGAGCAGACCGACCTGCAACTGACCCGCCAACCGCTGCCGCTGCCGACCATGAAGCTCAACCCCGAGGTGAAGGATCTGCTGGCCTTCAAATTCGAGGACTTCGAGCTGGTCGGCTACGAGGCGCATCCGCATATCAAGGCGCCGGTGGCCGTCTGAGATGGAAATGCGTGGGCTCTGGTGGGCTAAAGCCCAGCCTACGGTATGAAGCGGATCGCCGCCCGGCCCACCCTACGGTCTGTAAGTTCTACTAGGATGTAGGGTGGGCTTCAGCCCACCGCAAACACCGCTCCGCATCATTCCCAATGGACAAAGGATTGCCCATGCCCAACTACCGCCGCGAACGGATTACCGGTGCAACCTACTTCTTCACGGTCACTCTCGCTGACCGTCGTTCGCGCATACTGGTGGAAGAAATCGCGCTGCTGCGCCAGGTCTACGTCGCGGCCAACAAGCGCATGCCGTTCAAGACCGTCGCCATCTGTGTTCTACCCGACCACCTGCATGCTGTTTGGGAGTTGCCTGAGGATGACCGCGACTATTCCCTGCGTTGGGCATCGATCAAAAGCCAGTTCTCGCGTGCGCTACCTGCCGTGGCCAGCGTCAGCGCCAGCAAATCCAGAAAGCGTGAGAAAGGCATCTGGCAGAGACGCCTCTGGGAGCACTGCATCCGTGATGAGGATGACCTGGCACGGCATGTCGATTACATCCATTTCAACCCGGTCAAGCACGGCCTGGTGACGAGGGTTGGCGACTGGCCTTATTCGAGTTTCCATCGTTATGTCGCGCGAGGGCTTTTGCCGGCAGATTGGGGTGGCCGGGATGATTGTGATGGGGAGTTTGGGGAGTAGCGGGGCGCCGATCTGGTGGGCTGAAGCCCACCCTACAGGTAACTATCGCCCATCGCGTAGGGTGGGCTTCAGCCCACCGATTGCATAGCGAGGTCGCCGCGCAGGCGTTCCACTTGTTCAGCGCGGTCGGCCTCTTCCAGGCGTGCGCCGGGGTTGAGCGACGACCACTCGGGATGCGCCCGTGCCACGTTAAGTGGGGCGGGTAGCTTGCCCTGGCGCCACAGGGTTTCCTGAGGTGCGTTGAGGGTGATGGCGTCCATGGCGGCGTGGCCGCGTATGTCGAGCGCCGCCAGCAACTGTTGTTGGCGCAGGGCGAGCAGGCGCAGCACGGCGTCGTCGACGGTCAATTCGCGCTGGCCTTTCAATTTTCCTTTCAGTCTTTCCCCGTAATTGCGCAGTGTCTGCGCACTGCCGCCGATCACCGCGCCCAGTGCTGCGGCAGCACCAAGGGTGAGGCCGCCGACCAGCAGGTCGACACCGACGCCAGTGGCGGCGCCGGCAGCCATGCCGCCACCGACCTTGATGCCCAGCTGCTTCAGCGTTTCCGGGTTGAACAGATCATCACCCCAGCGGCCGTCGAGCAGCGGCAAGTCGGCCGCTTTGGCATCGCCGCTGCGGAAGGCATACAGGCGCAGCAGGGCTTCGACGCAGCGCTGTTCGCGTTGGCGAATCGCATCGCGTAGCTCAGAAATGGCGCCTTGTTCCAGCACCGGTTGCGCGGCGACGCTGCGGCGGCAGGCGGCACAGTCGATCAGCAGTTCGGCGATCAGGCGTTGGCCGGCCTGGCGTCGGGCCTGACGCTGCGTCTCGTGATCCTCGATCAGGCGCTGCAACTGCGGGCGCGAACGCTCCAGCAGCAGGGCCAGGCTTTCGTACAGGCGCCGCTCGCCATCTTCGGGGGGCGCCACGCTGTCGAAGGCTACCAGGGCATGCAGGCCGAGGCGCGCCAGTGCCTCGCGCCACTCACTTTCACGATGGCCGGCAGTGGCGACGAAGTTGAGCACCGGCAGTAACGGTCGGCCGCACATGGTCAGCACCGCCAGTTCGTCGCGGTACTTGGCCAGTACCGGCTCGCGCACATCGATCACGTACAGGCCGGCATCGGATGCCATGAGTTGGCGCAGCACCTTGGCTTCCTGTTCGTAGCGCTGGCGCGCCTCGCTGCCTTCGAGAAAACGGCTCAGACGGGCCGGCCCGTCCAGGCGTTCGCCGGGGCGGTCTAGGCGCTCCAGGTAATCGAGCAGGGCAATGGCGTCTTCCAGGCCGGGGGTATCGTATAGCTCCAGCAGCGCCTGACCATCCACCGACAGACGCGCACCCTCGACATGGCGGGTGGTGCTGGCGCGCGGCGAGACTTCGCCGAACTCCACGTCGCGGGTCAGGGTGCGCAGCAGTGAGGTCTTGCCGACATTGGTGTGGCCGACCAGGGCGAGTTTCAGCGGCTGGTTCATGGTGTAGACCCTGGCACGGTTTCCCCGGATTGCATCCGGGCTACGCGCTCCCCTCTCCCGCTTGCGTGAGAGGGGTTGGGGGAGAGGGTAATGGAAGCGTCAGTCATGCCCGTTCTCCAGCCAGCTCAAGGGCGACGTATCGCGGTGCGCCAGGCCCAGGCTGGCGAGTGCCTGATGCCAGTCCGCCAGGCGGGCGCTGTCCAGGCTTTCACCGGGCGCGGGCGGTAGCAGCCAGATGCGCGTGGCAGAGGCGCAGCGCGCCAGCTCGCCGAGCAGTGCCAGGGTGCCGCGATCCGGTGAGCGGCGCGGGTCGCAAGCGATGGCCAGACGTTCGGGCGGGAAGCGGGTCAGTTGTTCGAGCAACTGACGGCGCTGTTCGCGGCTGTCGATCACCCCGGCATCGGCCACGTTCTTGGGTAACGGAGTCGGCGGCCAGGGGCGATGCTCGTCCAGTTCGATGCCGAGTAGCAGGGCGCCGCTGCCAGCTTGGGTCGCGGCGCCGCCTTGCGGCTGATGCAGTGCGGCGGGCGCCAGGTCGCAGATGCCGAGGCGTTCGCTGTCCGGTTGCAGGCGCTGGCGCAGCAGGCTGTAGCCGGGCAGGTCGAGATCCAGGCGCAGCGCGCCTTTGCCGGATTGCCAGCGCCACAGGCACAGCAGCGCCAGCAGCAGGCGCGGTAGCAGGCCATAGACCAGCACCACGCCGACCAGCCAGCCGGCCCAGCTCTGCCGTGCGGCTTCGCTGGCGATGGCGGCATCGCCGCTGGCGCGGATCACGTCGATATCCGGCAGGCTGAAACCGAGCAGCGCGGGCAGGGCGCCGATGGCCTGGGTCAGGGCGATGAAGGTGTCGCCGCCGAGGATGGTGGTCTCCCAGACGAAGCCATAGCGGCGGGTGGCGAGCAGCAGCAACAGGGTGCTCAGCGCGGCGAGCATGGCCAGCGTCCACAGGCCGTTGACCAGCAGGCCCAGGCCCCAGCGGGTCAGGCGCTGGCGTTGCAGCATCAGTAGCAGGGCCGGGGCCAACTGCGCGGCGCTGGCGTCGCGTGCCAATTTTTCGCTAAGCCACAGCCACAGGCGACCGAGCGCGCCAGGGTGGTCGCGGGTCAGCAGCAGGCCCAGCAGCCAGCCAAGCAGCATCAGCAGGTTGAGCCCGAGCAGGCTGCCCAGTGCCCAGAACACATTGACGGGTTGGCGCCCGTCACCCAACGCGGCCAGAGCCAGGCCGAAGCCGCTGAGCAGGGCCAACAGCGCCAGCAGCAGACCGGCCAGGCGTGCGCCCTGCAACCAGTGCAACAGCGCCTGCCACTGACCATCACGGCGGGCCAGCAGCAGGGCGCGCTGCTGAATGCGCTCGGCCAGATCAGCCGCATCGGCGCGGGCCAGGCGATTGGCCTCGGCGTCCTCGAGTGGGCCGGCGTGTTCCTCGCGCAGGCGAATGGTCTCGCTGAGCCAGAGGCGTTGGAACAGTGTGGGGGAGGAGGCGTCTGTCACGCGGCGTCTCGTCGTTCGGATCAGGGGTTGAGGATAACCCCTGATCCGCCTTGGTGCTAATCAGCGCTGCTCGCGCAAACGCACGGAGATATCCGGCTGGTCGATGAACAGGCCATCGATACCGGTGGCAAGGAAGGCGCGCAGCTCGGCATCGATGTCGCCGCGATCACTTGGTACGTCGCCACTGCGCAGGCGGGTGGGCAGGAAGGCGTTTTCAGCGCGGAAGGTGTAGGGATGCACCTTGAGCCCGGCCGCATGGGCGTCACGTACCAGGCTGGTCGGCTCTGTGAGGTTACCGGTGGTATCACGCGGGATGATCATGCCTTTCTCCGGGCCGATGCCGCTGGCGTAACGCGCGATGTTTTTCAGACCTTCTGGCGTGATCATCTGTTGATAGCCAAGACCGCTGCCAAGCACCTGCTGATCGTAGGGTTGGCCTTCTACCCAGAGCAGTTGTACCAGGCGAATCGCGGTCAGTTTGCTCAGCTTCTGGAGGTTGTCCACTTCGAAGGACTGGATGTACACCGGCGCCTCGGCACTGTCATAACCGTTGCGTTTCAGGGTGGCCAGCAGCGGCTCTTCCATGGCCAGATTCAGGCGCTGGAAGTGAGTCGGGTGCTTGGTTTCCGGGTACAGGCCAATCACCCGTTGCTGGCTGGCCTCCAGCCTTTTCGCCAGGTCGATGATCTCCTGCAGGGTGGGAATCTCGAACTGACCATCGAAGCGTGTGTTGCCTGGGCGTTGCTGGGGGATGCGCTCGATGGCACGCAAGGTTTTCAGCTCAGCCAGGGTGAAGTCCTCGCTGAACCAGCCTTCCAGGCTGACGCCATCGACCGTCTGGGTGCGCTTGCGCTCGGCGAACTCGGGGCGCTGCGCCACGTCGGTGGTCAGCCCCAGTTCGTTGTCATGGCGGGCGACCAGTTGGCCGTCGCGGGTCATTACCAGATCCGGCTCGATGTAGTCGGCGCCCTGCAGAATGGCCAGTGCGTAGGCGGCCAGGGTGTGTTCGGGGGCGTAACCGCTGGCACCGCGATGGGCGATGATCAATGGCGCGCTGGCACTATGGGTGTGTGTCTGCTGGGCGCTCGGTTGTTGCCTGGCCCAGTCGATGGCGGCCTGGACGTTGTCGGCGGGTGTCGGGCCGGCGAAGGCCAGAACCGGCAGTAGTGCGCTGCCCACTAACCAGGCAGAGAGTGATTTCGACATGAGGCTGGCTCCTTGCTCGTAAGTTCAGCCGCTAGCCTGCAACGGCAAATGTGACGATACGATGACCGCGCGGCTGCAGCCACAGGCGGGCTGCAGGGCTGCTGGGTGCTCTGCTATGCTCGCGACCATGAAAACGACTCTACCTCTTTCTCTGATCGCCGCGCTCGCGCACAACCGTGTGATCGGTCGCGACAACCAATTGCCCTGGCATCTGCCGGCGGATCTCAAGCACTTCAAGGCGCTGACCCTGGGCAAGCCGATCATCATGGGGCGCAAGACCTGGGATTCGCTCGGTCGGCCGTTGCCGGGGCGGCTCAATATCGTGGTCAGCCGCCAGCCAGGTCTGACCCTGGAAGGTGCCGAAGTGTTCGCGACATTGGAAGACGCCATCGCGCGTGCCGATGTCTGGGCGCGTGAAGAGGGTGCCGAGGAATTGATGCTGATCGGCGGTGCGCAGCTCTACGAACTGGGCCTGGAACAGGCCGATCGCCTGTATCTGACCTGGGTCGGCCTGGAGCCTGAGGGCGATGCGTTCTTTCCGCAAATAGACGAGGCGCTCTGGCGCGTGACATCCAGCGTCGAGCATCCGGCCTCTGCCGAGACGCCCTTCTACGCCTTCGAGGTGTGGGAGCGGCGCGGCGCATAAGCATAACGACCGCTCCGGCTGTCTCTGCCGCCTGATCCCCCCGGCGCGCAAGACAGCCATTGCCTTGCCTCTGCCGTAATTTGAATGTTGCTGCAGGTATTTCGATGACTGATCAATCACCCGTCGACGAGCGCCCGAGCGCCGTCGCCGCACTCTTCGTGCGTCATCCACTCTGGGAAGATGCGCTGGCCCTGCTGTTCGGCACTGCTCTGGTGGCGCTGGGCATCGCCTTCTACACCCATGCCGGGTTGCTGACGGGCGGCACCGTCGGCCTCGCTTTTCTGGCCAACTACCAGGCTGGTTGGTCGTTCGGTCTGGTGCTCTGTCTGGTCAACCTGCCGTTCTATTTGCTGGGTATCTGGCGCATGGGCTGGGGTTTCACCTTGCGCACAGGCTGCGCGGTATTGCTGGTTTCGCTACTGGCCGAGCTGACGCCGCAGTGGGTCGTCTTTGCCCATCTCAGCGCCGTGTATGCCGCGCTGTTCGGTGGTGCCGCCATGGGGCTGGGGTTGCTCATGCTGTTCCGCCACCGCGCCAGCCTGGGCGGGGTGAACATTCTCGCGCTGTACATGCAGGAGCGCTTCGGTTTCCGTGCGGGCGCGGTGCAGATGGCCATCGACGCGAGCATCGTGCTGGCGGCGATCTTCGTGGTGTCGCCAGACAAGGTGCTGCTCTCGGTGCTGGGTGCGGTGATGCTCAATCTGGTGCTGGCGATCAATCACCGGGCGGACCGCTACGTCGGCGTCAGCTGAACCCCGCAACGAACGAGGGGCTGCCTCGCTGGAGGCAGCCCCCCGTTGTTTCGTTTTTCGCGGAGGCGAGAATCAGATCACTTCGGTGAACTGGATGATCTCGACCCAGTAGCCGTCCGGGTCCTTGATGAAGGCGATGTCGCGCATGCGACCGTCGGTCAGGCGTTTCTGGAAGTCCACACCGAGGTCTTCGAAGCGCTGGCAGGCCGCTTTGATGTCCGGCACCGACACGCACAGGTGACCGAAGCCGCGCGGTTCGCTGTTGCCGCTGTGGTAGGAGAATTCCGGGTCCTTCTCGGTGCCGTAGTTGTAGGTCAGCTCCAGTATGCCGGGGATGGACTTGCGCCACTGATGGCGAGCTGCCGGGTCGGTCGGGATCTGCGACTTGTCATTGATCAGCGCGAGGAAGTACAGGCTGAACTCGGCGTCGGGGAAGTCCTTCTTCTCCAGCAGGGTGAAGCCCAGCACGCGGGTGTAGAAATCCAGCGACTTCTGCAGATCCTTCACACGGATCATGGTGTGGTTGTAGACGAAGTCGGCGGTGGCTGCGTCGGGTTTGGCGGTCACGCCGGGGATGGCGTTGAGCTCGTCGAGGGTCATGGGGTTCTCCATCAGGCGGGAAAAGGGGGGCACGGAAAGGCCGGGTCTACCTATATGGCTTCGTCCATGGCGTTTTTCAAGGTCGAATGTCACAGCAGGGTGGATGGGACTCTTTCATCTGCCTTGCTTGCGTGGTGTCTTGAATGGTGGGCTGAAGCCCACCCTACTCGATCGGGCATGGCTGTAGGGCAGCGATCCGCTTCAGCCCACCAATTCCAGCACCCGCATTAGACCTGTAGCGTGATCAGCTTGGCCCGTGCCCGGCCATCCTCGATATGCACAATGCCCACGCTGATGGGTAGCTTGAAACGTCGCGGCCCGGCGCTGCCAGGGCTGAGGTAGAGCACGCCGTTACGTTCCTCGTGCAGCGGCTTGTGTGAGTGGCCGGCGATCACCACGTCGATGCCTTGCTCAGCCGGGTCGATATCCAGTTGCTTGAGATCGTGCAGTACATGCAGTGTGACGCCGCCAAGCGTCAGCGTCAGGCGCTCGGGGATGGCATCGGCCCATGGTTCCTGATCGTTGTTGCCGCGTACTACCGACAGCGGCGCGATACGCTGCAGCTCGGCCAGGATATGCGGCCCGCCGATATCACCGGCATGAATCAGATGATCGACACCCTGCAACGCCGTCAGCGCCTCGGGGCGCAGCAGGTTGTGGGTGTCGGCGATCAGGCCGATGCGGCTCACGCTTCGCCCTTGAGCAGTTGCAGCAGGGCGTCTGCGTCAAGCTTGCCGCTGACTTCGCCGCCGTCGAGCAGGCTGTCGGCCAGGTCGCGTTTGCGCCCGTGCAACGCGACGATCTGTTGCTCGATGGTGTTCTCCGTCACCAGGCGGTAAATCGTCACTGGGCGCTGCTGGCCCATGCGGTGGGCGCGGTCGCTGGCCTGGTCTTCCACGGCCGGGTTCCACCAGGGGTCCAAGTGGATGACGTAGTCGGCGGCGGTCAGGTTGAGGCCGCTGCCGCCAGCCTTGAGGCTGATCAGGAAGATTTCGCCGCTGCCGCTCTGGAAGGCGTCCACGGCAGCCTGACGGGCCTTGGCCGGTGTCGAGCCGTCGAGGTACTGATAGGCGATGCCGCGCTCATCGAGCCAGCGACGGACGATGCTCAGGTGGTCGACGAATTGGCTGAACACCAGCGCCTTGTGACGGTTTTCCAGCAGTTCGCTGACGATGGCCTGGAATGCCGCGAGTTTGCTGCTGGCCAGGGGCGAGCCGGGAATGACCAGCGACGGATGGCAGCAGAAGCGCCGCAGTCGGGTAATTTCCGCCAGCACCTGCAACGGTTGGTTGTCCTTGTCGCTGGAGGCATTGAGTTTTTCCACTGCCTGTTGGCGCAGGGCTTCGTATTGCAGGGCCTCGCCGTCGGATAGCGGTACGCTGTAGGTGATTTCGGTGCGCGCTGGCAATTCGTCGAGCACCTGGCTTTTCAGGCGGCGCAGGATGAACGGCTGGATCAGTTGCTTGAGGGCGCGGCGGGCGCCTGCATCACCATTTTCGATGGGGTTGGCGAAGCGCTGGGCGAAGCTTTCCTGGCTGCCGAGCAGAGCGGGGTTGATGAAGCGCATGAGGTTCCACAGCTCGCCGAGGTGGTTTTCCAGCGGCGTGCCGGTGGCCACCATACGGAAGTCGGCCTGCAGTGCCATGGCAGCTTGGGAGCGCTTGGTCTGGGCGTTCTTGATCGCTTGTGCTTCGTCCAGTACCGCGCTGGCCCAGGACACGGCGGCGAAGGCCTCGGCATCCTGTTGCAGCAGGCCGTAGCTGGTGATCAGCAGGTCGCGTGGGCCGAGGCCTTCGAGGCTGCGTTGCTGGTTGTAGTTGCGCACCTGCAGGGTCGGGGCGAAACGCTGCGCTTC
Organism: Ectopseudomonas mendocina; assembly: GCF_008041835.1. Taxonomy (GTDB): domain Bacteria; phylum Pseudomonadota; class Gammaproteobacteria; order Pseudomonadales; family Pseudomonadaceae; genus Aquipseudomonas. The sequence continues at coordinate 12,042 of NZ_VRYE01000071.1, forward strand.
GTTGAGCCAGTTGAGGGCGACCGAAGTGGGCGCCACCACCAGTTGTGGGCCTTGCGTGGCTCGCAGCAGGAGCAGGGCGAGAGTCTGCACGGTTTTGCCCAGGCCCATGTCATCGGCCAGGCAGGCGCCGACACCCCAGTGCGCCAGGCGCGCCAGCCAGTTGAAGCCTTCCACCTGGTAGTCACGCAATTCGGCCTGCAGGGTGCTGGGCACGCTGGGCTGGTAATCACGCAGTGATTGCAGGCGTTGCAGGTGCGCCTGCCAGTCCTGGCCGGCCTTGAATTCGCCGGCCTCTTCGGCCAGTTCGGCGAGCAGTGGAGTGGTCAGCGGGCTGAGGCGCAGGCCGTCGTCGTTGACCCGTTCGGCCAGGTGGGCCAGTTCGTCCAGGCGTTTGCGCAGGCTGTTGCTGAGGGCCAGCCAGTCGTTGTCGCCGAGCTTGATGAAGCGCCCAGGGCTGGCCTTGAGCAGCTCCAGCAACTGGCGCAGTTGCAGCACCTTGCCATCGTCGAGGGTCAAACCGCCCTGCAACTGGAACCAGTCGCCTGTCAGTTTGATGCCGAGCTTGAGCTGCTGGATTTCACGGCGACCCTTGATGCGCATGCGCTCGCCTTCCGGCCAGACGCATTCGAGCTGGTCGCTGTCTATGGTTTGCAGTTCGCTGAGTAGTTGCAGGGCATCTTGCGGTTGCTGCAGTTGCCATTCCTGGCCGTCATACTCGGCGCCTGCCAGGCTCGGGCAGGCGTCGAGCACGCGTTGCAGGGCTTGTCGTTCCTGTTTCAACACTCGCACCACCTGTACGGTTCGGCCCTCATGCTCGCCGAGCAGGCGCTCGCTGCCTTGGCCAGGGCGGAACCAGCTACCCGAGGTGAGCGGGCGCACCAGCAGCTGCAGGCGTAAACCTTCGGCCAGGGGCAACAGGTGGGCGTACAGACGCGTGTCGGCGGGGCGTTCCTCGACGTTTGCGGCCAGCTCGGGGATGTCCGAATGGATGGGCAGCAGTGGGGCAATGCTGCCGATGGCGTCTACCAGTTGCGCTTTGGCTGACAGGGGAACCGTCAGGCCGCCGCCCAGGATCTCGGCGATCTGCCGCAGCTCCTTGCTGACGGGGTAGATTTTCAGCCGTGTGGGGGTTTCCTTTTCCAGCAGCAACTCGCCCTGGCCAATGCCTTTAGGTTGCAGGTGCAGGGTGATCTGACCGTTCTTTTCCTTGAGGTGCAGGCCAGCTTCACCCAGGCAGACATCTACGCGCACATCCGGTGCATCCTGCCAGTACAAGGCCGAATGGCCTGCCAAACACTGCAACGCGGCTGGCGCCGGTAGGTAGTATTCGCGGCTGCCGTAGTAGTTGCTGGTGGACTGGATCAGACGACAAGCCTGGCGATCCTGGTCGCAGAGAAAGTCCAGGCTGGCGGCCTCTTCGAGCAGGCGCTTGAGTGCCACGGGGCGACCCTTGCTCCACTGGCCCTTGGCGCCTAGTTTTTGCTCGCGCGGTTCGAGTTGTAGGCCTGTGTAGCGATCCATGTGGATCAGCCAGGCCAGGCGTGAGTTGCTTTCGGCACTCTTGCCAGTGGCGGCTGGGGCTCGGATCTGGCTCAGGGCGTTGAGCGCCAGTTGCCAGCTCTCTTTGCGTTGGTAGAGGTCGACCAGCGGCGCTACGCTATTGGCCAGGGGCGCCGTGCTATTGCCGAACTGGCGGCTGATCAGCGCTTCGTATTGTTCGGCCAGCCATGGATAACCATTGCTGCGCAGTTGTTGGGCATATCGCTGCAAGGCTTCGTGCCAGGCCTTCTGCTTGGCCAGCGGCTCGTCCAGCCAGTACAGCGCCAGGGCCAGCAGCAGGCCATCTAAGCCAGGCACCAAGGGGGGAAGGGTGTACAAGTGTTCCGGGCGGCTGCCTTGCAGCAGGTCTAGAACATCCAGCAACTGGTTGTAGGCCGCTGCGTAGCCGTTCTTGCTGCCCAGTTGCAAGGCTTGCTTGAGTGAGGGGTATTGCTTGGGATCGTTCTCCTGAATCAGTGCCAGGCAGTACAAGGCATTGAGTATTGGCGGCAGGTCGATCTTGCGCTTCTTGGTTTGCTTGCGCACCTCGGCCATCCAGGCGCGTAGGACGGCGAGCATGTCGCCCAGCGCGCCCTTGGCGAACAGGGTGACGACGTTTGGCATGAGGTCTTTCGAGTCGCCGAACAGCCCCTCCAGCGTCGCTTGGTCGCAGCGCCACAGGGCGTGCAGCAGCACCTGCAAGCTGAGGCTTGAATTGCCGTGCTGCTGCAGGCTCTGCAAGGCCAGTTGGTAGCTCTGCTCGGCGGGCGCGCAGAGCAAGGAGGACAAGTGCAGATGGTCATCCAGCAGCGCCTGACGTACAGGCAGCGATAGGCGCTCGAACAACGTCTTGCCGGCTGCGTCACCCAGCAGTTGCTGGAACGGGTGCAGTTTCAGCGCCTGTTGAGTCGGCAAGAAATCGTCGAGCCGCTCCAGTGACTGCTGCAGATATTCTCCATCGTCGGCGATGATCGACAGCCACACATCCTGCATGAGCCGATTGCTACCGGGGGCTACCCAAGGGTCGATGGCGCTCAGTTGATCCGTGTGGCTCTTGAGCAGGGCGAAGCGATCCGGCGACTCGAACATCCGCAGGAGCATCGGGTTACGCATGCGCGGTTGCAGGCACAGCAACGTCTGCTTGTTGTGCTCCTCACGGGTCAGCCAGCCCGCGCTCACCAACTCATTGATTAGCGCCTCAATGCTGGTGTTATCGATCAGGCGCGAGCTGGTCGCATGGGCACCCATGGCTCGCAAGTGCTTGACCAGTGAGGTTTTGTTCTGCCCTGGAAAGCAGGGCGTCAGGACGAACAGAATGAGCTGGTAATTGAAGCTCAAGGCATCGAAAGCAACGGGCGATTTCTTCATGCTTATGGCGCACAGGTGGAGAAATTGGAGGTCGATGGTAATCGTGACACGCCTAAGCGACCAAGCCCGGCGCAGGGCCGGGCTTGGTTGATGTCTTGCTCGGGCTCAGCCTTCCAGCATCGCCTTGTTGCGCACCGCGCCCTTGTCGGCGCTGGTGGCCAGCAGGGCGTAGGCTTTCAGGGCGGTGGTCACCTTGCGTGCACGCGGTTGTGCCGGCTTCCAGCCTTTCTTGTCCTGTTCGGCGCGGCGGGCGGCCAGTTCTTCATCGCTGACCAGCAGGTTGATGCTGCGGTTGGGAATGTCGATGAGGATCTTGTCACCGTCGTTGACCAGGCCGATGGCGCCGCCCGAGGCCGCTTCCGGCGAGGCGTGGCCGATGGACAGGCCGCTGGTGCCGCCGGAGAAACGACCGTCGGTGAGCAGGGCGCAGGCCTTGCCCAGACCCTTGGACTTCAGGTAGCTGGTCGGATAGAGCATTTCCTGCATGCCCGGGCCGCCCTTCGGGCCTTCGTAGCGAATGATGACGATGTCGCCGGCCTTCACCTCATCATTGAGGATGCCCTTGACCGCGCTGTCCTGGCTCTCGAACACCTTGGCGGTGCCTTCGAACACATGGATGGACTCGTCGACACCGGCGGTCTTCACCACGCAGCCGTCGAGGGCGATGTTGCCGTACAGAACCGCAAGCCCACCCTCTTGGGAGTAAGCGTGCTCGACGCTGCGAATACAGCCGTTCTCGCGGTCATCGTCCAGGCTTGGCCAGCGGGTGCTCTGGCTGAACGCGGTCTGGGTCGGGATGCCGGCCGGGCCAGCCTTGAAGAAGTGGTGAACCGCTTCGTCCTGGGTCTGGGTGATGTCCCACTGGGCGATGGCATCAGCCATGCTCGGGCTGTGCACGGTCGGAACGTCGGTATGCAGCAGCCCGCCCCGGGCCAGTTCGCCGAGGATGGAGAAGATGCCACCGGCGCGGTGCACGTCTTCCATGTGGTACTTCTGGATGTTCGGCGCCACCTTGCACAGTTGCGGCACCTTGCGCGACAGGCGGTCGATATCGCGCAGGTCGAAGGGGATCTCGGCCTCCTGAGCAGCGGCCAGCAGGTGCAGGATGGTGTTGGTCGAGCCGCCCATGGCGATGTCGAGCATCATGGCGTTCTCGAACGCCTTGAAGTTGGCGATGTTGCGCGGCAGCACCGACTCGTCGCCCTCGCCGTAGTAGCGCTGGCACAGCTCGACGGCCAGGCGGCCAGCACGCAGGAACAGCTGCTCACGGTCACTGTGGGTGGCCAGGGTCGAACCGTTGCCCGGCAGGGAAAGCCCTAAGGCTTCGGTCAGGCAGTTCATCGAGTTGGCGGTGAACATGCCGGAACAGCTGCCGCAGGTCGGGCAGGCGCTGCGCTCGTATTCGGCGACCTTTTCGTCACTGGCCGAGGAGTCGGCGGCGATGACCATGGCGTCGACCAGGTCCAGACCATGGTTGGCCAGCTTGGTCTTGCCGGCTTCCATCGGGCCGCCGGAGACGAACACCACCGGGATGTTCAGGCGCAGGGCGGCCATCAGCATGCCGGGGGTGATCTTGTCGCAGTTGCTGATGCAGACGATGGCGTCGGCGCAATGGGCGTTGACCATGTATTCGACGGAGTCGGCGATGATCTCGCGGCTCGGCAACGAATAGAGCATGCCGTCGTGGCCCATGGCGATGCCGTCGTCCACGGCGATGGTGTTGAATTCCTTGGCCACGCCGCCGTGCTTCTCGATCTCGCGGGCGACCAGCTGACCCAGATCCTTCAGGTGCACGTGGCCGGGCACGAACTGGGTGAAGGAGTTGGCGATGGCGATGATCGGCTTCTTGAAGTCTTCGTCCTTCATCCCGGTGGCGCGCCACAGGGCGCGGGCGCCGGCCATGTTGCGGCCGTGGGTGGAGGTTTTCGAGCGGTAATCGGGCATGACGATGATCCTGCGGCTAATGCGGTTGTATAGGCGGTGAGCGTCGGTGGGCGGCAGGTCGCCGCGTAGTGTGGGCTGCATGACGAAACGGGATCGCCGTTTGTGCGGCAGGGCTCACAGGCCCGCCGGAGGATGCCGGGCGGGGAATGGGGCGATTCTACGCCCGCCAGGGCTGGCGGGGGAAGGTTGCCGGTCGTGCGCAGGCCTGTGACGGCTCAATGCGGTATTTCGATCCCGCGCATCCGCTCGGCACGTCGGCGTAGCAGTTCCAGGGTGACCAGCAGGGCGATGGAGAGCAGGATCAGCAGGGTGGCGATGGCCAGGATGCTCGGGTTGATCTGCTCGCGCAGGCCCGAGAACATCTGCCGGGGAATGGTGCGCTGCTGTGGCCCGGCCATGAACAGGATCACCACCACTTCATCGAACGAGGTGATGAAGGCGAACAGCGCGCCGCTGATCACGCCGGGGCGGATCAGCGGCATGATCACGTCGAAGAATACGCGGATCGGCGTGGCGCCGAGATTCAGGGCGGCGCGTGCCAGGCTGTAGTCGAAGCCGGTCAGCGTGGCGGTGACGGTGATGATGACGAAGGGCGTACCTAGTGCGGCGTGGGCCAGGATCACGCCAAGGTAACCGCCGGCCAGGCCGAGGTTGGAGTAGAAAAAGAACATGCCGGCGGCGGTGATAATCAGCGGCACGATCATCGGCGACAGCAGCAGGGCGGTGATGAAACGGCGAAACGGCATCTCGTCGCGCGCCAGACCGACGGCGGCGCAGGTACCCAGGATCGTGGCGAGGATGGTGGAGAGGATGCCGATGAAGAAGCTGTTCTTGATCGCCAGGATCCACTTCGGGTCGTCGAGGATTTCCCGGTACCAGCGCAGCGAGTAGGCGTCCGGGTCCAGCGTGAGCATGCCTTCGGTGAAACTGAAGAACGGCTCGGCGTTGAACGACAGTGGCACGATCACCAGGATCGGCAGGATCAGAAACAGTAGCACCAGCCAGGAGCTGACCTTGAGCAGCCAGTGTCCGAGGTGGTGCCAGAAGCCGTAGTAGGCGGGGATTTTCATAGCGCTGAGTCCGGGTTGTAGGAACGGCCAGTGCCGCCCGTAGCCTGGATGAAATCCGGGGAGGGATGGGGGCCGGTTTTCCCGGATTGCATCCGGGCTACGGCTGCAACTGTCTTGGTTCGGGGGCTTAACTATTGGGCAGCAGACGCACGGTCAGGCTTTTGATGTAGCGGGTCTCGTTGATCGCCGGGTGCACCGGGTGATCCGGCCCCTGGGCGCCGCGCTCGAGCAATTGGATGTTGCGATCCAGATGGCGGGCGCTGGTCAGCAGGATGTTCTGCAGGTTGTCTTCGTCCAGATGCATGGAGCAACTGGCGCTGACCAGGATGCCGTCCTTGTTCAGCAGGCGCATGGCGGTTTCGTTGAGGCGGCGGTAGGCCGCTTCACCGTTCTTGATGTCCTTCTTGCGCTTGATGAAGGCGGGTGGGTCGGCGATCACCACGTCGAAGCGCTCTTCGGCGGATTTCAGTTCACGCAGCGCGGCGAACACGTCGCCCTCCACGCAGGTGACCTTCTCGGCGAAGCCGTTGAGCGTGGCGTTGCGCTCGACGCCGTCGAGGGCGAAACCGGAGGCGTCCACGCAGAACACTTCGCTGGCCCCGAACGCCGCGGCCTGTACGCCCCAGCCGCCGATGTAGCTGAACAGGTCGAGCACGCGCTTGCCTTTCACGTAGGGCGCCAGGCGCGCGCGGTTCATGCGGTGGTCATAGAACCAGCCGGTCTTCTGCCCTTCGATCACCGGTGCTTCGAACTTCACCCCGTTCTCTTCCAGCGCTACCCACTCCGGCACCGCGCCGTAGGCGGTCGCCACATAGCGCTCGAGGCCTTCGGCGTCGCGCGCGCTGGAGTCGTTCTTGAACAGGATGCCGCTGGGTTTGCACACCTGAACCAGCGCGGCGAGCACGTCGTCCTTGTGTGCCTCCATGGTGGCCGAAGCCAGCTGCACCACCAGAATGTCGAAGAAGCGGTCGACCACCAGGCCCGGTAGCAGATCGGAGTCGCCATACACCAGGCGGTAGCAGGGCTTGTCGAACAGGCGCTCGCGCAGCGACAGGCAGACGTTGAGGCGATGCACCAGCAGGGATTTGTCCAGCACGTGCTTGACGTCGCGCGACAGCAGGCGGGCGCAGATCAGGTTGTTCGGACTCATGGCAACGATGCCCAGCGGCTTGCCGCCGGCCGCTTCCAGAATGGCCTGATCGCCGGCGGCAAAGCCATGCAGCGGGGTGGCGGCGACATCGATCTCGTTGCTGTACACCCACAGATGGCCGGCGCGCAGGCGTCGGTCGGCGTTGGCTTTCAGGCGCAGACTGGGCAGGGAAGACATGAGTTCGGGCTCCGCAGGGCAAAGAGCGGGATTATAGCGGTTTGCAGGCCGGCCCGGCGTTTACAAAAGTCGACTGCGGGCTTGCCTGTGCTTTGGCTAGACTATGCGCTACTTCTCACCCTGCGCGACCTCGATTCATGACTTACGAACTTACCGCCGAACAGATCCAGCAAGTCCTGCAGGGCATCAGCGTGCCGCCGCAACCGCAGATCATGGTCGACCTGCAGATGGAGCAGGCCATGCCTAATCCTGATCTGCGCAGCATCGCCAAACTGATCAGCCAGGATCCCGGGCTGTCCGGCGCCTTGCTGAAAATCGTCAATTCGCCGCATTTCGGCCTGGCCAACCGCATCGCGTCGATCCAGCAGGCGGTCAATCTGCTGGGCTGCAACACGGTGATCAACCTGATCAATGCGCAGTCGATCAAGGGTGAGCTGACCGATGAGGCGATCCTGGTGCTCAACCGTTTCTGGGACAGTGCTCAGGATGTGGCCATGACCTGCCTGACCCTGGCCAAGCGCCTCGGCTATCACTCGCCGGACGAGGCCTACAGCCTGGGACTGTTCCACAACTGTGGCATCCCGCTGATGATCAAGCGCTTCCCCAACTATATGCAGGTATTGGAGGAGGCCTACGCCAGCGCCAGCGACGAGCGCCGCGTGGTCGATACCGAAAACCGTCTGCTGACCACCAATCATGCGGTGGTGGGGTATTTCACGGCGCGTTCCTGGCGTTTGCCGGAGCACCTCTGTGAGGTCATCGCCAACCACCACAACGCCCTGTCGATCTTCAGCGACGACTCCGGGCGAGATGCACAGCTCAAGACGCTACTGGGCATCCTGAAGATGGCTGAGCATATCTGCGAGACTCACCGCGTGCTGGGTGCCCAGGCCGTCGACATGGAGTGGCAATACATCGCCCAGCCGATTCTGGAGTATGTGGGGCTCTCGGAGTATGACTTCGAGAACCTGCGTGAGAGCATCCGCGACCTGGCCGTGCTCTGAAGCGGGGTGCGCCGCTCACGCGCGGGTGTGCGCTACCGTTTTCTGCGCCGCTCCTGCTAAGGTGGCGCACCGTCGTTTTCCTGCCGTAGCGCCATGCCTGAATTACCTGAAGTCGAAACCACTCGCCGGGGCATTGCCCCCTATCTGGAAGGTCAGCGCGTCAGCCGCGTGATCGTGCGTGAGCGCCGCCTGCGCTGGCCGATTCCCGAAGATCTGGACATTCGCCTGTCCGGTCAGCGCATCGAGCGCGTCGAGCGCCGTGCCAAGTACCTCCTGATTAAGGCCGAGGCAGGCAGCCTGATCAGCCACCTGGGCATGTCCGGCAGCCTGCGCCTGGTCGCGTGCGGCCTGGCTGCGGCCAAGCACGAGCATGTGGACATCGAGCTGGAGTCCGGCCTGGCGCTGCGTTACACCGATCCGCGGCGCTTCGGCGCGCTGCTCTGGAGCGAAGACCCGTTGCGCCACGAGCTGCTCAGCAAGCTTGGCCCGGAGCCGCTGGGTGGCGCCTTCGATGGTGAGCGCCTGTTCCAGTTGTCACGCGGGCGCAGCATGGCGGTCAAGCCGTTCATCATGGACAACGCCGTGGTGGTGGGGGTGGGCAATATCTACGCCAGCGAAGCGCTGTTCGCCGCCGGTATCGACCCGCGCCGCGAGGCCGGCTCAATCTCCCGGGTGCGTTATTTGAAGCTGGCCGATGAAATCAAGCGCATCCTCGCTTATGCCATCGAGCGCGGCGGCACCACGCTGCGCGACTTTGTCGGCGGTGATGGTCAGCCGGGCTATTTCCAGCAGGAGCTGTTCGTCTACGGCCGAGGCGGCGAGTTCTGCAAGGCCTGTGGCGGTACCCTGCGAGAGGTCAAGCTGGGCCAGCGAGCCAGCGTCTACTGCCCACGTTGCCAGCGTTGAAACGCCTGATACGAATAAAAAATCCGTGGTACTGATGTCCGGCAACTATCTGCCCCCCAATCCTTTCGCCGAACGGCTGGGCCGCACGGTGTTGAAGCTGATGGGCTGGCGTATCGAGGGGCATTTGCCGAAGCTCGATAAGTTCGTCGCCATCGGTGCCCACCATACGTCCAACTGGGACTTCGTGATTTTCATCGCGCTGAGGTTCGTGCTGCGCCTCAATGCCCGCTGGTTCGGCAAGCACAGCATCTTTCGCTGGCCTTTTGGCGGTCTGATGCGCAGCTGGGGCGGTGTCCCGATTCGCCGGGACCGCACGCTCAACACCGTCGAGCAGGCGGTGCAGGCCTTTCGCGAGCATGATCAGTTCATCCTGGTACTGTCGCCCGAAGGCACGCGCAAGAAGGTCGAGCGCTGGAAGATGGGCTTCTACCATATCGCCCTGGGCGCCGGTGTCCCCATTGTGCTCGGCGCGCTGGACTATCAGAACCGGCGGGTAGTGATCGGCCCTGTTTTCCAGCCTACTGGCGATGAGCGCGCCGATCTGGCGGCGATGCTGGCGTTCTTTCGTCCTTACGTGCCGAAAAAGCCGGAGTATGCCTTTCTTGGCGATTGACGTCCGTCACGCTGACAATTACCAATGCGCTGTTATAGTTACTGGCACTTTCCCGAATAACCTGAAGGATCGATCCATGAAAGCGTTCCGCACCTCCGCTGCTGTCCTGGCGCTGACCTCTGGCCTGCTGGCGCTCTCGGCGCAGGCGGAAGTGGTTCAGCAGAACGTCAGCGGCGACCCGCTGTACACCGTCGAAGCGCCCAAGGGTTTCGCCATGGTTGGTGATCTGGTTGTCGCCCGCCCGCTGCTGATCGGCGCAACCCTGGTCGGCACTGCAGCCTTCATTGTCAGCCTGCCGTTCACTGCGCTGGGGGGCAACGTCGGTGAAGCCGCGCAAGCCCTGGTGGTCGAGCCGGGGCGTGAAGCATTCGTACGTTGCCTGGGCTGCACCAGCAGCGGCTACAAGCAAAACTGATTCGCTGTAACCTGTTTATCGCGGCCCCACGCCTCCTGGTCGAGGCGTGGGGGCGCGTGCATGTGTATGCCGAAAAAGGAAAGCACGGTGATCATGAAGTACCTGCGTGCGGTGATGTTGCTGCTGGTGGTGGCGGGGTTGATTGCCTCGTTCTGGTTCAGCCAGGGCTGGCTGCAGCTTTGCGCCGGGCTGGCGATCTTCCTGTTCGGCATGCAATGCCTGGAAGAGGGCTTGCGCCAGCTGGCCGGCAGCAAGCTGGAACAGATACTCGGACGTAGCACCTCCACGCCCTTCAAGAGCCTGTTGTTCGGCGTTGGCGGCACCTTGTTGCTGCAGTCCAGCACCCTGGTGTCGCTGCTGACCATCGCGTTCATCAGCACCGGGCTGATTCAACTGGCCGGCGGCATCGCCATTCTGTTTGGCGCCAACCTGGGCGCCACCAGCGGCATCTGGCTGCTGGCACTCGCCGGGCAGAACCTCAGCCTGAGTCCGCTGGCGCTGCCCCTGCTGGTGTTCGGTGTACTGGCGGGCTTCTTCGGGCCCAAGAGCAAGGCGGCCGGGCGCATCGTGCTGGGCATCGCTTTTATCTTTCTTGGCATCGATCAGATCAAGGAGGGCTTTGCCAGTTTCGGCGATGGCCTGGACATGACCGCCTATCACGAGAGCGGGTTGCGTGGGGCGCTGCTGTTCACGGCCATAGGCATGGCCGTCACCGTGGTGCTGCAGTCCAGCCACGCCACGTTGATGCTGACTCTTGCCGCGCTGGCCAGCGGCCAACTGGAGCTGGGGCAAAGCCTGGCCATTGCCATTGGTTCGAACATCGGCAGTAGCGTGACCACCGCCTTCGTCGGTTCGCTCGGCGGCAACCGCAGTGGTCAGCGGCTGGCCCTGGCGCATGCGTTGTTCAACATCACCACAGGGGTGATCGCGTTCATCCTGCTCGGCCCGCTGACCTGGCTGGTGCAGGCGCTGGCCGAACCGCTGGGGCTGGGCGGCAATAGCCTGATTCAACTGGCGATGTTCCATACCCTGTTCAATGCCATGGGCGTGGCGTTGTTCTGGCCGTTACAGGCGCGTCTGGCGCAGTGGTTGATTCGCTGGCTGCCGGAGCGTGTCGAACCGTCGGTGCTGATCACCGAGTTGCTGCCGGAGCAGATGGCCGAACCCGAGCTTACCCGTGCCCGTTACCTCAATGAGCGGGCGCTGGACTCGGTGGATGCGGCCTCCGGCGCGGTGGTGCAGGAGTTGGGGCACCTGGGTCGCCTGAGTCTGGAAGTGATCTGCCATGCGCTCTACCTGCCGGTGGATCAACTGGCGCGTGTGCGCGGCGATGAGCATTTGCTGCAGGCCAAGCCCGCCCATGGTGGGTTCGAGGCCGATCACCTGTATCGCGTACATATCAAGGGCGTGTATGGCGATCTGCTGAGTTTCATGGGGCGCATGGAGCTGCCCATGGATGAAGCGCACCAGCAGTTCTGGGTCAGCTGCCAGTTGGCAGCGCTGCAACTGGTGGATGCGGTCAAGGATGCCAAGCACTTGCAGAAGAACCTCGGCCATTATCTCGACGCGCCGCCCTCGGCCGTGCGTGACGCCTATGTGGAGCTGCGTCGCCATTTGCTCGCCACCCTGCATGAGGTGCGCGAGCTGGCGCGTACCGACCTGCCGGAGGAGGCCTGGCAGTCACGCCTGCGCTGGCTCGACGAGCAGGCGGCCAATTTCGATGCCGCATTCCGCCAGCGGCTGTTCGCCCAGGTACGCGAGGGGCGTCTGGATGGCCTGCAGACCAGCTCCCTGATGAATGATCTGGGCTATGCCAGCCGTATTTTCCAGAGCCTGCGCAACGTGCTGATGCTGGGCAGCGAGCAGGCGCTGTTCCGTGAACTGCGCAAGTTCGGTGAGGAGCAGGAGAGCCTGATACGGCTCCCCTGAGGCCTGGTAGCCCGGATGAAATCCGGCAGCGGTTGTGCAATTTCCCCGGATTGCATCTGGGCTACGGTCATATGCGGTCGGTGCGTATCAGGGCGTCGCCTCGCCAATCCCGCGCGGATCGCTGGCCGCCTGCACCTCGCCGCTGGCCTTGTTCCAGAACAGCACTTGCTGGTTGCCGTACTGCCGCTCCAGAGGTTTGAGTGCATGGCCGCGCTTTTGCAGCGCGGCGATCTGCTCAGCGCTGAAGGTATCCGGCTCATGCTCGATCACGTCGGGCAGGAACTGATGGTGGTAGCGCGCCACCGCCGGCCAGCGCCCGATGGGCTGATCGTCCAGGTATTCGAGCATCGACAGCAGCACCATGCTGGGGATACGGCTGCCACCCGGTGTGCCGAAGGCGGCGAACTCATCCACACTTTCGATGAAGCTCGGGCTCATCGATGACAGTGGGCGTTTACCGCCGGCGATGCTGTTGGCCTGGCTGCCGGCTAAACCATAGGCGTTGGCGCCCTGTACGTCGGCGGCGAAATCGTCCATCTCGTCGTTGAGCAGCACACCGGTGCCGGGCACGGTGAAGGCGGCGCCGAACGGCAGGTTGATCGACAGCGTTGCAGCCACCGCGTTGCCTTCGATGTCGAGCACGGCAAAATGCGTGGTGTGGTCGCCTTCATGCCAGGTGCCGGCTGGCGGCAGGCTGGCGCTGGGGGTGGCCTGCGCGGGGTCGATGCTGCCGGCCAGTACCGCCAGGTGTCCGGGCGACAGCAACTGCTCCACCGGGTTGTTGACAAAGTCCGGGTCGCCCAGCAGGCCTCGATCCCGGTAGGCGCGGCGCAGCGCTTCGACCACGTAATGCACCCGTTGCACCGGCTCTGCGTCGCGCCAGGGCAGTTGGCCGAGTATCGCCAGGCTCTGCGCCAGGGCGATGCCGCCAGCCGAGGGCGGCGGTGCGCTGATCAGCTCGCGGCCATCCGCCAAAGCGAAACGTAGCGGTGCGCGGCGGACGATGCGGTACTCGTGCAGGTCATCCAGCGTCCAGATGCCGCCGGCATGGCGCACACCGGTCACCAGGCGTTCGGCCACGGGCCCGGCATAGAAACCGGCCCGGCCCTGTTCAGCCAGCGCCTGCAGGGTGTCGCCCAGCTCCGCTTGGCGCAGCAGGAAACCTTCTGCCGGCACCTCGCCCTGATCGAGAAACAGTCTGGCGCTTTCGGCATCATCGCGCAGCGCTGCCAGACGCCAGGTGGCGCGTTCGCGGTAGACGCGGTCGACCGCGAAACCCTCGTTGGCCAGGCGAATGGCCGGCTCCAGGCTGGTTTTCAGGGGCAGACGGCCGTGTTTCTCGGCCAGTTCGACCAGCGCGGCCGGCAAGCCGGGAATGGCCGCTGCCAGTGCGCCATTGAGCGACAGCTCGCGCTGTACCTTGCCGTCACGCACGTAGAGATCCGCCCGGGCCTCCAGCGGCGCACGTTCGCGGGCATCGAGGAAGTCGTAGGTCGGCGTCTCGCCGCCACTGCGCAGGAGGAAGAAACCGCCGCCGCCAATACCCGAGCCGTAAGGCTCGACCACGGCCAGGGCTGCGCTGGCGGCTACGGCGGCATCGAAGGCATTGCCACCGGCGTCGAGCATCTGCTGTGCGGCGGCTGTGGCGGCGGGGTGGGCGGTGGCAATGGCGGGTTGCTGTGGCGCTGCCTGGGCCAGCAGGCTGGCGCCGAGCAGCAGGGTCGATAGCAGGAGAGTGCGCAACATGCGATCTACCAGAAGCGGCTGAAAGAAGCCTGCAGCTTAACAGCCTCGCTCGGGCGATAGGGCACAACGGGCGCGGAGAAAGCAGGAGGCCACCGGCCTCCTCGGAAGTATCAGGCCTTGCCGGTGATGATGCGATATTTCTGCATCAATTCATCCTTGCTCTCGACGTTGTTCTCGTCGAGCGGGATGCAGTCCACCGGGCACACCTGCTGGCATTGCGGTTCATCGTAGTGACCGACGCATTCGGTGCACAGGTTGGGGTCGATCACGTAGATCTCCTCACCCTGGGAGATGGCGCCGTTGGGGCACTCGGGTTCGCAGACGTCGCAGTTGATGCAGTCGTCGGTGATGATCAGGGACATGGAACAACTCCTGTCGCAGCGCGGGCTTCGACATTGGCGGACAACGATGGCGCGAATTGTGCCGTATTGGCGTGCCTTGTGCCATTGGCCTGGTCAGTCAGGCGCCGCTACCTGTAGCAGCGGCGCCCCGCCACGAATGTGCAGGCGCCTGAATGATTCGCCCTGAATCAGCGGGGCATGGAGGCGAACATCGCTGCCATGCGTGTAGGAGCGGCGCCTCGCCGCGAATCTGGGCCCGCCAGACACGCTTCGCCCCGGGGCGGGGTTCCTACTAAAAGCCGATATTGCTTAGCTTTTACGAAACCGCGCGTTCAGGGCGTCGGCCACGGCGGGGTGAACGAACTTGGAAATATCGCCACCCAGGGCCGCGATCTCGCGTACCAGGGTCGAGGAGATGAAGGAGTACTTTTCTGACGGCGTAAGGAACAGGCTCTCGACGTCCGGCGCCAGTTGGCGGTTCATGTTGGCCAGCTGGAATTCGTACTCGAAGTCCGATACTGCACGCAGGCCGCGCAGGAAGACGTTGGCGTTCTGTTCCTTGACGAAGTGCGCCAGTAGCGAGGAAAACCCCACCACTTCGACGTTGGGCAGGTGCTTGGTCACCTCGCGGGCCAGTTCGACGCGTTGCTCCAGCGGGAACAGCGGGTTCTTCTTGGGGCTGGCGGCGACGGCGATGATGACGTGATCGAACAGGCGCGCAGCGCGTTCGACCAGATCACCGTGGCCCTTGGTGATGGGGTCGAAGGTGCCGGGGTATAACACTCGATTCATCGGGACGTCCTGGCAGGTCGAAAAGGAGTCGGATGGTAGCGCAGCGCATGCCAGCGGCCAAGCCACGGCCGCCGCCGGGTTTTCAATGTTGTAACGCCCGCGTCTAGCCCGGACTTTTCAGGCGCTCTGCCAGTAACGTGGCGAGCTTCGAGGTCAGCCCGTAGATCGACAGCTGTGGGTTGGCGCCGATGCTGGTGGGGAACAGCGAGCCGTCATGAACCGACAGGTTGGCCAACTGATGATGCCGGCCCAGGCTGTCGACCACCGCCTGCTGTGGGTCTTCGCCCATGGCGCAGCCGCCCATGACATGGGCGCTGCCCAGACGCGTGCGATAGAGCACCAGATCGAGTTGCTCGATCAGTGTCCTGGCTTGCTGCCAGCTCTTCACGTAACCGGCATCGGCGTGCAGTGGCATCACCGCCTTGGCACCGGCGGCGAACTGGATTTCGGCCATGCTCAGGAAGGCGCGGCGCACGCCCTCCCAGGTGTAATCGGTCATCTGGTAGTCGAGCACCGGGCTGCCATCGCTGCGCAGTTCCACACGGCCTTCGGCGCAGTCCGGATGGAAGCCGTCGCGCAGCAGGGCGAGCATCACGTTGGTGTGCGGCAGTTGCGCCATACGCTGGGCATTCTCGCGGCCGAAGTCGCCGAGCAGGGTGGCGGTCAGTGCCGGTTGCAGCGGCGGTACCTCCAGTTTGTAGGAAAGGCGCCCGCTGGTGCCGTCGTCCCACTGGAAATGATCGGAATAGACCGACTGCGGCGCGCCGTAGAAGGGGTTGATGACCTGCTCGAACTGCGCTGCGGAGAAGCTCACCAGGTGCAGATAGGTGCGCCGGCCAACCCGCTGGTGCGGGTCGGGCGCATTGGAGCGCAGCAGGATGCCGGGCGTGTTGATGCCGCCGCCGGCCAGCACGTAATGCCGCGCCTTGACCCGGATGAGCTTGCCATTGGGCGCCACGCAGCGCTCGTCCATGCCCAGGCAGTCGATGCCGACCACCTTGTCGCCTTCGATCAGCAGCTTGTCGGCGCGCGCCAGGTAAAGGAGCTCGCCGCCCGCCTCGAGGGTGGCGGGGATGGTGGTGACCAGCATCGACTGCTTGGCGTTGGTCGGGCAGCCCATGCCGCAATAGCCGAGGTTCCAGCAGCCGCGCACGTTGCGCGGGATCGGCGCCCAGTGATAGCCGAGCTTGTCGCAACCGCTGCGCAGCACCTCGTTGTTGGCATTCGGTGGCACCGCCCAGGGCGCCACGCCCAGGCGCTGTTCCATCTTCTCGAACCAGGGCGCCATGGACTCGACGTCATGGCCCTTCACGCCATGTACCTCGGCCCAGTGCGCCAGGGTCTGTGGCGGCGTGCGGAAGCTGCTGGTCCAGTTGATCAGTGTGGTGCCGCCGACTGCGCGGCCCTGCAGGATGGTGATGGCGCCGTCCTTGCTCATGCGGCCGATGCCTTCCTGATAGAGGGTCGGGTAGGCGTCGGCTTCCTGCATCTTGAAGTCGTCGCTGGTCTTGAGTGGGCCTTCCTCGATCAGCAGCACCTTGTAACCCGCCGCGCTGAGGATTTCCGCCGTGGTGCCGCCACCGGCGCCGCTGCCGACGATGGCGACATCGGCTTCCAGGGTCAGGTCATTTTCCAGACGCGAACCGTCGTATGTCTTCCAGCCCCTGGCCAGGCCTTGCTTGAACAAATCGGGTACGGGCATTTCAGGCTCTCTTGTCGTTATGAGCGACGCTGGCGATTTTGCTTGTAGGAGCGAGCTCTGCTCGCGAAGCGGCGTCCCGCAAAATCTTCGCGAGCAGAGCTCGCTCCTACGCGGTGAGTGGGTAGGGTGGGCTTCAGCCCACCAAGCTGTCGCTGTTGGTGGGCTGAAGCGGATCGCCGCCCGGCCCACCCTACGAATCAGCCTTTATACGGTGGGTGGCCCCGGATAGCCACAATGCGCCCAGGCCTCCTGGCGGCTGTACCAGGCCATCATCACCAGTTGCAACAGCGAGGCGTGACCCATGCGCAGCAAGCTCAGGCTGCTGTTCTGCCAGCGGGTGAGGAACTGCCGCACGTCATCGCCGCTGGCGTTGTCCCAGCTGCCCCATACCCCGGTCAGCGGGCCACGGCTGATGGGCAGGGCCAGCACATCGAACAGTTGCACGGTCAGTTTCAGCATCTCCGGCGACAGGTGCGCCAGGCTGGTGTCGAGGCTCTTCAGCGTGCCGTCGACGGCCTGCGGCATCTGCTCGGCGCTGATGGCGCCATCGAGCATCACCGGGATCAGCGCGCGCAGAAAGGGCAGATCGCTGCTGCGCAGGATCAGGTAGCCGCTGGCCGGCGTGCTGGCCGAGCAGCCGCTTAAGGTAGCGGTCAGCCCGGCGGTGCCGAGCAGCGCCGTGCCCAGCAGGCCGACCTTGAGCAGGCTGCGCCGCGACAGCTGCGGCGCGTCGAGGGTGGTGTCGTTCATTGTTGTTGTCACCAGGCGTAGAGCGGGCCAGGCCCGCGTTGATCAGCTTACGAACAGCTTGTAGAACAGCTTCTGCAGCGCCTTGCCGTAGGGCGGGTAGATCAGCCGCGCGGCGTTGAAACGCTGCTTGATGAACACCCCTTTGGCCTTGCTGAAGGTCAGGAAGCCTTCATGGCCGTGGTAATGGCCCATGCCAGAGGGGCCGATGCCGCCGAACGGCATATCGTCCTGGGCGACATGCAGCAGGGTGTCGTTGAGGCACACGCCGCCGGAGTGGGTCTCGTGCAGCACGCGCTGTTGCTCGCGCTTGTCGTAGCCGAAGTAGTACAGCGCCAGCGGCCGTGGCCGCGCGTTGACGTAGGCGAAGGCGTCTTCGAGACGGTCATAGGGCACCACCGGCAGCAGCGGGCCGAAGATCTCGTCCTGCATGACCTTCATGTCGTCGTTGACCTCCAGCAGCAGGCTCTGCGGCAGGCGTCGGCCCTGTGCTTCGGGATACAGCGGAATGATCCGGGCGCCCTTGGCCTGGGCATCCTGCAGGTAGCCGTTGAGGCGGGCCAGTTGGCGCTCGTTGATGATCGCGGTGTAGTCCGGGTTGTCCTTGAGCGCCGGGTAGAAGCGCTGCACCACCTCGCGGTAGGCGGCGACGAAACCGTCGACGCGATCGCGCGGCACCAGCACATAGTCAGGCGCCACGCAGGTCTGCCCGGCGTTGAGGGTCTTGCCGAAGGCGATGCGCTCGGCAGCATCGGCCAGTGGTACGTCGGAGCTGACGATGGCGGGTGACTTGCCGCCCAGCTCCAGGGTCACCGGCGTGAGATTTTCGGCGGCGGCGCGCATCACGTGCTTGCCGATGCTGGTGGCGCCGGTGAACAGCAGGTGGTCGAAAGGCAGTTTGGAGAAGGCCATGCCGACTTCCGCTTCACCCAGGGCGACGCTGACCAGATCCTCGGGGAAGATGCGCGCCAGCAGATCCTTGACCAGTTGCGAGGTGGTCGGGGTGGACTCGCTCATCTTGATCATCACCCGGTTGCCGGCGGCCAGCGCCCCGGTCAGCGGGCCGATGGCGAGGAACAGCGGGTAGTTCCACGGCACGATGATGCCGACGACGCCCAGCGGCTGGTAGATGACCTTGGCCGAGGCGGGCATGAACTGCAGGCCGACGCTGCGCCGCGAAGGCTTCATCCACTTTCTGATGCGTTTGGACGCGTAATGGATGCCATGCAGGCTGGGCATCAGCTCGGCGAGTAGGGTCTCGTCGGCCGAGCGATTGCTGAAGTCGGCAGAGATCGCCGCGATCAGCGCATCCTGCTGCTCGGTCAGCAGCTCGCTGAGGGATTTCAGCCACTGGATGCGTTGTTCGGCCGAGGGCATCGGGTTGGCGGCGAAAGCCGCGCGCTGCAGAGCGAAGGTGGCGTCTAGCTGGTTGATCTGCTGTTGGCTCTGCTGCAGGTAGGCGATGTCGGCGACCATGGGTTTCTCCTCGACGTTCCAGCGGGCAGGCTGTTGAAAAACTATCTGCGTTGTCATCGCTGCGTTAAAAACAGGCTCGTGCGCGAGTCCGATCAAAATGCTCATTTACAACTTGTAAAGTCGAGCGCGACTCCGACCGTTTTTCGCCTGTTTTTGCCTTGCGCTGACTGCCTCGGCTCGGGCTTCCTGCTTCGCTCTAACTCCTGCATCCATGCAGTCGTCGCCGACGTTTTTAAACAGCCTGCTGGAGGCGGCTATAAGCCGCGATTAGGCTAAGCTGGATTTTTAGAGCAATTACTCTAATGTGTCAAACGAGGTGTCGCCTGTCCGGGCGAGACGTATCCCGGTCAGCGTGCATGTGGCTTGATCGGGGGCTAACGCGGCGGCTGTTTCGCCTGTACCTTTGCCACTTTTGAAGTCGAGATCGAGCTGCGTTATGGCGCCACCCAAGACCCGCGAGCGCATCGTTCAAGCCAGCCTGGAGCTGTTCAACGCCCAGGGCGAGCGCAACGTCACTACCAACCATATCGCCGCGCACCTGGGCATTTCGCCGGGCAACCTGTACTACCACTTCCGCAACAAGCAGATGATCATCGCCGAGCTGTTTGCCCAGTACGAAGCGCAGGTCGACAGCTTCCTGCGGCCACCCGAAGGGCGAGCGCTGACGGTGGCGGACAAGACCTTTTATCTGGAGGCGCTGCTGGCAGCGATGTGGCACTACCGCTTCCTGCACCGCGACCTGGAGCACCTGCTGGAATCCGACGTTGAGCTGGCCGGGCGTTACCGCACCTTCGCCCGCCGTTGCCTGGTGGGCGCGCAGTCGGTTTATCAGGGCTTCGTCGAGGCCGGCATCCTGTCGATGACTCCGGCACAGATCGAGGCGCTGACGCTCAACGCCTGGATCATCATGACCTCCTGGGTGCGCTTTCTCTGCACGGCTGGCGCCAGCCCGGATAACCTCAGCCAGGACATGCTGCGCCGCGGCATCTACCAGGTGCTGGCGCTGGAGGACGGTTACCTCACGCCTTCCGCGCGCGCGGCGGTCGAGGCGCTGTATGAGCGCCTGCATGTGCCGCTTGAGCAGGTGCTGGGGTGATTGCCTCACACGCACGGCATTCGTTGGAGGGGCTTTAGCCGCGAACTTCTCGCCGCTGAAGCGCCTCCCGCAATCCGCTGCGACTGCCGTGCCCGGTTGCAATCCGGAAAGGCCTTTGTCGCGTCTTCTCGGATTTCATCTGGGCTACGGTTCTTGCAGTCCTTGAGCGGCTTTAGCCGCGATTATCCGAGGCTTGCCAACCACTGCGGAATACGCCGTTCAAGGTAATAACCTGGCCGGCGCGGAGTACCCTCGACGAAGCCGACATGCCCGCCCTTGGCATGCAGCTCGAACTCGGTGCCGGGGGCCAGTTCGCTGGCGTCGGGTAGGCTGTGGCGGAAGATGAAGGGATCGTCCTCGGCCTGGATGATCAGCGTGCGCGTGCGAATGTCGCCCAGGTAGAAGCGGCTGGAGGCGCGCCGGTAGTAATCGTGGGCATCGGCGAAGCCGTGTAGCGGTGCGGTGATGCGCCCGTCGAAGTCCCAGAAGGTGCGCATGCCATCCAGCGGCCCGAGGCGCTCCAGCACCGACAGGTGTTCGCCCTGGCCACTCTCGGCGAACAGGCGCTGCTTGTTGCTGACGTAGGCGACCATCTCACGCATGAAATGCGCCTGATACACCCGCGAGAAGCCCAGGCCGATGCGGTCGGCGCACTGATCCAGGCGGAACGGCACCGAGACCGCCACTGCGCCTTGCAGTTGGCTCTGCTCGCCACTCTCCCCCAGATACTTGAGCAGCACGTTGCCGCCCAGGGAATAGCCGACTGCGTACAGCGGCGCCATCGGCCGTTGCGCGCGCAGGTGGGCCACAACCGATGCCAGATCCTCGCTGGCGCCGGAGTGATAGCCACGCGGCAACAGGTTGGGCTCGCCGGAGCAGCCGCGCCAGTTCAGCGCCACGCTGGCCCAGCCGCGTGTGGCCAAGGCCTGTTGCAGCCCGAGCACGTAGAGCGAATTGGAGCTGCCGGTCAGGCCATGCAGCACCAACACCAGCGGCGCATGGGCGTCATGCGGGCCATGCCAGTCGAGGTCGAGAAAATCACCATCGTCCAGCCACAGCCGCTCGCGCTGCCGCTGCAGTTGCGGCGGCTTGCGACAGAAGGGGTTCCACAGCGTCTGCAGATGCGGGCCGGGGAGCCACCAGGCGGGGCGAAAGTCAGTGTTCATGGTGCAGTCGATCGTCGGCAGTAGACGTAGCCCGGATGCAATCCGGGAGTGGTGGCCCTGGATTTCATCCAGGCTACGGAGGCTGTAGGAGCGCTTCCGTAGGGTGGATGACGCTTCACCCATCCACCTAGCGTTTCATCATGGTGGATGTAAAAGGCGACATCCACCCTACGCAGTTCATCCGCGCTGCCACAAGGCGTAATGCACCTGGCCGGTGTGCTTCTCGCGATGCAGGCGCCAGTTACCGGGCAGGCCCAGCGTCGAGGGCGCGGTTTCGCTTTCGGTGTAGATCCAGGCGTCGTCGGCCAGCCAGCCCTGGGTTTCCAGCAGGTTGCAGGCGCCTTGCAGCAGATCCTTGTGGAACGGCGGGTCGAGCAGAACGATATCGAAGCGCCGCGGTGCCGGCCGGGCCAGCAGTTGTAGGGCGTCGCCCAGTTGAATCTCGCCGGCGCTGCACTGCAGCGTTGCCAGGTGGCCGCGCAAGGCGCTCACCGAGGCCGGGTTGAGGTCGCAGGCCAGGCCGCTGGCGGCGCCGCGCGACAGCGCTTCGAGCAGCAGCGCGCCGCTACCGGCGAAGGGGTCGAGCACATGAGCACCCTCGACATAGGGCGCCAGCCAGTTGAACAGCGTCTCGCGCACCCGGTCCGGGGTCGGGCGCAGGCCCGGCCCGTCGGGGAAGGCGAAGCGCCGCGAACGCCACTGCCCGCCAATGATGCGCAACTGGCCCTGGCCGCCGTGGGCCTTGCCCGCTTCGGGTTTCTGCGGTGTGCGACTGCGCATCAGTGCGGCACCGTGCTGGGTAGCTCGGCCGGGCGCTCAGTGGGCCGTGGCAGTTCCTTCTGCGGCACCGTCGGGCCGGCGGTGACCACCACCAGTGCCTCGGGGTCGAGGTGTTTGGCCATCGCCGCTTTCACCTGCTCGGTGGTGAGGTTCTGCACGTCACGCATGAAGTCGTCCAGATAGCTCAGTGGCAGGTCGTAGAAACCCATCGAGGCCAGTTGGCCGACGATGGCAGCGTTGCTCGCGGTGGACAGCGGGAAGCTGCCGGCCAGCTCACGCTTGGCGTTGTCCAGTTCCTGCTGGGTAGGGCCGTCACGCAGGTAGTCGGCGAGCAGTTGCTTGACCAGCGCCAGGGTGCCTTCGCTCAAGTCCGCTCGGGTCTGCAGGTTGATCATGAACGGGCCGCGTGCCTGCATGGCGCTGAAACCGGAGTAGACGCCGTAGGTCAGGCCACGCTTCTCGCGCACTTCGCTCATCAGGCGAGTGCCGAAACCGCCGCCGCCGAAAATCTGGTTGCCCAGGTACAGCGCGGTATAGTCCGGGTCGCGCCTATCGATGCCGAGCTGGGCGATCATCAGGTGGGTCTGGTTGGACGGGTACTCGATATGGCTGGCGCCGGGCTTGGGCGTCTGCGGCTGGGCGATCTTGGCCAGCGCCGGGCCTGGCGGCAGGGCGGCGGATACCTGGTCGGCGATGGCCTCGGCCTCGGCGCGCGACAGATCGCCAACCAGCGCGATCACCGCATTGCCGGCGGCATAGGCGCGGGCATGGAAAGCCTGCAGCTGCTGGCGGGTGATGGCCGGGATCGACTGTGCCGTGCCTTCGCTCGGGTGAGCGTAGGGGTGCTGACCGTACAGGCGCTCGAACAATTCGAGGCTGGCCAGTTTGCCCGGGTTCTGTTTCTGGAACTCGAAGCCGGCCAGCAACTGGTTCTTGATCCGTGCCAGCGAGTCGGCGGGGAAGGTGGGCTTGCCCAGCACCTCAGCGAACAGGGCTAGTGCCGGTTCGCGCTGCTCCTGCGCGCTCAGGCTGCGCAGGCTGGCCACCGCCATGTCGCGGTAGGCGCCGTTGCCGAACTCGGCACCGAGCCCCTCGAAGCCGGCGGCGATGGCGCCGACGTCCTTGCCCGGTACGCCTTCGTTGAGCATGGCGTTGGTCAGGGTGGCCAGGCCTGGCACGCCGCCGTCCTGACTGCTGCCGGCGGCGAAGGTCAGGCGCAGGTCGAACATCGGTAGCTCATGTGCTTCGACGAACAGCACCTTGGCGCCTTGCACGGTCTGCCAGGTCTGGATATCCAGGGTGCGGCGGGTTGGCGCCTTGCCGTCGAGTGCGGCCAGCGACTGCAGCTTGGCGGCATCGCCAGTCACGGTGCTGTCGGACAGGTTGGCGCAGGCGCCCAGTGCCAGGGCGCTGGACAGGATCAGGCCGAGCAGGCCCAGGCGGCGGTGCTCAGTCTTCATGGCGGGACTCCTTATTGCGGGACTCTTCGGGCAGTACGTTGGCGACGCTCAGGCGCTCGCGGACGAAGAAGGTGCGTGCGGCCTGCTGGATGTCGGCCGGGGTGACGGCCTCCAGCTCGGCCAGCTCTTGGTCGATCAGTTGCCAGGACAGGCCGACGGTTTCCAGTTGGCCGATGCTGGTGGCCTGGCTGGTGATCGAATCGCGCTCGAACACCAGGCCGGCGATCACCTGGGCACGTACGCGGGCCAGTTCGGCGGCGGACGGCGGGGCTTTCTTCAGTTCTTCCAGTTCGCGCCACAGGCCGGCCTCGGCCTGCTCCAGGGTCTTGCCCTTCTGTACGTTGGGCGTGGCCGAGACGATGAACAGGCTGTCGCCACGGGTGAAGGCGTTGTACCAGGCGCTGGCGCCGGAAACGAGTTCTTCGCCGCGTTCCAGGCGGGTGGACAGGCGTGCGCTGTAGCCGCCGTCGAGCAGGGCGGCGGCCAGGCGCAGGGCATAGGCCTGGCGCGGCGTTTCGGCGGTGGCCAGACCCGGTACGTTGAAGCCCATGAGCAGGCTCGGCAACTGCGTCTTGAGGTACAGCGTGGTGCGGCGTTCGCCCGGCGCGGCCAGCTCCAGCGGCAGTTTGGCGGTCGGCACGTCACCGCGCGGAATGTCGCCGAAGTAGCGCTGCACCTGGGTCTTGACCTCATCCACGCTGACGTCACCGACCACCACCAGGGTGGCGTTGTTCGGTGCGTACCACTTCTGGTGCCAGGCACGCAGGTCATCGATATGCATGCGCTCGAGGTCGGCCATCCAGCCGATGGTGGGGATGCTGTAACCGCTGGCCGGGTAAGCCATGGCCTTGAAGCGCTCGTAGGCCAGCGAAGACGGGCGGTCGTCGGTGCGCAGGCGGCGTTCTTCCTTGATGACTTCGATTTCCTTGGCGAACTCGTCGGCTGGCAGCTTCAGGCTGGCCAGGCGGTCGGCTTCCAGCTCCAGCGCCACGCCCAGACGGTCGCTGGCCAGCACCTGGTAATAGGCGGTGTAGTCGTCGCTGGTAAAGGCGTTTTCCTCGGCGCCCAGCTCCCGCAGGATGCGCGAGGCTTCGCCGGGGCCGAGCTTGCCGCTGCCCTTGAACATCATGTGTTCCAGTGCGTGAGAGAGGCCGGTGGAACCGGGCGTCTCGTAGCTGGAGCCGACCTTGTACCAAAGCTGGCTGACCACCACGGGGGCGCGGTGATCTTCGCGGACGATGACCTTGAGGCCGTTGTCCAGTGTGAATTCGTGGGTGGGCTGCGGCGCAGCAGCGAACGCTGCCAGCGGCAGGCAAAGCACCCCCAGAATCAGGCTGAGGGTGCGGCGTGCAGTGACAATCATCAGGTGTCGTCCTGTTTGGATGGCCGAGGCGGTCTAACCGCCGTTGACAAGAGGGTGTCAGGATACTCCATCCATACTACGAAGCACCGCCCTTGGGATATCGGAACAAGCGATTAGGTTCTGCGTCGCAGCGAATTGGATTCAGTCGATAATCGGCGCGCTGATGGTGCTCACGCTTGCCGACAGTTCCAGTAGCAAGCCATTGACCTGTTCAGCGCTCATGCCGAAAGGGTCCAGGCGGTCGCTGCAGGAGTATTTCAGAAAAAGTTCTCGGTTGGCCTGCTTGGCGCCGGCCCAGCCCATGCTCCAGTTGGCATAGCGGCGTACGCTGATCTCTTCATAGTCGAGGATCGTCAGATCCTTGTGGCGGTTGTCCTCGGTCAGGCGGTTGTACAACGCATTGATGGCGTTTCGCGGCCCTTCCAGCGCCTGGAGAAAGGTATCGGCGTTGCAGCAGAGGATGCCGGTGAGGCCGCGTGCCGGATTGTTGCGTTGCGAGCTGTCGAGAATCTCGCGGATCAACTGTGAAGAGATGCTATGGCTGGCGCGGCTGGCATAGGTTAGGCGGACAAGCATGCTGGCGACCCCGTAAAGGTTGAGCTTGGGAGGAAGTTCGCCGATTGTGCATGGATTTGTACAACTATTGTATAGCTTTTTGCTGTCGCCGTCAGAGGCTGTTGCTCTGGTCATGCCCATGACGGCAAGCGCCTGATCAGTGGCAGACAACTGGCCGGGCCTAACGCTGCGCGGCGGCCCGTTAAAGTGGTAAAGTCTCGGGCTGTTTCGTACAGCGCAAGCCCTTTGCAGTGCCCGTGCGGGCGGTTGCTCCGGGCCGTGCCTGGCAAGCGAATTTTTCCGGATGCGCCTGCGGCACCCGCTGCCTGCAATGGCTGCTCGCCCCTTTGAGAAGACCCATGTTTGGTTCCAAAGACGACAAGAACTCACCGGCCGTGACCGACCCCCAAGCTCAGCCCGTGAGCGAAGAAAAGAAATCCCTGTTCAGCTGGTGGCGCAAGAAACCGGCAGAGACGACTGCCGAGCCTGCTCAGCCCGCGCCCGTTGAGCAACCTGCTGCTCAGGCGCCTGTCGAGCCGCCCGCGCCCGAAGCCGTAGCAACGGTCGCGGTGGAAGTGGCTGAAGTCGCGCCCGCTCCGTCAGCGCCGCCTGAGCCGCACGTCGTTGCACCGCCGATTGTTGCTGCTGCTGTGCAGCCGCAGCCGGTCGTGCCCGAACCTGTCGTCGAGGCAGCGCCCGTGGCGGCAGTACCGGCTCCCGTCGCTGCAGCGGCCACGCAGGAAAAGCCAAGCTTCTTCGCCCGCCTCAAGCAAGGCCTGTCCAAGACCAGCGCCAGTCTCGGCGAAGGGATGGCCAGCCTGTTCCTCGGCAAGAAGGTCATCGACGATGACTTGCTCGACGACCTGGAAACCCGCCTGCTCACTGCTGACGTTGGCGTCGAGGCGACCACCACCATCATCGGCAACCTGACCAAGCGCGTGGCGCGCAAGGAACTGGCCGACAGCGGCGCCCTGTACAAGGCGCTGCAGGAGGAGCTGGTGACCCTGCTCAAGCCGGTCGAGCAGCCGCTGGTCATCGACAGCGGCAAACAGCCCTATGTGATTCTCGTGGTGGGCGTGAACGGCGTGGGCAAGACCACCACCATCGGCAAGCTGGCCAAGAAACTCCAGCTCGAAGGCAAGAAGGTCATGCTCGCCGCGGGCGACACCTTCCGCGCCGCTGCGGTGGAGCAACTGCAGGTCTGGGGCGAGCGCAACAACATTGCGGTCATCGCTCAGCACACCGGCGCCGATTCGGCTTCGGTGATCTTCGATGCGGTGCAGGCTGCCAAGTCGCGTGGCATCGACGTGCTTATCGCCGACACCGCCGGGCGCCTGCACACCAAAGACAACCTGATGGAAGAGTTGAAGAAGGTCCGTCGGGTGATCGGCAAGCTGGACGAAACCGCACCGCATGAAGTGCTGCTGGTACTCGATGCCGGCACCGGGCAGAACGCCATCAACCAGGCCAAGCAGTTCAACCAGACCGTGAACCTCACCGGTCTGGCACTGACCAAACTCGACGGCACCGCCAAGGGCGGCGTTATCTTCGCCCTGGCCAAGCAGTTCGGTCTGCCGATTCGCTATATCGGCGTGGGTGAAGGCATCGATGACCTGCGTCCGTTCCAGGCGCAGGCTTTCGTCCAGGCACTCTTCGAGGAGCGTGAGCGCGGATGATCCGATTCGAGCAGGTCGCCAAGCGTTACCCCAATGGCCATGTCGGGCTGCACGAGCTGACTTTCCGCGTTCGCCCGGGCGAATTTCTCTTCGTCACCGGTCACTCCGGCGCCGGCAAGAGCACGCTGCTGCGTTTGCTGCTGGCGATGGAACGGCCCACCAGCGGCAAGTTGCTGCTGGCCGGGCAGGACCTGTCGACCATCACCAATGCGCAGATTCCCTTCCTGCGCCGGCAGATCGGTGTGGTGTTCCAGAACCACCAGTTGCTGTTCGACCGCACTGTGTACGACAACGTAGCGCTGCCGCTGCAGATTCTCGGCCTGTCCAAGCCGGAGATCGCCAAGCGCGTCGGCGCGGCGCTGGAGCGCGTCAGCCTCAGTGACAAGGCGGCGCAATCGCCTGGCGATCTGTCCACCGGTCAGCAGCAGCGTGTCGGCATCGCCCGTGCCATCGTCCACCGCCCGGCCCTGCTGCTGGCGGATGAGCCCACCGGTAACCTCGACCCGCGCCTGGCCGCCGAGATCATGGGGGTGTTCGAAGACATCAACCAGTTGGGCACCACCGTGTTGATCGCCAGTCACGACCTGGCGCTGATCGCACGCATGCGCCAGCGCATGCTCACCCTGCAACGCGGTCGCCTGATCGGTGACGGGGAGGCTGCCTGATGAGCGCATCGAAAATGCCCACGCCGCAACCGGCCGAACGTGTCGGCGCGGCGCCGCGCAACAAGGTGGTCGACGGCCCGGCGGACGAGCCGGATTTTCGCACGCTGTTCCATGCCTGGCTGGAAAGCCACCGCGCCAGCCTGGTCGACAGCCTGCGCCGCCTGGGGCGTCAGCCCATCGGCAGTTTCTTCACCTGCCTGGTGATGGCCGTGGCGTTGAGCCTGCCCATGGGTCTGTCGCTGCTGCTGGACAACGTCGAGAAGCTCGGCGGCTCCTGGCAGCGTGCGGCGCAGATTTCCCTGTTCCTCGACATGTCGGCCGGCGAGCGCGATGGTCAGGCACTGCGCGGGCAGATCGCGGCGATGGATGACGTTGCCGAGGCCGAATGGATCAGCCGCGAACAGGCACTGGAAGAGTTCCAGCAGCTGTCCGGTCTGGGTCAGGCGCTCAAGGAGTTGCCGGATAATCCGCTGCCCGGCGTGGTGCTGGTAACGCCCAAGGAAGTCGACAAGGCCAAGCTTGAGGCCCTGCGCCAGCGCCTGGCGGAGCTGCCCAAGGTAGAGCAGGCGCAGCTCGATCTGGTCTGGGTCGAGCGCCTGACTGCCATCCTCAAACTGGGTGATCGTTTCGTCTTCGGCCTCAGCCTGCTGCTGATTCTGGCGCTGCTGCTGGTGATCGGTAACACCATCCGCCTGCATATCGAAAACCGCCGTGCCGAGATCGAAGTGATCAAGCTGGTGGGCGGCACCGATGGCTATGTACGCCGTCCCTTCCTTTATATGGGCGCGTTGTACGGTTTTGGCGCAGGCATCTTCGCCTGGTTGCTGCTGGCCTTCGGGCTGGATTGGCTGAACGATGCTGTAGTACGTTTGGCCGGTCTTTACGGTAGCGATTTCGCGCTGGGTGGCGTACCTTCTTCTGATGGTTTTTCGCTGCTGTTTGGCGCCGTGCTGTTGGGCTATATTGGCGCCTGGCTGGCGGTGGCGCGTCATCTGAACGAACTTGCACCCCGTTAGGGCGTTGTTCGGTAAGGCTGAACGCAGGCTGACAAGTCATTGTTTTGGTTGATATTGACTATCTCTCAGGGAACTTATCCACAGGTTTTGCATCAGATGGCTCAGTGCTACACTGCACGAGTTTCGTGAATCGGAGGATTCGAATGTCCACTTCCTTGCAATCTGTCCATGCTCTGGTTCCAGGCGCCAACCTGGAAGCGTACGTGCATGCGATCAACAGCATTCCGCTGCTGACGCCTGAGCAGGAGCGTGAACTGGCCGAAAATCTCTTTTACCAGCAGGATCTCGAGGCTGCCCGCCAGATGGTGTTGGCCCACCTGCGTTTCGTGGTGCATATCGCGCGCAGCTACTCCGGCTATGGTCTGGCCCAGGCCGACCTGATCCAGGAAGGCAATGTCGGCCTGATGAAGGCGGTCAAGCGCTTCAATCCGGAAATGGGCGTGCGTCTGGTGTCCTTCGCCGTGCACTGGATCCGTGCCGAGATCCACGAGTTCATCCTGAAGAACTGGCGCATCGTCAAAGTGGCCACCACCAAGGCCCAGCGCAAACTGTTCTTCAACCTGCGCAGCCAGAAGAAGCGTCTGGCCTGGCTGAACAACGATGAAGTGACCGCCGTGGCCGCAAGCCTGGGCGTCGAGCCGCACGAAGTGCGCGAGATGGAAAGTCGCCTGACCGGCCAGGACATGGCCTTCGACCCGGCTGCCGATGCCGACGATGACAGCGCCTTCCAGTCACCCGCGCATTATCTGGAAGACCATCGTTACGACCCGGCTCGTCAGCTCGAGGATGCCGATTGGAGCGACAGTTCCAGCAGCAACCTGCACGAAGCGCTGGAAAGCCTGGACGAGCGCAGCCGCGACATCCTCTACCAGCGCTGGCTGGCCGAGGAGAAGGCGACGCTGCACGACCTGGCCGCCAAGTACAACGTGTCTGCCGAGCGTATTCGTCAGCTCGAAAAGAACGCGATGAACAAGCTCAAGGGCTGTATTGCCGCCTGAGCCTGTCGTTACCCCGAAAAGCCGCACCCTGGTGCGGCTTTTTGCTGTCTGGAGCAACAGCCTTGAACAAGACCCCTCTGAAAGCGCAGCACTTGCTGGTATTCGTGGCTGTGGCCGCGCTGTTCTTCGCCTGGGGCGCCTGGCTGATGCGCAGTACCGAGGTTAAGCCGCTGGCCGATCTGCAGCAGTGGCGGGATGTGCTGTTGCAGCCGTTGGCCGAAGACGAGCTGACGCTGCGTGAGGTACAGGCGTTGGCGCCAGGCGAGCTGTGGCTGGCGCCGCGCCTCGACGGCGCACGGCTTTTCTATCGTGCGTCGCTCGACGGGGAAGAGGGCGGCTGGTTGCTCGAGGCGGAGGTGAGGTTGAGCCTTGAACAACGCGACAGTCTGATGGCGGCGCAGGGCCTCCAGGCCGGTGATACCGAGTTGGCCCTTGGTCAATCACTGGTCGATCAGATGGCTGGCTTTTCCATCGCCAGCCTCAATCTGAGTGCCCCGCAAGCGCTGGCCAGCGACCGCCTGGCTGCCAGTCTCGGGCAGCCACGCTTGACGTTGGAGCTGGCCGAAGGCCAGGCCTGGGTCTATCCACAATGGGGGCTGACCGTGCATCTGCAGGGCGACGAGGTCGAGCTGTTGCACGCCGTCCCGCGCAAGGCTTTTCGCGCGACCCGCTAGCTTACAGCCAGCGCGGCCACCAATCGGGGCGCTGCGGCTTGAGCTGATTGAGGTAGTGGCTGCCGCCGAGCTGGTTCATCTGCTGGCGAATCCAGGCGGCGCGGCGATTGACGTAGGCGTCCGGCCGGCCCGCACTCCAGCGCAGCGGGTTGGGCAGCACCGCGGCCAACTGGCTGGCCTGCTGTCGATTGAGGTACGGCGCGCCAACGCCGAAATGATGCTGCGCAGCCGCTTCGGCGCCGAAGATGCCATCACCCCATTCGACGCTGTTGAGATAGACCTCGAGAATGCGTTCCTTCGACCAGAGCAGCTCGATCAGCGCGGTGAACCAGGCTTCCAGTCCCTTGCGCAGCCAGCTTCGCCCGGACCAGAGGAACAGGTTCTTCGCCACCTGCTGGCTGAGGGTGCTGGCACCACGCAGTGAGCCGCCGCTCTGGTTGTGCGCCAGTGCCGCCTGGATGGCGCCCATGTCGAAGCCCCAGTGTTCGGCGAACTTCTGGTCTTCAGCGGCGATTACCGCCATCTTCAGGTGATCCGGCAGCTCGTTCCACGGGCGCCATTGACGCTTGAGTTCCAGCGACTGCCCGCTACCCCAGGATTCGATCTTGCGTTCGATCATCAGCGCTGTGCCGGGCGGTGGCACCCAACGCAGCACGAGCACCAGCAGGGCACTGGCCAACATCAGCCAGAGCAGCAATTTCAGCAGGCGGCGGGTCAGGGCTCGGAGCATGGGGTCTCGCAATGATTGGGCGTGGCGCTATTAAAACAAAAAATCGCCGGGAGCGATTTTTGACGTCGGCTCTGCCGACGGCCCGCTAGGGTTACCGCCAGGGATGGCAGGTAGCAAAAAATCGCCGGGAGCGATTTTTGACGTCGGCTCTGCCGACGGCCCGCTAGGGTTACCGCCAGGGATGGCAGGTAGCAAAAAATCGCCGGGAGCGATTTTTGACGTCGGCTCTGTCGACGGCCCACAGGGTTGCCGCCAGGGATGGCAGGCAGCAAAAAATCGCCGGGAGCGATTTTTGACGTCGGCTTGTACATTCCCGCGACACCACAGGCTTGGGCGCCGGTGTGACAATAATGACACTCTCGCCACACGAGCCAGTGGTTAAACTGCGCTCTGGTCGATCTATCCAGGAGTTTCCATGGCTCGTCTCTGGCTGTTGCTA
Organism: Ectopseudomonas mendocina; assembly: GCF_008041835.1. Taxonomy (GTDB): domain Bacteria; phylum Pseudomonadota; class Gammaproteobacteria; order Pseudomonadales; family Pseudomonadaceae; genus Aquipseudomonas. The sequence continues at coordinate 43,579 of NZ_VRYE01000071.1, forward strand.
TCCGCTTTTGCCGGTTTTACCGGTGTCGCGCTGGGCGCCTTTGCCGCTCACGGTCTGAAGGGCCGCCTGACGCCCGAGTATTTGGCGGTGTTCCAGACCGGTACGCACTATCAGCTGATCCACGCCCTGGCTCTATTTGGCGTCGGTCTGCTGGCGCTGCATATGCCCGGACGCTTGGTAAACCTGGCTGGCGACGCTTTCGCCGTAGGTATCCTGCTCTTCTCTGGCAGCCTCTATCTGCTGACGCTCAGTGGCATTGGCAAGCTCGGCATGATCACCCCGTTCGGTGGCGTTGCCTTCCTGATCGGGTGGTTGTGCCTGGGGCTGGCGGCCTGGAGACTGGCCTGACCCTGGCGTCAGAAATGAGGACGAATGGCGCCTTTTAACCTTGGTCGCGACAGCCTATTGGGCTAGAATGCCGGCCCTCTTTCCAGTTGTGACCGAGTCGTCATGCGTATCCAGTTGAATGGTGAACCCTTCGAACTGCCGGATAACCAGAGCGTCGCCGACCTGTTGGTTCGCCTCGACCTGACCGGGCGCCGTGTGGCGGTCGAGCTCAATCTGGACATCGTTCCACGCAGCCAGCACGACAGCACTCAGCTCGCCGAGGGCGATCAGGTGGAAGTGGTGCACGCCATCGGCGGCGGCTGACCTCACGAGGAGTATTCCATGAGCCAAGTTCGCAGCGACAAGCCCTTCACCCTGGCCGGTCGTACGTTCCAGTCGCGCCTGCTGGTCGGTACCGGCAAGTACAAGGATATGGACGAGACCCGTGACGCCATCGCGGCTTCCGGTGCCGAGATCGTCACCGTGGCCGTGCGTCGCACCAACATCGGCCAGAACCCCGGTGAACCGAACCTGCTCGACGTGATCAGCCCGGACCAGTACACCATCCTGCCCAATACCGCCGGCTGCTATGACGCCGTCGAGGCCGTGCGCACCTGCCGTCTGGCCCGTGAGCTGCTCGATGGTCACAACCTGGTCAAGCTGGAAGTGCTGGCCGACCAGAAAACCCTGTTCCCCAACGTCATCGAAACCATCAAGGCCGCCGAAGTGCTGGTCAAGGACGGTTTCGACGTCATGGTCTACACCAGTGACGACCCGATCATCGCCCGCCAACTGGCCGAGATCGGCTGCATCGCGGTGATGCCGCTGGCCGGCCTGATCGGCTCGGGCCTGGGTATCTGCAACCCCTACAACCTGCGCATCATCCTCGAGGAGTCGAAGGTGCCGGTGCTGGTCGATGCCGGCGTGGGCACGGCCTCCGACGCCACCATCGCCATGGAACTGGGCTGCGAGGCGGTGCTGATGAACAGCGCCATCGCTGAAGCGCAGAACCCGGTGCTCATGGCCCGCGCCATGCAACATGCCGTCGAGGCCGGCCGCCTGGCCTACCTGGCCGGGCGCATGCCGAAGAAACTCTATGCCAGTGCGTCGTCGCCGCTGACTGGCCTGATCAATTGACGATTGGCTGCGCGTCGGCCTGCCCGCGCGCCAAGTCGTAACGCAATCTACAAGAGTCCAGCATGACCGATACCCAACAGCCCGAACTGACCGAAGACGGTCGCCAGCGCCGTACCATCAAGAGCTTCGTGATGCGTGCCGGGCGCATGACCGAGGGCCAGCAGCGCGGCATCGACAAGGGCTGGCCGTTGTTCGGCCTGGAGCTGGAAGATGGTCTGCGCGACTTCGACCAAGTGTTCGGTCGCAGTGCGCCGCGCACCTTCGAGATCGGCTTCGGTATGGGCCACTCCACCCTGGAGATGGCTGCTGCTGCGCCTGAACAGGATTTCATCGGTGTCGAGGTACACAAGCCTGGCGTGGGTGCGCTGCTCAACGGTGCGATGACGCAGGGCCTCAGCAACCTGCGGGTCTACAGCTGCGATGCGCTGGAGGTGCTGCGTGACTGCGTGGCCGACGCCAGCCTCGATCGCGTGCTGCTGTTCTTCCCCGACCCCTGGCACAAGTCGCGCCACCACAAGCGCCGCATCGTCCAGCCGGCTTTTGCCGAGCTGGTGCGCAGCAAGTTGAAGATCGGTGGTGTGCTGCACATGGCTACCGATTGGGAGAACTACGCCGAGCACATGCTCGAAGTGATGAATGCAGCGCCGGGCTATCGCAACCTGGCGGCCGATGGCACCTACGTGCCGCGTCCCGAGGAGCGTCCGGTGACCAAGTTCGAACGTCGGGGCGAGCGTCTCGGCCATGGCGTGTGGGATCTGAAGTTTCAGCGTCAGGAGTGATTGCCGAGCGATCCTGTCCGTAGGGATCGCCCGTATATAGAACCGGCAGGATGCACGATTAGATCGGGATAACCCGACGGCCAGGACGGCGCCTCACCGCAAGACACAACAACGATAAGTGCGCCTGCAAGGCGCGCAGGCATTAGCGGCACCGCTTGCATGGCGCCGCGAGGAGAGCATTGTGTTGAGATCGGTTTCCCTTCTTCTGCTGACTGCCCTGGTGTTTCAGGCCCAGGCCAAGGTCGATGCCAGCCAGGCCGCGCGCCTGGGTCAGGAACTGACGCCACTTGGCGGCGAGCGTGCCGGTAATGCCAGTGGCACCATCCCTGCCTGGACGGGCGGCCTGGCCACGCCGCCGGCCAATTACCAGCCGGGCATGCATCATCCTGATCCCTATGCTGACGACAAACTGCTGTACCGGGTCGACAGCCAGAATCTGGCGCAGTATGAACAACTGTTGCCGATCGGCCTCAAGACCCTGCTGCAGGAAAACCCCAGCTTCTACCTGCGGGTATTCCCGACCCGCCGCAGCGCTGCTGCGCCGCAGCGTATCTATGACGCCACGCGTTTCAATGCACAGAATGCCGAGCTGATTTCCGGTGGCAATGGTGTGCAGGGCGCAGCTGCCGGCGTGCCGTTCCCCCTGCCGCAGACCGGCCAGGAGGCCATCTGGAACCACGTCATGCGTTACCGCGGCGACCAGATCAGCATGGCCACCAACCAGGCGGCGGTGCTCGCCAACGGTAGCTACAACCTGCTCAAGCTCGAGCGCGACGTCTACTTCCTCTATGGCCGCGAAGGCGTTGCCCCGCAGGATCTGGACAACACCCTGTTCTATTACAAGTACAAGGTGGTAGCGCCGGCCAAGCTGGCCGGCTCGGCGCTGGTGGTGCAGGAGACCCTCGACCAGGTGCTGGCGATTCGCAAGGCCTGGCGCTTCAATCGTGGTGAGCGCCGTGTGCGCCGCCTGCCGATGCTTGCCTACGACACCCTGCAACCCGACACCAATGGCATGGCCACCGCCGACCAGGTGGATTCCTACAATGGCGCGCCGGATCGCTACGAGTGGCGGTTGTTGGGCAAGCGCGAGATGCTGGTACCCTACAACAGTTATGCCGTGCACCAGCGCGGCATTCCCTACGCCGATATCCTGCAGGCCAAGCACATCAACCCCGAGCTGTTGCGTTACGAGCTGCACCGCGTCTGGGTGGTCGAGGCGGATCTGCGTACCGGCTTCAGCCATCCCTATGGCAAACGCCGCTTCTATCTGGATGAGGACAGCTGGCAGATCCTCGCCGTCGACCTGTATGACCGCAATGGCAACCTGATCGGTCTGCAGGAAGCCCACCCGATCAGCTACTACGATGTGCCGATGTTCGGCTCGACCCTGGAGACCATTTACGACCTCAAGGGTGGCCGCTATTTCGCTGACGGCCTGGATAACAACGAGAAGATGTACGACTTCAACGCCCGACTGAGCCCGCGCGACTTCACCCCGCAGGCGCTGCGCCGCGAAGGTAATTGAGTCTGAGAAAGCCACCCTTGAGGCGGCTTTTTCATTTCAGGCTGGCTAATTACGGTCGGCCAATATGCCGATGACCGCGAAGATCAGGATCAGCACCGGCGCCAGTGTGTAGTTGTTGAACTGCGCCAGCCCCTTGGCCAGCCAGGGCGTGAGGAAGACGATCGCCAGGCCATAGCCGACCGCGCAGAACACCACGAACAGCAGGGTGCGCAGGACGAAATTGAGGTTGCCGATGGTGCGTTGAACCCAGGCGTTGATGGCTGGGCCGAACAGCACCAGCAAAGTGGCCATGATGGCCAGGGAGATATCGCCGAGGTGGCTGCGGCTCCAGCGCGAGAGGGTGACGATCAGGTCCAGTAGCAGATCCATGCAGGCTCCTTCAGTACAGCGCGACGTGAGCGATGGCCGCGCGAATGGCGCGTTAGCCTACCGGATTCATGCCGCGCTGTGGGTGAACTAGGCCAGGAACTGCTGCAGCAGATCATTGAGAAACAGCTGGCCCTTGGCCGTGGCGACCAGTCGAGTTTCATCGGCTTGCAGCAGGCCCTGGCGTTCGGCTTCGCGGCGCGCCTGTTCGAGTTGCTGCAACGGCAGGCCGGTGCGCTGGCTGAACAGCTCGGCTGGCGCGCCTTCGCTCAGGCGCAGCACGTTCATCAGAAATTCGAAGGGCAACTCGTCGGCTGCCAGCAGGCGTTCGCCGGCCTGGAATGCCTTGGCCGGGTCGAGGTAGTCCTTCGGCAGGCGGGTTTTCCAGGTGCGCTGGATGCGCCCTGCGGGTGTGCTCAGCTTGGCGTGGGCGCCAGCACCGATGCCGAGAAAGTCGCCGAAGGTCCAGTAGTTGAGGTTGTGCCGCGCCTGTTTGCCGGGCTGGGCGTAGGCGGACACCTCGTACTGCGCGTAGCCCTCGGCGGCGAGCAGCGCCTGGCCGGCTTCCTGGATGTCCCACAGCAGATCGTCTTCGGGCAGCTCGGGCGGCTGGCTCCAGAACACCGTGTTCGGCTCCATGGTCAGCTGGTACCAGGACAGGTGCGTCGGGCCCTGGCTGATTGCGGTGCGCAGGTCGAACAGGGCGTCCTCGATGCTCTGCTCGGGCAGGCCGTGCATCAAGTCGAGGTTGAAATTGTCGAAGCCGGCAGCGCGGGCCATGTCGGCGGCGCGAATGGCCTCGTCGCCATTGTGGATGCGCCCCAGCGCCTTGAGTTTGGCTTCCTGGAAGCTCTGCACGCCGATGGACAGACGGTTGATGCCGAGGCTTCGGTAGCCCTTGAACTTGGCCTGCTCGAAGGTGCCGGGGTTGGCTTCCAGGGTGATCTCTATGTCTGGCGCAAAGGCGATGCGCCGCTCGACGCCTTCCAGCAGACGACCCAGGGCGCGGTCGGAGAACAGGCTGGGCGTGCCGCCACCGAAGAAGATCGAAGTCAGTGGCCGGCCATGGACGTGCTGCAAGTCGGCATCGAGATCGGCCAGCAGGGCGTCGACGTATTCCTCTTCAGGCAGCGTGGGCCCGGCGGCGTGGGAGTTGAAGTCGCAGTAGGGGCATTTGCGCACGCACCACGGGATGTGGATATAGAGCGCCAGGGGCGGGAGCAGGAAACTCCCGCCAGCGGAATCGCTCATGCCAGCCCCAGGCGCTTCTTGAGCAGGGCCATGGCGCGGGCGCGGTGGCTGAGGCGATTCTTCTGCTCGGCCGGTAGTTCGGCGCTGGAGCACTGGGTTTCCGGCACCCAGAACAGCGGGTCGTAGCCGAAGCCGTGCTCGCCGCGGGCTTCGTACAGGATGCTGCCGTGCCACAGGCCTTCGCAGAGGATCGGCAGCGGATCGTCGGCATGTCGAACCAGCGCCAGGGCGCAGACGAACTGCGCGCCGCGCTCGGCATCCGGCACGTCCTTGAGGGCGTTGAGCAGCTTGGCATTGTTCGCCGCGTCGCCCTGGCCATCGGCATAGCGCGCCGAGTAGATGCCGGGGGCGCCGCCGAGGGCGTCCACCGCCAGGCCGGAGTCGTCGGCCAGCGCCGGCAGGCCGGAGATGCGCGCGGCGTTGCGTGCCTTGAGGATGGCGTTCTCGACGAACGACAGGCCGGTCTCTTCCGGCTCGACGCTGGAGAACTCGCCGATCGAGCGCACGCGTACCGCATCGCCGAGCATGGCCTGCAACTCTTTGAGCTTGCCGGCGTTATGGCTGGCCAGTACCAGTTCCTTGAGGTCGATCATGCGGATATTGCCTGTCAGTTGTACGTTGAATTACAGAATCTGTAGGAGCGGCGCCCCGCCGCGAACCAGGACGGCAGCGCCCTGAAAGCTTCGCCCTGGGGCGGGGCGCCTACGCAAAGATGCCGGCAGCGCCTGCGGCATCAGTCATCCGGGAACATTTCCTGGTTGAAGGTGATGCGGTGCGCGTCGTCGCCCTGGCGCACATCGAGGGTGAAACTGAGAATCTCTCGGCTGGAGAAGGGGAACTGCGCCAGGTAGTAGATGGCGCCGCTCTCGGTGACCTGCCTGAAGGTCAGTGCGCTGCTCTGCCCCAGCAGGTTCTTCACCTGGCCGCTGACCTGCGCGGTGCTGGCCTTGCCGGCCTTGAGTACGGCGATATTGACCACGCCCTGGGTCTTGCTGCGTACCAGGCCGGCGGCGCTGGCGATGTCCGGCTGGATGAAGCTGGAATTGAACACGCTGTAGTGCACGTCGAGGTCGCCGAAGCTCTGCTTGCGCTCGGCGGCGGCCGGCAGTGCCAGGCACAGGGCGATCAGGAAGGGAATGATGCGACGCATGATGTTCTCCTCGTTCAGACCGCCACGCGGTGGGCGGAGAGGTCCGCGCCGCTGATGCGGTAAATGCCGATTTCGCCCAGCAGATTGGGCCAGATGCGGCTTGCCAGGCCATGACGGTGGTCACGGTCGACCGCCAGACGTTCTTCCACGCGGGCACCCTGGGCATGGCACAGGCGCTCGAAGTCCTCGAAGGTGCAGAAGTGGATGTTCGGTGTGTTGTACCAGGTGTAGGGCAGGAAGTCCGACACCGGCATGCGACCTTTTGTCGTCAGGTACCAGCGGCAGCGCCAGTGGCCGAAATTGGGGAAGGTGATGATGCAGGTCTTGCCGACGCGCAGCATCTCGGCCAGCACCTTGTCCGGGTAGTGCAGCGCCTGCAGCGACTGGGTCATGACCACCACGTCGAAGCTGTTGCTGGCGAAGTTGCCCAGGCCCAGGTCGAGGTTTTGCTCGATGACGTTGACGCCGCGCTCGATGCACAGGGCGATCTTGTCCGGGTCGATTTCCAGGCCGTAGCCGGCCACCTGCTTGTTGTCGCGCAGCCAAGCGAGCAACTCGCCGTCGCCGCAGCCCAGGTCGAGCACACGGCTGCCCGGGGCGATCCATTCCTGGATGATGTCCAGATCCGCTCGCATGCTCATACCTCGATTCGCTTCATGTAGCTGCCGAATGCCTGCAGGTAGCGCGGGATCGGCATGAGGAAGGCATCGTGGCCCTGCGGCGCGTCGATTTCCAGGTAGCAGACGTTCTTCTTCGCTGCCGTCAGCGCATCGACGATCTCCCGCGAGCGGGCCGGGGAGAAGCGCCAGTCGGTGGTGAAGGACATCACGCAGAAGTCCGCCTTGGCCACGGCCAGGGTCTTGGCCAGATCACCGTCATGGGCGGCGGCCGGGTCGAAGTAGTCCAGCGCCTTGGTCATCAGCAGATAGGTATTGGCGTCGAAGCGGCCGGAGAATTCCTCACCCTGGTAGCGCAGGTAGCTTTCCACCTGGAATTCGACGCTGTGGAAGTCGTAGTTGAGCTTTTCGCTCTTTAGGCCACGGCCGAATTTCTCGCCCATGGCATCGTCGGACAGGTAGGTGATGTGGCCGACCATGCGCGCCAGCATCAGCCCGCGTTTGGGGGTCACGCCCTGTTCCAGGAAGTGTCCGCCGTGGAAATCCGGGTCGGTGAGAATTGCCTGACGCGCCACTTCATTGAAGGCGATGTTCTGCGCCGACAGCCTGGGCGCCGAGGCAATCGCCAGGCAGTGGCGTACGCGCTCGGGGTAGCTGATGGTCCACTGCATGGCCTGCATGCCGCCGAGGCTGCCGCCGATCACTGCCGCCCACTGCTCGATGCCCAGAGCATCGGCCAGGCGTGCCTGGCTGTGCACCCAGTCTTCCACCGTCATCACCGGGAAGTCGGCGCCATAGGGCTTGCCGGTCGCCGGATTGGTGCTGCTGGGGCCGGTGGAACCGTTACAGCCACCCAGATTGTTGAGGCTGACGACGAAGAATTTGTTGGTGTCGATCGGTTTGCCGGGGCCGATGCAACTGTCCCACCAGCCGGGCTTGCGATCATCCGGGCTGTGGTAGCCGGCGGCGTGATGGTGGCCGGACAGAGCGTGGCAGATCAGCACCGCATTGCTGCGCGCGGCGTTCAGTTCGCCATAGGTTTCGACGACCAGTTCGTACTCGGCCAGGCTGCGCCCGCAGGCCAGCGCCAGGGGTTCGCTGAAGCGAAATACCTGGGGACTGACCAGGCCGACGGAATCTTGGGGAAATGCAGTGGGCATTGAGGCGCTGCTAATGAATCGGAGGAGGGCGCCAGTCTAAAGAGCACCGCCGGTAGCGGCAAGCGAGCAGGGCGTTCGCTTGTGCTACTGGCTTTGTTGCCGTGCCGCCGACGGCAGGCTGACCACCTTGCCCTGACGCTGCACTGGCGCCGGGCGGCGCAGCACGCGCAGCATGTCGCTGGCCAGGGCCAGTTGTTGCTCCAGCTCTTCCTGGTAGCGCGCCAGTTGTTGGCTGCGCTTGTGCGTCTGCTGGGTTTCCTGGGCCAGGGCCTTGAGGCGCAGCATGTGGCTTTCCAGCATCTGCTTGTGCTCAAGGGTGTGCTGCATCAACGGCATCAAGGCATCGTTGGCCCATTGCTCGGCGTCCTGGCGCAGGCGCTGGTGTAGGCCGATCACTTCCTGGGCCAGGGTGGCGAAGAAGCGCCGGGTCAGGCTGCGCTGCTCGGTGAGCAGGGTCTTCAGGTGCAGGCGGAACTGGTCGCCCTTGGCTTGCAGTTTTTTCAGCTCGCGCAGATAGCGCTGGATCTTGAACTGCGGCGCGTCGACCCCGCCCAGCGGGCTCTCTTCGTTATGTCGGCGATAGATGGCGGCGACCATCTTGTTGGCCATTTCCGTCTCGTGCTGCAGGTTGTGCAGATCCTGTTCGACGGCGCGGAAGAACTGCAGGATGGCCTGGTTGATGCCGAGGGTGGTCCAACTGCCGGTGAGGTTGCGACGGACTTCGCTCAGGTGCTCTTCCAGGCGTTCGGCGCGTGCGGCGTGGCGCAGCAACTGGCCCTGGCGTTGCAGCAGGCGCTGATTGGTCTTCAGGCCGAGCAGGCGCTTGTGGTGCAGGCTGTGGTCTTCCTTGGTCTTGGCGGTGAGTTCGAACAGCAGTTGGCCGTTGTCCTGCTGATGATTGCCGAGCAGGGCCAGCTGTTCGCTGACTTTCTCCAGGCGCAGGCTGAGCACGTGTTGACTGTTGTTGAGCAGCTCCAGTACCTGGCGTACCACGCTATCTTCGATCAGGCGCTCCTTCTGCGCGACGATACGCTCGCACAGCAGGGTCTCCAGATTGGCCATCTGGCTGCGGGCCAGCAGCGCCTCATCCTGGCGCACCTTGGCCAGCAGCGCCTGCTTGGCCGATAGCGGCAGCACGTCCTGCCTGGCGATGCCCAGCTGTTTGGCGGTGGCGCTCTGGATTTGGCCGATGGCGTTCTGCACGAAAGTTTCGCCGGCGAGGTCGTCCCACAGTACGTCGATCTTGTTCAGCACGGCGAACAGGCAGGTTTGCGCGTCGTCGTCGAGCTGGCGGATGTGCTGCTGCCAGATGTGCATGTCACTGGCGGTGACGCCGGTATCGGCGGCCAGCAGGAAGATGATCGCCTGGGCATTGGGCAGCATCGACAGGGTTAGCTCCGGCTCGCTACCGAGGGCGTTGAGCCCGGGGGTGTCGAGAATGCGCAGGCCCTGGCGCAGCAGCGGGTGGTCGAAGTTGACCATCGCATGGCGCCAGGCCGGCACCAGTACCTGGCCACGTTTGCCGGTGCCTTCGAGCATGTCCGGGTGGAAGCCGAGCTGGATTGCCTGTTCCACCGGCATGGATTTGGTTTTGGCCACCTGGCTGAAAGCCAGCGCCATGTTGGCGGGGTCGCTGGTGTCCAGCGGGATGTTCACCCAATGCCTCGGAATGCGCTTGAACTGCGCGACGCTGGCCGAGGCTGCGCGCGTTTCGATGGGCAGCAGGCGAATGTAGGGGCGTTCCGAGCGCGGGTCGAAGAACAGCTCGGTGGGGCACATGGTGGTACGCCCGGCATGCGAAGGCAGCATACGCTGGCCGTATTCGGAGAAGAACAGGCTGTTGATCAGCTCGGTCTTGCCGCGTGAAAACTCGCCGACGAACGCCAGGGTGATGTGGTCGGTACGCAAGATCTTCAGCGCGCGCTCGAGCTTGGCCTGTACCGCCTCGGAGTTGAGGCGATTGTGCTCCAGCCAGCTGCGATAGCGCGTGATCTCACGCATCAGTTCGCGTTTCCAGGCGACGTAGGCATCGACCTGCTGGCTGAGACGTTCCATGCTCATCCTGGCTCTCCTCTCGGCAAGATCACCTCTTGCGGGGGCTGCGTAACGGTTCGGTTCGGGGTGCCGCCAGGAAGCACGGCATTTCGCGAGAACAGTTTGCATTATGCGAGCTGCAAGGCAACCGTCAATTGGCCTCTTCGACAGTCCCGCCTTATGGTTGGGTGCGGTGACTGAGCGGTCGTCAGGCGCGCTGCAGCCCAGGAATCGGCGGCAGGCTTCGCGGGGCGCGAATACGCAGGCGCTTATGCCGGTTGAGCTCGCCGCTTTCCAGGATTACCTGGCTCTTGGCGACACCGAAGGCCTTGGCCAGAAAGGCCAGCAGATGGGCGTTGGCCTTGCCGTCGACCGGTGGGGCGGTGAGACGAATCTTCAGCCGCTCGGCCTGCAGCCCGGCGAACTCGTCCTTGCTTGCCTTGGGCTGCAGGTGGCAGTCGAGGATCAGGTCCTCGCCATCCCAGCGGTAGAAGCTTTCGGTCTTGATGGACATGCCCCTCATCCGGCGCTGCGCGCCACCTTCTCCCGTTGGGAGAAGGTCGGCAAGGAAAGCGTCGCTGCGCGAATTTTATGTTTAAAGGAAGGGGCTGAGCATCGGCGGCAGACCAGTGGAGGCCGCCAGACCGCCAATCACGAAACGATCGATCAGGTTGATGGTGATGAAGGCGAAAATCGGCGAGATATCCAGGCCGCCGAGGTTCGGCAGCAGTTTACGGAATGGCGCCAGCAGCGGCTCGCAGATCTGGTTCACCAACTGTGCGCCCGGGTTGTAGCTGCCCGGAGCGACCCAGGAGAGGATCACGCTGATGATCAGGGCGAAGAAGAACACCTTGAGAAACAGCGAGGTCACGCCAATCATCGACCACACCAGCAGCTGCAGGATGAAACCGCCGACGTTGTAGCCCATCAGGGTCAGGGTGACGATCATCAGTAGCAGCTGCACCAGGATGGCCAGTACCAGCGAAGCCAGGTCCAGCCCGGCGAAGCCCGGAATGATCCGGCGCAGTGGAGTCACCAGCGGTTGCGTGGCCTTGACGATGAACTGGCTCAGCGGGTTGTAGAAGTCCGCACGTACCAGTTGCAGGATGAAACGCAGCAGGACGATCAGCAGATACAGGCTGCCGAGGGTCTGGATGATGTAGATGAGGGCTTCGATGAGTCCGGACATAAGTGCTTCCTTATTGACCCAGTTGTTCGGCCAGTTCGGCCGAGCGGTTGGCGGCGGCATTCAGCGCCTGTTGTACCAGCGCTTCGAAGCCGCCGGTCTGGAAGGTGTTGATCGCTGCCTCGGTGGTGCCGTTCGGCGAGGTGACACGACGACGCAATTCGGCGGCGTCGACATCGCTTTCACTGGCCATGCGTGCCGCACCCAGGGCGGTGTGGATGCTCAGGCGTGCAGCGGTTTCGCGCGGCAGACCGAGTTTTTCGCCTGCAGCGGTCATCGCTTCGATCAGCAGGAAGAAGTAGGCCGGGCCGCTGCCGGACACGGCGGTGACTGCGTCGATCTGTGCTTCGTTATCGAGCCACAGCGCCAGGCCAACGGCGCTCAGCACCTGTTCGGCCTGGGCCTTCTGCGCGGCGCTGACGCGGGTGTTGGCGAACAGCCCGGACACGCCCTGACGCAGCAGCGCCGGGGTGTTGGGCATGCAGCGCACCACTGCACGCTCGCCCAGCCAGTTTTCCAGGCTGGCGCAGCTGATGCCGGCGGCGATGGAGATGATCACCTGATTGGGAGCCAGGTGCGGTGCCAGATCCAGGCATACCGCCTTCATGATCTGCGGCTTGACCGCCAACACGATCAGATCGGCGCCTTTTATGGCTTCAGCGTTGTCGGCGAAGGTGGCGATACCGTGCTCCTGCTGCAGGCGTGCACGTTGTTCGTCACCAGGCTCGCTGGCACGAATGGCGCTGGCCGCCACGCCCTGGGCGCGCAGGCCGCCAATCAGGCTGGCGGCCATGTTGCCGGCGCCGACGAAGGCGATGATCGGGTTGCTCATTGCAGAAATTCCTTCATTCAGTGAGTGGGCTGGCCGTAATCGCGGGCGCCGAACAGGGCCGTGCCGATACGCACCCAGGTGGCGCCTTCGGCGATAGCGGCTTCCAGGTCATGGCTCATGCCCATGGACAGGGTATCGAGGTTCAGCGCCAGCTCATCACGCAATTGGCGCAAGCGGGCGAAGGCGGCGTGTTGTGCGGCGACATCGTCGGTTGGTTCGGGAATCGCCATCAGCCCGCGCAGCCTAAGGTTGGGCAGGGCAACGACGGCCCGGGCCAGCGCCGTTAGCTCTTCGGGGCTGCAGCCGGACTTGCTGTCCTCACCGCTGATGTTGACCTGCAGGCAGATGTTCAGCGCTGGCAGGTGCGCAGGACGCTGTTCTGACAGGCGTTGGGCAATTTTCAGGCGATCCACCGAATGCACCCAGTCGAAATGCTCGGCGATGGGCCGGGTCTTGTTCGACTGAATGGGGCCGATGAAGTGCCAGATCAAGGGCAGGTCGGTCAGCGCTGCCTGTTTTTCCAGCGCTTCCTGCAGATAATTCTCGCCAAAATCGCACACGCCGGCGGCATGGGCTTCACGAATGGCGTCTGCCGGTTTGGTCTTGCTCACCGCGAGCAGGCCAATGTCCGAAAAATTACGCTGCGAGGCTTGCGCCGCCTCACGGATACGCGCACCGACCTTTGCAATATTCTCTGCTATCGTGGACATTACCTGCGCTCTATAAAAGCCCGCTCGTTCAGCGTTCGCGGCATTCTACCTGCTTGCTTGTAATTGGGGAGTCCCATGGATATCACTGAGCTGCTCGCCTTCAGCGCCAAGCAAGGCGCGTCGGATTTGCACCTCTCGGCGGGGCTGCCGCCGATGATCCGCGTCGACGGCGATGTACGCCGCATCAACCTGCCGCCGCTGGATCACAAGCAGGTACACGCGCTGATCTACGACATCATGAACGACAAGCAGCGCAAGGATTTCGAAGAGTTCCTCGAGACCGACTTCTCCTTTGAGGTGCCGGGCGTGGCGCGTTTCAGGGTCAACGCCTTCAACCAGAACCGTGGCGCGGGTGCGGTGTTCCGGACCATTCCATCCAAGGTACTGACCATGGAAGACCTCGGCATGGGCGAGGTGTTCCGCAAGATCACCGACGTGCCGCGCGGCCTGGTGCTGGTCACCGGCCCCACCGGTTCGGGCAAGTCGACCACCCTGGCGGCGATGCTCGACTACCTCAACAGCAACAAGTACCACCACATCCTCACCATTGAAGACCCCATCGAATTCGTTCACGAGTCGAAGAAGTGCCTGGTCAACCAGCGTGAGGTGCACCGTGATACCCACGGCTTCTCCGAAGCGCTGCGTTCGGCCCTGCGTGAAGACCCGGACATCATTCTGGTGGGCGAGATGCGCGACCTGGAAACCATCCGCCTGGCGCTGACTGCCGCGGAAACCGGCCACTTGGTATTCGGCACCCTGCACACCACCTCTGCTGCCAAGACCATCGACCGCGTGGTCGACGTGTTCCCCGCCGAAGAGAAATCGATGGTGCGTTCGATGCTGTCGGAATCGCTGCAGGCGGTGATCTCGCAGACCCTGCTGAAGAAGATCGGCGGCGGTCGTGTGGCGGCGCACGAAATCATGATCGGTACGCCGGCCATCCGAAATCTGATCCGCGAGGACAAGGTGGCGCAGATGTATTCGGCGATCCAGACCGGTGGCGCCCTGGGCATGCAGACCCTCGATGCCTGCCTGAAGACCCTGGTGTCCAAGGGCCTGGTCAGCCGCGACAGTGCGCGCGAGAAGGCCAAGAGCCCGGAAAACTTCTAGGAAAACCCAGTGGGTAGGGTGGGCTTCAGCCCACCAAGGCCGGCCACTGTTGGTGGGCTGAAGCCCACCCTACGGACTGCTTCACGGCTGCGATGACACGCTCGCAGCCGCTGGCCCTGCGCTGCGGGGCCGTGCATTCATGCGTGCGGATGAGCGAACACGACGATGGAATTCGAAAAACTACTGCGTCTGATGGTCGAAAAAGGCGGCTCCGATCTGTTCATCACCGCTGGCGTGCCGCCGTCGATGAAGGTCAATGGCAAGATCATGCCGGTGACCAAGACCGCGATGTCGCCGGAGATGACCCGCGAAACCGTGCTGGGCGTGATGAACGAGGCGCAGCGCCGCGAGTTTGCCGAAAAGCACGAGTGCAACTTCGCCATCAGCGCCCGTGGTATCGGCCGTTTTCGTGTCAGTGCCTTCTACCAGCGCAATCTGGTGGGCATGGTCCTGCGCCGTATCGAGACCAATATCCCCACCATCGATGACCTCAAGCTGCCGGAAATCCTCAAGAAGCTGGCCTTGACCAAACGCGGCCTGGTGCTCTTCGTCGGTGCCACCGGCACCGGTAAGTCCACCTCGCTGGCGGCGATGATCGGCTACCGCAACAAGAACAGCAGCGGCCACATCATCTCCATCGAAGACCCGATCGAATACATCCACCAGCACCAGAACTGCATCGTCACCCAGCGCGAAGTGGGCATCGATACCGAGTCCTTCGAGGTGGCGCTGAAAAATACCCTGCGCCAGGCGCCGGACGTGATTCTCATCGGCGAGGTGCGCACCCGCGAGACCATGGATCATGCCGTGGCCTTCGCTGAAACCGGTCACCTATGCCTGGCCACCCTGCACGCCAACAACGCCAACCAGGCGCTGGATCGCATCATCAACTTCTTCCCGGCCGACCGGCAGAACCAGGTGTGGATGGACCTGTCGCTCAACCTCAAGGCCATCGTCGCTCAGCAACTGATTCCAACCCCGGATGGCAAGGGCCGTCGCGCGGTAATCGAGGTGCTGATCAACACCCCGCTGGCTGCCGACCTGATCCGCAAGGGCGAGGTGCACGAGCTCAAGGGCCTGATGAAGCGCTCCACCGAGCAGGGCATGCAGACCTTCGACCAGGCGCTGTACAACCTCTACACCCAGGGCGAGATCACCTACGAAGATGCGCTGCTCTACGCCGACTCGGCCAACGACCTGCGCCTGATGATCAAGCTCGGTTCGGAAACCGATGGCGATCACCTGACCAGCATGGCCCAGGGCCTGGCGCTGGAGGTCAGCGAGGAAGATCCGGGGCGTCGCTTCCGCTGACGCTGCCTGACGGGGGACGCGCTGCGTCCCCTTGGTTTATCCGGGCAATGCGTTTGCCTTTTCTGCCGGCCAGCACCAGGGCCTGGCCATCGCGCTGTGCACCAGCGCGGGCTTCGCTCATCAGTTGCGGAATCAGCGGGCCTTCCGGCAGGTGCTTCCAGAATCTCAGCGGCAGATGCTGCTGCATCACCGTGCGGTTGAGCCGCGCCGGGTTGAAGGTACTGCCGTAATAGGCGCGCCACAGGGCCTGGCCGTCATCCTCGGGCTGCTGCGCCCAGGCTTGCCACTGCGCCGGGCAACGACGTTCGTGCTGTAGGCGCTGACCATCCCAGTACACGCCGTCGCGCGGTGTGGCGATCAGCCAACTGTGCTTGCCCAGGCGTTCGGCGAAGTGACCACTGGCCGCGGCGAGGATATCGTGCGCCGGTTCGAACCAGGCGACGAAGTCCGGCGCACCCGCAGCCTTGCTCGGCTGAAAGCGCAGGAAGGCATGCAGATGATGCGCTTCGCGGCGCACCGCCTTGAGCCGGCGATGCAGCTCGCTGCCGTCGGGATCGCCGGCCAATACGGCGCTGCGCTCGCCCTGCACGAAACGCCAGAGCACGCGGTAGAGCAGGCTCCAGCGCTCCTCACCGCGGTACTGCGCGGCGCTTTCCAACAGGTCCAGCAACTCGGTCGATACGCGCAGGCGGCCGCTGGGCTCTGGTGCCCGCTCGGCCGCTTCATCGAACAGGCCGGGCGCGGCCTCTTCGTCCAGCCACTGCAATTGATGGGGCGCCAGGCCCTGCAGCAGAGCGCGGCGCGCGGCCTGGCGCCAGGTGGCGAAGGTGCCGTCGAAACGCAGGCTATGCATCACCACAACGCCATCTGTGCCGGGGTATCGCGCAGTTGCTGGCGCAGCACCACGGACTCGTGCTCGGCCAGCGGCGGCCGATAGTCCTGGGTGATGATGAAGGGCTTGGCCTTTTCCAGTACGCAGCGCAGGCGGGTCAGGTCCTCATAGCGGATGCGCCGTTCACGCCTTAGCGCGCCCAGGCGTCTGGCGCTGAGCACGCCGATGCCGGGCACGCGGGCGATCAATGATTCGTCGGCACGGTTCAGATCCACCGGGAACTGCTCACGGTTGGCCAGTGCCCAGGCCAGTTTGGGGTCGATGTCCAGATCCAGATTGCCGGGGCCGCTGAGCAACTCGGTGGCGCTGAAGCCGTAGCCGCGCATGAGAAAGTCCGCCTGGTACAGACGGTGTTCGCGCAGCAGCGGCGGCGCTTCAAAAGGTACGCTTTTCGGGCTCTGCGGGATGGGGCTGAAGGCCGAGTAGTAGACGCGGCGCAGGCGATAGTCCTGATACAGGCTCTGCGCGTTGTGCAGGATGGTGCTGTCATCAGTGGCGTCGGCGCCGACGATCATCTGCGTGCTCTGCCCGGCCGGGGCGAAGCGCGGGGCGCGGCGCTCTTCCTTGGCCTCGCGTTCACCCAGATGAATGTCATGCATGGCCTGGTGAATGCTGCCGACGTTCTTTTCCGGCGCCAGGCGTACCAGGCTGGTCTCTGTGGGCAGTTCGATATTGACGCTGAGGCGGTCGGCATACAGGCCGGCCTCGGCGATCAGTTCCGGCGCGGCCTCGGGGATGGTCTTCAGATGAATGTAACCGCGGAACTGATGTTCCTGGCGCAGCAGTTTGGCGACGCGGACCAGTTGCTCCATGGTGTAGTCGGCCGAGCGGATGATGCCGGAGCTGAGGAACAGGCCGCTGACGCAGTTGCGCTTGTAGAAGTCGAGGGTCAGCGTGACCACTTCCTCGGGCGTGAAGCGTGCCCGTGGCACATCGCTGGAGCGGCGGTTGATGCAGTACTGGCAGTCGTACAGGCAGAAGTTGGTCAGCAGGATTTTCAGCAGTGCCACGCAGCGGCCATCCGGCGTATAGCTGTGGCAGATGCCCATGCCGTTGGTCGAGCCGATGCCGTCCTTGCCCCTGGAGCTGCGCTTGGGTGCGCCGCTGCTGGCGCAGGAGGCATCGTACTTGGCGGCGTCGGCGAGGATGGTGAGCTTGTCGATCAGTTGCATGGCGCGTGATATCTATACTGTTTTTTTATACAGTATATGGGCGCTGTACAGCTATCAAGTGGTTCGTGCTATTGCGTCGCCCTGGTGCGCGTGAAACCTTATCCCGGCCTGCAGCGTCTTATGCTGTATCTCGCACAAGGAGTTCGCCATGCAACGACAGGATACGCACAGCAAGCTGATTGGCTACCTGCTGTGGATTTTCGGCTTTCTCGGTTCGCACCGTTTCTACTACGGCAAGCCGGTCACTGGCACCATCTGGTTCTTCACCCTGGGATTGTTCTTCATCGGCTGGATTATCGACCTGTTTCTGATCCCGGCGATGGACCGCGAAGCCGATCTGCGCTTCACCGCCGGCGCCACCGACTACAACGTGGCGTGGATTCTGCTGACCTTCCTTGGCATTTTCGGCGTACACCGCATGTATCAGGGCAAGTGGATCACCGGGATCATCTACCTGTTCACCGGCGGCCTGTTCCTGATCGGCGTGCTCTACGACTTCTGGACGCTCAATACGCAGATCTCGATCAAGAACGCGCAGCGCGGTTGATGCGCCGCATGGCGCACCCTAGGGTCGTCGCGCCGTAGCCCAATGAGATGGAC
>NZ_VRYE01000072.1 GCF_008041835.1 Ectopseudomonas mendocina
CAGCTTAGGTTGATGACATTGCCCTTTAGGTAGGCGCTTGACTCGCTGCGCAATCCGAGCGGATACCGTCTGGGCTTGATCAGTGCTGAGCATCGTGGCGTTCACGCTTATAGCGTGAAGTCTAACGACGAACTGAAAAGCGGCTGATGGAACGCAATAACCCTTCGCCGATATTCATCATCTTGAGCGTCGTTTACCAGGCACTCTTCGAGGCGCCCCAGCGAGAAAACTTGATCGGCGGACGGGTAGTGTCTGAGCAGGCTTTTCGCATAGCTGCGAATGTCATCAGGTAGCTCGGTGTTACGAGAGAGGTCGCGGAGAAAAGCTTCGGTCTTGACGACACTCCGGGTTCTTTCATGCGGAAGGGTCAAAGCGGCTACCTCCTTATTCGGTTATTCCAATCTACGAGACCAGGGCGGGCAAGTCGCGCGCTTACCCCTAATTTGTCCGCGATTCGACGTGGTGCGGCTGATGGATTTTCAGCCCTACAATCAGTTCTTTCCCCAGTAGTTGTCTTTGCTGACCAGACCAAAATCTTCGGAAGCAAATGGCTGATCATCATCGAACATACCATTGACCATGCGCTCCCGACGCAACCCACTCAGCACCCTGAAAAAGCAGGGCTCACAGAGATGCACCCGGTAGTGCTGCCCATCATGCTGGGAGCCATATCCCCATTGGGCTTCAAGCTTGCCGTATTGGGGACCATAGCCGGGAATACGCGTGCCAGAGCGGCACACGTCGCAGATCACATCTTCAACGACATCGACCAATGCCTGCGACTTAATCTCCATGCACACCTCACGATTGCTTTCCACACGACGCCGGCCGGTTATGGATTCATGAACACCAACATCATTGGATCAGCCTTGACTGGCTGAGCATCAAAAACAAGCCAGTAGCTGCTGCCGATAATGCTGGGAAAAACTGACCTGGTAAGCGGGCTCAATTGCATAGCCACCCAGCGAAATGATGTTCGTAGGCTGCGATCCAATACCCGGTTCTGCACTACCCAACCCCACACCGTCGAAACCTTCGACATGACCCAAAGTGCCCATCGGCTCAGGCCTGGAGCCTGGATTAAATCCAGGCATCTGCACATCTCTCAAAACCGCTAGGTCATCCGGCAAATCATCTGCAATTCGCTCCGCAAAGCCCTGAAGCGTTGGTTCTGCCAGCATGAAGAGCCATGCCTGGTCGTCCGACTCGCCTGTGCGCCGCAGCACTCGCCCCAGCACTTGCCGGTAATGCAATTCAGTGCGGATACGGCTGAGATAGCAGCACACTTGCAGGCGGGGAATGTCGGTCCCTTCGCTGATCATTCCGACGGCGACAATCCAGCGGCAGGCGCTGCTCCGGAATGCATTGATAACCTGCTGCGCATCCGGGGTTTTGTTGGTCACGATACGACACTCTTCACCCATTGCTTCTAGAGCCAGGGCTATTTGCTGAGCGTGTTCGATATCGGTGGCTACCACCAAACCGGCGGCATCAGGCTTGATCTGGCGTAGCTCGTTCAGCTTGCTGCAGCCAAGGTCGAGGATTGGGTTGATCACCTCATCATGGCGCAGCAGTTCCTCATAGGTGACAGGTGACTCGCCCAACAGTTTGGCGATGCTGGGAAACAGCCTCACGGAGCTATCCGCGCCAAGCTCTTCCGTAAGTTTCACCTTCTGATTGTCGAGCAACACAATGCGAGGTGATCGGCACACGTCGTCGGCAATGGCATCTTTCAAGCCATAACGGTAATCACAGATCAAATGCCCCTCGGGCGAAGAGTAACGAGCCAATGCGATGGCCTTATCGTCCGAACGCCAGGGCGTGCCAGACAGGGCCAACGTGAAGGCAGCCCGGTCCTGTATCCGATGCAGTATCTGCTGCCCCCAGGCATTGCTGAGCAGCGGATCGTGGCCGGCGCAATGGTGGATCTCATCGAAGACCACGAACACCCGGTAGTCATCGAGAAGCTGCCAGAATCCCTCATCACGGTATTCCATGGCCTGATAGGTATAAGCCGCGCCCACGGCACCTATCTGGCCGTCGAGGCGCCTGCCTAGCACAGCCGCAAAGGTCGAACGAAAACCCTCCACGACCTGGCAGGACGGCGCAAAGCACAGCACCAAATCGATCCTGTCCTGCTCAAGCAGTCGGCTGGCCAGTTCTGCAGCCATGCGCGTCTTTCCGGCTCCCGGCGTTGCCTGGCAGAAGAAGTGCGGCGTGACGGTAAAGTGCTCCAACGCCCGAGTGATGCAGCTGTTCTGCCAGCTCCGTAGCGAGCGGCTCATCGTGGCGCAGCTAGCGTTTTGAGGGTCTTTTCGATGGCACGCAGATGCCCCAAGAGGCGAGAACTGCGATCCCTGGCTTCCAGGTAATCGCCTTCAAGCTTGTCCCGTAAATGCGGCATTTCTTCCAGAAGCAGTTTGAATCGCTCTGCCTCGCCCATTGAAGTGAGAAAGTCCAAGCGGATTTCCTTGTGGAGCGCTTCCAACTGCAAATCCGTATTGGCTGACGACTCAAGCGGCAAAGCTTCCGCATCGCGTACCGCTGTGCCTGGCTCGGGCATTCCGGCGGCCATCAGGCTGTTCTCAAAACCGTTGTCTATCAGTTCGAGTTGCAGATGTGTCGGAATCGGCTGCAGGTGGTAAACCTGCCCTCGAACACGGCGGTCCTCGTCCGGTGAAACCCAGCCCGCGCGCACTAATCGGCGAATCTGCTCATACACATAGCGGCGCACATCGGCGATACGGAATTGTGTGCCACTCAAGCGAGCGGCATAGGCATCGCGCAGTTCGCGGGTCGTAAACGATGTACGCCCTGGCTCCTGAAGCAGCTCATACAGACGCCTGTCGAAGATAAACGAGGCCGATTTCATTGAGGGCACCAGAAGAAATAGCGCGAAAATGCGGATTATAATCCGTGGCCTATACGTCCGCAAACGCACGATATTGCCGCCTCAAGTTGAATTGAGACGGTCATGGATAAGTTGGCGAAGGCGTTAGGGGAACGCATCCGAATGCAGAGGAAGGCCTGCCGGATTTCCCAGGATGCACTGGCGCTGGCGTGCAGTCTCGACCGCAGCTATGTAGGTCGCATCGAGCGTGGCGAGGTCAACATCACCGTCGAGAAGCTCTACCGCATCGCAGGCGAACTCGCCTGCGACCCTTCAAGCCTTCTGCCAAAGCCGTCTGAAATCTAACCAGAGCAAGTAATACCAGCGCTCAAGAAGGTCAGACAGCAGCGCCGCTGTTACCTTGCCCCAAACCTCCAGCCCCCGTCAGCATCTTCAAAATCACCAACGCAAACGCCCGGCTCTTGGTCTCGTTATCCAGCACTTCCAGCGACATCTTTTCGTGGTCGGTCATGGCGTCCAGCACGGTGTCGAGTACGCGCTTGGGGAACAGGCCGTGCATCACTTGCTCCACCGAGTGGTTGTTCACCTGAGCCATCACATCTTCCTGGCGGCTGATGCGGTTGGCGATGCCAGTGAGGAATTGCAGCTGGTCTTCATCGCTCACTTCGGCACCGAAGATATCGTTCAGCGCCTCGATGATTTCCGACAGCCGTTTCTTCTCCGGGTCGTGGGGCTTGCCGCTGCCCAGTCCCGTGGCCGGTTCGAGGCCGTAGTCGCCTTGCTCTTCGCTCAGGCGCAGTTGGTGCTCGGCGCGCTTGGTCAGGCGGTAGTGGGTCAGTTGCAGTTCGCCCACGTCCACGTCTTCCTGATCGAGGCGATCCACGCGCAGCAGCGGGTGCAGGTGCTTGGCGTACACGCACAGTTGCTCCAGCTCGCGATCCTCATAGGGAATGATCTGCGAGAGGAATTCGTACAAGCGCACGAAGCTCTGCAGGTTCTTGCGGAACAGATCGAGTTGATCAATCTGCTCGCCGGCTTCTTTGATTGCCGCCTCGGCCTTCTTCAAGCCCACGCTGTCGCCGCTACGCTCGGCGGTACGCTTAAAGTCCAGCGCATGCTGGCGTGATTCCTGGGCCAGCTTGTAACGCTTGGCAAAGCGCTCTTTGGCCGGTGCACAGTAGTAGCTGAGCTTGCTGGCAGCCGCCTTGGGGTCAAAGAAGGCCAGTGCGAACGCCGTCACTTCTTCCCAGTGATAAATACCCTCAGCATCCAGCGTCTTTTGCAGGTCATAGATGAGCTGCGGGTCGGTCACGTCGGTCAGCTCGGCCTTGGTGTAGTACGGCAGAAAGGCGTCGAGAATGTCCTGAGGATCATTGAAGAAGTCGAGGATAAAGGTCGGCTTGCTGTCGCCAAAGGTGCGGTTCAGGCGCGACAGGGTTTGCACGCAGTCCACGCCCTGCAGCTTCTTGTCCACGTACATGGCGCACAGCTTGGGCTGGTCGAAGCCTGTCTGGTACTTGTTGGCGGCGATCATCACGTTGAAGTCCTGGGTGTCGAAGGCTTCCGCCAGGTCACGCCCGTTCAGGCCGGGGTTGAGCAGGCTGCTGCTTTCCGTCACCTCTTCGAGAATCACCTCATCCGGCAGCACATTGCCCGAGAACGCGACCAGCGGGTGCACATCGGTGTAGCCCATTTCCTTCACGTAGGCATGCACCGCCAACTGGTAACGCACCGCTTCCTGCCGGCTGCTGGTGACCACCATGGCCTTGGCCTGGCCGCCCAGCAGGTGGCGGATATTGGCGCGGAAGTGCTCGACGATCACCTCCACCTTCTGACTGATGTTGTACGGATGCAGGCGCACCCAGCGCGCCAGCTTCATGCGCGCCTTTTTCGAGTCCACCTCATCATCGTCGCCATCCGGGTGGGCGATCTTCCAGGCGGTGCTGTAGGTGGTGTAGTTCTGCAGCACATCGAGGATGAACCCCTCCTCAATGGCCTGACGCATGGAATACAGGTGGAACGCTTCGGGCTTATTGTCGGCACTGGGCGGTAAATCCGGGTTGGCCGGGCGACCGAACAGCTCCAGGGTCTTGGCCTTGGGCGTGGCGGTAAAGGCGTAGTAGCTGATGCGCTCGTTGGGCGCGCGGGCGGCCACGGCGGCGTCCAGCAGCTCTTCGGCGCTGATCTCCTCGGCGTCAGGCGCATCGCTACCAAGGATCTGCTTGAGCTTGCTGGCCGATGAGCCGGTCTGCGAGGAATGCGCCTCGTCGGCGATCACCGCATAGCGGCCGCTGGCCAGCTTGGGATACTTGTCCAGCGCATCGAACAGCGCCGGGAAGGTCTGGATGGTGACGATGATGATGCGCGTCTGCTCGGCCAGCGCTTCGGCCAGTTGCTCGGATTTGCTCTGGTTGCCGATATCACGGGTGATGCACTTGACCACGCCCTGGGCGTGCTCGAACTGGTAGATGGTGTCCTGCAGCTGTTTGTCCAGCACGGTGCGGTCGGTAATCACGATCACCGAGTTGAACAGGCGCTGGCCCTCGGTATCGTAAAGCGAGGCCAGCTGATGCGCCGTCCAGGCAATCGAGTTGGACTTGCCGGAGCCTGCGCTGTGCTGGATCAGGTAACGCTTGCCCGGTCCTTCGGCACGGGTGGTCTCGATCAGTGTGTTGACCACTTCCCACTGGTGGTAGCGCGGGAAAATCAGGGTTTCTTTGGTGACGCGCTGACCATCGGCATCCTCTTTCACGCTCTTCTGCAGGTGCAGGAAGCGGCCCAGCACCTTGAGCCAGGCATCCGGCTGGAACAGGCGCTGCCACAGGTAGCCGGTGGCGTACTGGCTGTCATCCGGCGCCGGCGGGTTACCGGCACCGCCGTCGAGGCTGCCGAGGTTGAACGGCAAAAAGAAGGTGTCCTTGCCGGCCAGTTTGGTGGTCATCGCCACCTCGTCCTGACTCACGGCAAAGTGCACCAACGCGCCGCGCTTGAAGGTCAGCAGGGGCTCAGGCTTGCGCGTCAGCGGGTCTTTTACCGGGCGGTCGTAGCGGTACTGGCGCTTGGCGTTTTCCACGCTCTGCTTGAACTCGCTTTTCAGCTCCAGCGTGGCGACGGGGATGCCGTTGACGAACAGCACCAGATCCAGACGCGGGTTGTACTCGCCCTCGCGATAGTGGGGTGAATAAGACACCTCCGGCACTACGCGCAGGCGGTTGCACTGGTAGCGCTTGAGGGTGTCCGGGTTCATGCCGTGGTCGGGCTTGAAACTGCACGCCTCGACCTTCAACCCCGGCAGCTTGAAGCCATGGCGCAGCACATCCAGAGTGCCGTCCTGCTCCAGCTCGCGTACCAGTTTTTGCACCAGCACCGCTTCCGGGTTGTTCGGGTTGGCCTTGGCGAACTTGTCCCAACGCTCGGGCCAGGCTTCCTTGAAATAGCCGAGAAAGTCTTCGGTGTACAGCGCCGTGCGCCGGTCATAGCCACTGGCCGGGCCGGTGAGCCAGCCCTGGGCGACCATGGCGGTGATGATGTCGTGTTGAAACTGGGCTTCCCGGCTATCCGCCATAACGCTCTATGCTCCTTGCTCGGCAATGTGCGTGTTGTTCTTTAAAGCGGCCTGAGCAGCACGAAATGCTCCACCAGGCGCACCATCAATTCTTTCTGCTCCGGCAAGCTCTCGGCTACCAGCAGCGCCAACGCCACCAGCGTGTTGTCGTTGATCAACTGCTCCACCGGCCGCGCCAGCAGGTGCTGGTTCAGTTGCAAATACCAGAGAAACAAAAATGAGCCACTGCGCTTGTTGCCATCGGCCAGCGGGTGATTCTTGATAACGAAATACAGCAGATGCGCCGCGCGGCTGGCCACGTTGGGGTAGAACCAGTCATCACCAAAGCCCTGCTCGATGCTGGCAATGGCTGAGGCCAGGCCATCGCCGCGCAGTTGGCCGAACAGCTCGGTCGCCTCGCCCTTGGCCATCAGCGTGGCCTTCAACTGCGCGATGGCCGCCAACACATCATCCAGCTCCAGGGCGCGCATGTCGGTTTGACGGGTGTTCTGCTCCTGCAGGCTTTGCTCATCGTAGCCCTGCAACAGGCTCCAGCTGCGAGCATAGTCACCGATCACCTGTAACACGGCGCGCCCCTGCTCGTTGACCAGTTGCTGGTTGGCCAGAGTGCGCGACAACAGGCTCACCGCCTGCTCAAACTCGATACCGCGCTCCGCCAGACGGCGCTGGTTAAGGGTGTAGCCCTCGACCAGATGCGCCTGCAACACCCGCGTCGCCCACTGGCGGAACTGGGTCGCCCGCCTGGAACTGACGCGATACCCCACCGAGATGATGGCATCCAGGCTGTAGTGCTTGATGCGCCGACGCACCTGGCGGGCACCTTCCTGGCGAACCACTAAGAAATCCTTAGTGGTTGCCGGCTCGGCCAATTCACCATCGTTAAAGATGTTTTTCAGGTGCATCAGCACGTTTTCAGGCGTGGTGTCGAACAGCTCGCCCATTTGCGCCTGGCTCAGCCACAGCGTGTCCTGCTCCAGCGCCACCTGCAGCTGTGCCTGGCCATCGTCCGAGGTAAACAGCTGAATCTGCTGGCTTGTGGCCGGCAGGGAGAGTGCTTCCTTGCTATCCGCCATTTAGTTGGCCTCTGCTACGGCTGATTCGGGGGCTTGGGTGTGGGCCGGTGGCTGCCAGCCACGTACGTCGATCTTCCCGGTGACGGCGGCGGAGATTAGGGCGGAACGGCGTTCTTGGAGCAGCCCAATCGTGCCCTGACACTCTGCAAGCAACGAGTCAAATTGTCCGGTTTCACTGTTGAGGTAATCAGCAATTAGTTGTTGCTCTTTCTCCGGTGGCATTGGCACCACGAGACCACGAATATCCTCAACGTTCACTCGCTTGAAGGTTGAACCAATCATCAGATTATCAAGCTGAACTGTTACTACCGGGGAGCGTAAAACGGCCTGCAAGTAATCACTTGAAAGCCATTCAAATTGCTTCTTAAGCAAACATACGTCTTGCCCCATGGCAAATGGGGGATGCCAATCAGCAACCTGCGCCACTTCGCCAACCGTCGCGTTACGGCTGAAAATCAAATCGCCTGCAACTGGTTTTCGTCCTGCCTCGATAAGCTGACGGTAAAACACATCCGTTGTTTGCTTTGCATTTTCGAGAGTGACATAGCGGCACTGAACCTCTCGAATGCTTGCGAGCGGTACGCCATCGTCCACGAACTCAGCAGTGATGTGCTTGCAGTCGGTTACTGACCAAAACCATTTTAGACCTGCAACAATCCAATGCGCCGGCACCTCGCCCAGCCACTCCACGCCCGAGTCTTTCATCGGCACCGTCGGGTCGAGGCCTTTGGTGACGGCTTGGGAGATCACGGCCTGGCGCTTTTCCTTGAGCAGTTCGATCAGGCGCTGCTGCTCTTCGATCAGCGCGTCGATGCGGGCGGTTTCGTGGTCGAGGAAGCGGGCGATTTGGGTTTGTTCGGCAACTGGCGCAACTGGCATCGATAAAGAGCCGAACTGCTCATATGTAATTGTCCTCCCCTCTCTAATCCCAGTTGTTACAGACTGCAAAGCGGAGATGTAAGAGGCGTCTTTGAGTAGATATCTGAGATAGCCAGGATTTAGATTTCTCTCATCTTTTCGCCGGAGAACGGTATATGCTGGACTAACACACCCATCATATGCTGAATGCTCAATACCCCCTTGAAAGGATCTGAGGCTAATAACAAAGTCGTTAGCCTTTACGGCTCGGAAATTCTCAGTACCAGAAAGCGCCAAAACAACTTTTGTGTCATTCCTTTCCATGAAATCTTTTTGAGGAATAACACCGTATGCTTGGGTAGCAGCTAGCTGCTCAGCATCTGCGCTGGCCGACTCTCTAACATTGCCGAACATTCGCTTAGCAATGAACACAGCCCAGTGCCCGGGAATCTCTCCCAGCCATTCCGCACCGGAATCCTTGTACTCCGGATACTTCGGAAAATTACTCGGGCTATCCATGCCCTCGCCCTGCGGGCCAACGGCTGCGCCGTTGTTCAAATTTGCTCCCGACAAATTTGTCATGCCGACAGCCCCTCGATCATTTGCTTGATGCGGTCGGTGCAGGCTTTCAGGTCGCGGTCGATGGCTTCCAGCGGGCGCGGCGGCTGGAACACATAGAAGTGACGGTTGAAGGGAATCTCGAAACCGACCACGCCGACTTCGCCATCCTGTTCATCACGCTTGCTCTCGTCGATCCAGGCATCCGGCACATGAGGTTTCACTTCGCGCTCGAAGTAGTCGTACACCGACTCGCCCAGCGGCACGTTCTCGTTGTCGCGCAGGCCGGCATCGGCTTCCGGCTGGCCTTTGACCATGCAGATATCCGCCTCGGGGTCGCGCTCGCTCAGGGCGTTGAGGATGGCCTTCAGCTCGGGCGTGCTGGGGGATACGTCGTGAGCAGTGAGCGCCTTCTTCAGCAGCTTGCTGAACTGCTCGCGGTTGCGATGCAGCACGCTACCGTCCATGGCTTGCAGGGCTTCGATCAGGCGCTGGCGGGCCGGGGCATCCATCTTCTCGATGGCTTTTTCTTCCAGCACCTTGGCGATGCGCTCGGCACTGGTCTGGAAATTCAGGCGCAGCGGGCGCTCAACGGTGATGCGCCGGTAGCCGAAGGCTTCGACGGGGAAGATCTTGCTTTGCGGCGTTTCCTCGAAGCGGCCATACAGCCGCACCAGATCACTGATCTGTTCCTCGGTAATGTACTGGCGCTTGCTGCCCAGCGATTTGCGCATCTTGGCGTAGTGCTGGCTGCCGTCGATCAGCTGCACCTTACCCTGGCGCACGGCAGCCTTGTGGTTGCTCAGCACCCACACATAGGTGGCGATGCCGGTGTTGTAGAACATGTCGGTGGGCAGGGCGATGATGGCTTCGACCAGGTCGTTCTGCAGCAGGTAGCGGCGAATCTCCGACTCGCCCGAACCGGCGCCGCCGGTAAACAGCGGCGAGCCGTTGAGGATGATGCCGATGCGCGAGCCACCTTCACGCGGGTCACGCATCTTGCTGACCAGGTGCAGCAGGAACAGCAACGAGCCATCGGACACACGCGGCAAGCCGGGGCCGAAGCGACCGTTGAAGCCCTTGTCGGTGTGCTCGTCGGTGATCTGTTTTTGTACCTTCTTCCACTCCACGCCGAACGGCGGGTTACTGAGCATGAAGTCGAAGCGGCTGTCGGCCAGCTGGTCGTCGGACAGGGTGTTGCCCAGCTTGATGTTGGTGACGTCCTGGCCCTTGATCAGCATGTCCGCCTTGCAGATGGCATAGGACTCGGGGTTGAGCTCCTGGCCATGCAGCGACACGGTGACCTGCTGGCTGATGGACTGGATGTACTCGTCTCCCTCGGAAAGGAAGCCGCCGGTGCCGGCAGTCGGGTCGTAGATAGTGACGATGCTGTTGGGCTTGAGCTTGTCGTCCTGCCCGGTGATCACCAAGGATGTGGTCAGGTGCACGATATCGCGCGGGGTGAAGTGCTCCCCGGCGGTTTCATTGGAGCTTTCCGCGAACTTGCGGATCAGCTCTTCGAAGATGATGCCCATGCCGAAGTTGCTGATGCGCTCGGGGCTCAGGTCGGTGGCGGCGAAGCGCTGCACCACCTGATACAGCAGGTTGGCGGCAGAGAGCTGCTGCACGAAGTCTTCAAAGTGGAAGTGCTCGAAGATCTCGCGGGCGTCCTTGCTGAAGGACTGCACATAGCTCATCAGGTCGGCAGCGGTCTGGGTATCGGACAGCGTGCCGAGGGTCAGCTTGGAGGCATTGAAGAACTGCTGCCCGGCCGCGCGCAGCAACAGCCGCTCACGCACCAGATCAGGCCGGCCTTCCTGCGCATAGGACTCACGGATCACCGCTTCCTTGGTCGGCTCCAGCACACACTCCATGCGCCGCAGCAGGGTGAACGGCAGGATGATGCGACCGTACTGCGACTGCTTGAAGTCACCGCGCAGCAGGTCGGCAATCGACCAGAGAAAGGCGGCTGTCTGGGAATGGTTTTCCGTGTTCACGCAACTGCTCCTTGGAAAGCGTGCAAAAGCGTGAGTGTAACTTAAGAGTGGTTGCATGAAATCTGCGAAACCAACCGGATCTGCGCGGTCGTTTCGGTGGTTGATGAGGTGCCAGGATCAGGCACGTCAGTTGCTCGCGTGAGGGGTCTAGCAAGGCGCCGTATCTGCCGACTCTGCATTTTTCTTAGCACAACCCGAGGAGCGTCGCTCTCTGCCGCCAGTGGCTGACCTCTTTCGCGGCACCCGGTGTTCTTCTGAGCTTTGTCATGATTTACTTCGTCAGTTTGAAGTGCCCCTCCTAGGTTTTAAAAGCAATCCTTACCTCAAGAGTTAAGCGCGTCCGGGAGGGGCTCCAGACTGGGTGGTGATGGCGCCGAAGAGGTGTGGATGTCTAGGAGTGAAATGATATACCTAACGATTGATGGTGATGACATTGGTCATAAAATCACCTCTGCGTACCTAATCAACAGTACTACAGACCTCGTTCGTATTAATGATTTGGTTCAGGAAAAAACGAGATGCATTGCCGAGTACCTACGGAAAGAGAACTTTGTCATTCACTTTTGTGCGGCGGACGGCGTGGCTGCTTCGATAGAATGTGAATTGGATATGAGGCGGATATTTAGCCAAATAGAGAAAATTGCAGGGGGAGAGATTACTTTCTCTGCGGGGGTTGGCACCTCTCTAAGGGAGGCTTATGTAGCCCTTCTTTATGCAAAAAATACTGGTAAAAAGAGATTGTGTGACTTTAGAGATATTGAGGCGTAATGTTCAGGCTTATAAGATTTGAGTCGCTTTTTAGATGGTTGGCAGTCGGGACTACGGGGGTTAGCCTGCTGATTTATCTTGCTATGCAGGCGTACTTGGGAGCTGAGTTCTCTATATCTTTGCTTGTTAAGGTTGCAGGCTGGGTATCATTTGCTCTTATTGTATGCCTTACAACCGATATACCTGCGCGCATGATTTGGGGTTTTCTCAGGTGTTTCAATAAAGGGCTTTTCCCTGATTTGAATGGGACTTGGGAGGGGGAGATTATTGTTTCGGACTCTCTTAGGATACCCGCGCGCGCCATTATTCGGCACTCTTTGCTGAAGGTGCAAATAGATATCCATACAGAAACCTCTAAGTCCGTGACAATCGAGACTACGCCTACACTTGAGTTTAATCAGTATAAGATTTATTACGTCTATAGATCTATTCCCAAAAATCCAGAGTGGAGCGAATATAAAGGTACTACTACCTTTGATATTAGGTCCGTTAAATTTGGAGCTTATGATGCCCTCGAAATGTCTGGCGAGTATTTCACTAGTCGAATGACTGTGGGGCGTGTACGGTTTCGGCAGGTCAGTAGTGACACATCTTGCGATGTTTCTTATTACTAGACCTGCCGATTATAGCGTGACAGCTACTTAGTGGCTTTTTTTTCTACGATTGGAAGTGGTTTGTCGAGATCGGCCAGAGATAGGCCGCGACGTGTTGCGTTGTGAGCCCAGCGGACGAACTGCTCTAGCAGCTGATTATTTTCAAGCGTGAGGCGCTCTACGCGCCTCTCCAGCTCGCGTATCCGCTCTGCTGAGAGGGACATTGCAACATTGCCATAGCCGCCGCGAGGGGCGCTCTGATGCACCCTGTCCTTGGCCAGATCCCAGGCTGCTTTGATCCTCGGCTGACGAAGCATCGCCACCTTGGTATAGGTGTGGCCTATCTCCACTGCCAGCACCGCTAGATAGCGATCCCAGGTGAGTTTGCCCGCCCAGCCATCAAGCAGTAGGACAGCCTTCTCAATATCTTTGTCAGTTAGTTTAGGAGCACCCATTTAGAAGAACTCCAGTTCGAGTAGGGCGTTCAAGTCGTCAGCAGATTCATCCTCTGATTGGTCGACGACATTGACGATGCGTACCGCCTGGGCGAGCCCAGTCTTGGACTGAGAGTGCTCGGGCGGCGGTAGCGTGATGAGCGTGCCATCCGGGGTCTTAGGGTCTGTCAGAAGCTCAAGAACAAGCCTCCAGCGTTGCAGGCGACCTTCGTTGTGTTTGATCCAACGGGATGCCCCAGGCTCCCCGTTCTCCAGGGCTTGCTGGGCCTTCTGGAGGGCCTTCTCATGTATCTCCGTCTGATATCTCGCCTCGGCCAGATGTTTCGGCTCCCCCTTCACAACTGCATGCTCTCCGCACATGGTGCAGTCTTTGTCCTTCGGGCAAGGCGTCAGCGCATAGTCATGCCGGCAGATGCCGTACCGGGTGCTATGGATGGCTCCCAGCTCGATCTTGAGGGCTTGGCTCTGCGTTAGGCCGTTGTTCTCGGCGATGGCCCTAGCCTTGTCAGCTATAGGCCCTTGCACGCTCAATTCCGGGGCGTGTTCGCCAAGCTTGGTGTACGCCTCGATGAACGCTTCTTGCGGCAGATGGTCGTACCACGCGTTCTGGGTAATGTGCTTCCTGCCTGACCAGAAGGCGATCAGGGACTCCGATAGATGCTTGGACTGAGCCAGGGTGTTCAGCAGGTGCCTGAACTGGTGCGTCGTAATGGCGATAGGGCTGCCATCTTTGTGCGTCATGCCGTTGCGCGAGAACACCGTCACCCCGCCCGGGTTGGAGCCCAATTGGTTGTTCAGCATATTGGTGGTAAGGGTTGAGGGCACGTTCATGTAGGTATCTACATCCGGTCTCAGCGCATGCTCGGGAAGCAGAAACAGTGCTTCATGCCACATCAGTCCTGATACCCCATCCAGAATCGGGAATGCTGCCGGGAGCTTTGCCAGAACAGTTTGTTCAAGAGACTCCCAGCTATAGAGGGCAGCTACTTTCACTCTGCTTAGTTTATTTATGCGCTCTGGGTCACGAGTTCTTTGCCCCAAAGACTTGAGGCCTAGCCTCCTGGCAGATTCGCATGGAATCGGTGTTTTCCTGCCCAGAATGATGCCGACCTCACGAAGGGTAAGCGGCTGACCCCGTAGGTGCTCAAGGCCTGGAGGCAGGTAAAGCTGGCCAGGGTTATCTGCATACCACTTCGCTGCGATCCGGGCATTGGCACCCAATTCAGTGAAGAATTTCACGGCCTCTCTTGCAATCTCTTCCGACGCATCCGAGGTGGAGAATTTCGTCATTGGAGAGCCCCCTTTTGCAGGTCTCCAAGATATCCCCATCATCTCCCTATCATCGCCTTGCGCAGAAGTAATGCAATTGACAGGTAGTGTCAGTAATTCCGATGCCCGGCTGGGTGCAAACATTGCCAATGAGACAAATGCGGTGACGATGTTGTCAGGCAGGCTTTTCGATTCATGATGGATTTTTGCCAGATCCAGGATCGATTGTATGTGAGGGAGCTTAGAGGTGCTTTCCTCGCGCATCGATGGATCAAGGCGGTCATTTCTAACGACCTGCTGATAGGGTATTGATGATTTCCACGATAGATTGTGGCTAACCAGTCGTGCCGGAATGATGACTTCAGTGACGATGCGCTCCAAGCACCTGCCCACAGACCAGGCATCCTTAAAGCGAGCCCGGAGAATGTCCAAGGCGTCATCCAATATGTTGGCATTTATTTTGGTTGCACAGGGTTCTATTCCTGCGTTGAGCAATGATTGTTCGATAGCTTGTAGAGCATAAAGAAAACGCCGGAACTCATGGAGCTTAAACCGGCGCATAATTTCGCTGAAGGTGGCTTTGGCGAAATCAAGGAACGGCATATCAAGGGGAGAATCGACAGTAGATTTGCTGCCCGACTTATCCCTCATTGATTTGAAGTGAGCGATCTTCTTGGTGCGCCCTTGGTTGCGTCCAATCAGAAATGTCGAAATATCCCAGCTGTTGTCTGTCCAAATTATATTGCTGAATGGGCAGTTGGTCTTGGCATGGCTGTTGAATTCAATCAGGTTTTGCTTGGCTGTAAGCTCGGATTTACCAGCGAAATAAACTAACTCACCCATTGGTAATGTTGTCCGTCCTGGTGTGCATTGAGTCGCGGGCGATAATGATTTCGTTAATTGCGGACATGGCGTTGTGGTTGATCTGGCGAATCCGATCATCCTTCTCCATGTCCTGATCGGCTTTCAGTGAAGCCATCAGAGTCTCCCAGGGGGCGTCGATCAGGGGTTCAAAGTGATGGCAGTACAGACACGCAATGGGTGCGTTCTGATAGCACTCAGCGCGGGTGCCGCAAGCCCCCACTGTCTGGCCCGTCAGGCGCAGGAAGTCGGCAATCACCGACTCATCATCACCAGCACGTGTGGACTCGTCCAGGGACGAGATTAGGCGCCCCTGGAAAGCCCTAGCGAAGAACTCCATTTCCTTCCCAATAGCCTGGCGGATGGGGTTCTGGAGCTGAGGCATGGAGGCACGATAGAACTGGATGCAGCTAGTGCTCCGGTGCGTCAGAAGCCTTGCCACTTCGAAGTCGGAGGCGCCATGGGCTAGTGCTCGCGTGGCCATGGTGTAGCGGAATCGATAGGGCGTAATGGGTATGCGTTGCTCTAGTCGATCTGAATAGGTATCCAGCTGATTCAAAGTGTTCATCAGGCGCTTGCCGATGGAGCCTGGAGCGCCATCGAATAGCTTCGAGTCTTTTGACTTTTCTCTGCGACTATCGAGGTATTTAATCAGGCACTCAGCGAGAACGGTAGGGGCGCGCCTTAGCCAATATTCTTGTTTGCCACCACCTTCGCCTTTTGCGAGAGGGATTCGTAAGGTGACTTCTTTTCCCTCTGCACCTTCGGAGATTTGCACGTCGGATATCACCATTCGTGAAACTTGAACAGGTCGAACTCCTGTGCCGATGAAGAACCATGCGAGAGTATATTCTTCTTGACTCACTAACCCGGCTTTCTCATGACCGCATAAACAAAAACGCCTGAAAGCCTTATGATTCTTGTCGCCAAACAAACCCCCATAAGTCTTCA
>NZ_VRYE01000073.1 GCF_008041835.1 Ectopseudomonas mendocina
CCGGATTATTTCACTGGCAAAACGGGAGGAGTCCATATAGGGATGCA
Source organism: Ectopseudomonas mendocina (assembly GCF_008041835.1). Classification (GTDB taxonomy): domain Bacteria; phylum Pseudomonadota; class Gammaproteobacteria; order Pseudomonadales; family Pseudomonadaceae; genus Aquipseudomonas. Next base: position 48 of record NZ_VRYE01000073.1, read on the forward strand.
ATCCGGGGATGAGCTTGTCTCCCCTCACCCATTCATGGGAGAGGGGCCGGGGGAGAGGGTCTGGCCGGCAACACAGCCATGTAGCCCGGATGAAATCCGGGAACGACCTGCTCCACTACCCCGGATTGCATCCGGGCTACGAACACGAACAAGGAGAACAGCATGCGACTCGTCATCGCCCTGGGCGGCAATGCCCTGCTTCGCCGCGGTGAAGCCATGACCGCGGAAAACCAACGTGAGAACGTACGTACCGCTTGCAAACAGATCGCCAAGGTAACGCCCGGCAACGAGCTGGTGATCGCACACGGTAACGGCCCGCAGGTCGGCCTGCTGGCCCTGCAGGGCAACGCCTATGACGCCGCCAACCCCTACCCGCTGGACGTGCTCGGCGCCGAAACCGAAGGCATGATCGGTTACATGATCGAACAGGAGCTGGGCAACCTGCTGCCTTTCGAAGTGCCCTTCGCCACCCTACTCACCCAGGTGGAAGTGGACAGTGCCGACCCGGCCTTCAAGAACCCGACCAAACCCATCGGCCCGATCTACACGAAGGAAGAAGCCGAACGCCTGGCCGCCGAGAAAGGCTGGAGCATCGCCCCGGACGGCGACACGTTCCGCCGCGTAGTGGCCAGCCCACGCCCGCAACGCATCTTCGAGATCCGCCCGATCAAATGGCTGCTGGAAAAAGGCAGCGTGGTGATCTGCGCCGGTGGCGGCGGTATTCCCACGATGTACGACGGCAACCAGCTACGCGGCGTCGAGGCAGTAATCGACAAGGATCTGTGCTCGGCACTGCTGGCCGAACAGCTCAACGCCGACCTGCTGGTGATCGCCACCGATGTCGACGCCGCCTATGTCGACTGGGGTAAGCCCGGACAGAAAGCCATCGCCGCCGCTCACCCCGATGAAATCGAAAAGCTCGGCTTCGCCGCCGGCTCCATGGGGCCCAAGGTGCAAGCCGCCTGCGAGTTCGCGCGTAATACCGGGAACACGGCGGTAATCGGCTCACTGGAGCATATCGAAGCCATCGTCCAGGGGCGCTCGGGCACGCGCATCAGCCTCGACTGCACCGGCATCGTCTACCGCTGAGAGGGCTCGGTCATGTTCACTCCGGGCCACCTGCACCGTGACAATAGCGACCGTCCCGAGCACATGCGTCGGCTGCCACCCTTCTCGGTGGACTTCTACTACGACGTTCGCAAGGACCCGCAGCACGGGCCGATGTTGCACATGCGCCTGGTCGGCGAGGTGGACGGGCGGCGTTTCGAGGAGGAGTTCGAGTTGCACCGCGACGTTGCCTTCAACTTCGCCAGCGTCGCCACCCGCATCGCCGCCCGCCATGGCCTGCCCCCCAACGCCAGCCCGGTGATGCGCGGCCACGACGAATACGACAAGGTATTCGCCGATATCCGCGCCAAGCTGCACGCCAAACCAGGCGAGCCGGTGAATCTCGACCACGTGCTTTGACGTGCCTTTCTCCACCAACCAGAACACCGCCAGCCTGTTGGTCAAGGCGCACTTCTGATGGTTCCTCCGCCTGCATCGCAGGTGGTTACTCGGTAATCTGCCAGCCAAGGTCGCAGCCACTTGCGACCTTCGGCCAATGCCACCGACGCGCCAGGCATGCTTAGCTGCCTGGCATCACCAGGCCTTCACCCAAGGATGGACGATGCCACCGCGTATCCTGCTGCTGACCTGCCTTGCCATGCTGGCCTTCGCCGGCAACTCGCTGCTGTGCCGCCTGGCGCTGCGTGAAACCGACATCGATGCCGCCAGTTTCACCGCCATTCGTCTGCTCTGTGGTGCCGCGACCTTGTGGATACTGCTGAAACTGCGGCAAGGCACGCAGCCCATGGCCGGCAACTGGCCTGGCGCCCTGGCGCTGTTCACCTATGCAGCGGCGTTTTCCTTCGCCTACCTGCAACTGGATACCGGCATTGGCGCCCTTCTGCTGTTTGGCGCAGTGCAGTTGAGCATGCTGCTGTGGGGCCTGCTGCGGGGCGAACGCCTGGGCACGGCTGCCAGCCTCGGCACGGCACTGGCCACGGCTGGGCTGCTGGCACTCTTGCTACCGGGCGCCAGCGCGCCGCCGCTGCTGGCGGCGTTGCTGATGCTGCTCGCCGGCGTGGCCTGGGCCGCGTATTCACTGCTCGGGCGCGGCCTGGGTGATCCGTTGGCGGTGACCGCCGGCAACTTCCTGCGTGCGGCGCCCCTGGCCATAGTGCTGGCATTGGCGCTGCTGCCACAGCTGGACTGGGACGGCCCCGGTCTGCTCTACGCCCTGCTATCGGGCGCACTGACCTCCGGCGTCGGTTATGCCATCTGGTACAGCGCACTGCCAGGTTTGCGCGCCAGCCAGGCCGCCACGGTACAGCTGAGCGTGCCGATTCTCGCTGCGCTCGGCGGCAGCCTGCTGCTGAACGAAGCGCTGAGCCTACGCCTGATGCTCAGTGCCGCTGCCGTGCTCGGCGGCATCGCGCTGGTGCTTAGTGCCAAACAACGAGCCGGGAGCTAATCATGCGGGCAGCGGTCTTCTATGCTGAACCCATCGAGTTTCAGGAAGACCGCCATGCATCGCCTGCTTCGCCTCTGCCTCATCTGCCTGTTGCTGACAGGCCTCGGCGCCTGCGCCAGCCTGGGCAACCATGATCCGCTACGGGTCGATCTGGTCGGCCTGGAGCCCCTGCCCGGCCAGGGTCTTGAGGTACGTTTCGCGGTCAAGCTGCGGGTACAGAACCCCAACGACAGCGCGGTGAGCTTCAACGGCATGGCGCTGGAGCTGGATGTGAATGGCCAGCCACTGGCCAGTGGCGTCAGCGACCAGAGCGGCAGCGTGCCGCGCTTCGGCGAGACGGTAGTGAGCGTACCGCTGAGCATCTCGGCATTTTCAGTGATGCGCCAGGCCTGGGGGGTGGCCGGCTATCAACCCGGCCAGGAGGTGCCCTACAGGCTGCGCGGCAAACTCGCCGACGGTCTGTTCGGCACCCGACGCTTCAGCGACAGCGGCACCCTCAACTGGCCGCAACCACCGGCCCGCTATCCATAGCGCCGGCGGCAGCGCCTGGCTCAGGCAGCCTGACGGCTGTTACGCGCGGCCATGCTGCGGTGACAGGCGTCACCGAAGGCCTGAAAGATCTTCACCGAATCCGGGTTCAGGGCGGCCTGCCATTCCGGGTGCCACTGCACCGCAAACAGGAAGGGCGACAGGCTCGGCGCATGCACCGCCTCGATCAGGCCATCCTCGGCGGTGGCCAGCACCTCCAGTCCCTTGCCCAGGTTACGGATGGCCTGGCCATGCAGGGAGTTGACCTGAATCTCGTCCTTGCCCAGCAACTCGGCGAACCAGCTACCGGGCACAAGGCGTACGCTGTGACTGGCGGCGTACTGCACCTCGACCGGATCCTCGGGATTCTCGCGATGGTCGTTGAAACCCGGCTCGGCGTAGACCTTCTGGTAGATGTCGCCACCCAGCGCCACGTTGATTTCCTGCATGCCACGGCAGATGCCGAAAATCGGCAGGCCACGGGCAATGGCCGCCTTGATCAACCGCAGGTCGAACAGGTCACGGTCGCGATCCTGGGCCTTGTTCGGCGTTTCGTTTTCCTGGCCGTACAGCGCCGGGTCGATATTGCTGCCAGCACCAGTCAGGTACACGCCATCGGCCATGTCCAGGTACTGTTCGAGATCACCGACGCCGCAGCAGGTCGGCACCAGCACCGGTACGCAAGCGGAGAACTCGACCAGAGGCTGGATGTATTTGTGCGTCATGACTTGATAGTCGTGGCCCTTGCGCTCTTGAGCGCCCATGGACATCAACACGACAGGCTTGCGAGGGGTATTGCGATTCTTGTTGTCGGACATACGTCACCTTGGGACAGGCCGGGCCTGTCGTTGCTGTGCAGACCGCAGGCCAGCAGAACACTCTGCTGTAGCGCTGGCGGCCTGTTTGGCTAACCCCGTGCACCGAGACTCATCCTGAGCCTGAGTGCCGCCTTCCGACGGCGGCTCGAACCGGGTCAGCTCCATCCGGAGCAGGGCTGCAGCGAAGCTACCCGCTACCCGGTTCGGCAACGGAATCTGCAGCCAGTCTGCCCGAGGCGTAAAATATGTCAAACAAAACCGTGTAAATCTTTCTGACCGCACCGTCACCAATTCCCGGCAAACGCCCTTCATCAGGCGCAAAGCGATGACCCAAGGCTTATCCAGCGCAGATAAAAAGTCCAATATTCAGAACACCTACACTCCAAGCACTGCCCATCCTAGAGCGGCGCAGACGCACAAAACCCTATATAATATACGGTTTCTCATCAGCCCCGAGGACGCCCCTTGACCGCCCTGCCGCCCTGCCCCAAATGCAACTCCGAATACACCTACGAAGACGGCGATCAACTGATCTGCCCCGAATGCGCCCACGAATGGAAGGCCGGCGAGAGCGCCGAGAGCACTGACGACGCGCGCGTGATCAAGGACTCGGTCGGCAACCTGCTGCAGGACGGCGACACCATCACCGTGATCAAGGATCTCAAGGTCAAGGGCTCGTCACTGGTGGTCAAGGTCGGCACCAAGGTGAAGAACATCCGCCTGGTCGACGGCGATCACGACATCGACTGCAAGATCGACGGCATTGGCGCGATGAAGCTCAAGTCGGAGTTCGTGCGCAAGGTGTGATCCGACAGCACATTGCGCGCATTCCTCATGAAACCTGGCTAGCCTCAGGGAAGGCCCGTCATGAGGAACGCCGCCATGCGCTATCTGTTGCTCGCTCTACTGCTTCTGAGCACATCGCTGGCCGCACAACCCTGGCGTGTCGTGGGCGACGAACAGTTCGCCCCGTACAGCTTCGTGACTGCCGAGGACGATACCCCGCGCGGGCTCGATGTCGAGTTGGTCGATGCGGTGTTGCGCGAAGCACAGGTGCCCTACGAAATCCGCCTGTATCCCTGGGAGCGGGTCAAGCGCATGCTTGATCGCGGCGAGGTGCAGATGGCCTTCCAGTTCGCCGGCACACCGCAGCGCCAGCCACAGTACGATCATCCCTGGCAGCGCGATGCGCAGCCGAAGCGATGAACTGTGGGTTGAGCTGCCCCATGCAGCAGATGCTGGCCTCGCTGCCATGCTGAGGTTCCCTGGCTGAGACGCACCCCAGTGGTGCGCGCAACACTCAGAAACTCAGTAAAGCGCAAAAATTCCATGCCGCCTGTGGTCTGGCGCATAAACCGTGCCGATCAATCCTCGGCACGGCAGAAAAATGCGCCGGATCAGGCCGGATTGGCCGCCCATTGCTGCAGCCGCGTCACGCTCTCACGGTAGGGTTTGAGGCTCTTGGCCAGCAGAATGATCGACATCAGCACCGCCAGGGTGGTGACGATCAGCAGCGAATAACGCAGGGCAGCGTCATCGGCGAAGACGAAGTCAGTGACCAGCGCCACCGCAGTCGGCCCAATGCCCAGGCCGATCAGCGTGATGACGAACAGATAGATCGCCGACGCCTGCCCGCGCATCGAGTTGGGCATGATCTCCTGGATCGCCGCCGGCGCCACGCCAAACGGCATGCTCAGGAAGAATACTGTCGGCGCCATCAGCACGCTGGCCCAGAAGGCCGTATCCATCAGCGGGAACAGCACCACCATCGGCAGCGCACCCAAGGCTGAAAAAAGACCGACACGCATGTTGGCGTCACTGCGCCCGCGCTTGGCCATCCAGTCCGCCAGGCGCCCGCCGAACACAATGCCCAGGCAACCGAATACCGCGACGATGCTGCCGTAGACGATGCCAACCTGGCCAGCATCCCAGCCATAGGTACGGATGTAGAAGGTCGGTATCCAGGCGGCACTGCCGTAACCGGCAAACGCCAGCCCGGCGAAACCGAAGTTATGCAGCAGCACGGTACGGCGATTGGCGCGAATGTAGCGCCCCACTTCGCTGAGCGGCACCGCCACGCCAGCACCGGCGCCGCGTCGCACCGGCTCCTTGATGGCCAGCATCAGCAGGGTGAAGAATACGCCCGCTACGCCAAGAATCAGGAAGATCAACTGCCAGGGACGCACCTCACCCAACAGCGGCAGGGTCACGTCACCCTGCGCCGAGGCGAACTGAATGACCAGGCCACCAACCAGAAAGGCCAGGCCCGAGCCCAGATAAACACCCATGGAATAGACGCTGATGGCCGTAGCGCGACGCTCGGCAGGGAAACTGTCGGCAATCAGCGAATAGGCCGCAGGCGACAACGCGGCCTCGCCCACGCCCACACCAATGCGGCACAGCAGGAACTGCCAGTACATCTTGGCCATGCCGCAGGCGGCAGTGGCGGCACTCCAGAACAGGATGCCCACGGCGATCAGCCCACGGCGGCTGCGGGTATCGGCCACACGCCCGAGGGGAATACCGCACACGGTATAGAACAAGGCGAACGACAGCCCCATCAGCAGGCTCATCTGCGTATCGTTGATCGCCAGATCACGACGGATAGGCTCGACCAGCAGGTTGAGAATCTGCCGGTCAACGAAGGACAGAACATACGCCACCATCAGGATGACGACGGTGACCCAGGCTCTGGCACTGGAGGGATAGCCGTTATTGTTGTTATGCACGGTCGCTCTCCTCGGCACCGCAGAACGCGATGCGTGGCGGTTGAATTGAGCGACAAGCTTAGGACGATATAAACGCTGGTGAGTATCACCCAACGGCGTTATCAGGCCGGCGAATGCTTTATACCCGCCGGGGCGAATGGTTTGCTAGCGATATGCAATCGGCGCTCAGCGGGTATTGCGAGCCTGGAGCCGGTCAATGCCTGGCCGCTATTACCCGCATCGCCTATTTACCTGAACAGGCGCTCAGAGCATCAGCGGTGCGCGCTCGCAGAGCACCTTCAAGGCCGCCGCCCAGTCGGGATGGTCGTTCAGGCACGGCACCAGCTGCAGACTCTCGCCACCCGCCTCGACGAACTGCTCACGGCCACGGTCGCCGATTTCCTCGAGGGTCTCGATGCAGTCGGCAACGAAGGCCGGGCACATGACCAGCAGCTTCTTCACGCCCTGTGCGGCCAACTCATCGAGACGGGTTTCGGTGTAGGGCTCGATCCACTTGTCACGCCCCAGACGCGACTGAAAGCTCACCGACCACTGCTCCGGGCGCAGGCCCATGCGCTGGGCGAACAGCTCGGCGCTGCGCATGCACTGTGCGCGGTAACACTTGGCCAGTACCTGGGGCGACGCCGTACGGCAGCAATCCGGCCCTTTCAGGCAGTGTCCGGTGGCGTCCAGCTTGCGCAGGTGGCGCTCCGGCAGACCATGGAAGCTCAGCAGCAGATGATCGAAATCCTGCTCGAGATAAGGCCTGGCACTGGCCACCAGGGCGTCGAGGTACTCCGGCTGGTCGTAGAACGGCGGCAGCGTCGACAGGCGCATGTCCAGCCCCTGCTCGCGCACCACCCGCTTGACCTCTTCGATCACCGTGGTGGTGGTGCTGTCGGCGAACTGCGGATACAACGGCGCCAGGGTCACCTGACGAATGCCCTGCGCAGCCAGGCGCTGCAGGGTCGACTCGATGGACGGCTCGCCGTAGCGCATGGCCAGCTCCACCGGGCCATGCTGCCAGTGGGCCTTCATCGCCTCCTGCAAGCGACGGCTGATGACCACCAGCGGCGAGCCTTCCTCCCACCAGATCGAGGCATAGGCATGCGCCGACGCGGCCGGACGCTTGATCAGAATCAGCGACACCAATAGCCGACGCAGCGGCCAGGGCAGATCGACCACGTACGGATCCATCAGGAACTGATTGAGGTAACGGCGAACATCAGCGACTTCGGTGGACGCGGGCGAACCCAGGTTTACCAGCAACAATGCGTGATCGGTCATGCGAAATCCTAGTCAGTGATGGCCCAGCAAATCTGCAAGAGCCACATCCAGATGGGTGAAACGAAAACTGAAACCCGCCTCCAGCAGGCGGGTCGGCATGGCGCGCTGACCGCCCAGAAGCAACTCGGACATTTCCCCGAGCCCCGCGCGCAACATGAAGGCCGGTGCCGGCAACAGGGTCGGACGGCTCAGCGCCTGCCCCAGTGCCTTGCTGAACTCGGCGTTGCGCACCGGGATTGGCGCGCAGGCATTATAAGGACCGCGCGCGTCATCTTGCTGCAAGAGAAAATCGATCAGACCGATTTGATCGGCGATATGAATCCATGGCATCCATTGCCGCCCATCGCCGATACGCCCGCCCAGGCCGAGCCTGAACGGTAGCAGCAGGCGTTTGAGCATGCCGCCATCGGGGCTCAACACCAGCCCTGTACGAATCAGCACCACGCGCATACCCAGTTCTTCGGCACGCCGCGCGATTTCTTCCCAGGAGCCGCACAGCTGCGCCGCGAAATCCTCGGTCACTGGCTGCGCAGCCTCACTCAGCTCACGCTCACCGCCATTGCCGTACCAACCCACCGCCGAGCCTGACAGCAATACGGCCGGGCGCTGCGTGCGGCCCTGCAGCCAGCTCAGCAACTGCTCGGTCAGACCAACACGGCTGGACCACAGCAGCGCCTTGCGCTTGCTGCTCCAGGGCCGGTCGGCAATGGGCGCACCGGCCAGGTTGATCACTGCATCCAACGGTTCTTCACCCAGCTCTTCGAGCCGGGCAATAGCCTTGACGCCTGCACCGCAAAGACGTGCAACCTTACCAGGTTCACGACTCCAGATGGTCAGTTGGTGACCCTGTGCAGCCCAGTGTGCGCACAGTGCTCGACCGATCAGACCGGTACCGCCGGTCAGCAGGATATGCATGGCATCGTCCTCGCATGGCAATGGAAGAAACTTCATCTTTAGTCTGGTGCATGACGGGCATACCTGCTGCGTCTGTCCTAAACCTAAAGAAGGGAGTGCCACTTTCGGCGGCAGCTATACATGAAAACACTCTTGTATAGCTTTTGTCCAAACCTTAGCCTGTATAGCATTCAGCGCTGACGAGGTAATCATGAACGCACCCATCGCCATCATTGGCACCGGCATCGCAGGGCTCTCCGCCGCACAGGCGCTGCATGCTGCTGGCCAGGATATCGAACTGTTCGACAAGAGCCGTGGCAGCGGCGGGCGCATGGCCAGCAAACGCAGCGATGCCGGCAGCCTGGACCTTGGCGCGCAATACTTCACTGCCCGTGACCGCCGCTTCGTCGAGGCGGTGCAGCAATGGCAGGCGCGTGGCTGGGTCGCCGAATGGCAACCGAGCCTGTACAACGCGCGGGACGGCCAGCTCAGCGCCTCGCCGGACGAACAGGTACGCTGGGTCGGCAACCCGCGCATGAGCGCCATCACCCGCGCCATGCTCGGCGCCCTGCCGGTCAAATTCAGCTGCCGCATCACCGAAGTGTTCCGGGGTGATCGCTACTGGAGCCTGCTCGATGCCGAAGGCAACAGCCACGGCCCTTACAGCCACGTCATCGTTGCCACCCCCGCCCCACAAGCCAGCGCCCTGCTGGCGGCCGCACCGAAACTGGCTGGCACCGCAGCGAGCGTGATCATGGACCCGACCTGGGCGGTGGCGCTGAGCTTCGAACGCCCGCTTGATACCCGCGTGGAAGGCTGTTTCGTGCAGGACAGCCCGCTCGATTGGCTGGCACGCAACCCGAGCAAGCCTGGCCGCGAGAAGCACCTCGACACCTGGGTGCTGCACGCCAGCAGCACCTGGAGCCGACAGAACCTGGATATGCCCAAGGAAGCGGTGATCGAACAGTTGCACGGTGCCTTCGCTGAGCTGATCGGCTGCGCCGTGCCGGCCCCGAGCTTCACCCTCGCCCACCGTTGGCTCTATGCCCGCCCGGCACAGGCGCATCAGTGGGGCGCACTGGCCGATGCCGACCTGGGTCTGTACGCCTGTGGCGACTGGTGCCTGTCCGGCCGGGTCGAGGGCGCCTGGCTCAGCGGCCAGGATGCTGCGCGCCGCCTGCTCGAGCACCTGCAATGAGCACACCGCCCAAGCGTCGCCTCAACCCGCGCAAATTGCTGCTGTCGAAATGGACGGCCGCACAACCGCAGAACCGCGAACGTCACTTCCTGGTCACCGAACTGATCCGCGACGAAGAGGACAACATCCTCGGCGTCGAGCTGCAGGCTGTACTGACCCAGCGCAGCCAGCAACTGGACTGGCGCCAACTGCAGGATAGCGAGCGCTGGCTGCAGGGTTGGCGCTAACCCTCAAGGCCGACGGCCTGTGATGCCCCTCGGGCAGACACCACTTGTCAGCTCCAGAAAACCAATACCATACCTATACAAAGTATTTGACTTGTACAATTACACACCTATGATAGACACAAGTTGTACATCAACAGATTTATGTACAAGGTCTAGAGAGGTCAGGTTATGCAAGCGAGCAAAGCCAAACTGGGTATCAGCGCCTGCCTGCTGGGTGCCGAAGTCCGCTACAACGGCGGCCACAAGCTGTCGCGCCTATGCAGCCGCAGCCTCACCGAACACTTCGATTTCATCCCGGTTTGCCCCGAGGTCGGCATCGGCATGTCGATCCCGAGGGAACCGATTCGTCTGGTTGGCGACCCACACGCGCCACGCGCCGTCGGCACCGTCGACCGCTCGCGCGACGTCACCGATGCGCTGACCGCCTACGGCGAGCGCATGGCCAACGAGCTGCAAGGCATCAGCGGCTACATTTTCATGCAGCAGTCGCCCTCCTGCGGCCTGGAGCGGGTCAAGGTCTACCAGGAAGGCGGACGCCCGAGCGAGCCGGGCCGCGGTATCTTCGCCGCCGCCTTCTGCGCCCGCCACCCCGACCTGCCGGTAGAGGAAGACGGCCGCCTGAACGATCCGGTACTGCGCGAGAACTTCATCACCCGCGTCTACGCCCATGCCGAGTGGCAACGCCTGTTGCAGCAGGGGCTCACCCGCCGCGCGCTGATCGCCTACCACTCGCGCTACAAGTACCTGCTGATGGCCACCGATCCGCTGCGTTACAAGTCCCTCGGACGCATGCTCGGCAACATTGCCCAGCATGATCTCGGCGAGCTGGCCCCCCGCTATTTCAGTGAGCTGATGAGTGCCCTGAAAAAATGCGCCACCCGCCGCACCCACAGCAACGTGCTGCAGCATCTGAGCGGCTACCTGAAACGCGCGCTCAGTGCCGACGAAAAGCAGGAGATGCAGCAACTGATCAGCCAGTACCGCGACGGTATCGTGCCGCTGGTGGTGCCCATGACGCTGCTCAAGCATCACTTCCGCCGCCATCCGGATCGCTATATCGCCGAGCAGGCCTATATGCAGCCGCACCCCGAACCCCTCGCCCTGCGCAACGCATTGTGACGCCATGACCCATGAAACCATGATCGATGAAGACAACGGCCACGATTACCTTCAGGCCATCGATGAGGGCTACCTGCCGATTCGTGAGGTGTCACGCAGCACCGGCATCAATGCCGTCACCCTGCGCGCCTGGGAGCGTCGTTATGGCCTGATCGTGCCGTACCGCACACCCAAGGGTCACCGCCTCTACTCGCCAGCCAACCTCGAACGCATCCATGCCATCCTCGCCTGGCTGGCGCGCGGCGTAGCGGTTGGCCAGGTCAAGGCCCTGCTCGACCACGGCCAGATACCGCAGGCACCCAGCACCGACAATTGGTCGCGCCAGCGCAACGAATTGCTCGGCTGCATCATCCAGCTCAATGAACGGCGCCTGGACGACCGCTTCAACTCGGCCCTGGCGCTCTACCCCACCAGCACCCTGGTCGAGCAGTTGCTCTGGCCATTGCTCGGTGATCTGCGCCAGCGCTGGCAGGGCCAGTTCGGCGCACGCGCCGAGCAGGTGTTCTTCCTGTCCTGGCTACGCAGCAAACTGGCAACGCGGATCTACCACAGCAACCGCCAGGTGGGGGGTGCCCCGTTGCTGCTGATCAACCTCGGCGAAGCGCCGATGGAGCCCGGTCTATGGCTGTGCGCCTGGCTGGCCAGCGCCAGCGACTGCCCGGTGGAAGTGTTCGATTGGCCACTGCCGCCCAATGAAATGCTGACCGCGCTGGAGCACATCGAACCGCGCGCGTTACTGCTGTATGCCGAAGAAGCGCTGGATGGCACCCTGGTGCGCCGTCAACTGCCGCGCCTGGCCGAGCAATGCACGGTGCCGATGCTGCTTGCCGGCCCCGCCGCTCACATTCATCGCGATGCACTGGCTGAGCTGCAGTCAGCCAGTGATCCGCTCGCCGCCCATGCCTGGCTCCTGAACCACGGCCTGCTTGGCGCCAAAAAGGTCATTCCATGCAACAGTTGATGTGGTTTCGCAGCGACCTGCGCACCCAGGACAACACCGCACTGAGCCAGGCAATGAGCAGCGGCGCGACCATCGCCCTGTATCTCGTCACGCCTGGCCAGTGGCAGCGCCATGACGATGCACCGAGCAAGGTGGACTTCTGGCTGCGCAACCTGGTCGAGCTGAGCCAGGCGCTGGCCAGGCTCAATGTGCCGCTACTGGTGCGCCAGTGCCATGACTGGCAGGAAGTCCCCGCGCAAGTGGCCGAAGTCTGCCACGAGCACAACATCAGCGCCGTCCATGTCAACGAGGAGTACGGCATCAACGAGAGTGTGCGCGACCAGCATGTCGCCGCCTACCTCGGGCAGCAGGCCATCGCCTGGCACAGCCACCTCGACCAGATCTTCTTCAAGCCTGGCAGCGTTCTGACCCGCTCGGGCGGCTACTTTCAGGTCTACAGCCAGTTCCGCAAGGTCTGCTACGAGCGTCTGCACAGCGCACTGCCGGCGGTGATCGGGCAACCGCAAGCACAAGCGCCTCTGCCCGTCAGCAGCGATGCCATCCCCGCAGCCGTCGACGGCTTCGCCCCTCCCAGCGACAGCCTGCGCCTGCTCTGGCCTGCCGGCGAGCAGGCAGCCCTGCAACGCCTGCAGCGCTTTGCCGACGAGCAGGTGCTGTTCTACAAGGACGAACGCGACTTCCCGGACAAACCCGGTACCAGCCAGCTGTCCGCCTACCTCGCCGCGGGTGTGCTCTCCCCCCGGCAGTGCCTGCATGCGGCGCTCGCCGCCAACCAGGGTGAGTTCGACAGCGGCAATCCCGGTGTCGTCACCTGGATCAACGAGCTGCTTTGGCGCGAGTTCTACAAACACATTCTGGTCGGCTACCCACGCGTCTCGCGCCACCGCGCCTTTCGCCTGGAAACCGAAGCCGTGCCATGGCGCCACGCTCCGCAGGAGCTGGCCGCCTGGCAGGAAGGCCGCACCGGCTTGCCGATCATCGACGCCGCCATGCGCCAGTTGCTGGCAACCGGCTGGATGCACAACCGTCTGCGCATGATCGTGGCCATGTTTCTGACCAAGAACCTGCTGATCGACTGGCGCGAGGGCGAGCGCTTCTTCATGCGCCACCTGATCGACGGCGACCTGGCCGCGAACAACGGCGGCTGGCAGTGGAGCGCGTCCACCGGCACCGATGCGGCGCCCTACTTCCGTATTTTCAATCCGATCAGCCAGTCGCAGAAATTCGACCCCGACGGCCACTTCATCCGCCAGTGGGTGCCGGAGCTGGCCGGGCTGAACAAACGCGACATTCACGATCCATCCTCACTCGGTGGCCTGTTCGCGCCGTCGGGCTATCCGCGCCCGATCGTCGACCTGTCACGCTCGCGTGAGCGCGCCCTGGCGGCATTCAAGAACCTCTCGGCGCAGGAGGTGCCGGCATGAGCCTGTTCCTGCAGGATTTTGCCGAGCGTTTCGCCACGCTCAACAGGGACAACCTCGAACTGCTCGGCGAGCTGTACAGCAACGACGTGCTGTTCCGTGATCCGCTGCATGAGGTACGCGGCCTGCCTGCGGTGCATCGCTATTTCGCCGAACTCTACGCCAATGTCGAGGCGCTGCGCTTCGAGTTCCATGGCTTCGACCAGGTCGCAGAGGGCGAAGGCTACCTGCGCTGGACCATGTGCTATCGCCATCCGCGCCTGCGCGGTGGGGCCGAGATCGCCGTCGAGGGCTGCTCGCACCTGCTCTGGCATGAGCGCGTCTACCAGCATCGCGACTATTTCGACGCGGGCGCCCTGCTCTACGAACATCTACCGCTACTGGGCAGTGTCATTGCCTGGCTGAAAAGGAGACTGGCATGAAACGCATCTGGCTGACCGGTGCCAGCAGCGGCATCGGCGCTGCCCTGGCCGAAGAACTGCTCAAGGCCGGCCACCAGCTGGCGTTGAGCGCGCGTAGCAGTGGCCCATTACAGGACTTCGCAGCACGCTATGGCGATCAGGTGCTGGTCGCCCCGGGTGATCTGACCGACGCCGAACAGGTGCGTGCCATCGGCGAACGTATCGCTCAGCAGTGGGGCGCACTGGATTGCGTGATCCTCAACGCCGGCACCTGCGAATACGTCGACGTGCGCCAGTTCGAGGCGGCGATGATCGAGCGCGTGGTCAAGGCCAACCTGTTTTCTGCCAGTTACTGCATCGAAGCCGCCCTGCCCCTGCTGCGCCAGAGCGAGCGCCCACACCTGGTCGGTGTTGGCAGTTCGGTCACCTTCCTGCCGCTGCCGCGCGCCGAGGCCTATGGTGCGTCCAAGGCCGCCATGCGTTACCTGCTGCAGACGCTGCGCATCGATTTGGCCAGCGAAGGCATCGACGTCACCCTGGTCAGCCCCGGTTTCGTCGACACCCCGCTGACGCAGAAGAACGACTTCCCGATGCCCATGCGCTGGCCGGTCAAGCGTGCAGCCCGGCACATCGCCGAGCGCCTGGACAAGCGCCCGCATGAAATCGCTTTCCCTACTCCCTTTATTGCCATACTCAAGCTACTCGGCAGCCTGCCGAGCGGCTTGCAACTGGCCATAGGTCGCCGCCTGGCGGTTAACGAGGACAATGCATGAAAATCGCCATCGTCGGCGGTGGTATCGCCGGCCTGACCTGTGCCTACCTGCTCAATCGCCAGCACGACATTCAGGTGTTCGAAGCCAGCGACTGGATCGGCGGTCATACCCACACCGTCGACGTGCAGGTGGAGGGGCGCAGCTACGCCATCGATACCGGTTTCATCGTCTTCAACGACTGGACCTACCCCAATTTCATCCGCTTGCTGGAGCAGATCGGCGTCGGCTTCAAGCCCACCGAGATGAGCTTCTCGGTCAGCGACCCGGCCACCGGCGTGGAGTACAACGGCCACGACCTCAACACCCTGTTCGCCCAACGCAGCAACCTCCTGTCGCCGGCGTTCTGGGGCATGCTGCGCGACATCCTGCGTTTCAATCGCCAGTCGCTGGACGACCTGGCCAACAACCGCATCAGCGCCGACACCACGCTGGGCCAGTACCTCGACAGCAACGGCTATGGCCGCCGCTTCATCGAGCATTACATTGTGCCGATGGGCTCGGCCATCTGGTCGATGTCGCTGGCCGACATGCTTGGTTTCCCGCTGCAGTTCTTCGTGCGCTTCTGCAAGAACC
Organism: Ectopseudomonas mendocina; assembly: GCF_008041835.1. GTDB lineage: Bacteria > Pseudomonadota > Gammaproteobacteria > Pseudomonadales > Pseudomonadaceae > Aquipseudomonas. The sequence goes on from NZ_VRYE01000073.1 coordinate 15,471, forward strand.
ATGGCCTGCTCTCGGTCAGCGACCGCCCGACCTGGCAGGTGATCGAAGGCGGCTCGCGCAGCTACGTGGCGCCCTTGACCGCCAGCTTCGCCGAGCGCATCCGCCTCAACTGCCCGGTCAGTCGCGTCGTCCGTGATCAGGATGGCGTCACCCTGCACAGCGCGGCCGGCAGCGAGCGCTTCGACAAGGTGATCTTCGCCTGCCATAGCGACCAGGCCCTGGCCCTGCTCGAGCAGCCCAGCGAGCAGGAGCGGGACATTCTTGGCGCCCTGCCCTACGCCAACAACGACGTGGTGCTGCATACCGATACGCGCCTGCTGCCCAAGCGCAAGCTGGCTTGGGCCAGCTGGAACTATCGCCTCGGTGGGCCGCGTGAACAGATGGCTGCCGTGACCTATGACATGAATATCCTGCAGGGCATCGACAGCGACACCACCTTCTGCGTCAGCCTCAACCAGACGGCCGCCATCGACCCGAGCAAGATCCTCGCGCGCTTCCAGTACGCCCACCCGCAGTACAGCCTGGCCGGTACCGCCGCCCAGGCGCGCTGGGAAGAGCTGCTCGGCGCGCAGCACACCTACTATTGCGGCGCCTACTGGGCCAACGGTTTTCATGAAGATGGCGTGGTCAGCGCACTGCGCGTAGCGCGTGCCTTCGGAGAGACGCTCTGATGCACAGCGCCCTGTACAGCGGCTGGGTGCAGCATCGCCGCTTCGCCCCGCGCGCCCATGCCTTTCGCTATCGCATGGGTCTGCTGTACCTCGACCTGAGTGAGCAGGCGCAGCTGTTCGCCCTGTCAAAGCTGGCCGGTTCCGGCCGCTGGGCGCCATTCGCCTTTCGCGAGAGCGACTACCTGCCCGAGTCCACCCGCCAGGGCGTGGCGCTGGATGAGGCGGTGCGCGATCGCGTGGAGCAGGCACTGGGCACACGCCCGCAAGGTCGCATCTGCGTGCTGACGCAACCGCGCAGTTGGGGCCTGGCCTTCAACCCGGTGAGCATCTTCTATTGCCATGACGCCGAGCAGCGGCTGATGGCGATACTCTGTGAAGTCAGCAATACGCCGTGGCGCGAACGCTATCACTACGTACTGCCGGCCAACGGTGAAGGGCGCCACCAGGTCAGCGTCGACAAGGCCTTTCACGTTTCCCCCTTTCTGCCGCGCGAGCTGGAATACCGCATGAGTTTCAGCCCCGTGGGCGAGCGCCTCGGTGTACACATGGCCGACTGGCAAGGCGAAACCAAGATGTTCGACGCCAGCCTCAGCCTGCAACGCACAGCGTTGGACCGCAGAAGCCTGCACCGCTATCTGCTCAGTTTCCCCTGGATGACCGGCAAGACCCTGGCCGCCATCTACTGGCAGGCACTGCGACTGCTGCTCAAACGCATCCCGATTTTCGACCACAAGCCTGCACAGGGCAGCTTTCGAGTCGCCCGCCCGCACGTCAAGGACATGCCCCATGAAGAGCTCTAGCCTGACCTCCACCAGAAGCCTGGTACGCAGTGGCAACGGCATTGGTGCCGGCCTGTTACGGCGTGCCGTATTGCGCCAGCTACAGAACCTGCATCACGGCCTGCTGGTGATCCACGAAGCCGGTCACAGCCTGCACTTCGGTAACCCGCAAGCCCATCTGCGCGCCGAAATCACCGTGCATGACCCCACCGTCTGGGGGCTGGTTGCCGGCAACGGTTCGATTGGCTCGGGTGAGGCCTATATCCACGGCTACTGGAGCACGCCGGATCTGACGGCGGTAATCCGTATCTTCGTCGCCAACCTCGATGTACTGGACGCCATGGAAGGTGGCCTGGCGCGCCTGGGCCGGCCGTTGATCCAGGGGCTGCACTGGCTCAATCGCAATACCCGGCAAGGTTCGCGGCGCAATATCGCCGCCCACTACGACCTGGGTAACGACCTGTTCGAGCAGTTCCTCGACCCGACAATGATGTACTCGGCGGCTATGTTCCGCAGCGCAGACGACAGCCTGGAACAGGCGCAGCTCAACAAGCTCGAACGCATCTGCCAGAAACTTGCCCTGCAGCCCAGCGATCACCTGCTGGAAATCGGCACCGGGTGGGGCAGCATGGCCATCTATGCCGCCACGCATTACGGTTGCAGCGTGACCACCACCACGCTGTCGCGCGAGCAGCATGCGCATACCGCACGCCGTATCCGTGAGCTGGGTCTGGAAGATCGCGTCACCCTGCTGCTGGAGGACTACCGCGACCTCCAGGGCCAGTATGACAAGCTGGTGTCCATCGAGATGATCGAAGCCGTCGGCCATCGCTTCCTGCCCACCTACTTCGAGCAATGCGCGCACCTGCTCAAGGATGACGGGCTGATGCTGCTGCAGGCCATCACCATTCGCGACCAGCGCTACGAGCAGGCCTGCAAGTCGGTGGACTTCATCCAGCGCTACATCTTCCCGGGCGGTGCGCTGCCTTCGATGCACAAGATGCTCGATGTCATCACCCGGCATACCGACTTCAACCTGCACCACATGGAAGACTTCGGCCTGCACTACGCACGCACCCTGCGCCTGTGGCACGACAACCTGGGCCACGCCAGGCAGCGCCTGGAGCAACTGGGCTACGACGACTACTTCTATCGCCTGTGGGAGTTCTACCTCTGCTATTGCGAAGGCGGCTTCCTCGAACGCACCATTGGCACCGCACAACTGCTGCTGGCCAAACCAGGCGCTCGCCCTGCCCCTCTGTTAGGAAACTTCGATGCCTAAACTGATCGCCAATGCCCTCCTGTTCCAGCTCGGCTGGCTGGTCTGCGTCTTTGCTGGCGACAGCCCCTGGCTGCTGGTGGTGGCAGTGATCATTGGCGTGCACCTGCTGTGGGTCAGCAGTTGGGCAGCCGAAGGCAAGCTGCTGCTCAGCGTATTTCTCGCCGGCAGTGCGCTGGACAGCTTCCTGCTCAACCTCGGTGTGTTCGACTTCGGCGAAGAGCGCCAGCTGATCCCGCTGTGGCTGGCCTTGCTCTGGCTGTTGCTGGCCAGCACCCTCAACCACTGCCTGGCCTGGACCGCGCAGCCCTGGTGGCGCGGCAGCCTGCTGGGCGCGCTTGCCGCACCGCTGTCCTACTACGGCGGCGCGAAGATCGCGGGCGTCGAACTGCCGCTGGGCACCTGGCCAACCCTGGCGATTTTCGCGCTGGTCTGGGCCGTGGTGATGCCGGTACTGCATGGCTTCGCCAAACTCTATCGTGCGCAATACGAGCAGAGCCTGCGCAGCCGTCGCTCGGCCTAGCCGATAACCTCCGTAGGAGCGGCGCCTCACCGCGAACCGCTTCGGCTCGGGTTCGAAAAGCTTCGCCCCGGGACGGGGCTCCTACGAAAAGCACAAATGCCCGCATGTGTAGGAGCGGCGCCCTGCCGCGAACCAGGTGGCACGGCCCCAAAACGCTTCGCCCCGAGGCGGGGCTCCTACGAAAAGCACAAATGCCCGCATGTGTAGGAGCGGCGCCCCGCCGCGAACCCGGCGGCGCGGCCCCAAAACGCTTCGCCCCGGGGCGGGGCTCCTACGACAAGCACCAATGCCCGCGCGTGTAGGAGCGGCTCCCCGCAGCGAACCAGGCGGCGCGGCCCCAACAAAACGCTTCGCCCCGAGGCGGGGCTCCTACGAAAAGCGGCTTGCGGCCTGCTGAACTGACGCCACTGTCCGCTGCACCCTGTCAGCCCAAGCCCCGCGTATCCACTGCATGGCGTACACTGCTGCGCCATGAGCCAGACCATCCCCCATACCCAACTGCCAACCGAACCCGAGGTCAGTTGCAGCACCTGCGCGGCTTGCTGCTGCCAGCTGGAAGTCATGCTGTTCGGCGATAACGACGTGCCGCAGCATTTGATCGATACCGACCAGTGGGGCAGCGAAGTGATGCGTCGCCTGGACGACAACTGGTGCGCCGCGCTGGACCGCAACAGCATGCGCTGCACCATCTACGAGGTGCGCCCACTGATCTGCCGGGAGTTCGAGCTGGGTGCGGCCGAATGCCTGGAAGAGCGCCAGGGCATTGCCCAGGCCTATCGCTAGCGGAGCGCGCCACGGGCCACAGGCACAATGAAAAAGACCGGGGCTTGCCCTAATGTCTGTCAGTTAAGCGTCGACGCTGCCAATGGGTAGGAGCGGCGCCCCGCCGCGAACCAGGGCGATACGCGATTGAAAAGCTTCGCCCCGGGGCGGGGCTCCTACGAAAGACCGCTTTGGCAAGCTTATCTGATCGGCATTAGGGGCTTGCCCGGTCTTTTTATTCAGAAGCTCATGCGGTAATGCACGGTATACGCTTCCGCGCCGTCATTGGGGTTCTTCAGGCCCGCGTTGGAATAGTGAATGGCACGCAGACCAATCTCCTGTCCCGCGAAACGCAGGCCGACGCCGATACGGTCTTCGAACTGAAACGACGAGCCCAGATCGTTGCTCTCCAGCTCGGTGCTGGAGAACGCCGCAACGCCGATGCCGGCTTCGATGTATGGACGCACGTTCTGCCCGGCGAACTCGTAAACGAATACCGGCGCGAAAGAAACGCTGTGGTTACTCGCCGTGTCGTCGCCATCCCAGTAGGTGTAACCGAGGTCCCAGTAACCAGTCAGACGTCCATAGCTGCTCTCCAGCCAGCTGTGGTTCCAGTCCCACTGCGCGCCCAAGCGATAAACCATGGTGGAGTCGCCACTCTGACCAATAGCCGCGGTTACGTCCGCAGCCTGCGCAGCACCCATGGTTCCAAACGTCAGGGCCGTAGCTGCGGCGAAGGCATATAACTTCTTCATGAGTCATTCCTTGTATAGCGGGAAGTTTTTATCAGGCTCGTTACAAAAATATAGAAGTATTCGATATCAGAGAAAGCCCAAACCGAAAAAATTCACTATATCGAAAGCACTTCGGCCGTTTCACTCAACAAAATCGGCAATACTCGGCAAAGTTGCGCAGTGTTTCCGCTGCTCCAGTAGCGAGTGGCCCGAGCGGGCGCAGTTGCCAGCATGTCGTGCTGAGTGAGCAAACGCTGCAGCTGCCGCGCCACTGCCGCGCCGGTATCGATGAGGGTCACCGAAGGTGGCACCAGCTCGCCCAGCAGCGGACGCAGGAAGGGATAGTGGGTGCAGCCGAGAATCAGCGTGTCACAGCCCTCGGCCAACAGCGGCGCCACATAACCTTGCAGCAGTTCGCGCGTGGCCGGTGCCTGCAGCTCGCCGGCCTCGATGCATTCCACCAACCCCGGACAGGGCTGGGTGATCACCCGCACATCATTGGCGAAGCGATCGAGCAGTGCAGCGAACCTGGCGCTCTTGAGCGTACCGGTGGTTGCCAGAACACCGACCACGCCACTGCGGGTCGCCGCCGCCGCCGGTTTTACCGCCGGCTCCATGCCGACGATGGGCACGTGCGGATAGCGCTCGCGCAACTCGGCACCAGCCGCAGCCGTCGCCGTGTTGCAGGCTAGCACCAGGGCCTTGGCACCCTGCGCCAGCAAGTGTTCGGTGATCAGCACGCAGCGTTCGCGAATGTATTCCGGGCTTTTCTCGCCGTAAGGCACGTGGCCGCTGTCAGCGACGTAAAGCAGCGACTCGTTCGGCAGCAACTGGCGAATCTCGCGCAGCACCGACAGGCCGCCGACGCCGGAGTCGAAAACGCCAATCGGCGCCTGCGACTGACTCATTTCAAATCATCCCCACGGCTACGCAGCCTATCGTTAGCGCCCACCGCACACCTCGCAAACCGGATCGCGCTTGACCCGCAGTTCGCGAAAGCGCGTGCCCAGCGCATCGATCAGCAGCAAGCGCCCCACCAGCGGCTCACCGAAATCTGCCAGCAGCTTGAGCGCCTCCAGCGCTTGCAGGCTACCGACCAGGCCGACCAGCGGGCCAACCACACCCGCCTCGCTGCAGGTCAGCTCGGCTTCGCTGCCATGACCATACAGGCAGTGATAGCAGGGGCTGGCGGCGTTGCGCGGATCGAACACCGACAACTGCCCTTCCAGACGAATCGCAGCGCCAGATACCAGCGGCTTACCCGCCTTGAAGCAGGCAGCATTGACTGCTTCGCGGGTGGTGAAGTTGTCCGAGCAGTCCAGCACCAGGTCGACGGCGCTTACCGCGGCAGCCAGCGAGTCGGCGTCCAGCGCCTGACGGTGCGGCACCAGGCTGATCTGCGGATTGATCGCCGCCAGCCGCGCCATGGCCGAATCCACCTTGGCCTGACCGATGCTGGCAGTGTCGTGGGCGATCTGCCGCTGCAGGTTGGTCAAGTCGACCGTATCGAAGTCAGCCAGGTGCAGCTCGCCGACGCCAGCAGCCGCCAGGTACAGCGCAACCGGCGAGCCGAGACCGCCCAAGCCGACTATCAGCACGCGGCCCTGCTTCAGACGCAGTTGGCCCTCGACATCGATCTGTTTCAACAAAATCTGCCGGCTGTAGCGCAGCAGTTCGTCATCACTCAGCATCTGATCACTCACGGTCTAAACGTCCCAGACTGATACGTTCATGGCCTGCCAGGTCACGCCGGCTGTGTACCTCGGCGAAACCACCGGCAGCGAGTAGTGCACGCACGGCTTCGGCCTGGTCGAAGCCGTGCTCGAGCAACAACCAGCCACCTGGCAGCAAATGCGCCGGCGCAGCCGGGATGATTGCGCGGATATCGTCCAGCCCGTCGCAGCCGGCCACCAGCGCGCTGCTTGGCTCGAAACGCACGTCACCCTGTGCCAGATGCTGATCATCGGCACGAATATAAGGCGGGTTGCTCAGGATCAGGGCAAAACGCTGCCCGGCCAGGGCGGAGAACCAGTGGCTATGCAGGAAACTCGCATTGTCCAGTTGCAGGCGCAGGCGATTGCGCTCAGCCAGGGCCACGGCGTCTGCGACGCGATCCACGCCGGTTACCTGCCAGGCCGGGCGTTCGCTGGCCAGGGCCAGGGCAATGGCGCCCGTGCCGGTGCCCAGATCGAGCACGCTCAGCGGCGTAGCGGGTAGCAGCTCGAGTGCGGTTTCCACCAGCAGTTCGGTGTCCGGGCGCGGGATGAGCGTGTGCGGCGCCACTTCAAGATCAAGGCTCCAGAAGCCCTGATGGCCAAGGATATAGGCCACCGGCTCGCCCTGGCGGCGGCGTTGCAGACTGGCCTGGAAGCGCGCCAGTTGCTCATCCTCCAGCTCGTGCTCCGGCCAGGTACGCAGGTAGCTGCGCGGCTTGCCCAGGGCATCGGCGAGCAGCAGCTCGGCATCCAATCGCGGCGTGGGCGAGTCGGGCAGGTCAGCAGTGTCGAGCAGGGTTTCGATGGTAGCCATGTCGTTCTCGTAGCCCGGATGCAATCCGGGAAATCGGTCCCCGGATTGCATCCGGGCTACGGTGCGCACGGCGCACCCTACGCGGCGCCAGCCATGCGCACCACTGCACTCAATCGCCCAACGCCGCCAGCTGGTCGGCCTGGTACTCGGCCAGCAGCGGTTCGATTACCGCTTCCACGCCACCGGCGATCACTTCGTTCAGCGAATACAGGGTCAGGTTGATGCGGTGATCAGTCACCCGGCCCTGCGGGAAGTTGTAGGTGCGGATGCGCTCGGAGCGGTCGCCCGAGCCCACCAGCAGCTTGCGCGTTTCGGAGATTTCCTTGTGCGCCGCTGCTTCCTGTTGATCCTGCAGCTTGGCCGCCAGCCAGGCCATGGCCTTGGCGCGGTTCTTGTGCTGCGAACGCTCTTCCTGACACTCCACCACGGTCCCGGTGGGAATGTGGGTGATGCGGATCGCCGAATCGGTGGTGTTGACGTGCTGACCACCGGCGCCGGAGCTGCGGTAGGTGTCGACGCGCAGGTCGGCCGGGTTGATCTCGATGGCCGCCTGTTCGTCCGGCTCCGGCAACACCGCCACGGTGCAGGCCGAGGTGTGGATGCGGCCCTGGGACTCGGTCTCCGGCACGCGCTGCACGCGATGGGCGCCGGACTCGAACTTGAGCTTGGCGTAGACGTTGTCACCCTCGACGCGGGCGATCACTTCCTTATAGCCGCCATGCTCGCCCTCGTTGGCCGACAACACCTCGACACGCCACCCCTGCTTCTCGGCATAGCGCGAATACATGCGGAACAGGTCGCCGGAGAAGATCGCCGCCTCGTCACCGCCGGTGCCGGCGCGGATTTCCAGATAGACGTTACGGCCGTCGTTGGGATCTTTCGGCAGCAGCATGCGCTGCAGCTTGTCTTCCAAGACGACCAGCGCCTCTTTGGCCTGATCCACTTCCAGCTCGGCCATCTCGCGCAGGTCCGGGTCGCTGTCCTTGAGCAGCGCCTGGGCGCCTTCGAGGTCGCCCTGCACCTTGCGCAGTTCGCGGAAGGTGGCGATCACCGGCTCGATCTCGGCATATTCCTTGGAATAGGCACGAAACTGCGCCTGCTTGGCAATCACCTCGGCATCGCCGAGCAGCGCCGTGAGTTCCTCGAAGCGGTCGCTGAGGTTGTCCAGCTTGTTCAACAGTGAAGCTTTCATTGCAGACCTTTGTCCTGCGGCGCGCTCTCGTCGAGGGCGAACAATTCCTGGGCCAGGCTGAGCGCATCGACGCGCCCCTCGGCGGTGAGTTTCTTCATGCGTACGCTCGGTGCGTGCAGCAGTTTGTTGGTCAGGCCACGGGCCAGTTGCGCCAGCACGTCCTCGGGGTTGCTGCCATTGACCAGCATGCGCTGTGCCTTGGCCAGCTCCTCGTCGCGCAGACGCTCGGCCTGCTGACGATAGGCCTTGAGCACATCCACGGCGGCCAGCTCGCGCAGGCGCAGCATGAAATCGTCGGTACCGGCTGCCACCAGCTCCTCGGCTGCCTGCGCGGCGCCCTGGCGGCTCTTGAGGTTTTCCTCGATGACCTCGTGCAGGTCGTCGACGGTATAGAGGTAAACGTCGTCCAGCTCACCCACCTGCGGCTCGATATCACGCGGCACGGCGATGTCGACCATGAAGATCGGCTTGTGCCGGCGCTTTTTCAGCGCGCTTTCCACCGCCCCCTTGCCGAGAATCGGCAACTGGCTGGCGGTGGAACTGATGACGATATCGCTGTGCGCCAGCTCGTCGGGGATGTCCGACAGCAGCACCGCATGCGCGCCGAACTGCTCGGCCAACTGGCTGGCGCGCTCCAGGGTGCGGTTGGCGACGACGATGCGCTTGATGCCCTGATCATGCAGGTGGCGGGCGACCAGGCTGATGGTTTCGCCGGCGCCGATCAGCAGCGCCTGGCTGCAGTGCAGGTCAGCGAAGATCTGCTTGGCCAGGCTCACGGCAGCGAAGGCCACGGACACCGGGTTCTCGCCGATGGCGGTATCGGTGCGCACCGTCTTGGCGGTGCTGAACGTGGCCTGGAACAAACGCCCCAGCAGCGGCCCGACAGTGCCGGCCTCACGCGCCACGGCGTAGGCCGACTTGAGCTGGCCGAGAATCTGCGGCTCGCCCAGCACCATCGAGTCCAGCCCGCAGGCCACGCGCATCATGTGCCGCACCGCCTCGTCGTCACTGTACACATAGGCACAGGCGCGCAGCTCATCGAGGCTCAGGCGGTGGTAATCGGCCAGCCACTGCAGCACCTCGTCGGCCTGGACATGCTCCTGCTCCAGGTACAACTCGCTGCGGTTGCAGGTGGAGAGGATCGCTGCCTCACGACTGGGCGTCAGCCGGCACAGCTGCTGCAGTGCCTCGACCAGTTGTTCCGGGGTGAAGGCAACGCGCTCGCGCACCTCTACCGAGGCGGTCTTGTGGTTGATACCGAGGGCGATAAAGGCCATGCAGGGTCGCTGAGGGGCAATACGGAAGCCGGCAATTGTCCTACTTCGCCCCCGATAGAACAACTCCCGCGACCTATTGTCCCAATAGACGCGTCGCGAGATCACGCGCCCCATGGGCTTGCCCCAAGGCTTGTGTCATGATGCCGCGACAGTCGCCAGGGCAGGGCCGCCAGAACAACGTGGCAGTGCCACGCCCGCCATCAAGCACGACAAGGCACTATGAACAGACCCCTCGCGTTACTTACCGCATTCGCCCTCCTCAGTGGCTGCCAGACCTTCGCCCCCAGCGAGCCGGACGGTACGCCGCCCGTGCAGGAAGCCGACCAGCCCGCACAGCTGCAACCGAGCGAGTACGGCTCGTTCAGCCAGGAAAGCCTGTTCGCCCTGCTCACCGCCGAACTGGCCGGGCAGCGCAACCGCTTCGATATCGCCCTAACCAACTACGTGCAGCAGGCGCAGGAAACGGGCGACGCCGGTGTCGCCGAGCGCGCCTTCCGCATTGCCGAATACCTTGGCGCCGAGCAGGCTGCGCTGGACAGTGCACTGATCTGGGCCAGCAACGCGCCAGACAATATCGACGCGCAGCGCGCTGCCGCCGTGCAACTGGCACGCGCCGGCCGTTACGACGAATCCATGACCTACATGGAGCAGGTGCTGCAGCGCCAGGGCAACACCCACTTCGATTTCCTTGCCCTGTCCGCCGCCGAAACCGACCCCGACACCCGCGCCGGGCTGCTGCAGGGCTTTGACCGCCTGCTGAGCAAGAACCCGGACAACAGCCAGCTGCTGTTCGGCAAGGCCATCCTCCTGCAACAGGATGGCCGCGCCGAAGAGGCGCTGGCCCTGCTCGAAGACAGTTCGGCCGGCGCCACCGAGGTGTCGCCGATTCTCCTGCGTGCGCGCCTGCTGCAAAGCCTCGGCCGAGGCCAGGAAGCCATGCCGATTCTGCAGAAGGGCATTCGCCAGAACCCGGACGACAAGCGCCTGCGCCTGACCTATGCGCGCCTGCTGATCGAGCAGGATCGCTTCGACGAAGCCAAGGGCGAGTTCTCCAAGCTGGTGCTGGAGAATCCCAACGACGACGACCTGCGCTTCTCCCTGGCCCTGGTGTGCCTGGAAGCCGAAGCCTGGGAAGAGGCCATCGTCTACCTCGAAGAGCTGATCGAGCGCCGCAGCCATGTCGATGCCGCGCACTACAACCTCGGCCGCGCCTACGAGGCGCTGGATGATAACGACAGCGCCCTGCAAGCCTACGCCCTGGTCGGCCCGAGCAACGACTACCTGCCGGCCCAGCAACGCCAGGCCGAGTTGCTACTCAGCCAGCAGCGCAGCGCAGAGGCCAGCGCTCTTCTGGCCCAGGCTCGCGAAGCCCAGCCCGATTACGCCATCCAGCTGTACCTGATCGAAGCCGAAGGTCTGAGCAATCACGGCCAGATCGAGCCGGCCTGGAAGGTCATCACCGAGGGACTGGAACAGTTCCCCAATGACCTGAACCTGCTCTACACCCGCGCCATGCTGGCGGAAAAACGCGACGACCTGGCCCAACTGGAAACCGACCTGCGCTACATCATCGAGCGCGAGCCGGAGCACGCCATGGCCCTCAATGCCCTCGGCTACACCCTGGCCGACCGCACCACGCGCTATCAGGAAGCCTTCGAACTGATCACCAAAGCGCACCAGCTCGACCCTGATGACCCAGCCATTCTCGACAGCCTCGGCTGGGTCAATTACCGCCTGGGCAACCTGCCCGAGGCCGAGCGCTTGCTGCGCCAGGCGCTGGAGAAATTCCCCGACCACGAAGTGGCTGCGCACCTCGGCGAAGTGCTCTGGGTTCAGGGTAAACAGCGCGAAGCCCGTCGCGTCTGGCGCGATGCCCTGGAGGCAACGCCCGACAGCCCCATTCTGCGTGACACCCTGTTGCGCCTGACCGGCTCCGAGACCCTCTGATGTTCCGTCACATACTCGTATTCAGCCTTATCGCCCTGCTTGCCGGCTGCGCCGGCCTTACCTCACGCGAAGCGCTGGAAGGCCAGGGCGACCCGGCCCAGTGGCGAGCCCACAAACAGCAGATCACCCAGCTCGACGGCTGGCAGATCAACGGCAAGATCGGCATCCGCGCCCCGCAGGATTCCGGCAGCGCCACACTGTTCTGGCTGCAGCGCCAGGATTACTACGACATTCGCCTGTCCGGCCCGCTGGGTGGCGGCGCCGCCCGCCTGACCGGCCGCCCCGGCGACATCCTGTTGGAAGTGTCCAACCGTGGCCGCTACCGCGCCGAATCCCCGGAAGACCTGCTGCGCGAACAGCTGCGCCTGAACCTGCCCGTATCCAACCTGCTTTGGTGGATTCGCGGCCTGCCCGCCCCGGACAGCCGCAGCCGCATCACCCTGGACGCTGAAAGCCACCTGGCGCAGCTCGAGCAGGACGGCTGGAAGGTCGACTACCAGCGCTACACCGAGCAGAACGGCTACGCTCTGCCGGAGCGCATCAAGCTCTACGGCCAGAACCTGGAAGTGACCCTGGTGATCAAGGACTGGCAGCCGCGTCAGCTCGGTCAATAAGCTCACCGCAGATCCTGTGGGAGGGGCTTGAGCCGCGACATTGGCATGCTCCGTCGCCGCTGAAGCGCCCCCACAGGAGCCGTAGCCCGTATGAAATCCGGGAACCATCACCACCCAGCCCCGGATTGCATCCGGGCTACGAATGCCCGCCAACGACATCGCCATGAGCCGCACAGCCATCCCCACCCACGCCGAACTCATCCTGCCCGCACCGGCCAAGCTCAACCTGATGCTGCATATCCTCGGCCGCCGCGCCGATGGCTATCACGAGCTGCAGACCCTGTTCCAATTCCTCGACCACGGCGACGAACTCGGCTTCAGCCTGCGCCAGGATGGCGAAATCCACCTGCATACGCCCATCGACGGCGTGCCGCATGACAGCAACCTGATCGTGCGTGCCGCCAAAAGGCTGCAGGCAGCCAGCGGCACCTCGCTGGGCGCCGATATCTGGCTGGACAAGCGCCTGCCCATGGGTGGAGGTATTGGCGGTGGCAGCTCGGATGCCGCCACCACCCTGCTCGGCCTCGATCACCTGTGGCACACCCAACTGGGCGAAGATCGCCTGGCCGAACTGGGCCTGGCCCTGGGCGCCGACGTGCCGGTGTTCGTGCGCGGCCGTGCGGCCTTCGCCGAAGGCGTTGGCGAGCGCCTGACCCCGGTCGAACTGGAGGAACCCTGGTTCCTCGTCGCCGTACCGCAAGTCTTTGTCAGCACAGCAGAAGTTTTCGGCTCGCCCGAGTTGACACGGGATACGCCGCCCATTAAAGTTCGCAGCCTTCTTGCGGGGGGTGGTCGAAACGACTGCCAGCCGGTTGTAGAGAGGCGTTACCCTGAAGTTTGTAACGCTTTGATCTTGTTGAACAAATTTGTTTCAGCTAGATTGACTGGCACTGGAGCTTGCATATTTGGGAGCTTCCCAAATCGGGACGATGCTGATAAAGTCGCCCGCCAACTTCCAGGCACTCTGCCGAGCTTTGTCGCTCAAGGTCGCAACATCTCGATGCTGCACCGCAGGCTCCAAGCATTGGCCAAGAAGTGAATGCTCAGCATTCGGTTATACGATACAGGGGCGTCGCCAAGCGGTAAGGCACCAGGTTTTGATCCTGGCATGCGTTGGTTCGAATCCAGCCGCCCCTGCCATAACCTCCCTCGGGAGGCATCGCAAACCGAGTCAACAAGCATTCAACACAGAATATAGGGGCGTCGCCAAGCGGTAAGGCAGCAGGTTTTGATCCTGCCATGCGTTGGTTCGAATCCAGCCGCCCCTGCCATTTTCCATACCCATCCAGGTATACCCCCAGCCGGCAGGTACTGCGCGTGTCCAAGATGATGGTCTTCACGGGGAACGCAAACCCCGATCTGGCGCGACGGATCGTTCGTCAGCTGCACATTCCTCTCGGCGATGCTTCGGTCGGTAAGTTCTCCGACGGCGAAGTCATGATCGAAATCAACGAGAACGTCCGCGGTAAGGACGTCTTCCTGATTCAGCCGACCTGTGCACCCACCAACGACAACCTGATGGAACTGGTAGTGATGGCCGACGCCTTCCGCCGGTCCTCGGCGACTCGCATCACTGCAGTCATCCCCTACTTCGGTTATGCCCGCCAGGATCGACGTCCGCGTTCCGCGCGCGTGGCAATCAGCGCCAAAGTCGTGGCCGACATGCTCACCGTGGTCGGTATCGACCGCGTGCTGACCGTCGACCTGCACGCTGACCAGATCCAGGGCTTCTTCGACATTCCGGTGGATAACATCTACGGCTCCCCGGTTTTGGTCGACGACATCGAAGACCAGCGCTTCGACAACCTGATGATCGTCTCCCCCGATATCGGTGGCGTAGTACGCGCCCGCGCCGTGGCCAAGAGCCTGGGCGTTGACCTGGCGATCATCGACAAGCGTCGCGAAAAGGCCAACCAGTCCGAAGTGATGCACATCATCGGTGACGTCGAAGGCCGTACCTGCATCCTCGTAGACGACATGGTCGATACCGCCGGTACCCTGTGCCACGCCGCCAAAGCGCTGAAAGAGCGCGGTGCTGCCAAGGTCTACGCCTACTGCACCCACCCGGTACTGTCCGGCCGCGCCATCGAGAACATCGAGAATTCCGTCCTGGACGAGCTGGTGGTCACCAACACCATCCCGCTGTCCGCTGCGGCACAGTCCTGCTCGCGTATTCGCCAGCTCGACATCGCCCCGGTCGTCGCCGAAGCGGTACGCCGCATCAGCAACGAAGAATCGATCAGCGCCATGTTCCGCTAAGGAACAGGCCAGATCACACTGCCCCGCCTCGCGCGGGGCTTTTTGCCCTACCGCCCGAGGCTGGTCGCAAGCCATAAGGCGGTTTGGTTATTTTGGAGAAATGAAATGACTGAGTTTGCCCTGAATGCCGAAGTGCGTTCCGACCTGGGGAAAGGTGCGAGCCGCCGCCTGCGTCGTAACGTGTCCATGGTGCCTGCCGTAATCTACGGCGGCGACAAAGCCCCGCAATCCATCAGCCTGCTGGCCAAAGACCTGGCCAAGCTGCTGGAAAACGAAGCTGCCTTCAGCCACGTTCTGAGCCTGGACGTTGCCGGCACCAAAGAAAGCGTCCTGATCAAAGCCCTGCAGCGCCACCCGGCCAAAGGCTTCGTTCTGCACGCTGACTTCCAGCGCGTCGTTGCCGGCCAGAAACTGACCGCCCACGTACCGCTGCACTTCATCAACGAAGCTACCTCCGTTGGCGTCAAGCAAGGCGGCGGCGAAGTCCTGCACGCCCTGAACGAAGTCGAAGTTTCCTGCCTGCCTAAAGACCTGCCGGAATTCATCGAAGTCGACATGGCCAAGGTCGCTGTTGACCAGACCGTTCACCTGTCCGACATCAAGCTGCCGAAAGGCGTTGAGCTGGTTGCTCTGGCCCACGGCAGCGACCTGCCGGTAGCCAGCATCCACCTGCCGCGCGTTCGTGAAGAAGCTGCCGGCGAAGGCGCTGCCGAGTAATCGTCAGTAGCTGGCCCGGCATGCGATCACGCCTGGCCATGTTCTCGAAAGGGCTCCTGTATGACTGCCGTACAACTGATCGTTGGCCTGGGTAACCCCGGCCCCGAATACGACCAGACCCGGCACAATGCAGGGGCCCTTTTCGTTGAGCGCGTGGCCGCGAGCCAGCGCGTCAACCTCAGCGTAGATCGCAAATATTTCGGCCTGGTGGGCAAATTCAACCACCAGGGGCGTGAAGTTCGTCTGCTCATCCCCACCACCTACATGAACCGCAGCGGCCAGTCCGTGGCGGCCCTGGCCAATTTCTTCAAGCTCAAACCCGAAGAAATCCTGGTGGCCCATGACGAACTCGACATGCCACCCGGCGTCGCCAAGCTCAAACAGGGCGGCGGCCACGGCGGGCACAACGGCCTGCGCGACATCATCGCCCAGCTCGGCAACCAGAATAACTTCCATCGCCTGCGGCTCGGCATCGGCCATCCGGGGCACGCCAGCCTGGTCTCCGGCTACGTGCTCGGACGCGCCCCACGCAGCGAACAGGAACTGCTCGACCAGAGCATCGACTTCGCCTTGGAGGTCCTGCCGGAAATGCTCGCCGGCTACTGGACCGTGGCCATGCGCAAACTGCATAGCCAGAAGGCCACCCAGTAACCACCTTTCCCCCGAGGGACACACCATGGGATTCAACTGCGGCATCGTCGGCCTGCCCAATGTCGGCAAGTCCACCCTGTTCAACGCCCTCACCAAGTCCGGCATCGCGGCGGAGAACTTCCCCTTCTGCACCATCGAGCCGAACAGCGGCATCGTACCCATGCCCGACCCACGCCTGGAAGCCCTGGCCGAGATCGTCAAGCCCGAGAAGGTCATCCCCACCACCATGGAATTCGTCGACATCGCCGGCCTGGTCGCGGGCGCGTCGAAAGGTGAAGGCCTGGGCAACAAGTTCCTCGCCAACATCCGCGAGACCGACGCCATCGCCCACGTGGTGCGCTGCTTTGAAGACGACAACGTCATCCACGTTGCCAACAGCGTCGACCCCAAGCGTGACATCGAGATCATCGACCTCGAACTGATCATGGCCGACCTCGACAGCTGCGAGAAGCAGCTGCAGCGCGTGGCACGTACTGCCAAGGGTGGCGACAAGGAATCCGTGGCGCAGAAGGCACTGCTGGAAAAGCTCATCCCCCACCTCACCGAAGGCAGGCCGGCACGCAGCCTGCTGAAAGACCTGGGTGACGACGAGAAGCGCCTGGCCAAGACCTTCCACCTGCTCACCACCAAGCCGGTGATGTACATCGCCAACGTCGCCGAAGACGGCTTCGAGAACAACCCGCACCTCGACGTGGTCAACGCCATCGCCGAAGCGGAAGGCGCCATCGTCGTGCCGGTGTGCAACAAGATCGAAGCCGAAATCGCCGAACTGGACGATCTCGAAGAAATGCAGATGTTCCTCGAAACCATGGGCATGGAAGAGCCGGGCCTGAACCGCGTGATCCGCGCCGGTTACTCGCTGCTCAACCTGCAGACCTACTTCACCGCTGGCGTGAAGGAAGTGCGCGCCTGGACCGTCCGCGTCGGCGCCACCGCCCCGCAAGCCGCCGCCGTGATCCACACCGACTTCGAAAAAGGCTTCATCCGCGCCGAAGTGGTCGCCTACGACGACTTCATCGCCTACAAGGGCGAAGCCGGCGCCAAGGAAGCCGGCAAATGGCGCCTGGAAGGCAAGGACTACATAGTCAAGGACGGCGACGTGATGCACTTCCGCTTTAACGTTTGATTGTTGTAAGTAGTGCATAAGCAGAACCCCGCCCTGGCCGGGGCAAGAAAACCCGGGGCTTGGACGCGCGGTTGCAGCAGTGCCTTCACTGGTTTTGCTCCCCAGTTCAGCGCATGTGCGACCCAGACGCCAGCTTAATGGATGCCGGTTCGCCTCGTCGGGCGGGATTTCTCGTTTTCCGGGCGAACGCGTGCCGGCCGCTGTCTGGCCAGCTTTTTTGCGGTGCAGTTCGTGGGCTGCTTGTTCTTAGCGCGTCGGTTTGTAGCCCTCGCAGCCGCGACTGGCCAGGCGCTTACGCTTGCGCGGGAAGCTGCGGCCCGGGCGCACAGCGCTGAGGCTGTTGGCCATCAACTCCATCACGTTGGCCAGCCCCTGCACACCGGGGCGTACCAGCAGGTCGACCAGGGTGTTCTTGAGGCGTGACACCCCTTGGGTGAAGTTGACCTTCCAGCGCAGCTTGCGGCTTTTGTGGCGCTGCTCGATGACCGGTTGCAGCAGATGTTGCATCAGCAGCGCTAGGTTTTTCAGCAGTTGCCCGGCATGAAAGTCCTGCTTCACGGCCGTCACGCTACGGCCGCTAAAGTTGTCGAGGCAGAGTGTCTGCTTGAGGCGGCGGTAGTCCGTTTCGATGCCCCAGCGGCGGTGGTAAAGATCCGCGAACACCTCGGCCGGGAAGGCCTGTCGATCCAGCAGGGAGGTCAGCAGCACTTCGCTTTCACCGCTGGCTAGCTCGACCCGGATCAGGCGCAATTCGACCCGGCCCGCGGGATCGACGCCGGCCTCGGTACAGAACAGGCGCGCCTCGGGATGACTGGCAGAGAAGAACTGCGTGTCTTCTGTCTGCCCCGAGCGGAGAAACTGTTTGACCTGCGCGTTGTAGCCACACGGCAGGCGCATCAGGAAATGTCGCCGGTGCTGCTCGAGCAGCGCAAACAGCAAGTGTCCGGGGTAGCCGCGATCAAACAACGTCAGGCTGTCAGCGGGCAGATGCGCGAGGTGCAGATGGGCGCAATCGCGCTCGCCGACTGCGGATGGCACGATCAGGCTGTGTAGCGTCTGGCCGTCGGCGACGTCGTAGAGCATGGACAGACGGGCAACGGGAAACTCGCTATGGCAGCCGAAAAAGCGCGTCATGACCGACTCCAGCGGTAAATGGACGGTCGAGCCGTCCACGGCGAGTACCCGTAACCCGCGCCACGTCTGGCGCAGCCCGAGGTTGTCGAGCTGTTGCTGAAGGGTTTGGTTGAGGCTCTCGAGTAACCGCTCCATAAACCCCACCTACTGCTGATGGGGCGGGTCTGTCAGGATGCGCTCACTGGCGAGCAATTCCACGGCAGCAGCGCTTCGTAATCCTCGACGCTATTGGCGGCCGGCAGGCGTTCGAGGATGTGGCGCAACCAGGCGTAAGGCTCCTGGCCATTGGCCTTGGCGGTTTCGATCAGGCTGTAGATCTGCGCGCTGGCCGTGGCCCCCTTGGGCGTGTCGCTGAACAGCCAGTTCTTGCGCCCGATAACGAACGGGCGGATGGCGTTCTCGGCACGGTTGTTGTCGATCGGCAGATGTCCACCTTCGACGTAGCGCACCAGCTTTCTCCAGTTGCTGGCTAGGTAATTCACCGCCCTGCCCAGCGCCGTCTGCCCGGCGACCTGCGGCTGGGTTTTGTCCAGCCAAGCCTTTAGTTGGTCGAGCAGCGGCTGGCTG
>NZ_VRYE01000074.1 GCF_008041835.1 Ectopseudomonas mendocina
TCAGGCCGGGGAGGATGTCAAATGCCATTCGCTCTCGAGCTCGCCATCGATCCCGGCACGCTAGCCATTCTCGCCCTGGTCGCCTTTATCGCCGGCTTCATCGATGCCATTGCTGGTGGCGGTGGCCTGCTGACCATCCCGGCCTTGTTGACCGCCGGCTTGCCGCCGCATCTGGTGCTGGGCACCAACAAACTGTGCGCCACGTTCGGCTCGGGCACTGCGGCCCTGACCTTCTACAAACGCAAGCTCTTCGACCCGCAGCAATGGCGTAATGCGCTTTTGGCGACGCTGATCGGCGCCCTGCTCGGCGCCGTTATCGCCCACTGGATGTCGGGGCCTGGCTCAACCAGATGCTGCCGGTGATCGTCTTCGCCTGTGGTCTGTATCTGCTGTTCGGTCGCACACCGGAGCCACCCGCCGACAACGACCTGCCGATTGCCCGTGGCCGGCAATGGCCACATGGACTGGGCCTGGGTCTCTACGACGGCGTGGCCGGCCCCGGTACCGGCGCATTCTGGACGGTCAGCAGCCTGCTGCTGTACCCGCTCGATCTGGTGCGTGCCAGCGGCGTGGCGCGCACCATGAATTTCGTCAGCAACGCGGCGGCGCTGGCCGTATTCATCGCCTTCGGCCAGGTGGCCTGGGTGCTGGGCCTGAGCATGGGCGCCGCATTGATGGTCGGCGCCTTCCTCGGTGCACGCACGGCGATCAAGGGCGGCTCAAAATTCATTCGTCCGGTGTTCATCACCGTGGTATTGGCACTGACCGCACGCCTGGTCTGGCAACACTGGTTTGGCTAATTCAGGCAGATCATTCAGGACCGCATAGAGACGGCTTCATCGGCGAGATTCGCGGCTGAAGCCGTACCTACACCAGCGCTCTAGGCCGGCAACGTCGGCTCGGGCAAGCCAAGCCGGCGCGCAACATAAAGATCGATCAGATGGCGGGCGATGGAACGTGAGGCCGGCAACGGCGGCAAGTCATCGACACGGAACCAGCGCGCGTCCTCGATCTCGTCTTCCTGCATGACGATCTCGCCACCGGCATATTCGGCGTGGAAGCCCAGCATCAGCGAATGAGGGAAAGGCCAGCCCTGACTGCCGATGTAGTGCAGGTTTTTCACCGCCAGCCCGACTTCCTCGCGCACCTCGCGCGCCACGCAATGCTCCACCGACTCCCCTGGCTCGACGAAACCGGCCAGGGCGCTGTACACCCCGGTGACGAAGCGCGGCGAGCGCGCCAGCAGGATCTCGTCGCCGCGCGTGACCAGGACGATCATGCTCGGCGCCAGGCGCGGATAATGCTGCGATTCGCAACTGTCGCAGCGCATCGCCCGCTCACCGGGAAACTGCCGCGTCGCTGCGCCACAGCTGCCGCAGAAACGATGCTCGGCGTACCAGGTGCCGATTTGCGCGGCGTAGGCGAGCATGCGGAAGGTTTCCGCCTCGCCCTGCAACATGAACTGACGCAGGCTCTGCCAACTGCAGCCTTCGAGCATGGCCGACGGTTTCACCTGCAGCAGATAGACGGCGTCCTCACCAAAATGACCAATGCCCTGCTCGCCAATGATCGGCAGATCCTGGCGCTTGACCCAGTCACGCGGGAACAGCACGCCATTGCTGTCGGCAAGAAAGTGCTGCTGGCTGTAGAGCAGCGCCCAGCCACCCGGCTGGGCCGGATCGAGGAACGTATTACGCCAGACCATCAGGCAGACACCGGCATGCCCAGCGCCTTGACGCTCTCTTCGGCAAGGTCGAGTAGGCTGGGCTTGGTTTCCGGACGCATCACGGCGCCGGCTTCCATGTAGTATTCCAGGCTGCTGAGGGCATCGGCCAGGGTTTCCAGCATCTGCTCGGATGGCATTTGCCCACTTTCCAGCATGCGCGTCTGGATATAGTCGGCGCATGCACCGACCAGCACCGATGCGCGGCGTTGCTCCAGGAACCACAAACCACCGCGTACCGCCTGCAAACTGAAGGGCACGTTGGACAGGTGCATCTTGTCGCCACCGGACTCCAGATACGCCGTGATGGCACGCTTGGCCAGCGCCAGACCGGCCTGCGCCTCGTCGACCACGACGATACGCGCCTCGTTGAGCTGATGGCTGGCGAAGGAGTCGGCCTCCTGCCCCGGCGCCACCGCTACCGGCCTGCTATCACGACCGTCGCCGCGCTCGAGGCTGGCCACCATGCCTTCGACATAGAGCACCGCATCGGCCAGTTTGTGCAATTGCTGTGGCTGTGGCGGCGCGTCTTCACTCCAGGCTGCAACCAGTGGCAACTGCGCACTCAGCGAATTACCCGCAGAGTTCAGACCGACCATACCGAGAGTCTTGGCCAACTTGCCCAACAGTGCATGCAGGGTACCCAGGGTTTCTCCCTGTAAGGTGCCGCGCTCGAGCAGATCGAGCATGTCCTTGACGCTGGCCAGTTCTTCACGAATCGCCGCAGACAGCGAACGCATCACCGCCTGGCCGGGGCCGGCCAGGCGCTGGTATTCCTCTTCCAGCAGGTGATCGGTGAACGGCAGCGGCGTGAGGCCGAACACCTCGCGCATGGCGCTGGCAAGTGGCCCGTGGCTGTCGGCCAACGCGACCAGATACAGCAACTCCTTGAGCAAACTGCGTGGCGCTTCGTACTGGGGGTTGCCGAGCATCAACTTGAGCTCGCGATCCAGTCGCGAGAACAGCTGCTTGCGTGATTTACGCGGCAGCAACTGGCCATCGCATTGCGCCTCGAGGGCCGCCGCGCCGATCCAGCACATGCGGGCGCGCGGCTCGTTGGCGAATAGGCTGTCCAGGCGCGCCATGGCGCGCACCATCAGCTTGAGGCTGGCCTGTGGATTCTGCTCACGGATGAAACCCAGCAAGCCGACCTGATACATGTGGCGCAGACGCTTGCCTTCGACCTGCTTGGCAGCACCGTCGAGTGGCAGCGTCGCACTATGCGGGCGCGCATGATCCAGACGGATACTGAAGAAGAAGCTTTCCGGCAGCGGCGGCTGCCCCCCGGCCTGACGCAGGTCATTGATCGACGGCAACAGCAGCTCGGGCATTTCCTGACGGTGAGCATCGACGCTCTCCAGGTAACGGTGCAGCACATACAGGGCATTGCTCAGGGCCGCCAGTTGTACATCGCGCTCCTCACCGGCACCGGCCGGGATATCGGTGGCCTGATCGAGCACTTCCTGCGCCAGCAACTCGGCACCGGCCAGCTCGATCAGGTTGAGCGTACCGCGCACCTGCTGCAGGTTTTCCACCGCCTGCTGCAGCAGGCTGCCGTTGTGTCGCTCGGCGATGAAGTGCTCCAGGCTCTGCTCGGCCTCCTCCATGGTGACGAACAACTCGTCGCGCACCAGGTTCAGCGATGTGGCTCCACTTACCATGCTCTGGGCCTCGCAGCGAACATCAGCGAATACGGCATCAGTCGGCGAACTCCGGCTTCTGTTTGGTCATGTGCGCGGCCATGGCCAGGCGCAGGTCTTCCGACTGCAGCATGGCGGCGTTCCAGGTGGCGATATATTCGAGGCCATCTTCGACGCGGTGGTCGCGCATGTAGCGAATCATTTCCTTGGTACCGCGCACGGCAATCGGTGACTTGGCGGCGATCTGCTCGGCAATCTCCATGACACCAGCCAGCAACGCCTCATAGTTGTCGTAGGCCCGGTTGGCCAGGCCGATGCGTACGGCCTCGTGACCATCGATGCTGCGCCCGGTATAGGCCAGCTCACGCATCATGCCGTCACCGATGATGCGCGGCAGGCGCTGCAGCGTGCCGACATCGGCGGCCATGCCCATGTCGACTTCCTTGATCGAAAACTGTGCATCGACCGTGCAGTAACGCATATCGCAGGCGCTGACCAGATCGATGGCGCCACCGATGCAGTAGCCCTGAATCGCCGCCAGCACGGGTTTGCGGCAGTTGTCGACAGCATTGAAGGAGGCTTGCAGCTCGAGAATCTTGCGCCGCAGCGCGGTGGCGTTGCGACCGACATCCTTGCCCAGTTGAGCACCGACCGAGGCCAGCAGCATCAGATCGATGCCCGAGGAAAAGTGCTTGCCGGCACCGGAAAGCACCACCACGCGGACCGCATCGTTGTCATCGACCCACTGGAAGATCTCGATGATCTCGCGCCAGAAGTCGGCATTCATGGCGTTGACCTTGTCCGGTCGGTTGATCTGCACGTGAGCGATTTTGCCCACCAGCTCGATGCGGAAGGCTTTGTAGTCGGACATGGCAGGCATCCTCAGCAACGGCGTGGCAGCGCGATGATTATTTTGTGATTAATAACCGGGCAACTATAACAAGCGCGTCATAAAAGTCGATGCTTGCCAGCGTGACGCAGGCCACAGCCCGGGCGTTATCAACTGCTTTGAATATCAGAGATAAGCGTTTGATCTGCCGAAGAACTTGCGCTTCGGCAGATCCGGGGTGGTTTATTCCACCAAGCAATCCACCGTGTAGTGTCCGGTGTCGGTTTGCAGGCCATGTACATCGACGTCAAAGCCGGGGAAAGCCTTGTCGAAGGTGCGCGCGAACGCCAGATAGTCGAGAATCGACCGACTTTGCGTGGTAAAGCGCTCACCCGGCATGATCAGCGGAATACCGGGCGGGTAAGGCACCAGCATCACCGCCGCGATACGCCCCTGGAGCTGGTCGATCGGTACTGCCTCGACCTCGCCCCGCACCAGGCGGTCATAGGCATCAGCCGGTTTGATCGCAATCTCTGGCAGTGCCGTGTACATGCTTCGCAGCGCCTTGGCCGTGGCGTTGTCGCGGTAGCACCCATGCAGCGCATCGCACAGATCGCGCAGCCCCATGCCGTGGTAGCGCCCGCTACCGGCATGGGCGATGGAAGGCAGCACGTCGATCAGCGGCAAGTTGGCATCGTAGCTGCGTTTGAACTCCAGCAACTCGGTCAGCAGCGTGCTCCACTTACCCTTGGTGATGCCCATGGAGAACAGCACCAGAAAGGAATACAAGCCGGTTTTCTCCACCACCAGGCCGCGCTCCCAGAGGAACTTGCTGACCACTGCAGCGGGAATGCCCTGCGACTCCAGCTTGCCGGCGGCGCTGAGCCCCGGCATCACCAGGGTGACCTTGATCGGATCGAGCAGCACATAGTCATCAGCCACTTCGCCAAAGCCATACCAGTCGGCGTCCGGCTGCAGCACCCAGTCGGCCGTGGCAAGGCTGTCGGCGCCATCGGCTGCGCCCGGCTGCCAGATGCTGAACCACCAGTCCTCGGCACTCAGGTTGCGCCGCACATTGGCCAGGGCACGGCGGAAGCTCAGCGCCTCGTCGAAGGTTTCCTGGATCAGCGAACGGCCGGCCGGGCCCTCCATCATCGCCGAGGCCACATCCAGCGAGGCGATGATGCCGTACTGCGGCGAAGTGGAGATGTGCATCATGAAAGCTTCGTTGAAGCGGTCACGGTCCAGTTGGCGCTGACCACCATCCTGCACGTGAATCATCGAGGCCTGACTGAAGGCCGCCAGCAGCTTGTGCGTGGAATGGGTGGTGAACACCAGCGGCGACTGCTCGTCACATTGGGTGCCCATGCCATAACGGCCGGCATAGAACTCATGGAACGCCGCATAGGCGTACCAGGCCTCGTCGAAGTGCAGGACTTCGACCGAATCACCCAGCGCCTGCTTGACCATCTCGGCGTTGTAGCACAGCCCGTCGTAGGTGGAGTTGGTCACCACCGCCAGCTTGACCTTGGGCGCCCGGCCGCGCGCCAGCGGGCTGGCGTCGATCTTGGCCTGGATCGACTCCTTGCTGAATTCGGAGAGCGGAATCGGCCCGATGATGCCCAGCTCGTTGCGCTCCGGGCACAGGTACAGCGGGATCGCGCCGGTCATGATGATCGAATGCAGGATCGACTTGTGGCAGTTGCGATCCACCAGCACCAGATCATCGCGGCTGACCATCGAATGCCAGACGATCTTGTTCGCCGTCGAGGTGCCGTTGATCACGAAGAAGGTGTGGTCGGCGCCGAAATTGCGCGCCGCACGGGCCTCGGCCTCGGCCAGCGGGCCGGTGTGATCGAGCAGCGAGCCCAGCTCCGGCACCGACACGGACAGGTCCGAACGCAGGGTGTTTTCGCCAAAGAACTGGTGGAAGGCCTGGCCCACCGGGCTCTTGCGATAGGCTACGCCGCCGCCGTGGCCGGGCGTGTGCCAGGAATAGTTGGACTGCGCAGTGTGCTGCACCAGCGCCTTGAAGAACGGCGGTAGCAGACCATCGAGGTAGTTGTGCGCGGCGCGCGCCACCTGCCTGGCGAGGAAGGACACGGTGTCTTCGTAGAGGTAGAGGATGCCGCGCAGGTGGTTGAGATCGGCCATGGCCTCGGCCGGCGCATTCTCGATGGTGACCTGCTCGCCCAGGGCGAAGATCGGCAATTGTGGTGCCCGCACCCGGGCCACGCGAATCAGCTCGACCATGTCCTGCAGCAGCCGGCTGTTCTCCCCCGCCCCCTCTGCCGCCACCAGGATGCAGGCCAGGCCGTGATGGGTGGAGGCGACGATGCGGCCCTCGGCGGCACTGGCCGTGGGCAGAATGCTGAAACCGTCCTGAGTGAGTTCCTGGGCGATGGCGCGCACGCGATCACCGGCCACGGTGTCGGCCTTGATGTCACGGTGCACGATTAGGACGGGGAATTTGAGATCTTTATACATTGTGACGTCCTGAAGGCTGGCAGGCCGAGCCTGACTCTCACCTCAGGTTAGAGGCTCGCCCTGATCGGCGGAACCCCCTGAGCATCACGCTATAAGAAAAGGTCGCAATTGCGCTGTTCGGTTATTCCGGCGCTTTTTCCAACTGAGCCCACAGCGAGGGGCCACCGGCGGTTTTTTCGATCACGGCCAGGCGCGCGAGATGGGCTGCCAGCTCATCTTCGCTGGCACGGATGACGCGCGTGCGCGGACGCGAGGCGTCCAGACGGCGGATCGGTGTGGGCTGCTGGCGCCCGCTGCCGTCGCCATCGGAACCTTCACCGGCCAGGGACAGATTGGTCTGCCCGCCAGTCATCGCCAGGTAGACGTCGGCGAGAATCTCCGAGTCGAGCAAGGCGCCGTGCAGTTCGCGGTTGGAGTTGTCGACGCCATAACGCTTGCACAGCGCATCGAGGCTGTTGCGCTGCCCCGGATGGCGTTCGCGCGCCATCATCAGGGTATCGAGCACCGAGCAGTAATCGCTGACGTCGGCACGCTCGCTCTGCCCCAGCAGGGCGAACTCGTTGTTGATGAAGCCGACGTCGAACGCCGCGTTATGGATGATCAGCTGGGCGCCCTTGATGAACTCGTAGAATTCATCCGCCACGTCTCTGAAGCGCGGCTTGTCGGCCACGAACTCGTTGGTGATGCCGTGAACCGCGATGGCGCCTTCGTCGATTTCGCGATCCGGGTTCAGATAGACATGGAAATGACGCCCGGTCAGGCGACGCCCCAACAACTCGACACAACCGATCTCGATGATGCGGTGCCCGTCAGTGACCGGCATACCCGTGGTTTCGGTATCCAGCACCACATAGCGCTTGACGGTATTCTCGGTTGTCACGCCTTGCCTCTCCAATCTATTCGGGTTGTCGCACATTCAAGCGCGGCATATTAACTCATGTGGCCTAACGCGCCGAACGCACCTCGTCGACCCCACGATTGGCCAACTGGTCCGCTCGTTCGTTGCCGGGATGGCCGGTATGGCCACGCACCCACTGCCAGCTCACCTGATGACGATTCACTTCCTCGTCCAGCTTCTGCCAGAGGTCGGCATTTTTCACCGGCTCTTTCGAAGCCGTCTTCCAGCCGCGCTTCTTCCAGTTCGGCAGCCATTCCTGAATACCCTTCATCACGTACTGCGAGTCGGTCACCAGCTTGACCGAACAGGGCCGGGTCAGGGCGACCAGGCCGGCGATCGCCGCCATCAGCTCCATGCGATTGTTGGTGGTATTCGGGTCACCGCCCCACAATTCCTTTTCTGCGCCTTTATAGACCAGCAGCGCACCCCAACCTCCGGGACCAGGGTTGCCCTTGCAGGCGCCATCGGTGTAGATCACCACTTCATCGGTTTCGGACATTCATAAGCTCTGTACAGATTTGACGGGCCCGGGCATGGCCTTTAGTTGTCGACGTCTCGCCGACTGATCTTGGCCACCGGCATCGGCAGCAACTTGCCCATTGACTCACGGCGCGACTGCCGCAAGGGGCGCAAGCCGACCACCAGTTTGCGCGCCACCAACAGGTAGAAGCCGGCACCCGGCAAATGCCAGGCATTGCCCCAGCTTTCCATTCGCCGCAGGCGCATTTGCCAGGCCAGCGAAGCGAGCGGCGGACGATAGCACCCGAAGCGGCGTTTCTCCAACGCAAAGCCGAGCAGGCTCAGCCAGTCGACGACACGATTGGGCGCGATACAACGCGCTCTGGCCAGGCCATCCCGAGCAAACAGACGCCGTGCCCCCCAGGCGCTCCAGGGGTGAATACCGAGAATCAACAGATGCCCGCCAGGCCTGACACTGCGCGCCGCTTCACGTAACAGACCATGCGGTGACAGGCTGAAATCCAGACCATGCTGCAACACCACCACATCAGCGGCATGCTCACCCAGGGGCCAGGACTGCTCCTCGCAGACGATCTGCACACCCGGCATTGGCGCCCCCAGGCGCACGTTATGCTGGATCTGCCCGGCCTTAGGCGGGCCTTCGGCGCCAGGGCCGAAGCTCACCAGATAACCGCCGAAGAAGCGTGCCAGCTCTTCTTCCAGCAAACGCCGCTCTTCCTCCAGCAACAGCTGGCCGAGCGGCCCGGCAAGCCAGTCGCGCGCCTCGCCAATGAGCTTGAGCCACTCAGGGTCAGCCTGGGCGAATGCCTGATCAGTCATCGCTGCCTCCGCATGACAGGTTCTGCATGTCCTGTCTAAGATGCACCTTTATCAACAGCTTAGCGACCCGCAATGATTCAGATCGACGCGTTGCCCGCCTTCAATGACAACTATATCTGGCTGCTGCAGGATACCGACACCAGGCGCTGCGCCGTGGTCGACCCCGGTGATGCTGCACCCGTTCTGGCCTGGCTGGAAAGCCATCCGGGCTGGACGCTCAGCGATATCCTCATCACTCATCATCACTTCGACCATGTCGGTGGCGTCGAGACGCTGAAGCACGCCACCGGTGCCCGTGTCGCCGGCCCGGCAGCGGAGCAGATCCCGGCCCGCGATATCGACTTGAACGACAACGACACCATCGAGGTCCTCGGCCTGCGCTTCGAGGTCATGGCTGTCCCTGGCCACACGCTTGGCCATATCGCCTACTACCAGGCTGAACAGGCTTTGCTGTTCTGTGGTGACACCCTGTTCGCCGGTGGCTGCGGCCGTCTATTCGAGGGCACGCCACAGCAGATGCATCAATCCCTGAGCCGCCTGGCCAATCTGCCCGGCGAAACAGCGGTGTACTGCACCCACGAATACACGCTGAGCAACCTGCGCTTCGCCCATGTCGTCGAGCCAAGCAACACACGCCTGAATGCACGCCTGGCCGAAGTCACGCGCTGGCGCGAAGAGGGTCGAATCAGCCTGCCGTCGACCATCGAACTGGAACGCGCCACCAACCCCTTCCTGCGCACCGCCGAACCAGCGGTAATCGCGGCGAGCAAGGGACACGACGACCGGCAGTCGAGCGAGCCAAGCGCCGTATTCGCAAGCCTGCGCAGCTGGAAAGACACCTTCCGCTAGCGGAGAAAAAGCTCGACGGGCACGCAAAAACCCCACTCGAGGCTGGTGAAAACTTGACCAGCCTCGACCCGATTCCTAGAATCGCGCGACTTTTTCGCCGGGACAACCACCTCAGCCAATGCCTTTATCATCACGCAAGCCATTGAATATCAAGGCATTGATGCGAAGCTCCCGAGTACTCGCAGTGATGTGCAGCATGATTCTGGCCGGCTGTCAGAGCCTGCCCAGCGACACCCCGGATAAGTCCACTGACACCTCCAGGGCCATCGGTCTGGAACGCCAACCGGAATGGCTTAGCAGCCAGATCAAACCACGCGAGTACAGCGACATCTGGGAACGCGTACGCGACGGTTTCAAGTTGCAAGATGAAATCGGCATCAACCCGCGCATCGAACGTGTGCGCCTGTGGTACGCCAGCAATCCGAAGCACGTCGACACCGTCAGCGAACGTAGCGCCCCTTATATCCACTACATCGTCGAGCGCCTGGCCGAACGCGACATGCCAATGGAGTTGGCGCTGCTGCCGGTGATCGAAAGCGCTTATGACCCACAGGCTTACTCGTCAGCCCATGCCGTTGGTCTGTGGCAGTTCATCCCCTCCACCGGCCGCCATTACAACCTGCGCCAGACCAACTGGTACGACGGCCGCCGTGACGTCACAGCATCGACCCAAGCAGCACTCAACTATCTCAGCCGCCTGCATGAGATGTTCAATGGCGACTGGCTGCTCGCCCTGGCCGCCTACAACGCTGGCGAAGGCCGCGTCAGCCGCGCCATTGAGCGCAACGAGAAACTTGGCCTGCCCAGCGACTACTGGAACCTGGCACTGCCCAAGGAAACCGAAGACTACGTCCCCAAGCTGCTGGCCCTGTCACAGGTGATCATGACTCCGGAGGCCTACGGCGTCACGCTGTCGCCAATCGCCAACGAGCCCTACTTCGAGCAGATCGCCATCAAGCAGCACATGGATCTGGCCCGCGTCGCCAAACTGGCCGACCTGGATGAACAGGAACTGTTGCAACTCAACCCCGCCTACAAACGCGGCATCACTCTCGATGGCCCGCAGCACCTGCTGGTGCCGACGGAAAAGGCCGAGTTGCTCAGCGCCAACCTGGCCCTGATGAAACCGCAGGAGCTGGTCGACTGGCAAAGCTATACCGTGCGCTCCGGTGACAGCCTGCACGCCATTGCCAATCGTCATCATCTGTCGGTGAACATGCTCAAGGATGTCAACCGCCTGAGCAGCAACAACCTGAGCATCGGCCAGGTGCTGACCATACCGGCCAAGCCCGGCACGGCGCCGAACGAGCCGCTGTATCAACAGCGCAGCACCGCGCAGAGCACTGCCAGCCGCACCTACCGCGTGAAGAATGGCGACAACCTCTGGCAGATCGCACGCGCCAACCAGGTTGCCGTGCATGACCTGAAACGCTGGAACAAGCTGCAAGGCAATCAGCTGAAAGTCGGCCAGGTACTGACGCTGGCAGCCAGTGCCAGTGGCGCGCCGCTCGCCAATACGACTCGCAGCACCTCCAGCTCGCGCGCCAAGGCGACCTATTACCGCGTCCAGCAGGGCGACTCCCTGTACGTCATCGCCAAACGCTTCAAGGTCGACCTCAAGCGCCTGCAGGCCTGGAACCCGCGCAACAGCACACTGCGCCCCGGGCAAATGCTGACGCTCTATCTGCCCTGATCAAGACGTGCCGGGTGCCGGCAGGCAATGCGCAGCCGACCGCGTGACCTGCCCAAACATCCTCAACGGCACCCGGCGCAGCCATTGCCGCGAGCCGCACCCGACGGTGCCCGACACACGACTTGCCCCCTACCCACCGCTGCACTCTTTTTCCTGTCCATACAAGCTGTTACTGTACCGAACCAGAAGCCCAAACGCCGCCATGGATCGGATCTCACGCCCGATGCGTCCCCTCCTACTGCTGTTCCTCAGCCTGGCCTTGAGCTTTCCCGCCTCTGCGACTATCAGCGAGAGCCACGGCTACGCCCAGTTCGGGACACTCAAGTACCCTGCCAGCTTCAGTCATTTCGACTGGGTCAACCCCGACGCGCCCAAAGGCGGCACGTTGCGCATCATGGCATCCGGCACTTTCGATACGCTCAACCCTTACACACTCAAGGGCAGCAGCCCGATCTCGACTGCGCATTTCCTGCAGTACGGCGCCAATGAGCTGAACGAACCCTTGATGGTCGGTACCGGCGCCTACGACCCCTCGGGGGATGAGCCTGCCTCCAGCTATGGCCTGATCGCCAAGAGCGTCGAGTACAGCGAGGATCGCAGCTGGGTGGTGTTCAACCTACGCCCGGAAGCACGCTTTCACGATGGCAAGCCGATCACCGCCTACGACGTGGCCTTCTCCTATCGCCTGCTGCGCAATGATGGCCATCCGCAGTACCGCACCAACCTGCAGGAAGTGAAGCGCGTCGACATCCTCGGCCGCCATCGCATCCGGTTCGTGTTCAAGCGTGCCGGCAATCCCCTGCTGATCCTGCGCCTGGGCGAACTGCCCGTACTGCCGCAGCACTACTGGAAGGATCGCGACTTCAAGAGCACCACCTTCGAGCCGCCTCTGGGCAGCGGCCCCTATCGCATCGTCCAGGTGGTGCCGGGCCGACGCCTGGTATTCGAACGGGTCAAGGACTGGTGGGGCAAGGATCTGCCGGCCAATCGCGGCAAGTACAACTTCGACCGTGTCGAAGTGGAGTTCTACCGTGACAACCATGTCGCCTTCGAGGCCTTCAAGGCGGGCGAATTCGATTTCTACATCGAGAACCAGGCGAAGAACTGGAGCAACGGTTACCGCTTCCCGGCCGTGACGCGCGGCGACGTGATTCGCGCCGAGATACCGCACCAGATCCCGACCCAGACCCAGGCGCTGTTCATGAATACACGCCGGGAACTGTTCAGCGACCGTCGCGTGCGCGAAGCGCTGGGGCTGATGTTCGACTTCGAATGGACCAACCGTACCCTGTTCAACAACGCCTATACGCGCGCGGCCAGTTATTACCCCAACAGCGAGTTTTCCGCCATCGGCAAACCCGAGGGCGCAGAATGGCTGCTGCTATCGCCCCACCGCGACAAGCTGCCCGCGCGCCTGTTCAGCGCAGCGCCGACACAACCGGTAACCGATGGCCGCGGTATCCCCCGGGAAACCTTGCGCCGCGCCCTCGGTCTATTGGCCGATGCCGGCTGGAAGCCCGCTGGACAGGAGCTGCGTAATGCCCAAGGCCAGCGCCTGGCGTTCGAGATCATGCTGGTCAATCCCAGCCTCGAGCGCATTCTCCAGCCCTATGTCGCCAACCTTGCCAGCATCGGTATTCGTGCCAACCTGCGCACCGTCGACCGCGCCCAGTACAAGCAACGCCTCGATCAGTTCGATTACGACATGATTCTCCTGACCCTGCCGCAAACCCTTAGCCCTGGCCTGGAGCAATCGCTGTATTTCCATTCCAGCCAGGTGAACGTCAAGGGCGGCAAGAACTACGCGGGGGTCAAGGATCCGGTGGTTGACGAGATGATCGACAGGCTGCTCTCGGCGCAAACCCGCGACGAGCAGATCGCCGCCACCCGCGCGCTGGATCGCGTCCTGCTCTGGCAGCACTACAGCATTCCCAACTGGTACATCAATTATCACCGCCTGGCGTACCGTAACCGGTTCGCCTTCGTCACCACGCCGCCCTATACCCTGGGCCTGCGCACCTGGTGGCTGAAGCCCACGGAGAACGCTCGATGACCCACACGCTGCGAAGTTTCCTGCTCCACGGTAGCAGCCTCATCCTGCTCGGTCTGGCCGGCCTCGCCTTCGCCGCCCCCAAGCATGCCGTCACCCTGTATGACGAGGCGCCCAAGTACCCCGCCGACTTCACCCACTTCGAATACACCAACCCCGACGCCCCCAAAGGCGGTACCTTTCGTGAAGCCGGTTTCGGTAGCTTCGATAGCCTCAACCCCTTTATCAGCAAGGGGGTCGCCGCCGACAACATCGGCCTGATCTACGCCACCCTCACTGTGCAGAGCCTAGACGAGCCGTTCAGCGCCTATGGTCTGGTCGCGGAAACGATCGAGAAAGCCCCCGACAATGCCTGGGTGCGCTTTGTGCTGCGCAGGGAGGCGCGCTTTCATGACGGTACACCGATCACCGCTGAAGACGTCAAATTCACCTTCGATACGCTGATGGAGAAAGGCTCGCCGACCTACCGCGGCTACTACGCCGATGTCGACCAGGTCGAAGTAGAGTCGCCGCATAGCGTACGCTTTGTGTTCAAGCACGCCGGCAATCGCGAGCTGCCGCTGATCCTGGGACAGCTGCCGGTGCTGCCCAAACACTGGTGGGCCGAGCGCGACTTCACCAAGGGCAATCTCGAAGCCCCGCTGGGCAGCGGCCCGTACAGGGTCGGCCGGGTCCAGGCCGGGCGCAGCATCCGCTACGAGCGCGTCAAGGACTGGTGGGCCATGGACCTGCCGGTGAGCCGCGGTTTCTACAACTTCGACACCATCCAGATCGACTACTACCGCGACAACACCGTAGCCCTGGAAGCGCTCAAGGCAGGCCAGTTCGACTACTGGCTGGAAACCAGCGCGAAGAACTGGGCCACCGCCTACAACACCCCGGCAGTCGCCAACGGCCAGCTGATCAAGGAAGAGATCCAGAACCGCAACCCGACCGGCATGCAGGGTTTCATCTTCAACACCCGCCGTCCGCAGTTCCAGGATCGCCGCGTGCGTGAAGCCCTGGGCCTGCTGTATGACTTCGAATGGGCCAATAAACGCCTGTTCAACGGCGCCTACTTCCGCACCCGCAGCTATTTCGACAACTCCGAACTGGCCTCGCAGGGGCTGCCAGGCGAGGACGAACTGGCGATTCTCGAACCGCTGCGCGGCAAGATTCCGGACGAGGTGTTCAACGAAGAATTCCGCGTCCCGGTCACCGACGGCAGCGGCATCATTCGTGAACAACAGCGCCGCGCCTATCAGCTACTGCAGCAGGCCGGCTGGCGCATCGAAGGCGACCGCATGCTCGATGCCAGCGGCCAGCCCGTGCGCTTCGAGTTCCTGCTGGCGCAAACCGAATTCGAGCGTGTGCTGCTGCCCTTCAAGCGCAACCTGGCCGACCTCGGCATCGAGATGGTGATTCGCCGCGTCGACGTTTCGCAATACATCAACCGTTTGCGCTCGCGTGACTTCGACATGATCGTCGGCGGCTTCGGCCAGTCCAACTCGCCCGGTAACGAGCAACGCGAATACTGGCACTCCTCCAGCGCCGACAACCCTGGCAGCCGCAATTTCATCGGTCTGAAGGATCCGGCCATCGACCGGATCGTCGAAGGGCTGATCAATGCCGACTCGCGGCAAAGCCTGATCGCCCATACCCGCGCCCTCGACCGCGTCCTGCTGTGGGGCTACTACGTGATCCCCAACTGGCACATCAAAACCTGGCGCGTGGCCTACTGGAACCGCTTCGAGCATCCCAAGGTGACGCCGCTCTACGATATCGGCCTGCACACCTGGTGGGTGCGCCCAGGCCTGGAGCAGCCGAGCGACGCTCAGCAGCAAGCCGCAGAGCAAGCGACCGAAGAGGCGAAGCCATAACATGCTGGCCTATATCTTTCGCCGCCTGCTGCTGATCATCCCGACCCTGTTCGGCATTCTGGTCATCAACTTCATCATCATCCAGGCTGCGCCCGGCGGCCCGGTCGAGCAGATGATCGCCAAGCTGGAAGGTTTCGATGCAGCCGCCGGCGGCGCCACGGGGCGCATCGGTGGTGGCGGCGCCGAAGTGTCGGTGGCCGGCTCCAACTATCGCGGCGCCCAGGGCCTCGACCCACAACTGATCGCCGAGATCGAGAAGATGTACGGCTTCGACAAGTCGGCGCCGGAACGCTTCTGGATCATGCTCAAGAGTTATGCGCAGCTGGATTTCGGCTCCAGCTTCTTTCGTGATGCCCAGGTCATCGACCTGATCATCGAGAAGATGCCGGTGTCGATCTCGCTGGGGCTATGGAGCACGCTGATCACGTATCTGGTGTCCATCCCGCTGGGCATCGCCAAGGCCACCCGGCATGGTAGCGCCTTTGACGTCTGGACCAGCTCGGCGATCATCGTCGGCTACGCCATCCCGGCCTTCCTCTTCGCCATCCTGCTGATCGTGCTGTTCGCCGGTGGCAGCTACTGGGACTGGTTCCCGCTGCGCGGACTGACCTCGAACAATTTCGAAGAACTCAGCCTCGGCGGCAAGATTCTCGATTATCTCTGGCACCTGGTGCTACCGGTCACCGCCCTGGTCATCGGCAACTTCGCCACCCTGACCCTGCTGACCAAGAACAGCTTTCTCGACGAGATCAACAAACAGTATGTGGTGACTGCCCGCGCCAAGGGCCTGAGCAACCATCGCGTGCTCTATGGCCACGTCTTCCGCAACGCCATGCTGCTGATTATCGCCGGCTTCCCCGCCGCCTTCATCGGCATCTTCTTCACCGGTTCCCTGCTGATCGAAGTGATCTTCTCCCTCGATGGCCTGGGCCTGATGAGCTTCGAGGCGGCGATCAACCGTGACTATCCGGTGGTGTTCGGCACCCTGTTCATCTTCACCTTGCTGGGACTGGTCGTGAAATTGATCGGTGACATCACCTACACCCTGGTCGATCCCCGCATCGACTTCGAAAGCCGGGAGGGTTGAGCATGAAACTCTCTCCTCTCAACCAGCGCCGCTTCGATCGTTTCAAGGCGCACAAGCGCGGCTGGTGGTCGCTGTGGCTGTTTCTCATCCTGTTCGGCCTGAGTCTCGGCGCCGAGTTGATCGCCAACGACAAGCCATTGGCCGTGCGTTACGACGGGCAGTGGTACTTCCCGGTGCTCAAGCGCTACCCGGAAACGGTGTTCGGCGGTGAATTCCCGCTGCAGGCCAACTACAAGAGCCCCTATATCCAGGATCTGATCGCGGCGAAGGACGGCTGGATGATCTGGCCACCGATTCCCTTCAGCTATTCGAGCATCAACTACGACCTGGAGGTGCCCGCTCCGGCGCCGCCCTCGGCGCAGAACTGGCTGGGCACCGACGATCAGGGCCGCGACGTGCTGGCACGGGTGATCTACGGCTTTCGTATCTCGGTGCTGTTCGCCCTGACCCTGACCCTGGCCAGCTCGGTAATCGGTGTGATCGCCGGCGCTTTACAAGGCTTCTATGGTGGCTGGGTCGACCTGCTCGGCCAGCGCTTTCTGGAAATCTGGTCGGGCCTGCCGGTGCTCTACCTGCTGATCATTCTGGCCAGTTTTGTGCAACCGAATTTCTGGTGGCTGCTGGGCATCATGCTGCTGTTCTCCTGGATGAGCCTGGTGGACGTGGTACGCGCCGAGTTCCTGCGCGGGCGCAACCTCGAGTACGTACGCGCCGCCCGTGCCCTAGGCATGAGCAATGGCGCCATCATGTTCCGCCACATCCTGCCCAACGCCATGGTTTCCACCATGACCTTCATGCCCTTCATCCTCACCGGCGCCATTGGCACCCTGACAGCGCTGGACTTCCTCGGCTTCGGTCTGCCGCCCGGCGCGCCCTCGCTCGGCGAACTGGTCGCCCAGGGCAAGAGCAACCTGCAGGCACCCTGGCTGGGCATCACTGCCTTCGCCGTGCTGGCGATCATGCTGAGCCTGCTGGTGTTCATCGGCGAAGCCGCCCGCGATGCCTTCGACCCGAGGAAATGACATGAGCCAGAACGAAACCCTGCTGCAAGTTCGCGACCTGGCCGTCGAGTTCGTCACGGGCGACAATTGCCAGCGCGTAGTCGAGGGCGTCAGCTTCGACATCCGCCGCGGCGAAACCCTGGCCCTGGTCGGCGAAAGCGGCTCAGGCAAATCGGTCACCGCGCACTCGATCCTGCGTCTTCTGCCCTACCCGCTTGCACGTCATCCACATGGCAGCATCGAGTACGCCGGTGAAGACCTACTCAAGCTCAGCGAAGGCCGTCTGCGTGGCATCCGTGGCAACCGCATCGCCATGGTCTTCCAGGAGCCGATGACCTCGCTCAACCCGCTGCACACCATCGAAAAGCAGATCAACGAGGTCCTCGCCCTGCACAAGGGCCTGCGCGGCAAGGCCGCCAGCGCACGTACTCTGGAGTTGCTGGAGCTGGTCGGCATTCCGGAGCCGAAGAAGCGTCTGAAAGCCTACCCGCACGAACTTTCCGGCGGCCAACGGCAGCGGGTGATGATCGCCATGGCCCTGGCCAACGAGCCACAGCTGTTGATCGCCGACGAGCCGACCACCGCGCTGGATGTCACCGTACAGCTGAAAATCCTCGAATTGCTCAAGGATCTACAGGCGCGTCTGGGCATGTCACTGCTGCTGATCAGCCATGATCTCAACCTGGTTCGCAGAATTGCCCATCGCGTATGTGTCATGCAGCGCGGTCGCATCGTCGAACAGGCGTCGTGCGAACAATTGTTCCGGTCGCCGCAGCATCCCTATACCCAGGAACTGCTCGGCGCCGAGCCCAGTGGCGAACCTGCGGCCAACCCCGCAGGCCAGCCATTGCTGGAAGTGGACGACCTGCGCGTGTGGTTCCCGATCAAGAAGGGCCTGCTGCGCCGGACGGTGGATCATGTCAAAGCGGTGGACGGCATCAACTTCAGCCTGCCCCAGGGCCAGACCCTGGGCATCGTCGGCGAAAGTGGTTCCGGCAAGTCCACCTTGGGCATGGCCATTCTGCGACTGCTCGCCAGCCGCGGTGATATCCGCTTTCAGGGCCAGCAGCTGCAGGGCCTGAGCCAGCAGGAAGTACGCCCGCTGCGCAGGCAGATGCAGGTGGTGTTTCAGGACCCCTTCGGCAGCCTGAGTCCACGCATGTCGGTGAGCCAGATCGTCGGTGAAGGTCTGCGCATTCACCGCATGGGCAACGAGGCGGAGCAGGAACAGGCGATCATCGACGCGCTTTTGGAGGTAGGACTCGATCCGCAGACGCGGCATCGCTACCCCCACGAGTTTTCTGGCGGGCAACGGCAGCGGATTGCCATTGCCCGGGCACTGGTGTTGAAACCGGCGCTGATCCTGCTGGACGAGCCCACTTCGGCGCTCGACCGCACGGTGCAGCGTCAGGTGGTGGAGTTGTTGCGCGGCTTGCAGGCCAAGTACAACCTGACCTATCTGTTTATCAGCCATGACCTGGCGGTAGTCAGAGCGCTGAGCCATCAACTGATGGTGGTCAAGCAGGGCCAGGTAGTCGAACAGGGGTCTGCCGAGTCGATCTTCCACTCACCGCAACACCCTTATACGCAGCAGTTGCTGGAAGCCGCTTTTCTGGCCCCGGCAACGACTCACTGATCCTTGAAACAGGAAGAGGAATAGCACAATGGGTTTTCTAACCGGTAAGCGCGTACTCATCGTTGGCGTTGCCAGCAAACTGTCCATCGCCTCGGGTATCGCCGCTGCCATGCACCGCGAAGGTGCCGAGCTGGCCTTCACCTACCAGAACGAGAAGCTCAAGGGCCGCGTTGAAGAGTTTGCCGCTGGCTGGGGCTCCAGCGCCGACCTGTGCTTCCCTTGCGATGTGGCCAGCGACGAGGAAATCGCCGCCGTGTTCGACGCACTGAGCAAGAAGTGGGACGGCCTGGACTGCATCGTCCACTCGGTCGGCTTCGCCCCGGGCGACCAGCTCAATGGCGACTTCACCGACGTCACCACCCGTGAAGGCTTCAAGATCGCCCACGACATCAGCGCCTATAGCTTCGTTGCCCTGGCCAAGGCTGGTCGCGAGATGATGAAAGGCCGTAACGGCAGCCTGCTCACCCTCACCTACCTGGGCGCCGAGCGCACCATGCCCAACTACAACGTCATGGGCATGGCCAAGGCCAGCCTGGAAGCCGGTGTGCGCTACCTGGCCGGCAGCCTCGGCCCGGAAGGCACCCGCGTCAACGCCATTTCCGCCGGCCCGATCCGCACCCTGGCCGCCAGCGGCATCGCCAGCTTCCGCAAGATGCTGGCCGCCAACGAGAAGCAGACCCCGCTGCGCCGCAACGTCACCATCGAGGAAGTCGGCAACGCCGGCGCCTTCCTCTGCTCCGACCTGGCGTCGGGCATCAGCGGTGAAATCATGTACGTCGACGGCGGTTTCAACACCACCGCCATGGGCGCCATGGAAGAGTGACAGTTGCGCCCGGCACTGCGCCGGGCACAACTCGATGCCGCTGGCGGCATCGACTCAAGGCAATAAAAAACTCGCAGGTTTGCCAAGCCGTTCGCTTAAGGTGTTGAAAAATCCTGGCCATCAGTGCCGGGATTTTTCTTTATATTTTCTTTTAAAATCAGTGGCTTAGTAGTTTTTCGTCTCTTTTGAAGTAGGTGATGTCTTCGAAAGAAACGGTTCCTTTTGCCAAACCAAGCCGCATCGCGGGCGATTTCTTGTCCTTTGACTGCGGGGAGCGCGGACGGAAATGGCCCTGGCGGTCAACGCCTACAACCTGAAACGAGCCATCGATGTGCTGGGTGCCCGTCAGTTGATCGAACTGTTGGGATAAATCCCGCCTTCCATTTCCAGCCTTCAAAAACACCAACGCCCCGAACCAGTCGGGGCGTTGGATTTGCCTACGGTCAGGGCGTTTTCTCACGCTCTGTCACGGCGGTTTTTTATTGCCTGCGATTCATCATCTCAGACGTTTTCAACTGAGAAACTCAACGACCTGCTCGGCATCGAACGGCCAATTCAGCTCGCTGCCCGTATCGCAACGGCGCAACACCGGAATACGCAGTCCGTATTGCTCGACCATGCCCTCGTGCTCGGCAATGTCGATCAACTCGACCAACAGACCGTTCTCCACGAACGGCATCAACAACGCCTCCGCCACCTCACAGAGATGGCAACCCAGGGTTCCGAAAAGTTGACATTCAGGCGTCATGCACGCACCTCACTGTGAGCAAGGCGCGCAGTTTAGCACCACGATGAATCAGCTCGCGCCAGCGGCAGCGCCTGCCTGATTGGCAAGCAGAGACTGCAGGCCGTCAAGCAGACTGCGGTTGAGGCTCTCGGCCTTGTCCAGACGCGGCTGATCGAAACGCTCATCGAGCGAGAAGCCGCCCTTGAGCAGATCCCTGAGCAGGCCACCGGCATCCTGGCTCAGATCACCGGCAGTGCGTAGCGCATCGAGCAGCCCCTGGGCATATTCCTGCAGCTCCGGATTCACTGCACTGACCCCCTGCCCGGCTACCGCGCCATAAGCGTCAGTGGCCTGCCGCACGCTGGTCTGGGTCAAACGCAGCGACATCGATGCCAACTGTTCAGCATCCATATCCAGCGCCATGGCACGATCGAAGGCACCAGCCAGATCACCGGCGTAGAACGTGTCGGAAAGTTCCTGCACCTGGCTGAAGAGCTTCTCCAGCGCCTTGACCTCGTAATCGTCCAGCTCGCCCTCGACCTGCACTTGCCAACCGCCGATGCGCATGCTGCCTGACTGGCTGCTGGCGGCGACGGTCGCAGACTTGCCATCGCTGGAGGCGGCAAAACTGCTCTGCGACCAACTGGCCGAAGCCTGTGCCACGGAGATGCGCAGACGGTCGCCATCACGGGTGGTGACGGACAGATCGAAGGTCTCTGCCAGGGCACTGAAACGCTCGCTGTAACCGGCCAGGGCAACCCCGTCCGAAATGCTTGGAGCGGCACTGCCGAAGCGCTTGTCGAGCTCGCCCAGGCCGTCCTGAATGCGTTTGTAGGTGTCGTCGACGTCACTCGCCACCTGACCTTTGAGCACACCCATGCCATCGAGAATCTTGCGTGCCTCGGCAAAGCCCTTCTCTACACCATCGCGCGCCTGGGTCAGCAGCTTGTCCAGTTTGGCCGGATCAGCGCCGGCAGCGGCCTCACTCTGCAGGCGCCGCTCGATGAAACCGAGAATCCGCCCGGCGACCTTTTCAGGCGTGTAGTCATCGCGCGCAGCGGAAAGCGAGCCCGGCGGCACACCCAGCTTCTCGGCAAGACGATTGGCCAGCGTGGCCTGAGCATCGACTGCCGTGTTGCGCGCTGCCTGGGACTGGCTGGCCTGCGCGGCACGGGAAGCGGCGGAGTTGAGTGAGTTCAGAGGATTCATGGCCGGGTACCTGAATAGGTTATCTGCCGACCTTAGCGGCCGCACACAGGCAAGCTTTAACCTTTATCGACCAACGGTTATCGATTTTTCTCAGCCTGATCACCCGCAGTCGATTTTTTTCTGACCGCCGGCGCTCCCACTGAAAACACGCGATAACCACGCGCTAGAGCCTACGCACAGCTCCACCCCGAAAGCGCGGCCCCCCGCCAGACTAAAGTCTTACAGTCGACTCGCGAGCCAGATGCTTTATTTCATCGCGCCATAACTGGTCGGTCACATCGTGGCCGACCTGCCAATAACAACGAGGAGACAACAATAATGAGCAAAACTCCCCTCGCCCGCGCAGTGGCCCTCGCCACGCTGGGCGCCAGCCTGACTCTACCGAGCCTGGCACAGGCTGACTTCATCGGCGACAGCAAAGCAACGCTGGAACTGCGCAACTTCTATATGAACAGGGACTTTCGCCAGGATCTCGGCCAGCCCAACCCACCAGCAGTCACCGGCAAGACGCCCACCGAATACCGCAGCAAGTCCGAAGAATGGGCGCAGGGCTTCCTGCTGCGTTACGAGTCCGGCTATACCGAGGGCACCGTCGGCTTCGGCGTGGATGCCATCGGCACCCTGGGTCTGCGCCTCGATTCCGGACGCGGCACCAGCGGCACCGGCCTGTTGCAACTCGACCGGGAGACCGGCAAAGCGCAGGACAGCTACGGCGACTTTGGCGTGACCGCCAAAGCCAAAATCTCCAACAGCACCCTCAAGCTCGGCACCCTGATGCCCAAGCTACCGGTGGTCATGGCCAACGACTCGCGCCTGCTGCCGCAAAGCTTCCAGGGCGGCTGGTTGAACTCAGCGGAGATCAGCGGCCTCAACCTGGATCTGGGCCAGCTCAACCGGGTCAACCAGCGCGACTCCTCCGATCATGAGGTCATGCTCGTCACCAACAGCCGCAATGCCAACACCGGCGCCGGCGGCGCCCGCAACATCACCTACCGCGGCGGCACCACCAGCGACGAGTTCACCTTCGGCGGGCTGAATTACAAGTGGAACGACAGCCTGACAACCAGCTACCACTACGGAGCGCTGGACAACTTCTACAAGCAGCATTATCTAAGCGCCGTGCACGTTCTGCCACTGGGTGACAAACAGTCCCTCAAGAGCGATCTGCGTTTTGCCCGCTCTAGCGACGACGGCACCAGCAATGTCGACAACAAAGCCCTCGGCGCCATGTTCACCTACAGCCTGGGCTACCACAGCTTTGGCCTGGGTTACCAGAAGATGAGCGGCGACACCGGCTTCGCTTACATCAATGGTACTGACGCCTTCCTGGTCAACTTCGTGCAGATCAGCGATTTCGCCTTCAAAGACGAACGCTCCTGGCAGGCACGCTACGACTATAACTTCGCTGGTCTCGGGATACCCGGGCTGAGCCTGATGACGCGCTATATTTCGGGCGACAATGTCGACCTGGGTGCCAACCGCGACGAAGGCAAGGAATGGGAGCGCAATACCGATATCACCTATGTGATTCAGGAGGGCCCGCTAAAGAACCTGGGTATCAAATGGCGTAACGCTACGGTGCGTTCGAACTTCGGCAACGACCTGGACGAAAATCGTCTTATCGTCAGCTACACGCTGCCACTGATGTAAGGCTCACCCTGAAAGGAAGACGCCGCAACGCCTGGACCGAGTTGCGGCACTTTCATTACTGTATCGCCGAGACCTTCTCGACCAGGCTTAAGTAAGGAGGACGATTCGATGGACGACTACCAACCCCTTGCCTGTGACCTCTATGACTACCTGGAGATCGCCTGCATGCGCCGCTATCAGTTGGCTATCGAGCTGGTCGACGGCTCTCACCTGCTGGGCCAGGCCCTGACCACGCAAACCACGGCCAAGGAGGAGTTTCTCTTGATACGCACGAGCGATGGGGAGCAGCGTCTGCGCATGGACCGCCTGCTGGCGATCACCCCACAGGATGCAGACGCCAGCTTTGGTCGGGTGCTGTTGAGCGGTAATCGCTGCTGAACGCGACGGCCTACGCGAGCGTGCAGTGACGCAGCGTTACCACATCAGATCATCGGGAATCTGATAGGCCGCGTAAGGATCGTCGGCATCCGGCTCTTCGACATGGGTATTGAGCAGGACAATGCGCGAAGCATCGCGCTCCTGAATTTTCATTGCCGCCTCACGCGGGATGATTTCATAGCCGCCGCCATGACGCACGATGGCCAGCCAGCCGTTGGACAGTTTGTTGCGCACCAGCGTGTTGACCGGCAGGCGCTTGACCTTTTTGTCGTCGACGAAGTTGTAGTAATCCTCGCCATCAAGCTTGGGCAGGCGCGAACGCTCGATCAGTTGTTTGATCTGCGCCGCACGGGCTTTCTGTTCGGCTTTTTCCTGCTGCTGGCGGTTCAGCTCCTGATCGCGTGCCGCCTTCTCGGCTTGAGCCAGCAGTGCGGCCTGACGGGCACTGTCGTCCAGCTCGGCCTGGCCTTTCTTGGCCAGGCGCTGCTGCTTCTGTTGTTGCTTGCCGGCCTGTTTGGCCTGCTTTTCATTGACCAGACCGGCTTTGAGTAGCTGGTCGCGCAGGGAAAGACCCATAACTTAACGATCCCACACTTGATTCAGACCAGGCGACGCCAGCGGCACCACCATGAAAGATGCCCAGCATAAGGGCTAAGACGCCTGGGCTCCAGCACGGAAGCCAACCCGCAGCCTGGATGCACCTCGGGAAAAGCAATTCAGCAGCCAGGCTGCGTTATGCCCGTCAGTCAAGCGTCGACGCTGCCAATGCGTAGGAGCGGCGCCCCGCCGCGAACCAGGGCGATGCGCAATTGAAAAGCTTCGCCCCGGGGCGGGGCTCCTACGAAAGGCTGCCTTGACAACCTTATCTGATCGGCATTAGCCAGGAGCCTGTTTTTCCTGCTTCTTCGCCTCGCCCCAGAGGGCGTCCAGCTCCTCCAGCGAACAAGCCTCCATGCTGCGCCCGGCCTCCCGCACGCTCTGTTCGATAAAGCGAAAGCGCCGCTCGAACTTGCCATTGGCTGCCCGTAGCGCAGCCTCAGGATCGACCTTCAGGTGCCGTGCCAGGTTGCTGACGACGAACAGCAGATCGCCGATTTCCTCGGCCACCGCCTCGGCGTCGTTCACGCTCATGGCTTCGAGCACTTTATCCAGCTCTTCGCGCACCTTGTCCACCACCGGCAGTGCCTCGGGCCAGTCGAAACCGACCTGGGCCGCACGCTTCTGCAGCTTGGCCGCCCGCGCAAGCGCCGGCAACGCAGTGGGTACGTCGTCGAGCAGGGACAGCTGTTCAGGTGCAGCGGCTTTTTCGGCGCGCTCCTGCGCCTTGAGCTCTTCCCAACGCTGCTTGACCGCAGCCTCCTCCAGCTTGGCCGCATCCGGCGCGCCGTACAGATCGCCATCAGGGAAGACATGTGGGTGGCGCCGGATCAGCTTGGCAGTGATGCCATCGACCACGCGGGCAAAATCGAAACGCCCCTCCTCCTGCGCCAGCTGGCTGTAATAGACCACTTGAAACAGCAGGTCGCCCAGCTCACCC
Organism: Ectopseudomonas mendocina; assembly: GCF_008041835.1. Classification (GTDB taxonomy): domain Bacteria; phylum Pseudomonadota; class Gammaproteobacteria; order Pseudomonadales; family Pseudomonadaceae; genus Aquipseudomonas. Next base: position 25,376 of record NZ_VRYE01000074.1, read on the forward strand.
GGCAGATGCTCGAAGTCGCCACGCTCGATGGCGTCGGCCACCTCATAGGCCTCTTCCAGGGTGTAAGGCACGATGCTCGCGTAGCTTTGCTTGAGATCCCACGGGCAGCCGTGTTGCGGGTCACGCAGGCGCGCCATCAGGTGCAGCAGGTCATCGAGTTGGTACATGGAACTCCTTGGAAACGTAGCCCGGATGCAATCCGGGAATGCTTCGTCACGCACCCCCGGATTGCATCCGGGCTACGATTGCTTGCCGTTCAACTGACGCGGTGACGACGCGCCTCGATGATATTGGGCAACTGGCCGATGCGCGCCAGCAGACGCCCGAGCGCATCGAGCCCGGGAATCTCCACGGTGATCGACATGGAGGCGGTGTTGTCCTCCTTGTTCGAGCGGGTGTTGACCGCCAGCACGTTGAGTTTTTCGTTGAGCAGTACCTGGGTGACGTCACGCAGCAGACCGGAACGGTCGTAGGCCTTGATGACGATTTCCACCGGGTAGGTCTGCACCGGCACGGGCCCCCAGCTCACCTGGATCATCCGCTCCGGCTCGCGCGCAGTCTGCTGCAGCGCCGTTGGGCAATCCTGACGGTGAATGGTGACGCCACGGCCGAGGGTGATGTAGCCGACGATCGGGTCCCCTGGCAGCGGCTGGCAGCAGCCGGCCATCTGCGTCAGCAGGTTGCCGACGCCCTGGATCTGAATGTCGCCGCGCTTGCCCGGCTTGAACCCCTGCGCCTTGCGCGGGATCAGCTCCAGCTGCTCGTTGCCGCGCTCAGGCTCGAGCAGTTGCTGCGCCAGGTTGACCGCATGGGCCAGGCGCACGTCGCCGGCCCCCAGGGCAGCGAACAGGTCCTCGGCGGTTTTCAGGTTGGCCTTCTCGGCCAGCTTGTCGAAGTCCGCACCGACCAGAGCCATGCGTGCCAGCTCGCGTTCGAGCAGCTGCTTGCCGGCGGCGACGTTCTGGTCGCGATCCTGCAACTTGAACCAGTGGACGATCTTCGCCCGCGCGCGGCTGGTGGTGACATAGCCCAGGTTGGGGTTGAGCCAGTCGCGACTGGGAGTGCCTTGCTTGCTGGTGATGATTTCCACCTGCTCGCCGGTCTGCAGGCTGTAGGTCAGCGGCACGATGCGCCCGTTGACCTTGGCGCCGCGGCAGTTGTGGCCGATCTCGGTGTGCACGCGGTAGGCGAAATCCAGCGGTGTGGCGCCCTTGGGCAGGTCGATGGCGTGGCCGTCGGGGGTGAACACGTAGACCCGATCCGGCTCGATATCCACACGCAGTTGCTCGGCCAGGCCGCCGATATCGCCCAGCTCCTCGTGCCACTCGATGACCTGACGCAGCCAGGAAATCTTCTCTTCGTAATGGTTGGAGCCGGATTTGACGTCGGTGCCCTTGTAACGCCAGTGCGCGCACACGCCCAGTTCGGCCTCTTCGTGCATGGCGTGGGTGCGAATCTGCACCTCCAGCACCTTGCCTTCCGGCCCGAGCACGGCGGTGTGCAGCGAGCGGTAGCCGTTCTCCTTGGGGTTGGCGATGTAGTCGTCGAACTCCTTGGGAATGTGCCGCCACAGGGTATGCACGATGCCCAGAGTGGTGTAGCAATCACGCACCTCTGGCACCAGCACACGCACCGCACGCACGTCGTAGATCTGGCTGAATTGCAGGCCCTTGCGCTGCATCTTGCGCCAGATCGAATAGATGTGTTTCGCCCGGCCGCTGATATCGGCCTTGATACCGGTGGCTTCCAACTCCTGACGCAGATTCGCCATGGCGTCATTGATGTACTGCTCGCGGTCGAGGCGACGCTCGTGCAGCAACTTGGCGATCTGCTTGTATTGATCCGGCTCCAGGTAGCGGAAGGACAGGTCTTCCAGCTCCCACTTGATATGGCCGATGCCCAGGCGGTGAGCCAGTGGTGCATAGATGTCGAATACTTCGCGCGCCACGCGCTGACGCTTGTCTTCGTCGGCCTCTTTGACCGCACGAATCGCACAGGTACGCTCGGCCAGCTTGATCAGCGCCACGCGCACGTCATCGACCATGGCCACCAGCATCTTGCGCAGGTTCTCCACCTGCGTCTGCGAGCCGACCACCACCGATTCACGCGGGTTGATACTGGCGCTGATCGCCGCCATCCGCAGCACGCCTTCGATCAGCTTGGCCACCACCGCACCGAAGCGCTGCTGCACGGCGGCCAGGGTGATCTTGCCCTCGCGCACGCCGCGATAGATGACCGCGGCAACCAGCGAATCCTGATCGAGTTTGAGATCGGCGAGAATCTCGGCAATGTCGAGACCGGCGCGGAATGTCGAGGCGCCCTCGCTCCAGTGATGCTCGCTGGTGTTGGCCTGTTGCTCAGCGTCACGGGCGAACTCGCAGGCCTCTTGCAATGCCTGGCGATCCAGCGCCGGATCGACACGAGTGACATGATCCAACCAGGCCACGAGATTAATGCTGCCGTCGTCGTTGACTGGCTGATGCGCTCTCACCTGAACCATCGTCTTACCTTCCCTACGGTGCGCCTGAGCGGCACCGAGCAGTCGCCGGCCTTCTCTGAGCCGGTCGGATTAACTGAAAGAATGCGCATCCTGCACATCCCTGCGGTACCGAACGTACCACTTTGGCCCAAGACCTAAGTCTCGGGCTTCTCGAATAGAGCCATGGCCTCGACATGCGCGGTTTGCGCAAACATGTCGAGAATCCCGGCGCGGCGCAGGCGATAGCCCTGCCGCAGCAACTCGGCTGCATCACGTGCCAGCGTGGTCGGGTTGCAGGATACATAGACCAGGCGCCGCGTGCCCAGCTCGCTCATCCCACGTACCGCCTCCAGCGCGCCGTCACGCGGCGGATCGAGCAGCACAGCGGCAAAACCGCCACGCGCCCAGGTCTCGTTGACCAGCGGCTTGGACAGGTCGGCGCGATAAAAGTGCGCATTGTCCAAGCCGTTGTGGCGCGCGTTGTCAGCGGCCCGCTGCACCATCGCGGTGACGCCTTCCACAGCCACCACTTCAGCCGCCTGACGCGCCAGCGGCAGGGCGAAATTGCCCAGACCGCAGAACAGATCCAGCACCCTCTCGCCAGGCTGCACGCCCAACCAGTCTAGCGCCTGAGCGACCATGGCCGCGTTGACCAGACCATTGACCTGGACGAAATCACCCGGCCGATAGGCCAGTTGCAAGTGCCAGCGTTGCAACTCAAAGCCGAGCTCAGCGCTCGGCTCATCAGGCTGTGGCGGCCCTTCACCCTGCAGCCACAGCTGCGCATCATGCTCGCTGCAGAACGCGCGCAGGCGACTCAGATCCGCCTCGGCAAACGCTGCCGTATGGCGCAGCAGCAAGGCTTCGGCAGTACCGCTGAACAGTTCCACGTGCCCGACTGCCTGTGGCTTTTCCAGACTGCGCAGCAAGGCCGGCAAGGCGCTGAAAATGGGCTGCAAGGGCTGTACCAGTACCGGACATTGGTCAATGGCAACGATGTCCTGGCTGGCCTCGGCACGGAAACCGACCTGCAGCTGCCGCGCCTTGGTATCCCAGCGCACGGCAATGCGCGCGCGGCGCCGGTAACTGAGTTCGGGGCCAACCAGCGGCGCAGCCCACTCATCTGGTTGCACGCCACCCAGGCGCGACAATTGCTCGGCCAGCGTGCGCTGTTTCAGGGCCAGTTGCTCGGCGTGGGGCATGTGCTGCAGGTTGCAGCCGCCGCAGCGGTCAGCGTGAATGCAGGGCGGCGTACGCCGTTCGCTGCTGGCGACGATGATGCGTTCGGCACGCGCCTCGACGGTCTGGCTGCGAGCACTGAGCACACGTGCCTCGACCTGCTCGCCAGCCAGTGCACCGCTGACGAACCAGGTGCGCCCACCTTCAAAGGCAATAGCACGGCCGTCACCGGCCAGGCGTTCGATGGCGAGCCTCTGTTTCTTGCCGACCGGAACCTGCGCCGCACGACTGCCGCCGCTGGGCTGAAAGCGCAGGTTGGAGCTGCGTCTGGCCATCAGTGCGCCGGTTCTTGATAGACGCCGGAGGACAGGTAGCGGTCGCCGCGATCACAGATGATCGCCACCAGCACCGCGTTTTCCACCTGCTGCGACAAACGCAGCATGCCGGCCACCGAACCTCCGGAGGACACGCCGCAGAAGATGCCTTCCTCACGCGCCAGGCGGCGCATGACGTGCTCGGCCTCGGCCTGGCCCATGTCGATGATCTGATCGACCCGTTCAGCCTGATAGATCTTCGGCAGGTATTCCTCGGGCCAGCGGCGGATGCCGGGAATGGCCGCGCCTTCCTGCGGTTGCAGGCCGACGATCTGGATCGCCGGGTTCTGCTCCTTGAGGTAGCGCGAAGTGCCCATGATGGTGCCGGTGGTGCCCATGGAGCTGATGAAATGGGTCACGCTGCCGCCGGTCTGGCGCCAGATTTCCGGGCCGGTGCCGTTGTAGTGCGCCTCGGGGTTGTCACCGTTGGCGAACTGATCCAGCACCTTGCCGCGCCCTTCGGCCTGCAGGCGCTCGGCCAGGTCACGGGCGCCTTCCATGCCTTCCTCCTTGCTCACCAGGATCAACTCGGCGCCGTAGGCGGTCATCGCCCACTTGCGTTCGGCGGTGGAGTTGTCCGGCATGATCAGGATCATCTTGTAGCCCTTGATCGCCGCCGCCATCGCCAGGGCAATGCCGGTGTTGCCACTGGTGGCTTCGATCAGGGTATCGCCAGGCTGGATATCGCCACGCAGCTCGGCGCGGTTGATCATCGACAGGGCTGGACGGTCCTTGACCGAACCGGCCGGGTTGTTACCTTCCAGCTTGACCAGCAGGGTGTTGCTGGTGTCGCCGCCAAGGCGTTGCAGACGTACCAGGGGGGTATTGCCGATGCAGTCGGCAATGGTGGGAAATTGCAGGGTCATGGGTCGCTCGAATCCAGACTGACGCGAAGGGGCATCATGATACGCCGAACCCGTCGCTTCATCACGCCATGATCGGTTGCAGGACGTGATCCAGCAACCGCTCCCCGGGGTCATGCGACCTTGGAGCCATGCAATGGGCTACGCACAGGGCAGTCGCAGCTTGAGCCTTAGCCCTGGCCGGGCGTTCTCCGCCCACAGATGACCGCCTTGCGTGGCAATCATGCTGCGCGCGATGGCCAGCCCGAGGCCGAAGCCGTCACCCCCGGGGCGCGCGTCACTGAGCCGGGTAAAAGGCCGGAAGATGTTTTCCAGCTCACTCTCGGCAACGCCGGGCCCCTGGTCTTCGATCCACAACACCCACTGCCCGCCTTCGCGCCGGCCGCTCAGGTGCACCACGCCGTCCGCCGGCGAGTGGCGGATGGCATTGCGCAGGATATTCTCCAGCGCTTGAGCCAGACCGTTGAGATTGCCCAGCACACGGCAGTCGTGGGGCAGCTCGCAGGGCATGCGTTCGATGGCCCAGCCGGTCTCGAAGCCGGCATTCTCCCTGATGACATCCCAGAGCCGACCGACGTCGACCTCCTCCAGCGGCAGGCTGGGGCGTTCGGTATCCAGCCAGACCAGTTCCAGGGCATCGCCAACCAGTTTTTCCATGCCCGCGACCTCGCGCGCCAGACGCTGACGCAGCGCCTCGCCGTCCTGTTCGCTCTCCCCGGCCACGCGCAGACGGGCCAGCGGCGTGCGCAGCTCATGGGACAGATCACGCAGCAGTTGGCGCTGAAAGGCTACGGTGCGATCCAGACGCTCGGCCATGTGGTCGAAGGTGCGCGCAAGCTCCCCCAGCTCATCCTTGCGTCGTGTCACCTGCGGCCCGAGCCGGGCGGACAGGTCGCCAGCGCTGAGTGCCGCGGCCTGACGTCGTAGAATCGCCAGCGGCGCGATCAGCAGGCGGTAAAGCAGCAGCGCTAATACCACCGCCAGAATCGCCGGTAGTACGCGCTGCAGCAGCAGCTCCCAAAGCTCGTTGTAATTGCGTGGGTTCAGGCGCTGCGGCAGCTCCATCACCAGCCTGGCATCGCTGTCGACGAAGGGAATATAGAAGGTCGGCGTACTGCCCGGCCGCCCCACGGCGAAATCCAGCCTGCGGACGAAATCCAGGCGCTGCTCCTGCTCTGCACTCAGGGGCTGCGAGGACAGCGAATCCTTGTGCTGATCGACGACCACGGCCCATACCTGCTCACGCTCCTGCAAACGTTTGAGGAACGCATCGACGCCAGGAGCCCCCTCCTCACGCCAGCTGGTTTCCGCCTCCTGGGCATAGCCCTTGAGCGTCTGCCGGGTAGAGTCAGATAGGTAGGACGTCGCGTCGATCAGCCCGCGACCAATATCCACATGCAGGCTGACCAGCAACAGACAGAACAGCGCCAGTGCACCAGCCAGGCGCCATAGCAGCGAGTGTCTTCCGGGCAGGCTCATGCGCCGGCCTGCACCAGCACGTAGCCCTTGCCCCACACGGTATCGACGCGCGTGGCCTCGTGACCAACGGCCTGCAGCTTGCGGCGGATATGACTGACGTGCATGTCCAGGCTGCGATCGTGCTGGGCGTAAGCCCTGCGCAGCGCCTGCTGATAAAGGAAGGGTTTGCTCAGCGCCTCGTCCTTATGCCGCCAGAGCAGCTCCAGCACCCGGTATTCGCTGGGCGTCAGACCAACCCAGTGGCCACGAAAGGCGACATCGCTGCGCCCTTCGTCGAACTACAGGCCATTGCCCTCCGAACCTGGCTGAGGCTCACGACGCTCATAGGCGACACGGCGCAGAATGGCTTCCACCCGTACGCTCAACTCACCAAGGCTGAAGGGCTTGGGCAGGTAGTCATCGGCACCCTGATTGAAACCGGCGATGCGGTTCTGCTCGTCACCCAGAGCCGACATCAGCAAGACCGGCACACTGCGTTGCCGGCGCAGCCGCTGCAGAGCCTCCAGACCACTGATTCCCGGCAGCAGGATATCCATCAGAATCAGATCGAAATCCTCACGCTCAGCCAGTTGCAGGCCTTCGCTGCCGTCATGCCTGAGGGTTACATCGAACCCACAGCCCATCAGGTGCGATTGCAGATGGCAGGCAAGCAGTGGATCGTCTTCGACGGCAAGAATGCGAGCCGGGGTGCGGGTGGAGGTCAGCATGGCCAGGAACCAGAAGGCATAATGAGAACAATTCTACCTATTAAACGACAATCGCTCACCTAAAGATTCCAGCGCGCCGAATCGCTACACTGCCGGCATGTGATAAGGAGGAAGGTCGTGTTCAAGGATCTCAGCATCAGAGGCCGTGTACTGCTGCTCACCCTGCTGCCCACCAGCTTGCTGGCGCTGGTGCTGGGCGGCTATTTCACATGGGTACAGCTCTCGGGCCTGCAGACGCAGCTGCTGCAACGCGGCGAGATGCTGGTCGAACACCTGGCACCCCTGACCGCTCCGGCCCTGCACCAACAGGATGTGAGCAAACTCGAGCGCATAGCCCGGCAGGCGCTGGAGCACCCAGATGTACGTGCGGTGGCCTTGCTCACACCCGAACGCACGCCGCTGGCTTATGCCGGCCCGAGCATGCTAAACCCGTCACCGGCCAGCCAACCGAGCCTCAACCGCATCAGCGGCCAGGACGCCACGCGCTTTCTGCTACCGGTCTATGACCAATATCTGGCGCTAAGCGACGATCAGGCCGATGAAGCCAACTTCCAGTTGCTCGGCTGGGTCGAGCTGGAGCTCTCGCACCAGGGTACGCTGCTCAGCGGCTACCGCAGCCTGTTCGCCAGCCTGCTGCTGATCATCGGCGGCCTGGCCCTGACAGCCATGCTCGCCCTGCGCATGAGCCGCAGCATCATTGCCCCCTTGCGCGAAATCAAAGCGGGGGTTGCCCAGCTCAAGGACGGCCACCTGCAAACCCGCCTGCCGCCGCTGGGCAGCCATGAAATGGACGAACTGGCAGCCGGTATCAACCGCATGGCCGAATCGCTGCAGAACGCCCAGGAAGAGCTGCAGCACAGCATCGAACAAGCCACCGAGGACGTGCGGCAGAACCTGGAAACCATCGAAATCCAGAACATCGAACTCGACTTCGCACGCAAGGAGGCGCTGGAGGCCAGCCGTATCAAGTCCGAATTCCTGGCCAACATGAGCCACGAAATTCGCACCCCGCTCAACGGCATTCTCGGCTTCACCAACCTGCTGCAGAAAAGCGAGCTCAGCCCACGCCAGCGCGACTACCTGGCCACCATCGAAAACTCTGCCGACAACCTGCTCGGCATCATCAACGAGGTACTCGACTTCTCCAAGATCGAGGCCGGCAAGCTGGTACTGGAGAGCATTCCGTTCAACCTGCGCGACCTGCTGCAGGACACCCTGACCATGCTCGCCCCAGCTGCCCACGAGAAGCAGCTGGAGCTGGTCAGTCTGATCTACCGCGACACGCCACTGGCGCTGCGCGGCGACCCGTTGCGCCTGAAACAGGTGCTGACCAACCTGGTCAGCAATGCGATCAAATTCACCCGCGCGGGTACCATCGTCATGCGCGCCATGCTCGAGGACGAACGCGCCGACAGCGCACAACTGCGCATCAGCGTGATGGATACCGGCGTGGGCCTCTCGGAAGAAGACCTGCGCGCCCTGTTCCAGGCCTTCAGCCAGGCAGACAACTCCCTCAGCCGCCAGGCAGGAGGTACCGGCCTGGGGCTGGTGATTTCCAAGCGCCTGATCGAGCAGATGGGCGGCGAGATTGGCGTCGACAGCACGCCGGGCGAAGGTTCGGAATTCTGGGTCACCCTGACCTTGCCCAAAGCCCGCGACGATGCCGAAGACCTGCCGCGCACGGCGCTGCAAGGGCGCCGCGTCGCCATTCTGGAAAATCACGAGCTGGCGCGCCAGGCACTGACTCACCTGCTCGAGGACTGCGGCCTGGAGGTGGAAAGCTTCATCGATCACGCCCGGCTCGTCGAAGCCGTGAAAACCCAGCACGACCTCGAACGGCCACTGCAACTGGCCGTACTGGGGATCACCGCCAACGAGCTGTCCCCCGAGGCCCTGGGCCAACTGATCCGCGAACTCGACCGAGTCGACTGCAAGGCGCTGGTGCTGTGCCCGACCACCGAACTGGCGCTGTTCCACGAACGCCTGCCCGACGCTTACACGCAACTGCAAGCCAAGCCCGCCTGCACGCGCAAACTGCACAAGGCGCTGGTCGAATTGGTCAACCCGCCACGCACGAGCGCCGAGCCAGTCGCCGTCAGCGACACACGCCGACCACAGATACTCTGCGTCGATGACAATCCGGCCAACCTGCTGCTGGTACAGACCCTGCTGGATGATCTCGGCGCCCAGGTCACGGCCGTGGACAGCGGCTACGCAGCGATAGAAGCCGTCCGGCAGGGCAGCTTCGATCTGGTGTTCATGGATGTACAAATGCCCGGCATGGATGGCCGCCAGGCCACCGAAACGATTCGCCAGTGGGAGAGCGAACAGGGGCGCAGCGCCACACCGATCATCGCCCTCACCGCCCATGCCCTGGCCAACGAGAAGCGTGCGCTGCTGCACAGCGGCATGGATGACTACCTGACCAAGCCGATCAACGAGCGGCAACTGGCCCAGGTGGTACTCAAATGGACGGGGCTCAACCTGCGCAACCAGCCAAGCCCCCGCATCACCCCACATGCACCCGCGGACGCACAAGCCCGGATACTGGATGCAGAAGAAGGCCTGCGCCTGGCGGCCGGCAAGGCCGATCTGGCGGCCGATATGCTGAGCATGCTACTGGCCGGCCTGCCCGGCGACCGCCAGGCCATCCGCCAGGCACGCGATGCCGGCGAGCGCAGCGCACTGATCGAACGGGTTCATCGCCTGCACGGCGCCACGCGCTACTGTGGCGTACCGCAACTGCGCCTGGCCTGCCAGCGCAGCGAAACCCTGCTCAAGCAGGATGACCCCGAAGCCCAACGCGCGCTGGACGAGTTGGACGACGCCATCGCACGCCTGACCGAAGCAGCCACACAGAGCGCCTGACAACCAGATTGTTGTCCATCCGGCCTTGAGGCAAGGCCTTGCGGCCTAGCAGCCTGTCGGACTTTTCCCCTCGCCGGTAGAATTGCGCATCGCTCCTGGAACCTGACTGTATGAGCCGCTTTCGACCGATAAACCGCGAAATCGACTACTTGCTCCCGCCGTCGGTGCAGGACTGGCTGCCCGAGTCACATTTGGCGCGCTACGTGGTGGAGGTCGTAGAGGGCCTGGATCTGTCGAAGCTGGAGAGCGTCTATGCGGGCCGTGGCAGCGCTGCCTACCATCCGGCTATGTTGCTGTCGGTGCTGAACTGC